>CAILZI010000102.1 GCA_903838675.1 uncultured Verrucomicrobiota bacterium
GCTGCATGCTCACGATGACATCTTGCGCGGGCCTTGTAGCGGCAATTACTTCACCGCCTGGTCAGCTCTTTATTGTCACCGCTGAAGCCATGGGCAAGCAGCTCGCCAATGCGGAAGAAGAGAAGATCGTCGAACAAGTGATCCTCAAGTCGCAGGCTCAGATCGCCGTGCTCAACGCGCAAGGCGTCAATACCAACACGGCCAAAGAAATCCTGAGGCAGTCTGAACTCCTTGGCCTGGCTGGCGTGGTCACTGCCGCACAACAGCAATACACCGGCATGACCGGGCATGCCTACGTGCTGCCCAAAGATCCGCTCGTCGCCGCATCCCTTCCCGTTGTTTCGACAGCCAATCCACCCACAGCGCACGCTGCAACGAGCGGGAACTGAACCCCACACCTCCAAATCCTTCATGAAGCCCATGCGCTGCAAAGTTAAAATCACCGAGGTCAAACTCGGTGAAAATTGCGATCAAATCACTGCCGTCCCGGTCTGTAAATCAGGTGCCTATCCCGCCGATGGCTCCGATGAAGACAACACGTTCTCGAAATTCAGTCCTAGCGGCTGCCTGCAGCTCACCATCGCCAATCCTGAACTGCTCAACGTCTATCGCCCTGGTCAGCAGTTCTACGTGGACTGGACGCCTATCGAGCCCGTAGCGGCCGCTGCAACGAGCGGGAACTGAAACACATTACCCCACACACATGAGAAAAAGAGAATTGATGGCCAAGCAGTAGTGGAAGCAGGCAGAGCTGGCGTATCCGGCGCGCCCCACAAAGGTAACGTAAGTGCCCACCCTGATCTCTTTTACACCCCGGTTCCCCAAAGGAGCCGGGGTGTTTTTTTGACACCAGCTCGGTGTCATGGAACTCGACACCGTCATCCGTGAAGTTCAAACCGCTCTCGGCATCACCGCCGACGGCAAGCCAGGCCCGATTACTTGGGAAGCCATCCATGAGCACATCATCGGGCAGCATGCCCTCAGCGTTCAGCCCGTCGAGGTGACCGGGGGCACCGTTGATCCCCGCAGTGAAGCCTGCATCATCACACTGCATCCTCGTGTTCAACCCTATGCACGAACCCTGGTGCAACGAGCTGCAGCTGCCGGCATCACCATCGAAATCATTTCCGGTTTGCGCACCTATGACGAACAGACCGCGCTGTATGCGCAAGGTCGGAGCAAACCGGGCTCAAAAGTCACCAATGCCAGCGCCGGCTACAGCAATCACAACTTCGGCCTCGCTTTCGACATCGGCGTCTGGCAAAGCGGAAAATACCTCGATGACAGCCCGCTTTACAAAGCCGTGGCCACCATCGGCATCGATCTCGGACTCGAATGGGGAGGGAACTGGAAGAGCATCCAGGATCAACCGCATTACCAGCTGAGGCCCGACTGGGCCAAGGACATGCCCGAGTCCACCATGCTCGCGGAGCTCCGCCGCAGAAAAGACAGCGGCCTCGCTTTCTACGCATGATCTACGTGGACTACACGCAATCTGCCCCTGGCGCTGTGAGGCAACAATTAAGCATTGACGGCCGAATAAAGTTTTTCATACGCTTCCCGCCTCTATGAAAAATATCTTCATACCCCTGGCCATCACATTCTCCGCCACCTCCGCTCTCGCCCATCCCGGCAAAACCGACGCCAAAGGCGGCCACACCGACAGCAAAACCGGCAGGTATCACATCCATAAAAAGCCCGACGCGAAAGCTGACGCCCCCAAAAAGGACGCACCGAAAAAGAAGAAGTGACCACCTCCAATGCACCCCACCCCAGAAGGGTTGGGTGTTTTTTTAACAGTGCGGGTTACCCAGAGGTAACCCATCACTCTGAAATCTAGTAAAATCAATGATCTGAGAATGCTTCGATTCCTGTCGGGGATACTTGGTCAAATCAAGTAAAGGGGGGGGAGATAAAAGGCAAACCGGGGTGGGAAAATCACAATGATAGCCGAAAAATTCATGATTTTTTCTGAAAGATTCATTTTTTCTAGCCATTTGCCTAAGGGGAAACCTGTATTAAAGAAAGGCTTTGGTGGTGACCTAAAAGATTGAAAATCAGCGATCTAACTTTTTTTGCGAAAAGATAAAAATAGGTTGTCGGAGGAGGGGCGAATGTGTTTGGATACAAAGAATACCTTTAGATTCCACCAACCTCATCCTGCGCAGAAGTTAAGAATGCAGCAGCCGTACCTCTTTCGAAGAGAATGCGTGCCGCTGCCTCTCTGTATTTTTGACCGCAGACACGGGGGCGATTTACCTTTTTCTTTTTAAATTATGAAGACACTACGCCACCACCGCCAATTCCTTGGATGGTTCATGATTTGCCTCATGGCAACCTGGCTTCCCGGACCGCTTGCAGTGAATGCAGCGACTCTTTATTGGGACAGTGATGCCACGGCAATCGACAATGTTGTCACAGGCGGCGGGCTTGGAGGAGTAGGCACCTGGAACAACGCATCGGGAGCGAACTGGTGGAACGCCAATGGTCTGCTGCCATCGTCTCTTACTACCTGGAACAATCTTAACAATGACACGGCAGTCTTCACAGGTACGGCTGGATCTGTCTACCTGGGGGCATCAGGGATCACGGTTGGTGGTCTGCAGTTCAACGCCACGGGATATACGCTGGGTGCTGCGGGGAATCAAAACACGCTGACGTTTGGAGGGGCGAACAACACCATCACGCTCAACAACATTGCTGCGGCGACCATCAATGGATCTTTGGCGGGGAACAATGTGACGTTGTCTGGCGGTGTGTTTGACGGAAACACTGCGGGCACTCTGACGCTTTCGGGGACGTCTGTGGCGGCACTGACGGGCTGGAGTGGCACGACCACCATCAACAATGGCATGACCATGTCGATTTTGCAGAACAGCCGTGCGCTGGTGAACACCTCTGCGATTACGATGAACGGTGGCACCATACTGCTGACGAACACGACGAATGCGGAAGCGGCGCTTGACCGTGTGAAAAATTCGGCAGCGATCACCTCGAATGGCGGCACGATTCAAATCACTGACACAGCGGCTGCTGTGACGGTGGGATCGGAAACCATCGGAGCGGTGACCTTGAATGCGGGCCGGTTGAACATCTTTGGCACGAACGCCGTCTCCAGTGGTACGGAGGCGATCATTTTGAGCGGTCTTACCCAGACAGGGACTGGCACCGTGACCATCTCTGCCGGCACCGCCCTGAACACCACGACGAACCGGATCAATAACAGTGGCTTTGGTGCAGCGACTACGGCAGGCCAGATCATCGGGCCATGGCTGACAACGGGGACAGGTCTGGCCACCAACAATGACTACGGGGTCTATGATTCCTCAGGAAACATTCTGCAGGCGAACATTGCGGCGACGGCTGAAACCACCTGGACGAATGCGGCCAACAGCTACACCCTGAACGCGGCCACGACGCTGACAGCGACGCGCAACATGACCGGCCTGCGTTATACTGGCGCGGCTGCCTCGCTCACGCTGGCAACTGGTGCCAACCTTGGCACGACGGGCATCCTCAATGGGGGCTCGGGAACTCTAACCATAGCACCGGGTACCGGGGGCGTGGTGACGCTGCCGAGCACGACTTCGGCGAACCTGTATGTTTCCGCGAGCAACAGCCAGGCGATCACGATCAGTGCTCCTATCAATGACAATGGTGCGGGCGTGCTGACGCTGGTGCTTTCGGGTACGAACACGACGACACTCAGTGGCACCAACGGCTACACTGGTGGCACCGTGATCAATGCGGGCACCCTCAGCATTGCGGGTACGACAAACTTGGGCGGTCTCAACGGAGCCATTTCATTCAACAATGCCGGAAACGGCGGTGGTGTTCTTAGCATCACCGGAGCCACGCAAACAATTGACACCGGCCGCGCTATTTTCCTCAACAACGGTTCCTTGGGAACGATCAACACCACGAATGCTTCGGTGACGACGATCAACGGGGTTATTTCTGGTACGGGTGGTCTCATCGCGACGCCGGTGGCGGGTGGTGTGCTGCTGCTGGGGGGGCAGAACACTTATACGGGCCCGACGTTGGTGAACACGGGTACGCTCAGAGCCGGGGTTTCGTCGGCTGCTGGAAGTGGTGCGTTTGGCAACAATTCGGCGGTAACGATGGCGAACGTGGCGACGGTTTTTCTGGATCTCAACGGGGCCAGCAACAGCATCGGATCGCTTTCTGGTGGTGGCAGCACAGGTGGAGCGGTGCTCCTCAACAACGCAATTCTTACCGTGGGGGGGAACAACGAGAACACCACTTTTGCTGGAACCATCTCTGATGGGGGTACTGGCGGTGTTACCAAAGTGGGGACCGGCATTTTGACGCTCACCTCTTCCCGAGCCGTGACAACCACGGCTGCATCGGCTGCGACGAGCACGCTGACTGTTCCGACGGCAGGCCTTCAGCCTGGCATGGCGGTCGTGGGGAACAACATCCCGGAGGGGACATTGATTGCGAGCATCATCAATTCGACTTCACTTGCTCTTACCACCACCGTCACGGTGGCCAGTGGCGCCGGCATTACGATTGGTGGCAATGCCTTCACTGGCGGTCTGAATGTGAACGGCGGCCTGATCAATTTCACCAACGAGGTGATGCTTGGAAACGGAGCCATCAACTTTAATGGTGGCGGGCTGCAGTGGAGCCCCAATACGACGGCTTTCGGGAGTGTTGATCCTTCGAGCCTGACAATGACCTTTAACAGCGATGCCACCTTTGACACCAATAACAACCAGGCGGTGCTGGCCTATGGTGTCGGTAACAACGGAGCGGGCGGTCTCGCCAAAGTCGGCAATGGAACCTTGTTCCTGCAAGGTGTCGACAGTTACCAAGGCAACACGACCGTTGTCGCTGGCACGCTCAGTGCTCAGAGCAACTTTGCCTTCGGCATGGGGACCAATTCCACCATCACGGTGCAATCGGGTGCGGCGGTGGTGCTCAGTGGGTTGCTCAATAGCGGCATCACCACCGGCGGGGCAAATTTGGGCGGGTCGCTGACGCTCAACGGCAACGGCGCACTCGCCGGTCAAAGCGGTGCGCTGGTCAGCAACAGCGGCAACAATACTTTTGCTGGTGCCATCACTCTGGGAGGTTCGTCCACCATTTCGGTGGATTCTGGTACTCTGACGCTCTCCAGCGGTACTTCGGTGACAGGCACGGGTGACCTGACACTCACGGGCGCTGGCAGCGGCAGCCTCACGGATAATCTCTCGCAGACAGGCGGCTTGAACAAAACAGGGTCGGGCACTTGGAATCTGACGGGTGCTGGTGGCTCTTACACGGGTGCCACCAGCATCACTGGAGGTGTTTTGATCATTGCTGGCGGGGCGTTGGGCACCACCTCCGGGACCAGCTTGGGCGGTGCGACGCTGAACCTTGCCAGTGGCAGTCAAAGCATCGGCAATCTCACCATCAATGCGAATACAAACAACAGTGTGATCGCTGGCTCTGCAGCCACCCTTGGCATTGGCAGCACCATCACCCGTGGCACCGGCAGTACGGTGGCCTTTGATATTTCGGCGGGGGGAACCCTTTCAACAACGGCGATCAGCAAACTGCTCGGCTATGCCACCATCAAAGATGGCAGTGGAACAGGCGTCGCATTGATCAATGGCAGCAATAATATCGTGCGCTACACGGGGGTGGGGGCAAGTGTGCTGGCGAACAGCAGCAACAATGCCGCCACGGACTACACCACCAACGGCATGGCCACCAATCCGCTGCTTTGGAGCAGCACCATCACCACACGCTCGGTCAATTCCCTGACCGTTGACACCACCAACGGTGCGCAGACGGTCAACATGGGTGCGGTCGGCAACGTTCTGACAGATACCAGCGGTGTTGTGCAGTTCCTTGGTTCCAGCGCTGGCACCCTGCTGGGTGGTCAGGTCGGAGCAACCAATTCGGAAGTTTTTGTGCACCAGTACGGAACCGGTGTCTTCAGCATCAACAGTGCGATCAGTGGCGGCACCGGCAGCTTGATCAAATTTGGCAGTGGCACCCTGCAGGTGTCGGGCGGGATTTCCACGGCAAGCGCCATCCTGAACGGCAGCACGACGATCAAGGTTGCCAGCACTGCCGGACTTGCGGTCGGTCAGGCGGTGACGGGTTTCGGCATTGCAGCGGGAACCACCATTGCAAGTCTTGGTGCCGGCACCGTGACTCTGTCACAGGCAGCAACGCAATCGACTTCCATTTTCCTGACCATTGGCAGCGGCACCACGGCCATCAATGCCACAGGCAATCTGAGTGACACCTCCACGGTGAATGTTGCAAGCACCGCAGGCCTTGTCGTTGGTCAGGCGGTCACTGGATATGGAGTACAAGCAGGCACCACCATTACGAGCATTGGAACAGGCACGATCACCCTGTCGCAGCAGGTGACACTGCCGACCTCCTCTTCGGTGACATTTGGCACGGGCAGCACCTATACAGGCCTTACGCTTATCAATGGTGGCACCCTGCAGGCAGGTTCTTCGAGCCTGTTCTCGGTTGGCACGGTCACTGACAGCGTGGCGGCAGTGCCGACTGCTCTGGGCGGCCCGCTGGGGATTGGTTCAGCGGTGACGCTGGCGAATGTGGCGGGAGCGGCGCTGGATGTGAATGGCTACACGGTGGCGATTGGCTCACTTTCAGGCGGCGGTGCGGCGGGCGGCAATGTCCTTCTCAGCAATGGCGGCACACTCCAGATCGGTGGGATCAATTTCCTCAACAATACTTCCCTCATCGGTACGCGCACGAGCTTTGGCGGTCAGATCAGCGGCACGGGCAATCTGACACTCGTCGGTGGCGGTGTGCTTGACCTTACGAACAGCAGCAACAATTTCACGGGACAGGTGAACATCAATTCCGGAACATTGGTCATCACCAATCAAACTCAGCTGGGGGCGGGCACCTCGCCGGTTTTTGTGAACGGCATCAACAGCTCTGTGGGACTGCCCAGCGGCATGCTGGTGATTCAGGGCGGAGGTGGTGCCACGGGGATCACCTTCAGCCGTGACCTCAGTCTTGCGAGCCGCGGCAACAACAATTTTAACGGCCTGTCGCTGCTGAACATTGGCAACAACACTTACACGGGTGTCATCAGCAACTCGAGCGTTGCTGAGAACCGCGTGGGCTCTTCGTTTGGCACCTTGTACATTTCGAGTGCGGGCGTGCTTTCGATGGGGAATACCAACCAGAGTCTCTACATCACAGGCGGACCTGGCAATGTGGTGATTGACGGTCTGCTCATTGGCGGCTCCACCGGTATTTCGGGCATCAACAAGTCATCGGGGCAGGGGCTTAACAACACGCTGGTGCTGACCAACATCAACAACACCTACATCGGGGATTTCCGTGCTGACTCAGGCTCCATCCGAATCAGTGATGCCCGGCAGCTGGGCCTCGGTACTTCAGCCAGTGTCATACGTGGCAACATCGGCACGTGGGAATTCCGCACAGCCAATCCCGCCGCTTTCCTCACCAAAAACACCAGTCTCGTCGACAACGGCACGCTGGTCATTCTGGTTGATCGTGCGATCGGGGGAGCCTCCACCATCAATCAAACGGTTACGTTCGGATCGCTGGGCTCTGTTCCTGGCGGCGCGGCAAATGGTGGCATGAACATTCTAGGTCGAGATGGCTATTCGGTGAGCTACACGTCTTTCAATCCGCTGGGCATCAGTGCCAACCTGGCCTCGCTGAGCATCACCAACAGCGGCAGTGGTTTTGCGACATTCAACGGCGACATCTGGAAGACCACTGAAAACGGCGCGGTGCGCACCTTCACTCTGGCCGGGGGCGGTGACATGCTGGTGACAGGCAGCATCCTCAACACAGCCAATCGTGGGATGCTTTTCACCAAATCGGGCACCGGCACGGCCAGTGTTCTTGGATCTGCATCAACCTTCGGTGGTGCCACCAGCGTGAATGGTGGTACTTTGATCATCAGCAGCATGGGTGGGCTCAACAACAATGTGACCGGCGCAGGAGCTTATTCCAGCCAGGTCAATCTTGGCACTTCAACCACTTCCGGCACCTTGAACTACACGGGTGCGGGCGAGACGTCGGCCAAAGTTTTCAACCTCGCGGGAACGACAGGCGTCAATGCCATCCTGCTGGCTAATCAAACGGGATCGACAGGGCTGGTGCTTACGAGTGACGTTGCCGCGACCGGAGTTGGAGCCAAGACCTTCGTTCTGGGCGGCGACAGCCTGTCCACCACCATCAACCAAATCCAGGGAGTTATTCAGGACAGCTCGACGCCCACAACCTCATTGTTGAAGATCGGCAATGGCACCTGGCGTTATGCTCCTACCGTGGGGAATTACGCGGCCGCATCCTCGGGCATCACCGTCACCACCGGCAATGCGAACGTCAATCAGCTGGTGCTCAGCAGTGTGTCGGGTCTGGTTCTGGGGCAGGCCATCACGGCGACGCCAACGAACGGTCCTGCCGTGGGTTCGATAATCACAGCGATCGATGCCACCACGAACACAGTGACCGTCAGCGGCAACATCGGTGGTACCGCGATCACCGGCGGGTCTGCGATCACCTTTGGCGCGATTGGCACGGGTTTTACGGGTGGCATCACCATTTCAGGTGGCAAGCTGCAGTTCAGCCCCACCGTTGCCTCAGGCACGGGGTCCGACCTGATCAACAACAGCACGGGTACGGTCACGTTCAACGTGGACGCCGTGCGGGCCAATGGATATGCCGGTGGCATTTTTGAGTACAAGGGCTTCAGCACCGGCAGTTCGGAGTCTGCAGCGGCCCTTACCGCCACTGCAGGTGCGGGCACCGTGCTGGTGACCGCTGGCAGTTCCGGCACGACGGCGCTTACATTCTCAAGCCTGGCTGCGGTGCCAGCGGGAACGAGTCTTAATTTTATCACGGACACGAGTGCTGGCGGGGCGGCCACGATCACGCTTACGGGAGCGGCCAATGTGAACGGCATCCTGAATGCGCACCTTTACTTTAAAGGAGCAGATTTTGCTGCGGGCAGCACTGTGGGAGCAGCCACCTACACGACATTTTCTGGCGGTACAGCGCTGACGACCGCCAACACGACGCCCTACTTGCTCACCGGCAATGTGACGGCGCAAACCACCGCGACCATCAACGCGGGCATCAAAGTGGCCAGCAGTGGTGCGAGTGCTCTGACCCTTGCCTCCGGCCAGACACTCACGCTCCAGAATGGCGGAGCCACCGTTTCTGGCGGCATTCTTGTCACCGGTGGAAATTCACTCACCATTTCCGGCGGCACTGGAATCACCTCTGGTGGCGCGGCAGATCTCGTCTTCCGAGCCGACACGGCCAGCGACACGATCACACTTTCCACCGCCATGCTGGTGGGCACCACCGGCGGCTTCACCAAAAACGGTCTGGGCACCCTGGTCTTGAACGCAGTCAATGCTGAGGCGGCGGCCACCATCACCATCAACGAAGGCACATTGAAGCTTTCGGGTGCCACCACCACGCTGGGTGCCACGAACATGAACGTGACCATGCGCCAGGGCACCACACTGGACATGAACGGGGTCAACATCAGCAACACTGCGGTGAGCGGGACAAACACGCTTCCCATCAACGCCTTGTCTGGCACGGGGACGATCACCAACAGCGCCGCCTCAGGGACTGCCACCCTTTCAGTTGGCAGCGGCAATACCGCCGGGGTATTCACAGGGAACATTCTGGACGGTGCCAATGCCACTATCGCCTTGATCAAGACGGGCACGGCCGCGCAGTCACTCTCCGGGGTCAACACCTTTAGTGGAGGCCTGCAGATCCTCGGTGGTACGGTGGTGGCCAACAGCCTGGCAAACATAGGTAACGCGAGCAGCATCGGTACGGGCAGCAGTTCGAACAACGCCGGAAGCCTCATATTCAACAACGGCACCTTGCAATACACCGGCTCAACGGCGAACGGCATTTTCCAAACGACAGCAACGCCATCAGTCTCCATCAACCGCCTTTTCACTCTTCTAGGCGCCGGCACGATTGATTCCTCGGGAACGTTCGGCAACAACATCGTCACCGCAGCAGGTGCCGCCAACAGTGCCGCTCTCATCTTCAACAACACCGGTGACGTGGCGTACGGCGGGGTGGCAGGAGCGCGAACACTGACGCTGACGGGGACTTCCATTGGAGACAACGAGATCGACGTGCATCTCATCGACAATCCAAACACTGGAGCACTTTCCATCACCAAGTCGGGAGCAAGCCTGTGGATACTGGGCAATGCCAGCAATGCGTACACCGGAGCCACGACCATCACTGCAGGCCAGTTGCGCGCCGTGGATGGTGCCAGTCTGCCCACGGCATCCAATCTGCGCCTCGCGGGTGGTGTGCTTGAAACCTCCGGCACATTCACACGAAGCATAGGCACCGGCGCGGGCCAGGTGGCCTGGACCGATGCCACTGGCACTGCCTTCAGCCAGAACGGTGGTTTCGCGGCCAGCACAGCCCGGCTCATTGTTAATTTAGGCGGGATCGGTGCGATGCAAACCTGGGGAGTCGGAGGCATTGGCAATGGCACAGGCACCCTGATCCTCAGTTCGACCACGGCGCTGTATGACACTCTGGTGGTCAACCCCATCAACCTCAATGGCGCCGTGCGCACCGTGACGGTGAATGACAACACCAGCACTTTCATGGATTACGCCACACTTCAGGGCACTCTCAGTGGTGTGGCGGGAAGCGGCCTGATCATAACGGGCCCTGGTCTGCTTTATCTGACGGGTGCCAACACGTACAGCGGCAACACCACTTTGACAGGCGGTGCCGTGGACGTGACGTCCATTGGTGGCGGCTCTGTTGCCACGAGTGCTTTTGGTGATGGTTCGGGACAGTTGAACCTGAATGGCGGCACCTTGACCTATGCTGGAGCTGGAGAAACAGCCCAGCGCCAGATCAACATTAATTCCTCGACCACCATCGAATCGAGCGGCAGCGGTGCCTTGATTCTGAGCAACGTCGTCAATGCGACGGCTGGCAACAAGGTCTTGAATTTGATCGGTTTCAGCAACGATGCCAACACCATCACCTCAGTGCTGGCGGACAACGGCGGAGCGCTGCGCATTGTCAAGACAGGAGGCGGCACGTGGGAACTGACTGGCAGCAATACATTCACTGGAGGTGTTCAGGTGAATGGCGGCTTCCTCGGCGTTGGGAGCAACAGCGGCAGCCTTGGTGCCGTTGGACCCACAGGTTTGGTGGCCAATGCGGTTGCGAACACAACAACGATCACCCTTTCTTCTGGAACGACCGCTGGTCTGGTCGTGGGCATGAACATCAGTGGCAATGGTATTGGCTATGGTGATGTGATCTCCAGCATTGTGGACTCCACCACCTTCACGATCAGTAATGCCCGCACGGTGGTCGCCGGCAGCCAGATGATCTTTGGGGGCCTGCTGATTTCAAACGCAGGCATCTATTCCACCGATCCTGCCGGTCTGACTCTCGCGCAGCCAGTCATCATTGCCTCGAACACGACAGCGGAGTTCACGGGTGCGGCACCTATTACACTGGCAGGTGGAGTCTATGGAGCGACTGGCAATCCCTGGACCATCAGCAATGACGTCGCAGGTGGTCTGACAATCACCGGAAACCTCCTCAGTCTTGAAAGTGGTACCGCCCGTGCGATCAATATTGTCGGCACCGGCAACACCAATCTGAACGCGGTCATCAACTCCGTCGGGGGTGCTTCGGCTGTCGTCAACGTGGTGTACAACACCATGGGCACCGTGAACATCGGCGGAGCCGGTGCTGCAGGGGTTGGATATACCGGAGGCACCACGATCAATCAGGGGACGATCATCGTGAACAAGGCGGGGAACCTCAATCCTTTCGGCACTGCGAACGTTCTTGCCATGCCTGCCGGCACGTTGCAGTCCACCGTGGCTCTGACGGGAGCCAATGCGCTGGTGACGCCGCTGCAGCTGACCAATATTTACGGGGTGATTTCGGGGACACAGTCCATAGAATTCGCCGGCAACGCCACGCAGGGCTATTCCCTGCAGAACAACGGAGGCAACCGCACGATCACCAACAATCTCAGCGGTGGTGCGGTGCTGACCTTCAGCACGCAGCCGGTGAACCTGACCCCAGACACGACGGGTCGTACCCTGACAATTGCGGGGACTGGGAACACCAATATTTCGAGCGTCGTCCAAAACGGTGGAACGGGAGCAAGTGGTTTGACCTATGCAGGCACGGGCGTGGTGAATCTTACTGCTGCCAATACGGCGACGGGAGCTTTGACCGTTAGCAGTGGCACGGTGAGTTTGAACGGTGCCAATGGCTCCTGGACGGCAGGAACCATCACGGTCAACCCCACGGGTATTCTGCGGCTGGACAACAGCGCGAGCGGCAATGCCAACCGCCTGTTTGACACGGGGGGCATTACGCTGGCAGGCGGCAAGCTCGATTACATTGGTGGCAGCGGAGTGACGACGGAAACGATGGGTGCACTGACACTCAACACCGTGGACTCCGCGATCACGATTTCAGGCGGCAGCACGCTCACGTTTGCCTCGGTGAGCTTTGCCAACGCGGGATCTGCGCTCGATCTGAGCGGGATCACCGGACTGGGCAGCACCAACAAGATCATTTTCACCACGGCACCTGCTGTTCTTCCCGCCACCACGGGGATCCTGGCACGAGTGTTCCTCAATGGCGGCTCTGATTTTGCCACCTATAACAACGACGGTGTGAATGCCAATACGAACGGAATTCAGGCGATGAGTGCGGCTGGTTATGTGACGACCAATGACCTGAATGGGTCTGCCGCCACAGCCACGATGAACATCACTGCTTCACCGGCAGCGCTCACGGCGGCGAGGACGCTCAATGCGCTGAAGATCAATGGCAGTGGTCTGACGATTGGGTCCAACAATGGATACATCCTGACCCTGACGGCAGCGGCCATTCTGAACACGGCGGGCAACAACACCCTTGCGCAGACCAACACGGCTTTCGCGGGAGTCACCGGCGTCTTCCAGATCAACGTCGGCACGACGCTGAATGTAACCGGGGCTCTGACCGGAACGAATGGCATGGCGATGGCTGGAGGAGGCACATTGACCCTCTCGACGCCGGACTTCATCACCAGCACGACCAACCTCCTGAACGGCACGGTGCAACTCGCAGGCGGCCTGAACTCGTTGTATCCGAACCAGCTTCTGAACGTCGATGTGGGCGGTGTACTGGACCTCAATGGAAACACGCAGTATGTTGGTCAGTTCCAGTCTGCGGGTGTGGTGCCGAACAGTGGTGGCATCATCACTTCCAGCACAGGAACGGGAACCTTTATCACGAACATGAATGCCGGCAGCACCACCTTTGCCGGTCAGATCACCGGCAGTGTGAACTTCGTCCGCCTGGGTGGCAACACGCTGACCCTGGAAAGTGCGCAGACCTACACCGGAGCGACGATCCTGATGGGTGGCACGACACTTCTGCAGGACAGCGCAACGTTGCTCAACACCTCGGCGATCAGTCTCAATTACGCCACGTTGACGATGGACAACAACGTCAGTCTGGCGACCGACAACACCAACCGGTTGAGTGACACGGCACCGATCACCATGCGTGGCGGGGTACTGACATTCAATGGACGGTCGAACTCCTACAGCAGTGAAGTGGTGGGTGATGTAACGTCTGCCCAGGGTGCGAACCAGATCACGTCCAACGTGCAGAACATTGGCAACTATGCGAATGCGGTGCTCACTCTGTCCAGCCTGACCCGAAATACAGGCACCACGGTGAACTTCACGACGGGCAACGGCACTCTGGGATCTGTGGGGACGAACCCGCTCATCATGGTCACAGGCGGAATGACGAATCTGAGCAATGGCGCGCTGGGTGCCTGGGCGATCGCCAACAGCACGGATTATGCCGGGTACAATGCAGCTCAAGGCGTAGGAGCTGTGGGCTCAGCCGGATACGAAGGATATGACGCCACGTTTGCCTCCGGCAACATCACGCTGCTGCAGGGGCCTGGCAACACCCTGACCAATTCAGGGCCTTTCAACACGACGCTCTCCAACGCGACCACCTACACCTCGATGCTGCGTCTGGCCGGCCCATCAGATGCGAATGTGTTTTTCAGCGCGGATGGCAATGTGCTTAATCTTGAGGCTGGCGGCCTGCTGCGCAGCAACCAGACGGCGGGCTCGACCATCGGCAACTCTACTTTCCGCGGTGTGCTGACTGCCGGGGGCACCGCAGCCAGCGGCACCACCGAACTGGTGGTGTACAATGCCTCAACGACCACAACTGCAGCGACAGGCGTTGTGAGTGCAGCAACTACGGCGGGCTCCGCAGTGGTCCAATTGCTTACCACGGCCAACCTCTCTGCGGGCATGCTGATCACCGGCCCAGGGATTCCAGTCGGCACGCTCATCGCCTCGGTGGACAGCGGCACGCAGGTGACGCTGACCAACAATGTGACCTCGACCAACAACGGCGGCACCTACACAGGAACCTCCAACTTCGTGATCAATTCGGTGATCGCGAACAGTGGTGTTGGCACATCGAATGTTGCTTTCGTGAAATCGGGCGGTGGACTGCTGACACTGACGGGAGCGAACACCTATACGGGTGGCACAACCGTGAACCAGGGCACCCTGGCATTGAACGGGGCAGTTTCGACCGTGGTCATCCCTGCGGGTGGACTGACGATCAATGGCGGTACGGTCAACATGCTCATCAATGGCGGGCAGATTGCTGCGTCCAACGTGGTCACGCTCAATGGCAGCTCGACCTTGAACTTGCTGGGCACCAACTCGCTGGACAGCTTTATCTTCAACAACAACGGCGGCACCAGCAATCCGATAGTGAACATTTATGGATCCCTGGCGCTGACGGGTGCCAATGCTGTCACGGTCACCACGAGCAACGCGCTGACTACTGCCACCATTGCCGGGGGCACGCTGAATCTGGGCTCCGGCACAACGACCTTCAACGTCGGCGCGCCAACGACGCTGGGACAGATCTACACCACCATCAATCCGGCGCTCAACATTGCCTCGGTGATAACTGGCAGCGGCACCATCAACAAAACCGGTGCGGGCTTGCTGCAACTGGGCGGCCTGAGTTCCTTCACCGGCGCCTTTAACGTGAATGCGGGTGGCTTGTACGTTGGCATTGCCAATGGTGGTGTGTTGAACTCCACGGTGACCCTTGCCGGGGGCACGATCATTGACCTCAATGGAACGACCGGAATCGTCGGCGGGCTGTCCGGATCAGGCACGATCACGAACTCCGCAGTCGCTGGCACGGCTGGCACGCTTTTTGTGGGATATAACAATGCGAACACGGTCTTCTCGGGCAATTTTAGCAAGCCCCGCCTGGACTTCCCATTGATGGTGAACCTGACCAAGATGGGGACCGGCACCTTGAATCTGACCGGTGCCTCGACCTCCAACGGAACCATGACCATCAACAATGGCACGGTCCTGTTTAACGGGGCTGCGGGCAGTTCCTCCTTCCTGACGGACACGGTGAATGGCACGGGCGTCCTGACGCTCGACAACACCTCGGCCAATGTTAACAACCGTCTGGGTGGCGGCATCATCTCCAACCCGGCCACGGGTGTGACGCTGACCCTTGCTGGCGGAACCTTAAACATCCTCGGCAACTCGGGTGCGGCGACGACGGAAAACCTCGGCAACGTGGTTAACGGCCTCAGCGGCACGACGAACACCAACACCACGGTGAACATGGCCAACACAACGGGCCTGGTGGTGGGCATGGTCGTCACCGGCACTGGCATCACCGCCGGCACCACCATCACTGCGATCACCGCGAACACGAGCGTCACGCTCAGTGCTGCAGCCACAACCTCGACCACACAGAATCTGGTGTTTGCATCAGCGGGTACGCTGACTCTAAGCACAGGAGCCAGTGTGATCACACTGACGCCGAATGCCTTACAGTCTGAAACCTTGACGACGGGCGCGCTTTCAGGCGTGACTGCGGGTGCTTCCCTGCTGCTGCGCGGCACCAACCTCGGTGGTACGGCGGGCACGGCGAACACGGCCAACCTCGTGGCATTGACGGCATCTCCCGCCCAGATTGGTGGTGCTGGAGCCGTGGCAACAAACACGATGAGCATCCGCCCGGACATCCTGGTGGACACTTCCCTTACCGGTGTCGGCACTTCGTTTGCAACGTATGTCGGCGTGGGTGGCGCAGCCGGCGGCACCGGTGGCAACGGTTTCCGGGCGCTGGCAGCGGCGGAACTGGCGCAGTTCCTGAGCGCCGGTGCGACAACGAACGTGGCACTGGGGATGGGCACTTACGGCGGAGTGATCGCCGCCAACACGACGATCAACAGTCTGACGTTGAGCCCGAACGCCCTCATCAGCAGTGGCGGTACGCTTGCCCAGGGACCCTATGCCGCAGCGGATGTGCTGACCATCACCAGCGGCGGCATCCTGGTTCTTGCCGGGGGCAGTTCAACCATGAGCGGCGGCATTATCGCCGCGCCAGCCACCTCCCTCTTCCTGCACACGATTGGGAATTTGAACTTGAGCAGCGTCATCACCGGCACCGGTGGCATCACGAAATCGGAGGCTGGCACGCTCAACCTCAATGTGGGCCAGCTCTACACGGGCACGACCAACATCAACGCCGGCAAGGTGGTGATGAACGGCGGAAACAACACCCTCTTCGTCAGTGCGCTGGGTGCGACGCAGAGTCTCAACGTCAACAGCGGCACGCTGGATCTGAACGGCAACAACCAGACGGTCAATGTTCTGGCGAGCAACAACGTCGCGCTCGGCGGCACGGGTGGGATTATCACCAACACGGCGAGCGGCGGGGCGGCGATGTTCCGAACCTTGGGCACTGGCACCTTCGCCGGCACGCTGACGGGCAACCTGAATTTTACCCGCGCTGGCAACACTACAACCACCCTGTTGAACAACAATGACTACACCGGGGCGACCTTCATCCGTGGCGGCATCCTGAACGTGCAGCAGTACGGCCAGCTCTCGAAGACCTCCTCGGTGACCAACTATTTTGGCACCTTGAACCTCGACAGCACCAACAACCCGGCGGTGGACATCAACCGCCTCAACTCGGCTGCGCCGATCACGCTGGAGGGGGGCACGATCGCCTTCCTTGGATTCAACGGGGGCATCTCCACGCAAAGTGTGGGTGCGGTGACTGTGCTGCAAGGTGCTTCTACCATCACTTCCACGCGCAGCACGGTGAACAGCAACGCCAACGCGCTCTTCACCCTGGCCAGTCTGACGGTGAACCCCGCCGCGACACTGAATTTCACCACGGGCGGTGGCACCCTGGGCCAGGCGGGCGTGGGCAACAGCCAGATCTTCTTTACCAGTGTACCAACGCTGACCAACAACCTCATCGGCGGCTGGGCGGTGGTGAACGGCACGGACTTTGCCAGCTATCTGACACCGACCACGGCGCAGGGCGGTGTGGGCGCGCTTGGATCCACCGGCTTTGCGGGCTACTCGACCAATGCCCTGACGGCCAGCGTCACGAGCGACAACATCACCATCGCTGCCAGCGTCGCTGGTGTCACTTCGCGTACGATCAATTCCTTGAGGATCAGCGCTGTTTCGACGGTGTCGATGAATTCTCCAACTGATACGCTGACCATCAGCAGCGGGGGCCTGCTTGCCAACGGTGCAGCCAGCGTCATCCGACTGGGCAACCTGAGCGCAGGGACCACGCCTGGCACTGCGGCGACGTTGTATGCCTACACGAACAACACGCTGACGATCAACAGCAACATTGTGGACAACAGCGGCGGCTCACTGACCCTGCTCAAGTCCGGCTCCAGCACGCTGACATTGACCCCTGCCAACACGCAGGGTGCCACGACAACTGCTGGCAGCGCGACGGTGACCGGGATGAACAACACGGCCGGCCTGGTCGTGGGCATGGCGATCTTTGGCAATGCGGATATTCCTTCGGGCACTACCATTGCAGCCATCAACAATGCCACCACGCTGACTCTTTCCACCGGTGTCGGAGTAGTCGCCGGCACCACTTTGGCGACGAATTTTGGACCGATTCCTGTCACAGGCACGACGACCTTCGGATCGAATGTGATCACCGTGGCCAGCACGAATGGTCTGACGGTGGGATCTGCCATCAGCGGAGTGGGAGCTTCGGTCACTCTTGCCGCGGGCGCATTGACCTCCGGCAGCAATTCGGTGACGGTGACGAGCACCACGGGCCTTGGGGTCGGCATGGCGATCACCGGCAACGGCATTGCACCTAACACGACCATTACGGGCATCACCAGCGGCACGGTGTTTACGATGAGCACCAATGCCACGCAGACGCTGACAGCCCAGGCTCCGGTGGCCAATGCCGTCATCCCTGCGGGCGCGGTGATCACGGGTATCCAGGACGCCACGCACATCACCATTTCGCTGTCTGCGAATGCCGGTGGATCGATTCCACTTTTTGTGGCTCCGTTGGTGGTCAGTTCGACGGCCAATGGCACCAATGTGGTGACGGTCGGCAATGCGGCGAACCTGGCGGTAGGCCAAGTCGTCACCGGTACCGGTGTCACAGCTGGAACCACCGTGACGGCCATTAGCGGCAACAACATTACGCTGTCAAACACGGTGGCATCAGGGACAAGCAACCTCACCTATTCCACGACGCAATCGAACACCTACACCGGGCCGACGATTGTGGATCAAGGAACGCTGACGCTTGCAGGCATTGCAGGATCCACGGTCATTCCTGGTGATCTGACGATCAACAATGCGACAGTGACGATGACCCTCAACGCCGGACAAATCTCCAGTGCGTCGAACATCACGATCAATGGCGGCGGCTCCCTGACCTACATTGGCAACAACACCGTGAATGGCGCGATCACCTTCAACAACCTTGGTGGTACGGGCAATCCGACACTGGCGGTGGGTTTTGGTGCGCTGACCCTGGGCAACAACATCAGCTCCACTGACGACAACTTCGGAACAACGACGACCATCTCGTCCACGGCCGCCGCTGGTACCGCCGCGGCACCAACCACCGGATACATCAACCTTGGAGCAGTCCGGACCATCACGACTGCCGGACTTGCCCCGCTGGATCTGGACATCACCGCACCGCTGCAGGGCACCGGTGGCATCAACAAGGCAGGCAGTGGCGGACTGCGACTGACATCCGCCGGCAACAGCTACTCTGGTGCGACGACATTGAGCGCGGGAACGCTCTTCCTTGGGGCATCCAACGTCCTGCCTGATTTCTCCGCCTTCACGATGGCCGCAGGTTCTACTTTGGACCTGAACGGCTTCAGTGATGCCATCAGCCAGCTTTCTGGCGCAGGCAGCATCACCAACAACAGCGGTACTGCCGGCACTCTCACCGTCGGACTGAACAATGCCGACGCGACGTTTGCCGGACAGTTCCTCGCTTACAACATTGCAACCATTGCCACACTCAATGTCACGAAGGTGGGAACCGGGAACCTGACCCTCACGGGAGCAGGCAGCACGGCCACTGGAACACTTACAGTCAATGGCGGAACGGTGACGCTGAATGGCAGCGGGCAGACCGCTTTCGGTGTTTACGCGATCAACAACACCGGCCTGTTGGTTTTGGACAATTCGACCACGGCGGTAAACAACCGCCTTGGAGGACCCAATGCCACATCTGCCGGCAACAGCCGCAACCTGAATCTGGCGGGTGGTGAACTGAAGATCATTGGAGCAACAGCTTCCAGTGGTACTTATGAGTCAGTTGGCACGCTTAACAACGGCTCTGGCTTGAACACCCTGACGCTGGTGGCGGGCGGTGGCTCAACGATTCTGAATCTGGCATCAGTGCCGGCTTTGGGCGGTGGCAACAGCTGGTTGATTCGTGGAGACAATCTCGGTTCGACGCCGGGGGCCGGAAACACGAACGTGTTTTCCTCGAGTGTGGCCATGTCCGGCGGCGGCGCGGTGCCGGGGCTGGCAAACGTGAGCGTGCGGATCGACGTGATCGGCGACACTTCCTCCACTGGCAGCGGGCAGGGCTTTGTGACCTACACACCGGGCCTGGGCTATCGCTTGTTGAATCCAACGACGGAAATGCTGGGGGCTATCACTGGCATGAACACAACCACAGCCAATCTGGCTGCGAGCAACAGCCAGACCTTTACCACCGACACGGTGAACACAGCGACGCTTTTGAGCGGCGGCGGGCTGACCGGATTCAACACAGGCAGTATTTTCAACTTGGGCGGCATTGCCCTGCTCGCGAAATCGGGCAACATCGGCACCACTGGCGGCCAGATTTCCAGTGGTAGCTCGACCATGTGGGTGCATGCCTTGGGTGATCTGTCAGTCTCGAGCTATTTGCTCAGCACGGCCGCCAACGGTCTGACGAAGGATGGCACGGGAACGCTGACTGTGAACACTCAGATGCTCATAGCGGGCACGCAGACGGTGAACAGCGGCAAGCTGGTGCTCAACTCAGGAGCGGACAACACGATCGTGGTCAACCAGACGGCTGCTGCGGTGGGAACGCAGGCATTGCAGGTCAATGCCGGCACGGTGGATCTGAACGGCAAGAACCAGGCGGTGGCCGCGATCGGAAGCAGCAACATCATGCCGGGAACCGGTGGTACGATCACCAGCAGCACGGCGGCGCTTTTGACCTCGACCGGCGGCGGCAACTTTGGCGGTGTCATTGACGGCGCGTTGTCTTTCACCCGTTCCGGCAACAACACCACGCTGCTGACCACGGTGCAGACCTACACGGGCGCCACGATCATCCGCGGCGGTACGCTGCAATTGCGTGACCAGGCCACGATTCTCGGCACGTCCGGCATCACGAACTACTTCGGCACGCTGAACATCGATAACAGCAACTTCACCACCTTCAATTCGACCAACCGCGTGGCGGACAGCACAGCGATCACCCTGCAGGGCGGCACACTCACACTGACGGGCGCTCCGGGGCTGACCAGCACGGAAAGTGTTGGTACGGTAACGCTTCAACCTGGTGCCAGCACCATCACCTCCACCATGACCGCAGGCAACGGCGGCACGGCGGTCCTCACCGTCGCCAACGTGATCCGCAATGCGGGCACGACGCTCAACTTCACGGGCACCAATCTTGGACAGGCCGGCAGCGGCAATTCGCAGATCATCCTCACGCAGGTCAACGGCGGTTCACCGACGGCGATGGTCACCACCAACAACGGCATCCTGGCCGGCTGGGCTATCGTCAACGGCACCGACTTCGCCACGTATGTGACGCCGAACGGCACGCAGGGTGGTGTGTCGGCGATGAGCAGCTTGAACAACCTGCTCTATTCGGCGCTGGCGCTGACGGCAGGCGGCGCAACGGACAACATCACCGTGGGAGCGAGCGTGTCTGCGGTGTCTGCACGCACGATCAATTCCTTGAGAGTCAGTGCCGTCTCGACGGTCACTTTGACGGGAACGCTGACCATTGGCACCGGCGGCCTGCTGTTGAACGGTGCGGCCAGTTCCATCACGGGCAGCAACCTGAGTGCGGGAGCCACGGTGAACACTGCGGCGGAATTGTTCGCGTATGCAAACAACACCGCCACGATCTCCAGCACCATCATCAACAACGGCACAGGCGCCGTGACGCTGGTGAAGTCCGGCAGCAGCACGCTGACGCTGGCGGGAACGGTGGCCAACACCTACACGGGCGGGACGATTGTGGATCAGGGCACGCTGACTCTGGGTGGTGCTGCGGGGATCGTGCAAATCCCCGGTAATCTGACGATCAACAATGCCACGGTGACCATGTCTGGCACCAATGCGAACGGCCAGATCGCCACTGCTGGCAACATCACCATCAATGGTGCAGGTGTCCTCAACTACGTGGGCAACAACACGACCACGGGTGCAATCAGCTTCAACAACACTGGCGGCACGGCGGCTCCGGCCGTCAATGCCACGGGCAACGCCGTCAGCTCCACCACGGTGCTGGGCAGCAATACGGTCACCGTTGCGGTGACCGGCCTGGCCGTCGGCATGCAGGTCAGCGGCCTGGGGATTCCCTATGGTACCACGATCACTGCCGTGGGCGCCTCCACGGTGACCCTTTCCAATAATGCCATCGTGTCTGGCACCAACACGCTCAACTACGGTTCATTGACCCTCGGTTCGGGCAGCAGCATCACCTCGGTGAATGACAGCCTGAGCTTCACCCCGACGATCTCGGGCGGCATCGACCTGGCCGCGGGTTCCCAAACCATCACAACTTCCGGTTTGTCGCTGAATAACCTTGTCATCTCAGGCATCGTGCAGAACGGCTCCATCGTGAAGGCGGGTGCTGGTTCGCTGACCTTCAGCGGAAATCTCAACACATTCGCAGGCGGCATCACGCTCAGCGCCGGCAATCTGATCGCCGGTGCCAGTGACACGGTGTCCTCCGGCATCGTGATGGGCGGTACGTTCGGTCTCGGTACGATCAACCTCACGGCGAACGGTGTGAAACTCATTGGCACTGGCACGACGGTGTACAATCCGATCACGGTTTCCAATGGCAGCAACACGTTGGTCTTCAGCGGTGTCTCCTCGAACAGCCTGACCTTGAATGGTCTGGTCACCTTCGGCAGCGGCACCAAGACCATCACCGTGGAAAGTCCGGCGGTGGTTGGCACCCTTGGTGCGGCCTACACCGGGGCGTTCGCCTTCATCAAGAATGGAGCGGGTATTCTTTCCCTGGCCAACATTGCCAACAATTACACGGGTGTCACCACGGTGAACGATGGTACTCTGCGCGTGGGAAATAACAACGCTCTGTCAATCAATTCGCAGATCAGTCTGGCAGCGTTAGGCACGCTTGACCTCAATGGCTTGAGTGCCGTCACCGGTTCCATCACTGGCAGCGGTCTGGTCACCAACAATTCCGGCACCGCCGGCACACTCAGCACGGGCTTTGATAACAGCAGCTTCACCTTCTCCGGTGTGTTTGCCTCAAGCAACCAGACGGGCACATCCTTCAACCTGTTGAAGCTCGGCACCGGCACCATGACCCTGAATTCAGTCACCGGGCTGGCCACCATGAGCAACGGCAACTTCACGACCTCGCAGGGTACTTCGACCCTGAGTGGCAATGGAAGCGCGAAGTTCACCACTTACACGGTGAACCGTGGCGGCATCCTGACTCTCGACAACAGCGGCACCAACGTGAACAACCGCCTCGGTGGCACCGACTTCAATGTTGGCTCAGGTTTGGTACGCAACCTGACCCTCGTGGGTGGTGAGTTCAAGATCATCGGAAACAGCGCCGCCAGCACGGTCGAATCCCTGAACCTCGGCACGGGCGGGGCACTGTCGGTGAGCTCCAGCGGCAGCATCATCACCCTGAATGCCAACGCCAGCCAGTCACTCACCCTTAACCTTGGCAACATTGCCAATATCACTGCTGGAGGTTCCCTGATTGTGCGTGGTAACAATCTCGGTGCCGCCCCAGCAGCGGGTGTCGCCAATCTGTATGCCCCAACTATTGGGAACTTCATCGGTGGCGCCACTGGTGACGGCACCAACACCATCAGCATCCGAAACGACATCATTGCCAGCACGGACATGACAGATGCCATTGGGACGGCGGGCTTTGCGGCCAGTGCGAGCTTTGCGACCTATTCCGCTGCCGGCGGACTTCGTGCGCTGACTGCAGCCGAGCTTGCGCCAGGATTGTTCCGCGTGCTTTCCGGGAACTCCAATGTTTCGATGACTGGATCACAGACCTTTGGGTCTGCCACGGTGAACAGCCTGACCCTGACCAGCGGCTCATCCCTGACAGCCATTGGTACGGCCAGCGTTCTGACCCTGGGTGCCAGCGCCATTCTGGTGAAGGATGCCAGTGGGACTGATTTCAGCGGTGGTGTGGTGGGTGCTGGCGGCGCCCAGCTTTATATTCAGCAGTTCGACACCGCGAACATGTTCACCTTTGGCAGCTATGGCCAGTTCTCCAACAGCTTCGTCAAAGCGGGTCTGGGAGCGATGGAATTCACGAAGGCGCAGTTCTTCTTCCAAGCGAGCAATTCTACCACGATCAACGATGGTCTCCTGAAACTCAACAGCGGGCAGGACAACACGCTGCCTGTGTTCGTCACCAATACTGGCGTTGCGATCAACAATGTGGCAGTCAATGGTGGCTCGCTCGATCTGTTCGGCAAGAACCAGGCGGTGGGGACGCTCCTCAGCCAGAGCGTGCTGGCGGGAACCGGCGGCACGATCACCAACAGCGGTGCGTCAGCCGTGACATTGACGGCAGTCACGGTCGGCAACGCCACCTTTGCAGGGGTGATCCTAAACGGCACGGGCGGGATGAGCTTCACCCGCTCCGGCAACTTCACGACCACGCTGACGAGCAACAACACCTACACGGGTGCGACGATCATCCGCGGTGGCGGCCTGACCCTGCGCGATCAGGGCCAGTTGTCCGGGACCAGCAGTGTGACGAACTACTTCGGCACGCTGACGCTGGATGACAGCGGTCTGAACACGGTGAGCAGCCGTGTCGCCAGCGGCATCACGCTGCAGGGTGGTACGCTGACTTACGTCGGCGTGCAGGGTGGAGCCTCGGTGGGCACCGTGACATTGCAGGGCGGTGCCAACTCCGGCGGTGCGAACACGATCACCGTGACTCCGACCGCCGGCACGGTGCTGCCTTCCACGCTGACCATCGCCAACCTGGTGCGAAGCACTGTGGGCACGACGGTGAACTTCACCGGAAATAATCCGGGCCTCGGTGGCACCAACAACAGCCAGATCATCCTCACTCAGCTCAGTGGAAGCGCACCGACGGCAGGGGCGATGATCGGTGGCTGGGCTGTGGTGAACGGGGCGGACTTTGCGGCCTATGCAACCGTCGCGGGAACATCGGGAGGAGTGGGCGCCATGGGAACGCTTGGTTACCTCGCATACTCCTCAACCGATCTGACAACGGCGGGAGCGACCGACAATGCCCGCATTGTGGCAACTCCGAGCGCCAACATCGCCACGAAGACCGTCAACTCACTGAACATCGCGGCACCTGCGGCGGCTACGACGGTGACCATCACCGCTGCCAACACCCTCACGCTGGGCAATGGTGTTTCCGGCGGCCTCCTCATCAATGATTCGGGCAACAAGGGGGTGACCATCACTGGCGGCAACCTGACTTCGGGAGGTGCGGAACTCTTCACCTACGTGAACACCACCACCGGCACCGACACTATTGCCAGCGTGATCAGCGGCGCAGGCGTCTCCTTTGTCAAGAGTGGTGCCGGCGGCCTGACACTGAGCGGAGCCAACACCTACGGTGGTGGCACGGTGGTTGACCAGGGTACTCTGACACTGAGCACCGCGAGCGCCAATGGCACGACAACAGTTTCGATCACGAGCGGCACGCTGACGATCAACAACGCCAACGTCACGCAGACGGTGGCGAGCACCATCAACCAGAGCGCCAGCATTGTGCTCAACGGTGGCAGCGTGCTGACCCTTGTGACGGGCACGAACACCTTCAATGGTGGGATCACCTTCAACAACGCCGGCGGCATCGCCACGCCGACCATTACAGGCGGTACGGTCACGCTGGGCAGCAACATCACCTCGACCAACGACAACCTGAGCTTTACGCCCACGATTGCCAGCGCCATGGATCTTGGGGCAGGAACCCGCACCATCACCACCGGCGGCTTGTCTCCAGTGGACCTGATCATTTCGGGCGTCATCGCCAACGGTACACTGACGAAGGCGGGGACAGGCGCTCTTGTCCTCGGAGGAGCAAACACCTTTGCTGGTGGCGTCAATCTCAATTCGGGCTCGCTGGTCATCGCCAATGCTGCGGGCCTTGGGACTGGTAACCTGGCCATCACCGACGGCGCCAAGCTTCTTGCGGGAGGTGGAACGATTGCGGTCACAAATACCATTTCCGCCAACACCAAGCTCATCTTTGGCGTCACCCAGCAGAACCTGACCCTCAATGGTGTGATCACCTTTGGCAGCGCGACACCGACTATCACGGTGGAAAACGCCTACCAGGGCAACACTGCCGTGACATCCACCATCAGCCAGGCGTTTGCCGGCACGATAACGGGCTTTGCGAAGGATGGTCCGGGCACGCTGTTGATTAACGCTGCCACGAACACACTCCTGACCGGTTCGATTACGGTGATTGATGGTGCATTGAATGTAGGCGCTCAGTACGCGCTCGGTGGCTCGCTTTACACCGCCGGACCCACGATCACAATCAACGCTGGTGGCGCCTACAACGACGCCGTCTCCAATGTGTTTGTGCAAAACACCGTCGCCTTGAATGGCAATGGCATCATCGGCGCGACCGCCGGCACCACAGCCATCGGAGCGGTGACATTGAACAGCGGTGCCACTGTGCTGGGAGTGCAGGGTGGCCAGACCAACACTGTGTTCGGCGCGCTGACGCTCAATGGCAGCAGCGGCACGACGATCAACACGTCCAACCAGTTCAACGTGCTGGGAGCTTTCAGCGGCTCTACATCGTCCTTCACCAAGACGGGCACGGCGACCATGCTGCTGGGCGGCACGTCAACCTACACGGGCAGCATCATCGTCGATCAGGGCGTGTTGGAAGCGCGGATCGGAAAAAATGCCCTGACCACTGGGACAGTCACGGTCAATCCAGGTGCGGTGCTGCGCGTCATCAATGCAGCCAACCTCGCCAGCGCATCATCGGTGACGATCAACAGCGACGTCAATGGTCTGGGCATCCTGGCCCTGGCCTACAATGGTGCGCCTGCTGGCCTCAACAGTCTCTTCACCTCCACCAACCTAAATTATGACGGGACAGTGGCGATTGATGTGGGAGGATTCAGCACGGCGCTGAGCCAGGCTGGCACCAAGCTTTTCCTTGGATCGAGTCTGACCGGCACCTACACGGCGGCAACGCTTGGAGCAGGCAGCGGCAATGTCTATCGTCTCGGCACGGGCGGCGGCACCTTGAACATCAACAACTCCGTTTTGACGGGATCCAATGCGGTCGTCTTCGGCGCAGTGACCGGCACGCCGGGAGCGAACCTGATCGGCAACAGTGGTACGGTGGCGCTGAACACGGCGAACAGCTACACAGGCGGCACCACGATCAACGGCAACGAGATTGTGCAGATCGGCAATGTGAATGCGCTGGGAACTGGCACGATCACTTTCAATTCTGGCACGTTGCAGACCAACCAGACAGGCCTGGGCACCACTTCGAACATTCTTCTGCTCGCGCCGTTCAAGCTGGCGAACAACATCAACTTCGCATCGAGTGGAGTGCTGACAGCGCTGGCCGGAGCGGGCAACACTGCCGGTGCTTTTGCAGCGGATGCATTCATTGGTGCAGGACCGCTGGGACAGACGGATCTGACTTTGAGCGGAGCGGTGGACTTGAGCGGGGCGACCTATCGTGCGTTGAGCATTGCGGGAACGGACCGCATCGTGACGCTGAGCGGCCAGATCACGGGTGGTGCGATGCTGGTAAAGACCGGCGCCGGCATCCTCAAACTGACCAATGGCAGCAACAGCTACAGCGGTGGCACCGCAGTGAGCCAGGGTACACTGGCACTGAGCAGCAGCACCGGGGGTGGTCTTGCCGCCGGGCTGATCAGCATGAACAGCGGCACACTGGCAAACTGGGACAAGAGCCAGACCTTGACCAACAACATCAAGTTCATCCAGAGCAGCAACATTGATGTGGGAGCCGGAGTGGTCCTGACCGAATCAGGCACGCTGAGCAGCGACCTTACGTTCGTAAGTTCACAGACCGGCTTCACCAAAACTGGTGTGGGCACCCTGGTGCTGACTGGCACCAACACCTATCTGGGAACTACAACCCTTAATGCAGGCATTCTCAGCATCAACAGCGACACAAATCTAGGATCAATCGGCAGTGCAACTGTGTTGCCGGGGGGCATCGCCTTCAACGGCGGCTTCCTGCGTGTCACGGACAATGTGACGACCGAACGCGTCATCACCATGACGGCTGCGGGCAGCATCAGTGTGAAGGCGGGCAAGACGCTGACCGTGAACGGCCTGACCACCGGCTCCGGCCTGCTGACGATCAACGGCGGCACGGTGGTCCTCAACGGCAACATCACCGGCGGCAATGCGAGCACGACCACGGCGATCAGCGACGGTGCGACCTTGCTGACGCAGGCAACGGGCGGCACACCCTTTGGCACGACGACGCTGACGATCAACGGCGGCACGCTGGAGGTCAACACCGGCGGACCGGGCGCGGCTTTCACGGCGGTCACCACGGTAAACTACGGAGGTGCGTCCTACATGCGCTTTGACGCACAGATGGGCAACGACATCGTGTTTACAGCGACCACCCTGGCTCGTACCAACTCCGGCACGCTGCTGCTCATGCCGGGAGCAGGCGCGGTGCTGGGCAACACGGCGGGCTCAGACATGCGCGTGTTTGGCACCACCATTCTGGGCCAGACCACCACGACGGTGGCGGGCCTGCAGGTGCTCAACAACATCAATGCGGGATCCAACGCCGGCATCGTTGCAGCGAGCATTCTGGCGGTGACGTCACCCACGAACCGGACGGCGGACTTTGTGAACTATGATCCGACGCTTGGATTCATCAACGCCATCCCGGCTTCATTGCTGACCAACACCTTTGCTAGTTCAACTCAGGCCAACGTAGTCAGCATCACCGCTGCAACCACAGTGTCCGGCATTGTGGATGTCTTTGCACTGAAGACCACGGCTAATCTCAGCGGTGGAACGATCCGCATCCGTACGCTCAACACGAATGACATGGGTGCATTGCTCATCAATGGAGTCGGCAGTGTGGCACCGACGATCAGCAGCAACCTGTTCTTCAACCCCTTCGGGGCCAACGGTGGAGCGAGTGCGGGTGAAGGCCTGATCTATGTCAGCGGTGGCTATTCGAATGGCAATGCGGCCACCATCTCCGGCAGCATCACCGCGAAGAACCTGACCACCTTTGGTGCGGGGAACCTCATTCTCACGGCTGCGAACAACATCCTGGGCAACATCACCGTCAACGAAGGCACCCTGAGCATCACCAACGTGAATTCGCTGCCGAGCATGACGGTTGGAATGATCCTCAATGACGCCGGCAATCTTGATGTGAGCGGCGGCCGCGTGACTGTGGCAAGCCTGGGTGGCTCAGGTGGCTTGATTGGCAACCAGTCTACAACATCGAACGGCGTGATTCAGATCATAGGCAACACGAATTCGACCTACTTTGGCCAGATTACGGATGTGCTGGGCTCTGGGACGATGACGACCTCCCTGGTCAAGGGCGGAATCGGCACCCTGACGCTGGGCAACATCACGGCGAACAACACGTATGCCGGCCAGAACAGCTTCACCGGCGGTGTGCTCATCAACCGCGGTCAGCTGACTGTGCAGGATCCGCTGGGACTGGGCGGTGCAGACACGAACAATGGTGGCACCAACTACACCACCCCCGGCCTGGTGTCGGTCGGCAACGGAACGCTTGCGCTCAACAGCAACGGCGGTGGTCCGAATGGTGTGATCACCTTCGGCAATCCAAACACGAACGGCATCAACATTCTGATCGGTGGATATTCGACGATCAACGTGAACAACATCAGCGCCAACACGGGCAACGCGATTCAGATTGGAAACCTCAACGTCGGCGACAGCTCGCTGATTCTGACAGGAGCCAACAGCTACTCCCTGCGCGTGGCTGGCACCACAACCCTTGGTGGTGCTTTTGCCAACCTTATGACCAGCACGGGCAGCACAACTTTCCTGGAACTGGCTGGTGTGGTCACCGGATCGGGTGCGCTCAACAAGTTCGGTGGTGGCACCACCACCTACGGTACGCTGCGCATTTCGGGCAACGCCAATAATTACACCGGCGGCACCAACATCCAGGTCGGCGCGGTGCAGGTCGTGGCGACCACGGGCACGGCGCTGGGCAGCGGCCCGGTCAGCGTGCTGCCAAGCGCATCCCTGCGCATTGCAGGCAACGGCAGTCTTGGTGGTGTCACGGCACTGAATCTGGACAGCCAGATCAACGCGCTTCCATCGATCGTGCTGGACACAGATTACAATCCCGGCACCGGACTGAATTCGATCATCAGCATCAACGGTGGCTTTGGTGCGGCGCTGCAACTGGCGGTGCCAACCTTTAACACCGCCCTCAACATGGCGCAGATCGGTGATGGCAAACTCTTCCTGGGCAGTTATTTCAATGCCACCACGGTGGAATACACGGCTGCGACCCTCGGAGCGGGAATCGACAACATCTATCGTCTTGGCGGCAACAACGGCGGCACCCTTGCCTTCACCGGAGCGGACAATGTTCTGACTGGAACGGCCCGCGTCATCATCGGTTCGCAGCTCAGCAATCTGAATGGCGGTGGCATCACCTTCGGCGCCGGCACGGTATCGATCCGCAACTCGAACAACTACTCTGGCGGCACGACCATCAGCAAAGGTTCGACCTTGTCGCTGGAAGTCGGTGCTCTGGGCCAGACGGCACTGGGAAGTGGCAACGTTGAGGTTTATGGCACTATTCAAGTCACCGCACCGACCAACGGCATCGCCAGTGCGTCGTCGTTCTACAATCCAATCACCGGCACGAACAACAACACCATCGTGTTGCGACCAGGCGGCACGATCCGCATCTTTGACCAGTTCGGTCTCGAACCCGACGGCCAGGGGCGCTGGGCGAATTCTGTGGGCCAGGATCTGAACGGCGGCACATTCCGTTTCGACGGTGTTTCAGGCGGTCAATCCTATGAAAAAGTGGGCGTATTGACTGTGAACAAGGGTTCCGGGGTGATTGTGGCCCGCAGCACCACGGGCGCCGGATCTGCTGTGTTTGAGACGGCTGGTTTGACCCGCGGCACAGCAGGCACTTTGCTGATTTCGAATTCCGCTGCGATCAACGGAACGGGCGCGGCAGCCACCAGCATTCTCGGGATCATCAATTCTGGCAGCGCCGTAGCGCCGACCTCTTATGACCGCTTCGTCGTCACCGGAGGGGTGGCCACCACGGGCACCACGCTGAACGGTACTGGCATCACCACTGGCGGCATCACACCGGTGTGGATCGTTGATTCGACAAACAACACTTATGTGACCTACAACCCGGCGAACACGCTTTCGACCGGAGGCGACACCGGCTTCCAGTCCTTGGTCGCGGGTACGACCCTTGGCACGGGCCAGGTTGGTTACGGTACGACGATCTCGGCAGGCTCCATTGGCGCGCTCGGTGCGGGACAGGTTGTCGATGTGACGACAGCTGCGGCAACGCTGGCTGCCAATGCCACTGTCTACGCCATGCGCAGCAGTCAGAACATTCTGCCGACCGCAAGCTTCAACACGATCACGTTTGACAGTGGTGCGGGCAGCCTCGGCGGCGGCTTGCTGCTGACTGGGACTGGTGGCACCATCAACCCGGTGCAGACCCAAGCAGTCGGGGTGTCACCGATCACCCTGCAGATGACCCTCGCGTTTGGTTCGAATGAAGCACTCATCTACACCAGTGCTGCTTCCGTCATCAATGCCCAGATCACCGGCACGGGTGGCCTGACCAAGTTTGGCTCCTCCTCGCTGCAGCTCAGCGGCAGCGACAGCGGTCTCACGGGAGCGATCACGCTCAACCAGGGCACCTTGATCCTGCAGAACCCGGTCTCCAATTCCGGCACGGCCATCGCCAGTGTCACCAACAGCCAGAACCTCGTTTTGAACGGCGGCTCGGGTCAGGGCAGTGTGCTGACGATCGACAGCCTGCTCTCCAACGATGCTGGCCGCGACTCGAACATCACCAGTGGTTCGCGCGTCACCGGGAACATTGGCAGCAATGTGTTTGTGAACGCGGACTCGGTGATCAACAATAACAACACCGGGATCATGCAACGGATCAACAATCTGACGATTGCAGATCTCGGTGCCAACTCGCCGATCTATCTGACGTTCAACCAGAACGGCATCACCGTGACCGGCACCACAACGCTTGGTTCCAATAGCAATGTGATCAACAGCGTCTTTGGCACGGCCAACCAGACCATCCTCGAAGGTCTGGTCGTTGGCGGTGCCAACGGCAAGCTGATCAAGGCTGGCAACGGCACGCTGACCTTCAGCAATGGTGCCAATACATTTGGCGCGAATGGATCCATCGGTCTTGAAGTCTGGGCTTCGACGCAGAACACGGCCACGAGCATCATCGCCACCACGTCGCTGGTGGCTGGCACTGCGACCACGGGCGCCTTCGGCCAGGGGGACATCAACCTGCTGCCCGGCACGCTCATCCGCCTTGCAGATGTCTCCAACATTGCCTTCCAGAAAGTCACTGCGGCCAGCGATGCCTTTGGCTACTCCGGTGTTTCCTTCGGCTACAACAGCAACGGCACGCCGCTGACGCAGGCTGGTATTCTCAGCCTTCTGACGACTGGTGCCGCCACAGACGGCAAGGTGAAGCTCAGCACCACCGGCACTACTCTTGGCGTCATCTCGCTCGACAACGGTGTGCAGTATGGGGCGCTCAACATCGGGGCGATGGAAAACGCCCTCACTACCAGCGGGCCGGTGCCGCATCTCTGGCTCGGCACCGCGACGAGCGGCGCGATCAACCAGCTTTATTTTGCCCCGACCCTGGGTGCCTCCACTGACAATGTTTATCGCTTCGGTGGTGGCGGCAACCAGGGCACCCTGCAGATTGGTGCCGGTGCGTTTGAAAATGTGCTTTCCGGTGCCAACTCGGTGCAGGTCGGTGCCTTGGTTGGCGATGTCGGCAGCTATGGCTATGACAATCTTTCCGTGATCAACGGCAACTTCAACCTGACCCTGAACACGCGGAACAACTACACTGGCAACACCTGGGCCAACCGCGCCTCGACGCTCAACATCAGCAACAACTTTGCCCTTGGCTCCGGGAAGCTCATTATCAACGAGACAAGCAACACCGGCATCAACGTCGGTCAGGGACAGGAAGGCGCGGTCAGCGCGGGTGGCATCAGCATTTGGAACAATGTGGATCTGGTTGGAGATTTCCGCACGGCCGGCGCGAACTTTGTGCTGCGTGGCAATGTCAATCTGACGCCAAACGGCGTGGGCAGCAGCCGCACGATTGAAAACACCGGTGAAATGAGCATTCAGGGAGTGATCAGTGGTGTTGGTGGCAACTTGTACAAAACCGGTGCCTCGGCTTTGGTGCTGGACGGACTGAACACCTACACGGGCACCACCACGGTCAACGGTACCGGCGGCATCTACGTCGGCAACGATGTGCTGGTCAACGTGGCCGGTGCGCTGGGCAACACGGACAGCGCCTTGGTCTTCGCCACCGCTGGCTCGACACTCGGCCTGTCTGGACAGATAAACTTCGCCCGTGACGTCATCATCAACACGACCTCGGGGACCATCCTGGGCAACGAGGTCTACGATGCACGGTTCACCGGCGGCCTTGGCACCATCAGCGGCAGCACTGTGACCTTGCAGTCGCAGACGACGGGCCGCATTGAAATGCTTGGCCCGATCTCCGGCGCCGGGGCAGTGGCCATCGGCAGCGCGGCCACCACGCAATCAGGTGTGGTCTACATCGGTCCCGGTCTCAATGGCTACTCCGAGAACACCTACACCGCCGGCACCACGCTGAACAATGCGTATGTCGTGGTCGGAGCCAATTCAATGTACTCCGGTCCGGCCAGTGCGCTGACGATCATCAGCGGTCCGTTCGGAACGGGCAGCCTCACCTTCGGTGCAGGCAGCTCCAACGGAGGTGCCCTGATTGCATCGGATGGCACCGACCGCATCATCGCCAACACCCTTGGTGCTCTCGCCACCGCTGCCGCCCTGCCGATCACCTTCCAAGGACGCGGCGGGCTGGACTTCATCAACACGGCTGCTGCATGGGACCTCAACTCCGGCGCGACACTGCAGAACCGCAATTTCATCATCAAAACCACGCAGGGTGTCATCGAATTCGATGACAACCTGACAACCAGCGGTGTGCAGGGGGTGAATCTGCTCATCAACAGCGGTACATCAGTTGGCAGCGGTGTGTTTGTATATACCGGGGACAATCTGGCCTATAACAAGCTGACCACGGACGGCAACTATGGCACCTCCTGGTTCATTGACGCAGGCGTGCTGCGGGTGACGACTGACAACAATCTGGGTGACGCGGCGACGATCATCGCGGTGGGAACCGGTGCGCACACCGTTGCAGGACTGACCACCGACGTGCGCCTGCGCGGCGGCATGCTCTCCGTCGGCGGCTCCTTCACCACCTCGCATGAGTTGCTCCTGACAGTAGCAGCAAGCACGATCGAGGTTTCCGGCAGCAACACCTTCGGTGTCGGATTGCCCATTACCGGTGCCTTTGGTCTGACCAAGATTGGTGCCGGCACATTGGTGCTCAATTCCACTTCCAACACGAACAGCAGCCTGACTATTGGAGGCTTCAACGGCAGCAGCGGTCTCGTCACGACGCAGATGACGAGCGGCACACCTTTCGGTACGGGAGCGATCACACTGAATGGTGGGGGCATCCAGCTGCAGGGCACAGTCGGCGTCGCACCTGTGGGGGTGACGGTTGGCACCACACAGGGTGCTGTGAGCTATGTCGTCAACGTCAGCAACAGTGCTGGTATCGTCGCCGGCATGACGGTGACTGCTGCCAGCGGCATCACCGCGGGCACGATCGTCACGGCAGTCAGCGGCAACAACATCACGCTGAGCGCGCCAACAACAGTCGCTCTGACAGCGACGACGGCGCTGACCTTTGCCACGCAGAACCAGGCGCTTTCAGTTGCTTCCATGACCTACAGCGGCGCGGCAGGCGTGCAGTTGATCCAAGGGACTGGAACAACCTCGGCGCTGACGCTCACCGGCACCCTTACACGCAGCACCGCCGGCATGCTGACGATCACCACGTCTGACCTGGTCAATGCGCTGGGCAACACGGAGAAGTTCATCGTTACAACCACGGCTCCGGGCAATACGAGCGGAATGCTGACGCTGCCGTCCATCGTGGGCCGGAGCAGTGCCAGCCAGGATCTCAACTTCCTGCAATACAATGCCACCAACGGCTTCATGCTGAACAGCGCCACCAATACAGGGGGCTTGCTGAGCACCTCGGCCCCCACCTCACTGGCGGACATCAGCAGCGTGCAGGCAGTGGCCACGGGCACCATCAGTGTGCTGGCGCTGCGCACCAACAGTAACATCAGCGCGACAGACGGCACTTCGTTGCTGCAACTGGTGAACGGCGGTTTGATCATGAACAATGGTGCGACTGCAGCGCCGGTGATCAGTGCCAACCTTGCCTTCGACAACGGCACGGCAGGCACATTGGGTGAGGCGCTGGTCTTCGTCAGTGGCGGCCAGACCGGAGCATCCACGCTTTCCGGCAGCTACACTTCCCTGGACTTCACCAAGGCAGGGCTTGGCACCCTGCTGATTTCCGGCAGCGGCAATGTGATGGCGCCGACCACCACACTGCTTCGCACGCTCACGATTCAGGAAGGCACCCTGCAGTTTGCAACTCAGCGTGCAGTGGCCTCCAACGGCCTCATCAATCTCGCCGTCAACAATGCGGGTGTGTTTGATCTCAACAGTCAGAACATCACCATCGCCGGCCTCACGGGCACCGGTACTGTCAGCAACAGTGGTACCAGTTCGACTCTGACGGTCAATGAGGGCCTCGGACAGGCCACCACCTACACCGGGGTGATTACCGGCAATGTGGCTCTCACCAAAGTGGGTGACGGCAGCCTCACGCTGAACCAGCCGATCAACAAGGACGGAGCTCCGCTGGCCAGCACCTACACGGGCGGCACCATCATTGGTGTGGGTCGTGTGGCGCAGGCCTCGGTGATCAATCCGCTGCTGCCAACGGGCAGCGTCAGTTCCTTGATCGTGCGCAACACGCTGGCGCTTGGCACCGGCGGAGTCACCCTGCAGGGTGGCTCCTTGGATCTCGCTGCGGTGGCTCCCTATGCCGTGGGTGAACAGCTTGATGCCATCACGGTCATGCAGTTTGGCTCCGGCAGCGGTCTGAACATCACCGTGAGCGCTACCAACACATGGGGTGGGGCCAATACGACCTCCTCTCTGTCCACCAGCACCGCGCCGATTGCCTGGAGCATGGTGAACAACGTCACGCTCAACGCTCCGGTGCTGACTTGGACGGGCGGCCAGAACACCAACGTGCTCATCGCCGGCACATTGGACATGACGGGCAACGCCTCCAGCAACGTGGTGCTGAACACCGTCAACAGCGGTGTCATATCCGGTCAGATCCTGGCAGGCAGCAAGACCATTACCAAGCTTGGAGCCCAGACCCTCTTCGTCACCAACGGCCGCACCAGCATGCTGCCGAATGGCACGCCTGATCCGCTGGGCCAGGGTGCGAACCAGGTGGGCTCGTGGGTGATTGCGGCCGGCACCATGGAAGTACGCACGTCTGGCAACGCGCTTGATCCCTTTGGCGGCATCAACACCAGCGCGGTGGCGGGCAGCGTCAACAACATGACCTACAGCAACGCGTCGGTCATCCTCAACGGTGCCACCTTGAACGTCAAGAGTGACGGAGACAACACGGGGGACATGCAGGTGCTGAACACCTTCGCCAACAATTCCTTCACCATTGGTTCCACTGCGGCGCTTGGCAACACCTACATTGGCAGCACCAATTCAACCATTGCACTCGCGGCCCAGTTGAGCGGTGCGAACAAAACACTCCTCTTTGGCGCGCTGAACTTTGGCGGACCGCTGGGAACCGCGTTCCTCACGGTGACCAACTCCACGTCCTCCTACAGTGCGGAATTCAGCGGCCTGACGATGGTCAAGGATGCCTATCTCAGTCCAGGGGGCAACATGACCATCAGTGGTGCCATCACCGGCAGCGGCACGCTCTACAAACAGGGCGTTGGCAATTTGTTCATCAACAGTGACAACACCTCCAACTACAAAGGCGGCACCGTCATCAACGGTGGCATCCTGTTCTTCGGCACCGTCGAGGGCAATGTGACGACGCTCAGTGACACTGCTGGCAGCATTCCCGGACTGATCGCCAACTCCAATCTCGGTGTCGGCAACATCCTCGTCAATCCGGGTGATGCCATCCAGTTCAACAGCACCAACAACATCGTCGCCGGCTGGACGGGCACCACCGATCTGCGCAGCAATGTCATGGCCAACTACGGCATACTGCGCATGGCGGCCAATGCCCCGCTCTCAGCTTTCAATGTCATTGTGGGCAGTCTCGGTGGTCCGCAGACATCCTCGTGGTATGGACTTAGCGGCAGCGGCAGCCTCAATGGCACGGGCAAAGCTGGTGGCGGCATCATCGTCGCTCTGGACACGGTCTATAACCAGGTCATTAACCTCGCCCAAATCGGTGATGGCACCTCCTTCCTCGGCTCCACGACGAACGCCGTCGGCCTCAACGGCAGTTACAATGCAGCCACCCTCGGAGTTGGCGCGGGCAACACCTACCGCCTCGGCGCTGGTGGCAGCACGCTCTATGTCTCCAGCGACATGGCCAACAGCAACGTGCTCACCGGCACTGCAAACCTCATCGTCGGCATGATCGACAGCGGCATCAACGCAGACAGCATCACCGGTGGCAACGGTCGTGGCACCGTCTCTCTGCTGACGAGCCAGAACTACAGTGGCACCACCGTAGTGAACCGCGGCAGTGTTCTCGACTTCCGTGGTACGCTGGCCACCAGCTCATTCGATGTGTGGGGCACAGTTATTGCCGGTGGTCTGGGCGGCACCTTCGTCAATGCGGGGCAGACGGCGAACATCGCCCCCGTCTCGCTGCATTCCGGTGCAGAACTGCGCTTTGATTACTCCACCGGGTTGCTCGCCACCAGCCAGCTCGAAGGCTATGGTGGTCAGGGCCGCTGGCTCGACACCCAGGGCATTACGCTCGACAACTCGACGCTGCGCCTGATTGGCAACCGCGACGTTGAAGTGACCGAGACTGTCGGTGACGTGACCCTCAAGGGTTTCGGCCAGATGATTGTACAGCGTGATTTGCAAGACCGCACGGTGAACCTGGTGATCGGCGGCGGTGCTGGCACGGACCTTGTGCGCACCATCAACCAGACAGTCAACGGCCTCGCCATCAGCGGAAATAACGCCTCGCTCCTGATCAGCCCCGCCGACGGCGGGTTCCTCGGCAGCGACGAACGCGTCAAGCTCTTCAGCGGCACCATCAACATTGGCGCCGGTTCGGTGGCGCTCACCAGCCTGATCAACAACGGCATGCTGGCTCCGTGGATGATCAACGGAACGGACTTCCAATTCCTCACCTACACGGCTGCCAACGGTTTCGTGAACGCGGGCTTTGACGGCAACCGCAGTGGTGTGCTGGGCAACACGGCGGTGATCACCGAGCGCACCTTCCTCAGTGCGGCGTCCAGCATGATTGGCGGCGGCGGTCTGGCGCTCGACACCTATGCGCTTCGCATTGATGGCAGCCTCACCTTTGCTTCCGGCACTGCCGCAGCCACTGACATCATCCAGATCCGCAGCGGCGGGTTGATCGTCAACGGTGCCGTCAACATCAATCCGGGCATATCCTTTGGCACCTCGGCGCAGGAAGCCGACATCTGGAACAACAACAACCTGGTTATTGGTCTCCTCGCCACACCAACGACCACAGGTCAGATCACCAACGCCACGAACATCGTCAAGCAGGGCAGCGGCAGCCTGTTTGTGGATGCCGCGCAGGCCAGCTTCAACGGCAACTACATCATCAACCAAGGTGCGCTGTTCCTGCGCACCAGCACCAACGCCATCTACAACCTCGGCGGTACTGCAACGGCGGCGCAGAACGCGGCCGGCACCAATGGCGTGGTGGCTCTAAACGGGTTCAACACGCAGTTGGGCCTGCGCTCGGATGTCATCAACGGCGTGGTGACCAGCACCTTCACGAGCACCTCCGGCGTCAACACCATCACCGTGGCCAGTGCCACGGGTCTTGCAGTGGGCATGCCGATCTTCGGCAACGGCATCCCGGTTGGAGCGACAATCACTGCGGTCTCCGGCACCACTATCACGTTGAGCGCCCCGGCCACGGTCACCCAGGGCACCACGACGGCGAATAACTTCCTCGCCAACATCAGCGCTCCCGTGAACATGAGCGCCACCACTGTATCCGGCAGCACCAACGTCACGGTTGCGAGCACGGCTGGCTTGGTTCCTGGAATGGCCCTCTACGGCGCGGGTGTGGCCGGTTTGACCGTCTCCCAGATCACCAGCGCCACCACCTTCACGCTCAGTGCTGCCCCCACGACGCTCTTTGGCACCGTACAAATCACGGGCATCGTTGCCACCACCGGCTTCAATGTCGGCCTGGCCGTGGCGGATGGGAACAACCTCGCTGCCCTGACGGTGGACCGCACGAGCGCGACGACCACATCGCAGAGTGTGGCCATGACCGGTGGGATCACTTTTGGCGGCTCGCCTGGTGAACAGGGCCAGACGATCAACTACAACACCGCGACCGGCGGCGTCACGATCAACCTCAACGTTGAAGGTGGCTTGAACCTCGGGCCGGCTGGTTTTGCCTTCCTCAGCACAGGCAACAACGGAGTGGGCACGACTCTGAGCATCTATGGCCAGGTGACGGGCGCGGGGACGCTGGTGAAGACTGGAGGCCAGGCTCTTGATCTGAACAACACCAACACCGGCCTGCTGAACACGAACTCAGGCGGCATCGATGTCGTCCAGGGAACCCTGACTATTCGCGGCACCAGCACTGGCGTCCCTGTCACCGGCGTGACCATCATTGCGGGAACGGCGCAAGCGGTGCCATCCTCCACCGGGATCACGGTTGGCATGCTGGTTTCTGGTGCTGGCATCGCCTCCGGCACCACAGTCACGGCTGTTCCGGATGGCACTCATATCACGCTCAGCGCCGCAGCCACGGCAGTAACCGGGCCTGTGACGCTGAACTTCCTCGACCCCGCCACACTGAACACCTTTGCCAGCGGCACTCCAAACAACCTGGCGAATACGAGCGTGATTGGTGCGACAACGGCAAGAACCAATGGCGGCATCGGTTCTGGTGCGCTGACACTCTTTGGCGGCACGACCAGCATCCGCTTGGATGTGGGCACCAATGACGCCGTCCGTCAACGCTTCTGGGTCGGCAACAGCACCACGGGCAACAGCCTCATTGTCGATGGCGCTTCAACTCTCGTCGTCGGTGCGAACACGGGATCCTACACCAACAAGCATCTGGCCTTCAAAGACCTGACGATCGGCAGTTCTGCCTTCACTGTTACAGCCAACAACAGCTATGTGCTCGAAATCAACGGTGGGACCAATCTCGTCGGTGTGCCGAACGTGAACGTGACTGCTGGTGCCATGCTGCTCAATGGCGCGGTCAGCGATGGGGGGGCGAAGCTGGCGATCATCAAGACCGGTGGTGGCGACCTCTGGTTCAACAGCACCGCAAGCAGCTTTGGCGGCCTCTATGCAGGCACGGTGGGGGCGAACGGCCTGGGTCTTGTGATCAATGGTGGTCTGGTGCGCTTTGGTGATGTGAACAGTGAAAATGGCACAGCCATGAATCTGGCCGCCATCCTGAACAACAGCACGATCCGGATCAACCCCAACGGCAACATGTACATCACCAATCCGGTGAACATCACCTTTGGCACGGGTCAGATCCAGATGCTCAGCTCCGGCTCGCAGTTGTCGGTCTTCCGCATGGCCAGCACGGCCTTCACGCAGGGCATCTTGCAGAATGCGTTCAGTTCTGATTCCATCGGTGTGCTTGGCATGGATGCCAACCTGTCCGTCAATCTGGCCCTCAGCCTGATCGGCAACGGCAAATCCTTCCTCGCTGCTACTGGCGCTGCCCACACCTTCTCGGGCCTCGGCCTCGGAGTGGGTGCTGGCGGCATCTATCGCCTCGGCGGTGGCGCTCAGACACTGACGATGGATTCGGCGGGTACCACGACTGGCGTGCTGATCGACGGAGCCACTGCGTCCCGTCTCCTGGTCGGTTCCCAGGCGGCTAATGCGGCCGGCACGGTCCTCCTGAACGACCTGAACACCTACACAGGCGGCACCATCGTGAGCCGCAGCAGTGCGCTGCAGATTCAGCAGGGTGCTACAAGCGCCACCATCGCCGCGCTCGGCACTGGTCAGGTCGATGTGTTCGGCACGCTAACGGCGCAGACCGCCACCGGCTCGTTCCTTAACTTCGCCGGCACCGGCAATCAAAACGTCATCGTGCTGCATCCGGGTTCGGTGCTGAAGTTTGACAACAGCACCGCCAACTACAACCGGTGGGCAGACAATGTGGGCATCGACCTGAACGGTGCCTCGTTCCAGATCACTTCGCCAGCCAGTGCGCCGGCGCTCACGAACGTTGAAACGGTGGGTGCGATCACCTTTGAGAAGGGTGCCTCCATCTCCGTGGCCACGAACGCAGCCGGCTCCATCGGCCTGCAGACAGCGTCACTCACCCGTGGCGCCACCAATGCCACCATGCAGGTGCTCACCACGGCTGGCACGCTTGGCACCGGCACGCTTGCCACCGCCAACCACAGCAACCTGATCGTCAGCGGTGGCGTGAGCGCCATCACCGGTGGTGCCAACAGTGCCGCGGAAGGCATGCTGCCCGCTTATTATATCAATGGCACGGACAACACCTTCATGACCTACGGTGCTACAAACGGCTTCACCAACCTGGCCGCTTACAGCAACGTCTTCGCCGGTGGTCTCTTCACGGTGAACACCACGGGTTCGAGCATTGTGGACATCTCCACCGCAGGCATGGTGCTGGCGCAGGACCAGATGGTGTATGCCCTGCGCACCAACCAGAACATCAGCAACGGTTTCGACCAGGTGAACACCATCACCTTTGCGGATGGCATCACCAGCGCTGATCGTGGCGGTCTGCTGACCTATGCAAACTTGACGATTGCCACCAATCTGAAATTCGGCACCAGCGGCACCCAGGAAGCCATCATCTACAATGCTGCCAGCACCACCCTCACCCAAACGGGTGACATCTACGCAAGCAGCATCACCAAGTATGGTGCAGGCACTTTGGCCATCAGCAAGGACCTGACTGCGGCTGTCAATGGCACCGGCTTCTCCGGCAACTGGGTCGTCAACCAGGGGACACTGCAGTTCACCACCTTCGGCGGCGCAGGTGATGGCGGCACCATCACGCTCAATGGCAGCAGCCCGACGACTGCTTCAGGATCCACGCTGACCCTGAACGTCAATCCTGGCAGCCCGCTGCTGGCGCAATACACCATGGGCCGCATCATCGCCGTGGACAATGCGATCATCAATGTGGACACCCAGACCAGTGACCGCACGGTGGGCATCAGCGACCTTGAAATCAATTCGACGGACACCACGGGCCTCTCGCCTGCGCGTCTGCGCATGGTGATCGGCCGTGACCGTAGCATGGTCGATGCTGGCAGGCTTTACCTGACTGGCACTGGCGGTTCGATCATCGACATCGCCCAGACCAGCACGACAAACACGCAGATCACCTCGGGCAACTCCACGGGACTGATCATCACGGGACTGACTGGCAGCAAGGATCTGACCAAGTGGGGCAATGGCTATCTCTATGTCGGTGGCGACAACAGCACCAGCTTCGCTGGCAATGTCTATATTGAAGACGGCGCCATCGCAGTGACCAATGCGAATGCTTTCGGCAACGCTGCCACCAACATCACGGTGCGCCGCTACGGGGTGCTGGACATCCAGACCACAGGCTTTACCACGGTGAACCCCATCACGTTTGAGGCGGGCTCGGTTGAACGCTGGAGCGTGGACGGAGCCGGCGGCACAACCGGCAGCACCATCAACCTGGGTGGTGCCACCCTGCAGATCAATGCGGACCAATTCAGCACCGTTGCCACCGTCATCCTCAATGGCGGATCGATCGAAGGCTTCCTGCGCACGGATGATCTGCTCAGCGGCAACTCCGGTACGCTCTTCCGCACCTTGGGAGCCGGGGTGAGCATCACGCTGGCAGGTAATTCCTTCGTCGGTCAGAACTCCTTTACTGATGGCCCGAACGGCACTGACAACGGCCGCACCGCTGATCAAAATCCGGGAGACTCCCTGCCTGACGTGAACAACAACAGCGCCCTCACTGACACCGCTCGCGGCATCATCCTGGAGATCAAAGGCAACATCTCCGGCGCAGGTGGTCTGACCAAGCAGAGCGCTGACACGGTGATCCTCTCCGGCACCAATACCTACTCGGGCAGCACGAACGTTGACGATGGCTATCTCCGCCTTGGGTCCGCCTTTGCTCTGCCGACTGGCACCAACGTCACCACTGACGGTCGTGGCGTCCTGGACCTCGGTGGCTACAATGCCAGCATCGGCAACCTCAGCACCTCGGTGATCACGGGTACGGCCTTCAGCAGCGCGGGTGGCTTCATCACCAACAGCGCCACGGTGATGAACACGCTCACCGTCACTCCAACTTCGGACAGTTCCTACGGTGGTGTGGTGGAGAACAACATCAACATTGTCAAAAACGGCAGTAAGAAACTCCTCTTCACCAACATGAACACCTACACGGGTGCCACGACGGTGAATACCGGTGTCTTGGAAGTCAGCCATGTCACCTCCGGTGCCATCGACGGCATTTCCGGGACCACTTCGCTCACGGTTGGCAGCAACGGCACGTTCAATGTGCTCACTGGCACCACTGGTGGTGTGCTGACACTGGCGCCTACGACAGGCACCGTCCTCAATCTCGCAAATGGCAGCCGTCTCGGTGTTGAAGTGGGAACCACCGGCAGCAGCATTTTCCTGAATGCTGGAGCCAAGGCGTTTGTGGCAGGCAATGTCACGGTGGACGCCTACTTCCTCAGCGGCCAGACGCCGCCAAGCAACTCGGTCATTCTCAACGCTTCCTCCGGCGGCTTGAAAAATACCAACGGCAGCAATGCCACCTATACGGTCGGCAACCTTTACAACGTCACCAATTTCACCGTCACTGGTATCCAGGCCACGGACACCTTGGTGCAGTTTAACATCGCTTCTGCCGCCACCCTCACCAATGCCTGGTGGAAAGGTGGTTTCACCGGCGCAGCCAATGTCTGGTCCGTTTCCGACGGTGTGAGCACGAGCAACTGGACGACGGATGCGGCTGGCACGGTTGCCACGGGCCTGGTGCCTGGATCGACCACGAATGTCACCCTCTCAGCCACTGGAGCAACGAATCAGGGCGGCATGGTGCTTGGAGCCAACATGAGCATCGGCTCTCTGACGGTGAGCGACACGAGCACCATCCTGCTCAACAGCACGGGTGGCTACACCCTCACGATTGGTGGTGCCAACGCCATCATCGACAGCGCGGCCTCTGGCAGTGCAACCTTTAATAACGCGATCGCCCTGACCAATGCCACACCGACCATCTCGGTGACCAGCGGCAACGCTCTGACGCTCGGCGGCCAGGTGAGCGGTGCAGCTACATCGCTGACGAAGACCGGCACAGGAAACCTTTATCTTGCAGGTGCCAACACCTATGCGGGCACCACAACCGTGAGTGCTGGCATCCTGAGCGTGTCCAACAACCTTGCTCTTGGCACCACTGCTGGTGGCACCAGCGTGACGTCAGGAGCTGCTCTGGAACTTCAGGGCGGCATCAACATTGCCGGTGAAGCGCTGACGATCAACGGTACTGGCACCTCGAACAACGGTGCGTTGCGCAGTCTCAGTGGCAGCAACATTTACAACGGCACAGTCACCCTTGGCAGCGCCTCGGCGATCCAGGCGGATGCAAACAGCACGCTGACCCTTCTGGGTGCGATCAGTGGCACCAACGTTGGTCTCACGGTCCAAGGCGCAGGTAACACAGTGATCAGCAGTGTGATCGCCACGGGAACCGGCACGCTCACGAAGAATGGTACCGGCACGCTGACCCTTGCCAACGCCAATACCTACACCGGTGCCACCGCGATCAACGGCGGCACGGTGATCGTCTCCAATGCCACCGGCCTTGGAACCGTGGCGGGTGGTGTGACTGTCGCCAGCGGCGCAACCCTCAACATCAACAATGTGTCTGTGGCAGAAACGCCGATAACGCTGAATGGCGATGGAGTGAGCACGACAGGGGCTCTCAACGGCACCGCAGATGCAATCGTGACCACATCGGTCACCCTGGCTTCGAACAGTTCCATCGGAGCGACGAACGCCTCGGATGTGCTGACCCTTGGCGGTGGGTTGTCCGGTGCCTTCAATCTGAACAAGGTCGGTGCTGGCACGGTGATTCTCTCCGCCAACACCACCTACACAGGCACGACCACAATTGCCGCAGGCACTCTGCAGGTCGGTAATGGTGGCGCCACCGGCAGCATCAGCACCACCGGTACGATCACCGACAACGGCACTTTGGCCGTGAACCTCAGCGCGAACCTGAGCAACGCGCAGCAGGTCACAGGCACGGGTTCCGTGGTTCAGACCGGCACTGGCACCACCACACTGTCCAACGCCAACAACAACTACACTGGCTCGACCATCGTCAATAATGGTACGCTCTACACCCCTCTGAATGGCACCACCGCGGTGACAGTTGGCAAGACCGGCGGCACTCTTAGCAGTGCGGCGACTCTGGGAGCCACAGGCACGGTTGCAGGTGCGGTGACGGTTGGCAGCGCGACGAGCGTCGGCATCCTCGCTCCTGGCGCGTCTGCCGGGGTCAATGGTACTCTGACCATCACCGGTAACGGCACCGCGCTGACGGTTGCAAGCGGTTCACAGATTCAGCTTGGCATCACCACCCCGACCACTGGCACGCTCGCGAACTATGCGAACGGAGTCTTCAGTGACGGCGGCGGCAACACCTACACCACTGCCAAGGCTTACCTCGATGCCGTGGGTGCGGGCACATGGAACGTGGCTCCGACTGCGACCACCAACCATGACTACATCAACCTCACTGGTACTGCGAGCACCCTCAGCATTGGATCACGTGGCGCTGCCAACACCGCCTGGGGTCAGGGTTCCGTGGTGGTTTCTGGAGTCAGTCTGGGCTCAGTGCAACAAGGCCAGGTCTTCAATTTGATTGACTGGTCTGGGCCCGGCATCGGTGGCGGTTTCTCGGTGGGCTCCAGCACCATCTATGATGCAACCAGCAACGTGATCGCAGGTGACCTCGATCTGACGGCATTGGGAGCCGGGCTTGCCTGGGATGTCACTGCATTCACCAGCTACGGCATCCTCGTGGTGGTTCCCGAGCCTTCGCGCATGCTGCTGCTGATGTTTGGCTTCCTTGGCCTCTTCTTCCGCCGCCGTCGCCGCTACAGCCGCCTCTAATCGGTTCAGAATTACCAAAAAGCCCGGTCTGGCCTCAGTGGCGAGATCGGGCTTTTTGCCGCCTGGTTGTCAACCTGGAAAGTTGCTGCCAGAGTTGCTGGTGCTGGAAGAATTCAATCAGGCAGCAGTCTGGCGGCAATGCTGCGGGCAGTTTGAATCAATTTTGCCTTCTCCTCGGAGGTGAAATCATAGGGCACCAGTTTGCCGATGCCCAGAGTGCCGCAGAGGCGATCGCCATCCAGAACAGGAACGGCGAGCGTGCCTTGAACCTGCGTTTGTTTTGCGCCGGGTTTGGCGACGCCGGAGGTGTCGGTCTGCAGATTGCACATTTCGACAGGTTCCTTGCGTTCGGCGGCGACTCCGGCGATGCCTTTGCCCACGGGGATTGACTGGATGATCGGCATCAGGGCTTCAGGGATGCCCTGATGGGCCACCAGCTTGAGATGGCGGTCCGCCGGGTCCAGGCGGTGCAGCGTGCCTGTGGTGCAGCCGAAATCCGCGATTGTTTGGGTGAGAAATTTAGCCCAGGTGAGGTCTGTGGAGGAAGTCATGACGCAGGGAAGGAGTGGGAAGTCTGGATTTATCGTTGTCGCGGCGCAGGGGGGGCGTTATTCTGCCGCCATCTTCGTTTCTGTCATGAAATCCTGCTCTGCTTTTTTTGTCCTTCTTTGGGTGGTCTCTGCCTCTGCGCAGCCGGCTGCACCGGCCGCCACCCCCATTGTGGCCAAGAGCACCTACCACCCTGACAATTCGCATTCCGAGACCATCGTTGACAAGACGACCAACGAACTCATCGAGTCGACCTACAACGCTGGCGGGGCGCTTGTGGCCAAAAAACACTACCTGCTGAATGAACGTGGCCTGCCCACCCAGGGCCACATCTACGATGGGCGTGGAAACCTTGTCGCCCGCTCACAAGTCTATTTTGATGCGTATGGACGCGCTACGGAGATGCGCTCCTTTAATCTCAACGGCCAATGCTATCAGCAGGTGGTCTATGAGTATGATGCCTCGGGCGCAGCGAAGAAGCCCAAGGTCGTCAATGTCAATCCCGGTGCCGCGCCCTCGATCAAGCCTGGAGTCATTGATTTTACCAACACGGCGGCACCCGGACAGATGGTGCCACAGCCGCAGGCAGCTCCTGCACAGCCCGCTAAAGAGCCGAAGAAAAAAGGATTCTTCGGACGGCTGTTCAGCAAATAGGAAGAAAGAATCAGCCAACGGCATTGATGGACGCCCCCGCACCCGGCCAACGCTGGATCAGTCAAAGTGAGCCCGAACTTGGGCTCGGCATTGTCAGCAGCATTGAAGGCAACTTCATTGACATGCGGTTTCCTGCCGCTGGTGAAAAGCGCCGTTATGCCCGCAACGGCGCGCCGCTGCGCCGCGCCAGTTTTCAGAATGGCGACAAAATCACCCTCCGCGATGGCGACGAACTTCAAATCGACTCTGTCAGCGCCATAGACGGTGCATTGATGTACCACTGCGGCGTGCGCAGCATCCCGGAGTCGGACCTTGCCGACACTCTCAGCCTCGGTGGCCCGCAGGAGCGCCTGCTGGCCGCGAGCATTGACGATCTGCAGGCCTTCGCTTTGCGGGCGGAGGCTGTGGAATGGCGCTGCCGCATGCAGGCATCTCCTGTGCGTGGTTTTATCGGTGGGCGAGTCGATCCGATTCCGCATCAGATGTCGATTGCAGCAGACGTTACAGGACGCCTGCTGCCGCGAGTGCTGCTGGCGGATGAGGTCGGCCTGGGGAAGACGATCGAGGCAGGTCTTATTCTCCATCGTCTGAATCTCACCGGCCGTGCTTCACGCATCCTGGTGCTGGTTCCAGATGCGCTGCCGCACCAGTGGTTTGTGGAACTGCTGCGGCGGTTCAATCTGATGTTCAGCCTCTTTGATGAAGAGCGCTGCGCAGCCATCGAAGCGGGCGATCCTGAGGGCAATCCCTTCCTCGACAGCCAGCTGGTGCTCTGCCCGCTGTCGCTCCTGAGCGGTTCGCCCAAGCGTGCGCAACAGGCCGCAGAGGCCGCCTGGGATCTGCTGATCGTCGATGAAGCGCACCATCTTGAATGGACCGTTGAAGCGCCTGGAGTGGCCTATCAAGTGGTGGAAGCCATCGCCCAGCGTGTTCCTGGAGTGCTGCTGCTCACGGCCACGCCGCAGCAGCTTGGTGCTGAAGGTCACTTTGCCCGCCTGCGACTGCTGGACCCGGATCGCTATGGCGACCTGAATGCCTTCCTGGCTGAATCCACCCGCTATGAGCAGGTGGCGCAGGTGGTTGATCGCATTCTGAACGGTGGCGTCATGAGTGCCGCTGACCGCGAGCTCTTTGCCAGCCATTCGCCACGTGTGCAGCAGCATGCCGCCGAGCTTGCTGGAGGCGATGAAAGCGCACGTCAGCGACTCGTGGCGGACCTTCTGGATGAATTTGGCACAGGTCGCGTCATGTTTCGGAACACCCGTGCGGTGATTCAGGGCTTCCCACCTCGGAAGTGCCATCTCAGGCAGCTCGCCCTTGAGTCTGGCACGACGCCAGAAGAGATGCTCATTCGCTGGCTGGCTGCGACCTTGCGCGAACTTGGGGAAGCCAAGGTTTTGCTGATCTGCCGCACCCGCAAACTCGCTGAAGACATTCATGAGCGACTGCTGCGTGAGATCAATGTGCATGCCGTGCTTTTCCACGAAGGACTCACCTTGATGCAGCGTGACCGCCACGCGGCGGCGTTTGCCGACCCTGAAGGTGCACGCATTTTGATCTGCTCTGAAATCGGCAGCGAAGGCCGCAACTTCCAGTTCGCGCAGCATCTTGTTTTGTACGACCTGCCACGCGATCCTGAGCTGCTCGAACAACGCATCGGGCGTCTCGACCGCATTGGGCAAAAGGGTGTCATCAACATTCATGTGCCTTTTGTCGCCGGCAGTGAAGGGGAGGTGCTGGCGCGGTGGTACCATGAAGGCCTGGATGCCTTCGAGCACAGCCTGCAGGGGGCGACGCAGCTGCTGCACAGCTTTGCTGAGGAGATCGAAGAACTTTGCACCGGGTTCAGTGCGAAAAAACTCGCCGGATGCATTGTGCGCACCAAGGCGCTGAGTCTTGAAGTGCGCCAGAAGCTCGAGCGCGGCCACAACCGCCTGCTGGAACTGAACTCCTGCAAGCCGCGGCTCGCCGCACGCATGATCGAGCGCATTCGAGATGTTGATGCAGGGCTCGATTTCGAGCGTTTCTTCATCCGTCTGCTCGACCACTTCGGCATGCATATCGAGGAGATGACGCACCGCACCTGGTACATTCGTCCTGACAATCTCATCACCGACGCGCTGCCTTCATTGCCGGAGGAAGGGCTCACGTTTTCCTTTGATCGTGAACGTGCGCTCTCCCGTGATCACGAGGCGTTTCTTACGTGGGATCATCCGCTGGTTTGTGCGGCTTTGGATGTGTTGCTGGGCTCACCTGCCGGCAATGCTGGATTTGCCTTTTGGAAAGCGTCGGGTGGCGAAGGGCTGGTGCTTCAAACGTGCTTCATTGCAGAGTGCATTGCGCCGCCAGCCTTGCACGTGACGCGTTTCATGCCTGCGATGCCATTGCGGGTCTCTGTGGATCATCAGGGCAGGGATTTGAGTGCAGATGCGGCCTTCACCCGTGCCAAGCTCACTCCGGGAGATCCGACACGCACGGTCGAAAACGAAGCTGTCCGGCACAAGCTCCTGCCCACGATGCTGGACAAGGCGCAGCAGCTTGCTGAAACGCAGCTCAAGAAATTGCAGCAGCGCGCCATCACGGCCATGCGCAAACAGATGGATGAAGAGATCGACCGCCTCGAAGATTTGCAGGCGCGCAATCCGCATGTGCGCTCTGAGGAGATCACGGCCTTGCGAGATCAGCGGGATGCGCTTGCGGCAGCCATTGGGTCGACCACGCTGCGACTGGATGCGGTGCGTCTGGTGCTGAGGTTGAAATGAATAAGGGGGATCATTGCTGATCCCCCTTCGATGAGTCTAGAATTGAAGGGATCAAGATGATCCCTCGTCTGGTCAAGCCGGCACGCCGGTCAAGCCTGGGGCCATGCCGCCGTCGTCTTCGTCTTCACGCTGCACGGGGCGCGCGTCGGGGGCCTTGGGAAGAGGGGGCGGGGGTGGTGGCTTGCTCTTGTTTTCCGGGGGATTGAGAAGCCGACCGTGAGCCATGATTTCTTTGATGTGGGCACCATCAAGGGTTTCGTACTCCAGCAAGGCGTGGGCGAGGACGTCGAGCTTGTCCTTGTACTTGAGGAGGACTTCCTTGGCTTTGGCGTAGGCTTCGTCGATGAGGCGTTTCACTTCCTCGTCGATCTTCTGGGCGGTGTCTTCGCTGTAGTTGCTGCTGCCACGGCCCATGAAGGCGTTGCTTTCGTTTTCGCCGTATTCGATCATGCCGAGCTTGGTGCTCATGCCCCAGGAGCAGATCATGCTGCGGGCGATGCGGGAGGCCATGCGGATGTCTCCACTGGCTCCGCTGGTGACATCGCCAAACTGGATTTCTTCGGCCACACGACCGCCCATGGTGACAATGAGGTTGTCGATTAGCTCGCTTTTGCGGTGGGTGAACTTGTCTTCTTCTGGAAGCATCATGGTCACGCCGAGAGTGGGGCCACGGGGGATGATGGTGACCTTGTGGAGGGGGTCGGTGTGTTCCAGAACTTCGTTGAGGATGGCATGGCCGGCCTCATGATAGGCGGTGTTTTCCTTTTCCTTCTCGGTGAGGGCCATGCTGCGGCGCTCACGGCCCCAGCGCACCTTGTCACGGGCTTCTTCGAGCTCGGGATTGGTGATTGATTTCATGTTTCTGCGTGCGGCGAGCAGGGCGGCTTCGTTGAGAAGGTTGGCGAGCTCCGCACCGGAGAACCCAGGGGTGCCACGGGCGATCTTGGAAAGGTCAGCGCTGTCGGCCAGCTTCACCTTTTTGGCGTGAACGCGGAGGATTTCCTCGCGGCCCTTTACATCGGGAAGGTTCACCGTGACCTGGCGGTCAAAGCGGCCTGGGCGAAGGAGGGCGGGGTCGAGCACATCGGCGCGGTTGGTGGCGGCGATGATGATGATGCCTTCCTGCGTGTCAAAGCCGTCCATTTCGACGAGCAATGCATTGAGGGTCTGTTCACGTTCGTCGTGACCACCGCCCATGCCGTGACCGCGATGACGGCCCACGGCGTCGATTTCGTCGATGAAGATCAAGCAAGGGGCGTTCTTTTTGCCCTGCTCAAACATGTCACGCACACGACTGGCACCGACACCGACGAACATTTCGACGAAGTCCGAGCCGCTGATGCTGAAGAAGGGCACGTCGGCCTCGCCAGCGATGGCTTTGGCCAGGAGGGTCTTGCCGGTGCCGGGAGGGCCGGTCATGAGCACGCCCTTGGGGATCTTGCCGCCGAGGCGCTGGAACTTCTTCGGATCCTTGAGGAACTCGACGATTTCCTGCACTTCTTCCTTGGCTTCTTCCACGCCGGCGACGTCCTTGAAGGTGACCTTGTTGCGGTCCTGGGCAAGCATCTTGGCCTTGCTCTTGCCAAAGCTCATGGCCCCACGGCCTGCGCTGCGAAGCTGCTGGCGCACGAGGAAGTAGAAGAAGGCCAGGATGACCAGCAGCGGAAGCAGGAAGCCGATGAGGGAGGACCACATCTCATTGTCATAAACCGGGGTGAGCACGAGCTTGTGAGCGTCGAGCAGCTTGTGGAGTTCCTCTTTTTGAAAGTCGATGTTTACCTGGACACTGAAATCCTTGGAATCCGATTTGGCGGTTTCGAGAGATGGCTTCTCAGGAACAACATCTTTCGCGGGCTCAGTAATGAGCGGCTTGCTCAAGCTGGGCGCTGCCGGCTCGGTGTCACCTGTTTTGCCCACCGGCGGCGTGATGCTGGGAGGCATCGAGAAATAGCTGCCTTGAATGACCTGCTTTGAGGTGGCGTCGGAGGTGATGAGTTCCAGCGGCTTTTTGGAGTCGATGCGGTCAGCTTCAACGTGCATTTTAAAATCTGCGTAGCTGAAAACCTTGCGACTTCCAGCGAGTCCCTTGTTCATCATGAAACCTGAGATCAGCAGGGTGATCGCAAGCGCGAAGAGCATGAAACCACGCCAGTTGAACTGAGGATCTTGGTTGCGACGGTTGGGGCCGTCGGGGCGATTGTTGAAGGGGTCGTCGGACATGTGCGGGGGGGGTTACAACTAAGTAACGCGAGTACGACCATACACGCCGGTAATTTTTTTGCAAAATGCGATTCTCTAGGGCTAAAGCCACCCTTATGGGGGGGATAAAACCGGGCGCTAACGCCCAATGGGGATACGTTTGAACTCGCGAGTCAGGCTGGTCAGTGAATCCTCCACACCCATGCGTTCCAGGCTGCTGGCGCCGACGAAACCGTCTGCCGAAGTCTTGCTGAGGATGAATTCAACGTCCTTGGGGGTGTTGATCGGACCGCCATGGGTAAGGGTGAAGACGTTCGGATTCACGCTCTTCGCGGCATCAATGATGTCCTGGGTGACTTTCACCGTGTGGTCCCAGCTCACCACGGCATTCGTCACGCCGATGCTGCCACCGACGGTGGTGCCGACATGGGCGATGATGGCGTCCGCGCCGTTTTTTGCCATTTTGATGGCCTCTTCGGGGGTCGCCACATAGACGATGCTGAACATGTCCATGCGGGTGGCCAGTCCGACCATTTCGAACTCTTTTTCCACGCTCATGCCCGTTTCTTCCAGCACTCCGCGGAAATGACCGTCCACAATGGTGTGGGTGGGGAAATTGTTTACGCCGGAAAATCCCATCTCCTTCACGCGGCCCAGCCAGTGCCACATGCGACGGCGCGGGTCGGTGGCATGCACGCCGCACACCACCGGAATCTCTTTGACCACCGGCAGCACTTCATACTCGCCGATCTCCATGGCGATGGCGTTGGCGTCCCCATAGGCCATGAGGCCGCAGGTGCTGCCGTGGCCCATCATGCGGAAGCGGCCGCTGTTATAAATGATGATCAGATCCGCCCCGCCTTTTTCGATGAACTTGGCGCTGATGCCCGTGCCCGCTCCTGCAGCGATGATCGGCTCACCTTTGGCGCGGGTGGCTTTGAGACGGTCCACGACTTCTTGCTTCGTGTAGGGGTTTCCGATTCCGGTCCAGGGATTGGGCATGGTGTTGAGTTGGTTGACGGTGGTTTACGATAGTTGACGGTGGATGACAGTGGTTTGCAACCGCCGTCAATCAGGATCAACTACGTCATCCAACCGTAAACCGGCCTCACATGCACGCCAAAGCGACCATCCAAGAGCTATCCGAAACGCACACCCACGGGCCTGACACCCAGTACCGCCCGGTGCGTGGATCGGAGCGGGATGCGCGTGCCTGGCTGCGAAGCGCGCCGCTGTGCACCACGTTGGCGACGCACCGTATCGCGCATGCAGGCGTCATGACGGCGAGAGATCCTTTCCGGATCGTGCGCATGCACCAAGGAGGTTTGTATTTCCTGGCCTGCGTGGAAGGCGAGGGCCGTGTACTGGTGGATGGTGCATGGAAGAAATGCAGCGCGGGCATGGCCGTGGCGCTGCCGCCTTTCATGGTGAACGCTTTTCACGCCGTGCCCGGCAAGATCTGGCGCTGCTGCTGGGTGCGCTATGAGCAGCAGCCGGAGCAGACGCCCATCCTCAGCAGCAGCTCCCCTCTCATGGCCTCTTTTGCGGGTGCGCCGCTGTGGCATGCGATTGAAGGCCTGATCGAGGAGGCCAGCCATGAATCCAAACCGGCGGCCATGTTTCATTGGGTCGAGTTGATCCAGCATTACATCGAGCGCTTTGCGCAGCCCTGGCAGGTGGATGACCGACTGCACCGCATCTGGGAAAAAGTCTCCGCCAACGTGGGCTACGACTGGACGCTGGACGAGCTTGCGCATCAGGCCCACGTCAGTGCCGAGCACTTGCGCCGGCTCTGCCGGAAGGCGCTGGGGCGTACTCCGATGCACCACGTGACATGGCTGCGGATGCGCAAGGCTGCTGAGCTGCTGAGTACGACAAATTTGAAGATCGAGACGATCTCGCATGAAGTCGGGTATCAGAACCCGTTTGTGTTCAGCAACACGTTCAAGAAGTGGATTGGGTGGCGACCGAGTGAGCATCGGAGCCGGATGGGCGGGTAAAAAGGAAACGGGGCGAATTTAGGCCTCAATGCTGGAGTCGCTCACAGTTTTCTGCGTGACGTACATTTGCAGCCGTTCGATTTCATTTTGCTGGCATCTGAGCAAAGGGACCAGGGTGCGAAACAGCATGTTAAGGTTGTCCGCAGTACTTTTCGGCAATTCGTTTTCGCAAGCGATGCGAATTGCCGCCAGTTCAATGACCTCCAGTTTATGTTTCATGCGCGTAGCTGACCTACGTCATGGTGGCCGCGACTCTCACGTCATGGATATGATGAGTCATCAAAGTATTGAACTTGAATCGAAAAGTACTGATTCGGATTGGTTCAACAAGGCATCAGTGACCACGATGCGGGGGATGAACTAATCATCCCCATCTTCGCGCGAAATGCCGGCGTACAATTCGGGGAAGCGGCGTTCGAGGGACTTGGGGGTGATGTAGCCGATGAGCTGGGCTTCGTTCCAGTCGGCGAGGCCCCAGAACTCGTGGGGGAAGGCCATGATGACGGCGGTGCAGGTGGGCACCTTGGGGATGTTGGCGCGGGCGAGGATGTGTTCGGCGAAATCGTGCAGGCCGGGATTGTGGCCGAAGATCATGGCGTGATGCCAGCTTTCTTCAAAGCCGCGCATGACATCGAGGATGCGCTCAGCATCGGCGAGGTAGAGGCGGGATTCCAGGATCAGGCTATCCACCGGCATGGCAAAGGTCTCGCGCATGATCTGCGCGGTGCTCAGGGCGCGCAGGGCGGTGCTGGTCACGAGCCGATCCGGCAGGGGAAGCAGGGGAGGGGAGTCTGCACCGCCGAAGTAGGTGCGGTGTAAAAATGTGGCGACTGCCGGTGCGGCCCGCTGTCCACGCTCATTGAGCGGGCGATCATGATCTGCGAGTCCAGGCTGTCCCCAGCTGGATTTTGCATGACGCACGATGGTGAGGTATTTCATGAGTTAAGAGCGAGGAGCGAGGCGGGGAGAGAATTAGAATGATGAAAAGTGACGAGGGCTAAATGGACGAAGCTTGCGGCTGCGCAAATGCGAAAACGGTGCGGTGGGCTTAAGCGGCCACTTTTTCGAGTTTAACCGGGTAGGTTTGAAACGCATTCCACTGGCAGACGATGAGGTCGCCGTTGTTGAGAACGCAGACATCGTGCCCATGATCGAAAATGCGTTCGGCCTGCATGAGGGGCTTGAGTTTGCCTTCCTCATACACGGGTTCCGTGCCGCCGGGGGCGCTGATCACTTTGCCAGCGGCATCCAGGATGACGGTGAAGCCGCTGGGGTTTTGCGGGAGCTTGTTGATCTCGGGTGTTTTGGACCAGCAGACGCCGGCGTAGAGCTCCTGCCCGGCGATGACGGGACGGCAGACCATGGCGCCAGGGACGGCGAGGGTTTCGAGGTATTTGCCGTCGAGCGTGAAACGGCGGAAGCAGTTGTCGACGCGTGAGGTGACGATGACGGTGGCTTTGTCGGCACCGTGGCGGGTGTCGATGGCGATGCCGTGGGCGTTGTTGATGCGTTCCTCGGCGGGTACGCCGTCCTTGCCGCCGAAGCGTTGGATGAATTTGCCGCGTGCATCGTAGCGCAGCACAAACTGCGAGCCGTAGCCATCGACGACGTAGATGTCGCCATTGGGAGCGATGGCGGTTTCGGTGGGATTGAAGATCATATCCGGCTCATAACCGCCGACGCTCATGGGATGGCTGATGGAGAAGATTTCCTTGCCGCCGAGGTCAATCTTGGTGATGCGGCCGGTTTGACGATAACCACCGCTGCCGGACTTCCACAGACCGCTGTCGGTGACGAAGAGGAATTCCTCCCCGTTTTCATTGGAGAGTGTCAGGCCATGGCCGCCGGGCCAGACGCTGCCCCAGGAGTCGAGGATGGTGCCATCGGGTTTGAAGACGAGCATCTGGTTGTCCCAGTGGTCTCCGATCATGAACAGACGGCCATCTTTGACCTGAACCATCTCGTGGCAGTTGAGGATGGGGTGATGACGGCCCTGGCCTGCGGGCACCCATTCCTTGTTCACCTTGTAGCGATGGCTGCCGTGGCCGATGACGACGTCTTTTTTCGGGTCAGGGGCAGCACGCAGTGTCTCAGTGAAACTGGCTGCGGCGGCGGTGGCGAGACCGGAGAGGAAATGGCGGCGTGTTTTCATGCGGAGCGGAAACGTTCACTCAAGCACGCATGGGCCCTGGCTCAATGACGTTTCATCATGGTGGCCACGCGATGGACCATCTGCGTGAGCTCACCGGCTTCGTAGGGCTTGGGCAGCACGCCCACAAAGCCGCGCTCGAGGAAGATCATCTGCACCTCTTCGGTGACGCTGCCGCTGGTGCAGACGATGCGTGCTTCAGGATCGAGATGCAGAATCTCGGCGGCGGTTTCGGTGCCGTTCATGCCGCCGCGCAGCGTGAGATCCATGAGCACCACATCGGGCGGTGTGCCGGTGCGGAACAGGCTCTGGTAAATGCGCACGGCGTCCTGGCCGTTGTCGCATTGCACGACTTCGTAGCCGCAGCGGGTGAGGATCATGTGGGCGACTTTGCGGAGGTCGTCCTCGTCATCGACGATGAGAACTTTGCCTTTGCCATGCTTCAGCGGAACTGGTGCCGAATCGGCAGGGGTGAGGGGCCTGGTGCCGCCGGAACCTGCGGCAGCAGGCAGATAGAGGCTGAACTCGGTGCCGATGTTCGGTGTGGAGGTCACGCGAATGTCGCCGCCCATTTCATCGATGAAACGTTTGCAGGTGGTGAGGCCGATGCCGTTGCCATCGGGCTTGGTGGTGAAGGATTCGCGGAAGAGGCGGTCGAGATTTTCCTGTGAGATCCCACAGCCGCGGTCACGCACGATGATCTGGACATGCTTGCCGGGCTTGAGCTTGCCGTCTCCGTCAGGTCCAACAATGAAGTTGAGCGCCTGCACATCCATGTAGCCGCCGTGGGGCATGGCCTGGATGCCGTTCATGACGAGATTCTGCAGAACCTGGCTGAGCTTGACGGGATCCGCCACGGCCTGGCGCAGATTTTCATCACTGCGCACGCACACATGCACGTTGGAGCCGGCACCGGCGAATTCCACGGTGTCGCGCATCAGGGAGACGATGTCGGTGGGTTCCAGCTTTCTGGGGGAGGACTTGGATGCGGTGACGACTTGAGAGGTGAACTGCTTTGCGCGCTTCAAGCCGGCGAACACGAGCTGCAGCTCCTGCGCCAGCGCCGGATGATCCTGCACCTGCTGAATCAGCGCGGAGAGGCGTACGGTGACGGGGCCGAGCAGATTGTTCACATCGTGAGCGATGCCCTGGGCGAGAGCGGCGAGGTTTTCTTTACGCAACTGAGCGGACTGTGCATCCAGATCATCCGCCGCTGGTTTGGGATCCGGCTTGGTGCTGACTGGAGTGGCAGCGACCTGTGCAGGACTGATGAGAATGGTGAAGTTCAGCAGCTTGCGCATGCTGTTGAAGACGGCCCGCACGCGCCATTTGCTGGGAACGGGTGTTTGAGTGCGCAGGCTCTGCAGCTGGCATTCGCACTCGTGGCAGCCGCCCTGGTCCACGGCCAGGCGCAGGCTTTGCTGGAGAGTTGCAGCATCATTGGCACCAGCCACGAGATCATTCAGGCCCAGGCCGCGCAGACCCGCTTCGGGATCGGCACCTGCGAGCATGGCTGCGGCGGCATTGCTGAAAAGAACCTTTTGGCCGCTTTTGGGATCGCTGGCTTCACTTTCCACGATCACCACGCCATCGGCCACCTGATCGAGGGCCACGCGCAGGTAATAGTTTGCCACTTTCAGCTGCTCCAGCCCCTGCTCCAATTCAGCGATCGCTGCTGGAGTTGCGGAGGAAGTGGAGAGAGAGGAAGTCATGAATTATCCGCGTGATTCCAACTCATTTAGCAACCTTAGATAATTAAGACAACTTTAATTTTTGATATTCTGGATATTTCTGACTCCCATATTTGAGACCAAACGTATGGAAGAAATCTGCTGAGACTGCATGACCCAGTGAAAAACACCTTGCGGAAACGGGCCTCTCCTTTACCATCGCCGCCCCTATGTCCAAAAATGCCGGTATCGCCAAGACGAGGAAAGCTTACGCCAAGCGGTTCAAAATAACTGCCACGGGTAAGGTGCTGCGCCGTAAACAAGGCAAGCGCCATATTCTGCAGAACAAGAGCCGCAAGCGTAAACGCAACCTCGGTAAAGTCGCCCTCGTGGCGGAAGTGGATGTCAAAGCAATCAAGGCGAACATGCCGTTCTCCCATCGCTAAGACGACCACGGTCTCTCAATAGAGACCACGATGAACTTGCCTGGCCTCCCTTGGGAGGCCTTCGACCAGGTGAGGCAAGCCATCGCTACCCAAACAACAGCCTGATCATAGAGCAAGATACATGTCAAGAGCCACCAACTCCCCCGCCAGCCGGAAGCGCCGCAAGCGCGTGCTGGCAAAAGCCAAAGGTTACCGCGGCTTCCGTTCCACGCATTTCCGCTATGCGAAGGACGCCGTCCGTAAAGCCGAAACCTACGCAACACGTGACCGCAAGGCCAAGAAGCGCAGCTTCCGCAACCTGTGGGTGCAGCGCATCAACGCCGCCACCCGTCCCCTCGGCCTGAGCTATTCCCGATTTATGGAAGGCCTCAAGTTCGCTGGTATCGATCTCGACCGCAAAGTCCTCGCGGACCTCGCTGTCAAGGACATCGCCGCCATCGAAGCTCTCGTTCAGCAGGCCAAGGCCGCGCTGGAAAAGAAAACCGCTGAAGCTCCGAAGGCCACCGCAGCAGCGTAAGCCCTGACGGAACCAACATCATTCTGAACAGCCGGAGCGCATGCTCCGGCTGTTTTGTTTTGGTCGTGACGCACGGGGTGCAGTTCACGAAGAGGTTGAAAATTGGCACTTTTTGATGAATGGTTGGCCATTGATCAATGCACGGCCTTTACCGTTCGCACCGAGCCCGCCTGCTGATTCATCATGTCCGCACCTTATTCCCGCCGTAGCATTCTGCGCCAGCTCACTGTTCTGGCTGCAGTTGGTTCTGCTTCACCTGCCTTTGCGCGTGAGCGGAAACAGAAGCTCATCATTGAGCGGGTCGAAATCATGGTGCCGGGGCTGCCGCCGGCGATGGACGGCTTTCGCATCGCGCAACTGAGCGATCTGCATCTGGAGCCTTTCACCACCGAGGAGGATATTCTGCACTGCGTGGAGGTCTGCAATTCCCTGCGTCCGGACATGGTGGCTCTGACGGGGGATTTTGTGACTCATACGGCGCGTCCTGCCCCGAAGGTGGCGGAGTTGCTCTCCCAGCTTAAAGCGACCTATGGAGTGTTTGCCAGCCTGGGAAATCATGACTTTGCCAGCGGCGCGCCGGAAGTCATCCGGGTGCTCACGGAGCGAAATATTCCTGTGCTGCGCAATGAAACACGGCTCATCCGAACGGACAACGGCACGCTGGTGCTCGGTGGCTTTGACTCCAGGTATGTGAGCAAGCCGGACGTGCGCAAGACGCTGCAGGACTGGAAGCAAAGCCAGCCGCTGGTGCTCATGATGCATGAGCCGGATGCCGCCGACACGATTGCCGCCGCAGGGGTGAAGGCGCTGCAAATTTCCGGCCATACGCATGGCGGCCAGCTGGTGTTCCGTGGCAAGGCACCGATGTCGCTGCGTCGCGCCAAGTATGGCAAAAAGTATCTCGCCGGTCATTACGAGGTGGGCGGCCTGCAGATGTATGTGAACCGCGGCATTGGCTGCGTGGGAGTGCCGCTGCGCATCGGCTGTCCGCCGGAAGTGACGGAGCTGACTCTGCGCAGTCCGGAGCTGGCGCGGGCCTGAGCCGCTGGGCTGGTGGGATGCGGGCAGGCTGTTCCAACGGTTGCATGCGGGCCAGGTCGCAGCTAAGTGGCCGGTTCCATGCTTTCCGAACTCGACTCTCTCAAAACCGCCGCTCTTGCCGCACTTGACGCCGCACAGGATGAATCCGCACTCGAAGCCGTGCGGGTGAACTTCCTGGGCAAAAAAGGCAGTGTCACCGCACTCAGCCAGGGCATGAAGGACGTGCCGGTGGAGCAGAAGAAGGAGGTGGGCGCCAAGCTCAATGAAGTGCGCACTGCCATCACCGAAGGCATCGACACGAAGAAGCTCGCGCTGCAGGCTGCGCAGGATGCGAAGGCGGTGGAAGGCATCGACATCACGCTGCCGGGCCGTCCGGGCGCAGGTGTTGGCGCGTTGCATCCGCTCACGCAGATTCGTGATCTGGCCATCCGCACGTTGCGGAGGATGGGCTTTGCTTTGGCGGAAGGCCCGGAGATTGAAACCGAGTGGCATTGCTTTGATGCGCTGAACACGCCAGCCGACCACCCGGCCCGTAATGAGAAGGACACTTTCTACCTCCCTGATGGCCGACTGCTGCGCACGCACACGTCCAGCGTGCAGATCCGCACCATGGAGGCCGCGAAGGCGCTGCCGATTCGCATCATTGCCCCAGGGGCTGCGTATCGACGGGATGAAATCGACGCCACGCATCTGAGCGTTTTCAACCAGCTTGAAGGACTTTACGTCAATCAGGACGTCAGCCTGGGAGATCTCAAAGGCACGCTGGAATACTTCTTCAGGGAGATCTTCGGTGCCGGAACCGCTGTGCGCTTCCGCCCGCACTTCTTCCCGTTCACGGAGCCCAGCTTCGAGATTGATGTGAAGCTTGAGGCGAAGGGCAAGGACGCCCGCTGGATTGAAATCGCCGGCTGCGGGATGGTTGATCCCGCTGTCTTCACCGAGGTCAACAAGGCGCGTGGCGATACGCTCTTTGATCCTGAGACCACCACTGGCTTTGCCTTTGGCCTTGGGCTCGACCGCCTGGCCATGATCATGCATGGCATCACCGACATCCGTCATCTCATTGAGAATGATGTGCGGTTTCTGCAGCAGTTCGCCGCTTGATCTTCCTGCCCCTTTCCTGATCCTTCGCCCCTTTTTCGTCATGCAAGTTTCCCTCTCCTGGCTCAGCACTCATCTTGACCTGAGCTCCTACACCATCCCGCAACTTTCTGATCTTCTCACCTTCGCGGGTGTGGAAGTCGAAGGCATTGAAGAACGCGGAGTCGCGACTGACAAGGTTGTCGTCGCGCAGATTCAGTCCTTTGAGCAGCATCCGAACGCTGACAAGCTCAGTGTCTGTCAGGTGGATGACGGCAGCGGCACGCCAAGGCAGATCGTGTGTGGTGCGAAGAACTTCAAAGCTGGGGACAAGGTGCCGCTGGCGCTTCCGGGGGCGGTTCTGCCTGGCGGATTTGCCATCAAGGAAGGCAAGCTGCGAGGTGTCGATTCCTTGGGCATGCTGTGCAGCGGCAAGGAACTTGGCATTGGCGAGGACACCGGCGGACTGCTCATCATGGCGGCGGATTCACCGGTGGGGACGCCGTTCAATCAGCTCAATCCTGCGGATGTGCTGTTCGATTTGGAAATCACACCGAACCGTTCTGATTTGCTCAGCCATCTTGGTCTTGCGCGCGAACTGGCCGCACTCACTGGGCTGCCGCTCAAAGGGGAACGTCATCACGCGAACTCGAGCACGAAAGCCAAGGCTGCTGCCGAGGAGCAGATTGTGATCAAGGCTGCCGAAGCCTGCCCGCTTTACACTGCCCGCATCATCAAGGGCGTCAAAGTAGGGCCCAGCCCGGAGTGGCTGCGTCGTCGTCTTGAGAGCATTGGCCTGCGCCCGATCAACAGCATCGTGGACATCACGAACTACGTCATGATGGAGATGGGACAGTCGCTGCACTGCTTCGATCTCAACAAGCTCAACGGTGGCATCGTCGTGCGCATGGCTGCCGAGGGTGAAAAATTCCTCGCGCTTGATGGGCAGACCTACGAATTAAAAACGGATGACCTGGTCATCGCGGACAGCCATCGCCCCGTCGCCATTGCAGGTGTCATGGGTGGTGAGGAAACGGGTGTCACTGAAAGCACCGTCAATGTTTTGCTTGAGAGCGCCTATTTCGCACCGAGCGGCATTCGCCGCACTTCGCGCCGCCTTGGCCTCAGCAGCGACAGCAGCTACCGCTTCGAGCGTGGCATTGATCCGCAGCAGGTGCAGGGAGGTTCTGAGCTCGCCACGAAGCTGATCCTCTCCATCGCGGGTGGCACTGCGGAAGATGTGGTGCAGGTCGCAGGCGCAGCTCCTGCGCTGGTCGGTGAAGTCACGCTGGATGAAAACCGTGCGCGCAAGCTGCTCGGGACGCCTGACATGACTGGCGATGAAATTCACGCCATCCTCGAAAAGCTTGGGCTCACCAAAAAGTCCGCCAGCAGGCATGAGAGCCACTGGACCATTCCGAGCTACCGCCTCGATCTCCAGCGCCCGGTTGATCTCATCGAAGAGATCGCCCGCGTCATCGGGCTTGATCGTGTGCCATCGCGTCAGGTTGCCGTGGCATCGCCGGTCGATGCTGCTGACCGCACGTATGATTTCGCGATGGGCCTGCGCCAGTCGCTTGCCGCGCGTGGTTTCTTTGAAGCGCAAACGCTGCGCCTCATTGCGGATGCACAGCTCGCCGACTCACTCGGCGGTGGACAAGGTGTGGCCGTGAAGAATCCGCTCAGCGAAGACCACACGACGCTGCGCCCGAGCATTGTTCCGGGGCTTGTCGCCACTGCGGCGCTCAACATCCGGCAGGGCTTGCATCGTCTGCGTTTCTTCGAGCTTGGTCGTGTCTTCCTCACGCTGCCGAAGGGTGGCAGCCGCGAAGAAGAGCGCCTTGCGGTGTTGCTCAGCGGCCCCGTTTCACCAACGAGCTGGCATGGGCGTGAACCGCAGCCTGCTGACATCCATGAGCTTGTCGGCCAGATCCAAAACCTCACGCGCACTCCGATTGAAGTGCGGCCTGCGAAGGAAAACAGCGCCAACTTTTTGCTGACCAGCGAGCTTCGTGCGGGGAATCGCATCCTCGGGTGGATCGCGCAAATGCACCCAGCTCGTGCGCGTGAAATCAACGCCCGCCATCCGGTCTATGTGGCCGAACTGCTGCTCAGCGCGCTGCGTCAGGGCAGCACGGGGCCGACGAAGTTTGAGGAGCTTCCGCGTTTCCCTGGCATGACCCGCGATGTCGCCATGGAGGTCCCCGCTGATTTGCCTCACGCCAAAGTCGCCGCCTTCTTCGCCACGCAGAAGCATCCGTTGTTTGTGGGGGCCGAAGTCTTCGACGTCTTTGCTGATCCAACAGGAACCAAGATGGCGAAGGACCGCAAATCCATCGCCTGGACGCTCACCTACCGCTCCGCAGAGAAGACCCTCGAAACCGCCGAAGTCGATGCCGCTCACTCGGCCATCCTCACGGCGCTGGAGAAGACGTTGCCTGCGACGGTGAGGCGGTAAAGATTGAATTCCGGTTTCATGGTGGCATGGTGGCATCATGACTCTTACTTTCCCGCTGCCAGCATCTCTGGAACAGAAGATGCCGCAGCAAAAGGCAAAGCTGCATCTGGCAGTGGGGGCTTTTGCTGCGGATGAAGTGACTCTGGGGCAGGCAGCTGACATCGCGGGCATCTCTCAAACTGAAATGATGGGTGAACTGGCGCGGAGACGCATTTCATTGCACTACGATGAAGCGGATTTTGCCGAAGATCTGAAGACTATCGCGACTTTAAACGGCTGACCGGGATATGCTGGTCATCAGTGATACGCTTCTGGAAACCGTCTGCAATTCTGTGGGGGAGAGATGGAACTGAGTTTTCTCAGGCCACCTCGCCAATCACCTGCGCCACGTGGTCCATTTCGGCTTCGGTGTTGTAGAAGTGCGGGCTGAAGCGGAGCAGGAGCTGTCCGGCGCGGTTGTGGCGCAGGGAGGTGACGACGTTGCTGGCGGTGAGGTGTTTGGCGATGTCTTCCAGCGAGCGCTGGGGATGCTGCACGGTGGTGATGCAGGAGGCATTGATGCTGTGCGGATCGGGGCCGAGGAAGGTGAAGCCCTGCGGCTTTAATCCGGCATGCAGGCGGGCTTTTAGCTTTAAAAGCTGGGTGCTGATGGCGGGAAGGCCGACCTCCTGAATCAAGTCGATGCCGGCCTTCATGCCGAGGATGCCGGAGATGTTGAGGGCACCTGGTTCGTAGCGACGGCCGCCGCGCTCGAAGGCGATCTCCTCCTGCGCAATGAAGTTGGGGCTGCGCACGTTCCAGGAGCCGAGCAGGCTGGGGCGCAGCATGTCCTGCAGCTCTTCGCGCACGTAAAAGATGCCGGCGCTCATGGGGCCGAGCATCCACTTATGCGAGTCGGCGGAGAGGAAATCGACGTGATCGACGCGGGTCTCGAAAGCGCCCACAGTTTGAATGGCATCGAGGCAGAAGAGGATTCCACGCTCACGCAGCATGCGACCGATGCGGTCGATTTCGATGCGGTAGCCGCTTTGGAAATGGCAGGAGGCGAGGGCGACGAGCTTGGTCTTTGGCGTGAGGGCCGCCTCAACGAGTTCGGGGGTGATCGCGCCGGGGGAGTCGGGGCGGTGGAGCTTCAAAACGACGCCATGGCGTCCGAGATCGGTCCACGGATAGACATTCGCGGGATAATCATCGAGGTAGCAGACGACTTCATCACCCGCCTGCCACGGCAGGCCGTTGGCGACCAAGCTGAGGCCGACTGAGGTTGGGCCGATAAGGGCGATTTCGCTGGCTTTGGCACCGATCAATTCGGCGGCAACGACGCGAGTTTCATTCACCGCTTTCCACGCTTCGGGATACTCCTGCATGCGCAGGCAGCATTGCTCCAGGTAGTCCTGCATCGTGCGCGTGACACGGCGCGGCAGGATGGTGACGCCGGCGTGGGCGAGGAACAGGCTGTCCTTGATCACCGGGAACTCCTGCTGGCGCAGGGTTTCATCCGCGAGCAAAGCTTCCAAGGTGAGTGCCATATCAAGCGACCTTCAACGTCTTGGCACCTTCATCAATGAGGTGCCAGAAGCTTTTGGACTGGCTCAGAGCCTCGTCTTCGCCGCCACCGGGCAGGTTGCTGCGGAAGAGGAAGTCAGTGAGGGTGTTTTTGTGCAGCACGCGGTGCACGCTCACATTGCCATCGACCACGGCGAAGTAGATACGGTGGTCACCCGCACGGCAGCGGTAGAGCTTTTTACCGCCGCGCTCGAGCACGCCGTAGCGTTTGGCGAGAATGGTCTCATCAATATCGGCGGGCTGGATGTTCAGGGCCTCCAGCAGATGAAACTGCACCTGCGTGGGCAGGTGGGAGAGCTCGGCGGCGCTGATGTCATTGAAAACGATCTGGATCATTGTGCGGAGGGGATAGGTGGGAGCGGGGCATTGGAGGGCTGGTAACGTTTGATGACATGCTTCTTGCGCACGGATTCCATCCACTTGTCTATGTTGCTCTTGGATTTTTCCTGGTTGATCATTTTTTCGATTTCCGGGCGCAGCTTTTCAATATCCGGGGCGATGCCGAGTTTCTTCGCATCGCAGGAGACAATGATGAAGTTGGACTCAAGGTCGAGAACCGGGCTGACGCCGCCGGTTTTAAGCTCCATCGCTGCATTGGCGATGGCGGGCATCAGGTCGGTCTTGGACATCCAGTCCCAGGAGCCGCCATTTTCCGCATGGCTGTCTTGTGAATTTGCTTTCGCCACTTTGGCAAAATCGGTGCCTTGAAGGATTTTAGTGCGCAGCTCCTGGGTGAATTTTTGCTGCTTTTCAGCAGTGGAACCGGGTTCACCGGTGAACTTTGGGATGGTGATGGTGGAGATTTTGATCTGATCTCCCTCACGCCACTTGTCCACGTTCTTGTCGTAGTATTCCTGCACTTCCCGAGGGGTGGGGGGCGGATGGTCGCCGGAATTGCGGGCGCGCATGACATTCATGATGACCATTTTCTCGCGCAGCTCGCGAAATTTTTTCACGGTCATGCCGGTTTTGGTCAGCTCATCCACGAAGGCGTCGCGGTTGCCTTTGAAGCTCTCGCGAATGATGCCGTTGATGTCGTCATCGACGTACTGCGCCTTGATGACGCCGCCAATTTTGCGGAACTCGGCCAGCAGGATCTCGCGGTCGATCAACGTTTCGATGGCCCCCTGACGCAGGAGGGCCACTTCCTTGGTGATGCGTTCCGGGTCATTGCGATACGTGAACTGAATCACCTGCTCCTGAGCCTTGATGGTGTCTTCCACTTCGGAGGAGGCGATCGGGATGCCATCGACGACGGCCGCAATGCTGTTGTTATACTGCTGGGCGAGAACGCTGGAGCAGGCAGAGACTAGGGCAAACAGGCTGATGCGCAGGGAAATCATGACAAATGAGGATGTTACCGTAGGGCGTGGGGCCGCTGTGGCAAGGTGAAGTTCGTCTGTCAGGAGCGTGTAGATGCAGCTTCACCTTGCACGCGGGCGGCTCCGGTTTCTACTCTACGCCTCCCAATCGCCGACCACAACCCGCTATGAGCAAGAAAGCAGCCGCCAAATCCGCCCCGAAGAAAGCCGCCAAAACCGCCGTCAAGGCCGGCAGCAATTCCAAATCCCTGATGACTGAAAGCCGGGTCTTCAAACCGAGTGCCGAGTTTTCCAAGAAAGCCCGCATCAGTTCGATGGCGCAGTATAAGAAAATGCATGAGGAGTCGATCAAGCATCCTGACAAGTTCTTTGGCCGTGAAGCCAAGGAACTGCACTGGACGAAGCCCTTCACCAAGGTGCTTGACTGGAAATGCCCGAACGCGAAGTGGTTCATCGGCGGCAAGCTCAACGTCAGCGAGAACTGCCTCGACCGTCATCTCGACGGCCCGCGCAAGACGAAGGCCGCACTGATCTGGGAAGGCGAGCCCGGAGAGAAGCGTGTGCTCACCTACCAGCAGCTCCACCGTGAGGTCTGCCGCTTTGCCAACGTGCTGAAGCGCCACAAGGTCAAGAAGGGCGACCGCGTCATCATTTACATGCCGATGATCCCCGAGGCCGCCATCGCCATGCTGGCCTGCACGCGCATCGGCGCGATGCACAGCGTGATCTTCGGCGGTTTCAGTGCCGAGTCGATCAAGGATCGTGTGCTGGACTGCGGTGCGAAGATTGTGATCACTGCTGATGGCGGCTACCGCCGTGGCGCCGTGGTGCCGCTGAAGAAGAACGTGGATGACGCGCTCAAGGGCAAGGACACGCCCGTTGAGACGGTGATCGTTTACAAGCGCACCGGCCAGGATGTGCACATTGAGGAAGGCCGTGACGTCTGGTGGCACCGTGAGCTCGAATATGTGGACGCTCGCTGCGCTCCGGTGGCGATGGATGCCGAGTCGCCCTTGTTCATTCTTTACACCAGCGGCAGCACGGGCAAGCCGAAGGGCATCCTGCACAGCACTGGCGGCTATTTGCTGCACGCGCAGATGACCTGCAAATACGTCTTCGATCTGCGTGACGACGACGTGTACTGGTGCACCGCCGACATTGGCTGGGTCACCGGCCACACCTACATGGTGTATGGCCCGCTCGCTCTGGGGGCCACCTCGCTGATGTTTGAAGGCGCGCCGAACTGGCCTGAGAACGACCGCTTCTGGAAGATCATCGAAGAGTACGCCGTCACTGTTTTCTACACCGCTCCGACGGCCATCCGTGCCTTCATGAAGTGGGGAGACGAGTGGCTGAAGAAGCATGATCTCAGCAGCCTGCGGCTGCTGGGCACGGTGGGTGAGCCGATCAATCCTGAGGCCTGGATGTGGTATCACAACAAGGTCGGCGGCGGCAAATGCCCCATCGTTGACACCTGGTGGCAGACCGAAACCGGCGGCCACATGATCACGCCGCTGCCCGGTGCCACACCGACCACGCCCGGCACTGCCACGCTGCCATTCTTCGGGGTTGATGCTGCCATCGTTGATGACCTCGGCAAGGAAGTCGGCGTGAATGAGCAGGGCAAGCTGGTCATCCGCAAGCCATGGCCTTCCATGCTGCGCGGCATCTGGGGCGACAAAGCGCGCTATCAAGAAGCCTACTGGAGCGAGTTTAAAGGCTGGTACTTTGCTGGCGACGGAGCCCGCCGAGACAAGCAGGGCAACTTCTGGATCATCGGCCGCATCGACGACGTGCTCAACGTCGCCGGTCACCGCCTCGGCACCGCTGAGGTGGAAAGCGCCCTCGTTTCCCATCCGTCTGTTGCGGAAGCCGCTGTGGTGGGCCGCCCTGATGAGATGAAGGGTCAGGGCGTCGTGTGCTTTGTGACCGTGAAGGAAGGCATCAAGTCCAGCCGTGAACTTGGCGAAGAGCTGAAGAAGCACGTCCGCAAGGTCATCGGCCCTGTGGCGACACCGGATGAGGTTCGCTTTGCAGCGGCACTGCCGAAGACACGCTCCGGCAAAATCATGCGCCGCCTCCTGAAGCAGATCGCCGCCGGCGAACTGATCAAGGGCGACACGACGACGCTCGAAGACATCAACGTCATCGCGCAGCTTGCTGCGGGTGGGGAAGACTGATCCAAGAGACAGGGCGATTCGATCATGGGAAAGCACCACCAGCAGGTGGTGCTTTCTTTTTTATGCCATGGGGGTCATGCTTTTGATCATGCGCCCAGAATGACGTGAATCCTGCTTGATCGACGTTTTCATGCCTGCCAACCTTCCTAACCACCATGAAACGCACACTCCCGCTGGTCTTTGCCCTTGGCTCGCTCATCTCCTTGCATGCTGAGAACTGGCCGATGTGGCGCGGGGTGAACGGGGACGGCACCTGTGCGGAGTCGAAGCTGCCGGAAAAGTGGAATCAGACAGAGAATGTGGTGTGGAAGGTGGAACTGCCGGACCGGGGGAATTCGACGCCGGTGGTGTGGGGTGAGAAGGTGCTGGTGACGCAGGCCATTGAGAAGGAAGGGAAGCGGCTGCTGCTGTGCTTTGATAAAAAGACGGGCAAAAAACTGTGGGAAGCAGGCACGACGTACCGGGAGCCGGAACTGACGCATGCCACGAATCCATACTGCGCGGCCTCACCGGCGACGGATGGTGAGCGCGTGATCGTGTTCTTTGCTTCGGCGGGCGTGTTTTGCTATGACATGAACGGGAAGGAAGTGTGGAAGCGCACGGACCTGGGCAAGCAGCACCACATCTGGGGCAATGGAACTTCGCCGGTGCTCGCGGGGGATCGCGTGTTTCTGAACTTCGGGCCTGGAGAGAATACAGTGCTGTACTGCTTTGACAAAAAGACCGGCAAAACGATCTGGGAGCACAAGGAGCCGGGTGGTGCTTCCGGCGAAGGTGCGGACAAGAAGTGGCTGGGATCGTGGTGTGATCCGCTGCTGCGCAAAACTGGGGCACGCAATGAACTGCTGATGTGCTACCCACGGCGTGCCTGTGCGTTTGATCCGCAGACGGGCAAAGAGCTGTGGACCTCGGGCGGACTCACTGACCTCGTCTATAATTCACCGTTGTTTGCCGATGGGGTGATGATTGCGATGAGTGGCTACTATGGGGCTGCGCTGGCGGTGAAGACCGGTGGCGATGGGGATGTGACGGAGAAAAATCGTGTCTGGCAGCTGCCGAAGGTCAGCCAGCGTATTGGCAGCGGGGTGGTGCATGACGGCTACCACTACATCCTGACTGATGGCGGGATCGCCGAATGCCGGGACCTCAAGACGGGGGCGATGGTGTTTCAGGAGCGTCTCAAGGGGAACAACTGGTCTTCGCTGGTGCTGAGCGCGGATGGGAAATGCTACGCGGCGAATCAAATCGGCGATTGTTTCGTCTTCAAGGCCAGCCCGAAATTTGAGCTGCTCGCGACGAATTCCCTCGGTGAGAAATTTATCGGTTCCATCGCCGTGAGCGACGGTCAGCTTTTCATCCGGGGCTACAAGCACCTGTGGTGCATTGGACGGAAGTAGAGGCGTGCGGTGGTGATCGTGAGGCTTATGATTGACATGGGCTAGGAGGCGTTTCTATGATCGCCATCTACCATGAAAAAACACTTGTTGGGTTTCATCCTCGTCACAATGGCTGGCCACGCTGGCGCGGAAACATCGCTGACCATCTACAATCAAAATTTTGGTGTCGTGCGTGATGTGGTGCCGCTCGATTTGCAGCAGGGGGTTAATCAGGTGCGATTTGCTGACACGACCGCGCACCTGGAACCAGATTCCGTCATCCTGCGTGATCCGAAGACTGGCGTGAAGCTCAATCTCCTTGAGCAGAACTATCGCGCCGATCCCATCTCCTCTGGTTTGCTCCTCAGTCTCAATGAAGGCAAAGAGATCGAATTCTTCGTGCGCGAGCCAAACAAACCTGACCGCATTGTGAAGGGAAAGGTCATCCGCAGCGGCTATGTCCCGCATGATCAAAATGCCATGCGACGCTATGGCAATCAATATTACCAGAGCCAGATGGTCATGGCCCAGGGCACCGCACAGCCCGTCATCGAGGTTGAGGGAAAGCTCCAGTTCTCCCTGCCTGGCGAGCCACGCTTTCCCACACTCGCAGATGACACCATTCTCAAGCCCACGCTCGACTGGCGTATTCATGCTGATCAAGCCGCCAAACTTGAAGCCGAACTCTGTTACCTCACCGGCGGCATGAGCTGGGAGGCGGACTACAATGTCGTCTCTCCAGAGAAGGGAGACCAGGTGGATGTCATTGGATGGGTTACCATCGACAACCAAAGCGGCAAAACTTTCAAGGATGCCAGGCTTCAACTGATCGCCGGGGATGTGGCGAAGCTGCAGGCGGAGGGAAGCAGGAACTATGGAATGAACGACGGGGCTGAGATGGCGGCTTTCGCAAACTCCAGGCCGCAGGTTACGGAGAAAGCCTTCGACGAATTTCATCTCTACTCCCTGCCACTGCCTTCCACCCTGCATGACCGGGAGACGAAACAGATCGAGTTCGTGCGCGCCGCCGGCGTGAAATCGCAGCGTCTTTACATCTATGACGGCGTGCAGATGGATCAGAACCGTTACCGCGGCTCGCGCATGGAGAACATCCGCAATGACGAAAGCTACGGCACGCAGAGCAATCCTAAGGTGTGGGTCATGCGCGAGATCAAAAATGAAAATGCCAACCACCTCGGGCTGCCGTTGCCGAAGGGAAAAGTGCGGTTTTACCGGCAGGACAGCGATGGGAGGCTGCAGTTCGTGGGTGAAGACATGATCGACCATACGGCCCGTGATGAGACGCTGCGACTTTACACCGGCAACGCATTTGATCTCGTCGGTGAGCGCAAGCGCACCAACTTCAAAAGCGACAACAACAATCACTGGGTCGATGAAACGTTCGAGATCAAAGTCCGCAACCGCAAGCAGGATGAAGCCGTTGAAATTCGCGTGGTCGAACATCTCTACCGCTGGACGAACTGGGAAATCCGCGACCCCAGCAACACGCATCTCAAAACCGATGCGCAGACGATCGAGTTCCGCATCCCGCTCAAGGTGGGCGAGGAGAAGATCATCACTTACACTGTGCATTATTCGTGGTGAAGGTATGGGTTGTGTCTTCACTGGCTTGTTATGCTTCTTTCTCCTGCTGAGCGGGCCAGTCTTTGCGCTGGCAGCGCGTGCCGTTCCCATCGGCGTGGAAGGCGTTTCCACGGGAGGTTTATCGGGGAACAAAGGCCATGAGCCGATCATAGCCATCGCTTCAGACGGGGAGAATCGGGTCTGGGCCATCTTTCGCGGTCAAGGCACGCGTTTGGGACTGTTTAAAGACGGACATTGGTCGGTGGTCACGCCCAACGGTCTGCCACCCAAGCTGTGTGCCTCGCAGCTTGTGCGGCTTACTGACGGCAGCATCGCCTGCCTATGGTATGACGGGAGCGACGAGGATGCCCCTCATCATCTGCTCAGCCGCCACACGCCCGAAGTGGATGAGCTTCTGGCCCGGGTGCCTTCGAAGCTGGCACGGCCTAAGCTGATGGCACTGGCAGATGGGGGCATGATCGTCACTGACGCAGGCCGCGAGCTGTTCTACATTGCCAGGAAGGGGGCGAAGCCTGAGCACATCACGCTGCCGGAGGCCGCTTTCATCACGCCGCAAAATAATGACGACGGCTCCGTGCCCACCAGTTTCGTACAGATTTACGCAGCGCAGGATCAGCGCGGGATACTCTGGCTCTGGTGCGCTATGATGGAGCCCATCAAGTACGAATGGCGGCTGCGGGGATTGTGGAAGCTTAGCGGCCGGAACATCACCTCGCAGAAGATTGCGGACGTCCCGCCGGAACAGCCGATTTCTCTTGTCGCTCCCTGGAAGGACAACCAGCTGGTGGTTGCCGTGGCGGGTGTGGGCTGGTTCTGTCTGAATGATCAGAAGCATCCGCTGAGCAGCTTCAAAGAAGCGACCGATGAGACCAAATACATCGAGCGCATCTTTGAGTTGGAGGATGAATGGTTCATGATCACCACGCCGCGGCCAACCACGTCTGAGTTGCGGAGGGCGGAGACCTTCGAATCCGCCTTTTACAACTTCACCGAGAAGTTCTACGACCCCAATCAACGCACCACCGCCCTTTCCCAGGTGAACGGCCTCAAGCTGGAGCCGCTGACGTGGAAGCTGGAGGCTGAGCCTAGCTTCAGGTGGTTTGACCGGCCGGTGCTGCCTGCCAAGGCGGGCTTCTGGACTTGTGTTGATGAGGGGCTTGCCTTCGTTTCTGCCGGTCCAAAAAGAACGGTGCGGCACATGGACTGGCGCAACGGTCTTGATCTGCGCGACCCCATGGAACTGGCCCGGCAGGGCGATGACCATTTTGTCGTGCTGGACCGCGCCACTGCGCAGACGAGGCTGCTGCCGCTGAACACGCCGCCAACCGAGCCCGAGGCGCTGCGGGCGGAGATACTGGAGACTAAGTCACTGCTGCTGGAAGATGCAGGCGGACGTGTCTGGGGGCGCATGTCAGACGACACTTTTCAGTGCTGGGACAAGGGGCGCTGGGAGGTGATCAAGGTACCGGAACAACTGGCTGCCATGCAGTCTTTTGGATTTCTTGCGGATGATCATGATCAGGGCTGGCTCATTTCGATCTATGAAGGGGAAGAAGACGAGGCTGAACCTGCGGCCGCGGTGTGTGATTTCAAAACGGGGAAATGGTCTGTCTTTGACAGCCTGCGGTCGGCCCTGACTGCGCGGATGCACCCTGGCAGCAAACTGATGTGGCGTGATCATCCGAGCGTGGCTCCTGTTTCCTCTGCGGGAACACCCATGCGCATCGGTTTTCTCCGAGACAGCGGAAAGCTGCACTACTTTGACGGGACTCATTGGAGTGAATGGAAAGTGGCAGACATCGCCGGGTCTGACGCCCGAGTCACGGGCTCGCCGGCTTTTGATGCTCAGCAGCGGCTTACCGTGGGGATTCATGGCTATCGATGGAGGCTCTCCCCTGAAGGGAAATGGCAGCGCGATGATGCTGAGGCTCAAGAAGAGGAGGACGCTTTTCGCTTTGCAGACCGCACTCCACCGGCTGGCTGCCCGGTGACGCAGGTTGTCACTGTGGCCAATGACCGGCATGGTGTCTGCTGGCTCAATGATTCGCAGGGGCGGTTTTGGAAATTCATTCACGGCCGCACCGCACCTGTTTTTCAGCCGGACGAAGCTTTCCCTCCGCTGGAAAGTGCTCAGCTTTTCGAAGTGCGCACTGACCTGGATGGAAACGCGTTTCTGCGTATGTCATCCGCTGCGGATGACACCCAATATCTGGCTATTCGCGCCCGTCTGCCGTTGCCACAAACCGTGGCCACTTTGAAGGAAGTGCGCGCCGATGCGGCACGCCTCGCCTTTGGATCTGCGGCATGGCATGCCTGGCGCATCGACGGTGGGGACTGGGCGCAGGCCACCGATCAAAAAGAGCGAGTTGTCACTGGACTGCAGCCAGGCGAGCATGTGCTCGAAGTCATGGCTTACAACGCCGATCTCACTCCGGCCAAAGCCAGCGCAAAACTCAAGATCAGCATTGAAGCCGCGGCCATCGCCGAACTGAATGCTCTCATTCAAAAACTCGGCGGTGACGATCTGGATGCCACTGAAACTGCCGCGCGCCGTTTGCGCAGCCAGGGCAGGGGCATTCTCCCCAACCTCAAACAGGCACGCGAAAAAGCCGAAGAACGCACCCGCTGGTGGCTGGACGCGGTGATTCAACAAATCGAAGCCAAGCCCTCGAAGGAGTGACACGCTGCCGGGGAAGAGCTTTGGTCAAGCGACGGCCAGCTTGTCTTCAGAGGCTGCCGGCCCCTGTGGTGCATCGGGAAGAAGTAGAGGCGGGTATCGGGATTAGCCCAGAAAGGGGAGGTGCAAGCTCTGCATTTCCCTTTGACCCCAACCGGGCAAGACGCTAACGAACGCGCTCCCAGCCTATGGCCGCCTCAGACCGTCAGCATACACTCGCCAAGTCCGTCTCGATGACGGGCACCTCGCTGCATACCGGCGAACAAGTCACCCTCACCCTGCAGCCTGCGCCGGAGAACTTTGGTTTCAAATTTCGCCGCATCGATCTGGAGGACAAACCTTTCATTCCGGCGCTGGTCGAGAAAGTCCAGAAGGTGGAGCGTGCCACCACCATCGCCGAAGGCGGTGTCAATGTTCATACGGTCGAGCACGTGATCTCCGCGCTGGCGGGCATGGGCGTGGACAATGCGATCATCGAGATGGATGCCAACGAGCCGCCCATCGCTGATGGCAGCTCGATGCCCTTTGTGGAACTGATCAAGTCCGCCGGACTGCAGGAGCAAAAGGAAGCGCGCAAAGTTTTTGAAGTGCGTGAGCCGATCTACCAGGAAACCCGTGATGGCACGATCCTGACCATCGTTCCTGATAAGAAGTTCCGCATTTCCTGCACCAACGTCGGTCCAGGCGGACGCTTCACACAATACTTCAGCACCGAGATCAATCCTGAGACCTACGAGAAGGAAATCGCGGCAGCGCGCACCTTTGTGTACTACGAGGACATCGCCCCGCTGATGGAGAAGGGACTGATCAAAGGCGGCACGCTCGAAGCCGCCGTCGTCATTCGTGGGGACACGCTGCTCTCGAAGCAGCCGCTGCGTTTTGCAGACGAGTTCGTCCGGCATAAGATTCTCGACATCGTGGGGGATCTGATGCTCTCCGGCAAACGCATCCAGGGCCACGTTATTGCCGTGCGTCCGGGGCACGGACCGAACACGGAGCTGGCCCGCGCCATCGTGGCGCAGTACAACCAGATGCGCAGCATGGTGCCGGCGCCGGTGCACATCCCGGGTGGCGAGGCCGTCCTCGACATCAACGAGGTGATGAACATCCTGCCGCACCGCTATCCTTTCCTGCTGGTGGACCGCATCATCGGGTTCGAAGGCGAATCGAAGTGCACGGGCATCAAAAATGTCACGATCAACGAGCCGTATTTCCAAGGGCACTTCCCCGGCCATCCGATCATGCCCGGAGTGCTGCAGCTCGAAGCGATGGCGCAGGTGGCCAGCATCGTGCTGCTGCGCATGCCTGGCAATCAGGGCAAGATCGGCTACTTCATGAGCGCCAATAATGTGAAATGGCGCAGGCCAGTGCTTCCTGGTGACACGCTCGTGATCGAAACAGAAATCCTCAAGACCAAGCGCAGCATCGCCAGCGGCATTGGCCGTTGCAGCGTCAATGGAGTGGTCGTCTCCGAGGCCGAACTGATGTTTAGTGTGGTGGATCGCTAAAAGTTAGATTGTTTTCGCATGCCCGCCTCGATCCACCCGACCGCCATCATTGATCCGACAGCCAAGATCGGTGTGGGAGTCCACATCGGTCCGTATTGCATCATCGGCGCGGACGTGGAGCTCGGAGATGGATGCTGGCTTCAGCACCATGTGACGGTGATGGGGCCATCGAAGATCGGGAAGAACAACAAATTCTTCGCCTATGGCTCCATCGGCCAGCAGACGCAGGATTTGAAATACAGCGCCGAGCCGACCTGGCTGGAAGTGGGTGACAACAACACCTTCCGTGAGTTTTGCTCCGTGCACCGTGCCACGTCTGCTGGGGACAAGACGGTGATCGGCAGCAACAACAACTTTCTCTCCTACGTCCACATCGCACATGACTGCATCGTGGGGAATCACGTCATCTTCTCCAACAACGGCACGCTCGCCGGGCATGTGGTCGTCGAAGACCACGTCATCATCGGTGGTCTGACGGCGGTGCATCAGTTTTGCCGCATCGGCACACGCTCGATCATTGGCGGCTGCGCCAAAGTGGTACAGGACATTCCCCCTTACTGTACTGCGGATGGCAATCCGGCCCGTGCGCGGGGCTTGAACATTGTTGGGCTTCAGCGCGCAGGTTTTTCCCGTGAGCAGATGCGCTCGCTGCGTGAGGCGTTTCGCAAAGTTTATCGGAGTGGCTTGAACAACGCCCAGGCGGTGGAGGAACTCCGAGCTGGAGTGCTCACGCCCGAGGCGGCGGCCTTCACCGATTTCGTCTCAACGACGAAGCGAGGCATCATCCTTGGCGGCAAGGCCGAGGCGGAAGAGCAAGACTGACGCGGCAATTTCGCTGCAGACTGCATCCTTGCTTTCGTGCCTGCGCTGAATGGTGCTAAATTGGCCGCCTTTGATGCAAATCCTTCTAGTCACCGAGCCTGGAGTTGATGGCGTGTTCCGGCACGTCGAGGCCCTGGCGTCGTTTTTGCTCGAGCGCGGTCATCGCATCCATCTGGCCTATTCGGATGTGCGGGGTTCGGACCGGCTGACGCAACTGGTGGCCAAGGTTTCTGCTGCGGGTGGCAAGACGGTGAATCTTGCGGTGAGCAATGCTCCCGGCTCTGGCGATGTGGCGGCATTGATGAAGCTGCGCAGGCTGGTGATGGAGGCGCGGCCGGAGGTGATCCATGCGCACAGTTCCAAGGCGGGCGCACTGGCGCGTGCGCTGGTCTGGCTCGGTGTGCGACAGCCGGTTTTCTACACGCCGCATGCTTACTACGGTCTGTCGGGCAAGGGCGGGATGAAGTCCCGGGTGTTCAATGCAGTCGAGACGGTGCTGGGACGCGTGGGCACGACGATCAACCTGTCTGAGGGAGAGCGGGCGTTTGCGCGGAACTCCTTGAAGATTCCGCAGGCGCGGCTGCGTTTGATCGCGAATCCGGTGGACTGTCTGCACTTTCGGCCGGCGGATGCAGCGAAGCGGCAGGAGATTCGTGCTGCGTTGGGGGTTCCGGCAGATGCGATCCTGCTGGGATCGGTGGGGCGACTGGCGTTTCAAAAGGACCCGCTGACGCTGTATCACGCGTTTGCCAAAGCCTGCCAAAACAGGCCTGACCTGTGGCTGTATCATCTCGGCGATGGCGAACTCTCCGAGGAGTGTGCGGCTCTTGCGGATCAACTGGGCATTCGTTCGCGTATTGTGCGCCAGACCTACCTGTCTGAGCCCTTGTCGTTTTATCAGGCGCTGGATGGGATGATCCTGACTTCACGCTACGAAGGGCTGTCCTTTGCGGTGTTGGAGGCGCTGGCGTGTGACCTGCCGGTGATCTTGAGCCGGGTGCCGGGAAACAACGACTTCACAGAGATGGGGCTGTCGCATTGCTGGTCGGCGGGCAAGGAAGACGTGGATGGATTTGCGGAGGTGATCGTGCAATGGGCGAAGGATCGCGAGCTGGGGAGGGTTTCGAATCATCGGCAGATTGCGGAGTCGAGGTTTGGCCAGGATGCGTGTTTTGGGGCCATTGTGAGGGAGTATGAGCAGAAGGTGGTGGTGTTGCCCAAGGCTGTACTGTAGTCCCGCCTTCAGGCGGTCCGGGTATGATAGTCAGATTCCGGCTAAAGCCGGGACTACAATACGGCGCTGAGGCGGACTGTGCTTTGTTCATGCTTTGCGGTAGTTTTGCCACGCGGCTTGATCTCCTGAGCGCAGGCGCTTAGCTTTTCGGCTTCCATGTCATTGTTCCGACATCTTCTCGGTCTGTTCTGCCTTGCCGCCCTGGGGGTGAATGCAGCGGAGGTGGCGTGGGAACCTGCGATGCGCGATGACACGGAGTTTTGGGCGAGCACGGTGAAGCAGCAGGCTGAGACGATGAAGCAGTCGCAGGCCAAAATCATTTTCATTGGGGACTCGCTCACGGAGAGCTGGGACAAGGAGATCTGGCAGATGCGCATCGCTCCCGCTCAGGCGCTGAACTTTGGCATGGGGGGCGAAGGGCCGCAGCATGTGCTCTGGCGCATTGAGCATGGCATTCTGGAAGGGCCGTCGCCGGAGACGGTGGTGCTCATGATCGGCATCAACAACTTCTGGCGTCACTTCAGTGCTGCCGATACCACACGTGGCATTGAAGCGATTGTGGAGCGCATTCACACGAGGCATCCGACGACGCGAATCGTGCTGCTCGGACTACTGCCGGTGTATGAAGCGGCGTCGCCGATCCGACCCTGGATTGGTGAGATCAATGCAGGTCTCAAGCGACTCGATGGCCAGAAGAAGGTGGAGTTCTTCGATCTCTCGGCTGGTTTTCTTGAGGCGGACGGCAATCAGCGACTGCAGCTCTATCAGGAGGATCATCTGCATCTTTCCAAGGCGGGCTATGTCGTGCTGGCTCGTGAACTCACCCCTGTTCTTAAACTGCCTGCCGCCCTGCCATGAAGTCGATCAACCCCACGCTGCGAATCGCTGAACTGGATGCCCTGCGAGGCATCGCAGCGATGGCGGTCGTCTTGTTTCATTTCACCAGCGGCATCGCGAAGAACTGGACGTTTCACCTCTATGATCCGCCTTTCGAGTTTCCCTATGGGGGAACCGGGGTGGATCTGTTTTTCATGATCAGCGGTTTTGTCATCTTCATGACGCTGGATCGTGCGAGGTCCGCGATGCACTTTGCGGTGGGGCGCTTTTCACGTTTGTATCCGACGTTCTGGGCCTGCGCGCTGATCACACTGATTGTTACTGCCAACTATGGTTTGCCGGGGATGGAGGTCACCCAACGCGATGCGCTTTGGAACATCACCCTGCTGCCACGTTTCGTGCGAGCCCAGATGATTGATGGTGCGTACTGGTCGCTGGAGTTTGAGCTGCTGTTTTACATCGCCATGCTCATGCTGCATCGGCTGGGGGCCTTCAAGAAGCTGACGGTGCCAGTGCTGCTGCTGTGGCTCGGGGCTGCGGCTGCGGCGCATGGGGTTCTCACTTACGGGCAGCCGGAGTCGCTGGTTTATCGACTGACGGGAAAAATCAAGGCGGTGAGCAGTCTCGACTACATCCACCTGTTTGGTGTGGGCATGATTTTATACGATGCGCACCGTCGGCGTGCATGGAGCATTGGGCATACGCTGGTGCTGGTGGCCTGCGCGGCGCTGGCGTGGTGGAAGGCGGCTTTTCCCATGCATTTCGCGTTCGTGCTGGGCTTTGGTCTGCTGCTGCATCTGGCCACGACGGGATGGCTGCCTTTCCTCAATGCGAAGCCGCTGGTGTTTCTGGGGGCGATTTCTTATCCGCTCTATCTCATTCATCAGAACATCGGGCTGGTGCTCTTGAACGCGCTAGGGGCTGTGACGGATTCGGCGTGGCTTCGCCTGGGCGTGACGGTGGCGGCGATGGTGGCGCTGGCGTGGGTGATCTCGGTCTGCATCGAGCGGCCGTCGATGCGGTGGGTGCGGGATAAGATGCGGCGCTTTACGTGAGGCGAATTTGGAGTGCGGTTGCGCAACCCTGAAAGGGTGGAGCTGCCGCTTTCGAACGTCTCGTGGCGTGCGTGTGCTGACCGGCTTGCGAGGAATCACCGGCTCCCGCATTCGAAGGGGCTGTGGCGCGCGTGAGTCATTCAGCCCGTCGAAAGCGGTAGCTGCGCTCGTTCCTCGCTGCGCGACCGCAGTCCAAATTTACGCCCGCTGCGCCTGCAGCCATGCCTGGAACATGAGGATGTCCCAGAGGTAGAAATGCCAGTTCCGCGTACCGCTGAGATGTTCCTGCCATTTTTCGCGGATGGGGGCGGGGTGGAAGAAGCCTTCGCGTTTGAGGCGTGATTCGCTCAGCAGATCCTCGGCCCATTCACGCAAGGGGCCGCGCAGCCAGATTTCCAGGGGGATGCCAAAGCCTTGCTTGGGGCGGTCGATCATCGCCTTGGGCACGTGGCGGTAGAGTGTTTCGCGCATGAGCCATTTGCCTTTGCCGTCGCGCACTTTCATGGAGTACGGGATGGTCCAGGCGAACTCGATGAGATTGGTGTCGAGCAAAGGAATGCGGCCTTCGAGACTGACACCCATGGCGGCGCGGTCCACTTTGGTGAGGATGTCGCCGGGCAGGTAGGTCTCCATGTCGAGATACATCATGCGATGGGTGAAATCGCTGACACGCGGCCAAGCCTTGGTGTTGGTGATCGCGGTGACGGGATCTTTGCCGTCGATGACGATGTCCGTCGGTTTCTTCCAGTAGGACATGAGGTTGAGATAGAGCGTCTCCATGCCGGGAGCAGCGACTACTTCTGCAAGCTTGTGCAGTTTGTCGCCGACGGGAATGTGGCGTTTGCTCTTGGGCAGGAACTTCGCACCGACGCTGTTCATCACGCCCGCTGGCATGACGGTGAGCGCGGCTGCAGCTGCCTTCTTCATGACGGGCGGCATCCAGGCGAATTTGTTGTGGAGGCTGCGGCCCATGGCATAGCGTTCGTAACCGCCGAAGAGTTCATCGCCGGCATCGCCGCTGAGGGCGACGGTCACGTGTTTTTTCGCCATCTTGCAGACGAGATGGGTGGGAATCTGCGAGTAGTCGGCAAAGGGTTCATCGTAGAGCGCAGGCAGTTGCGGGATGACATTCAGTGCGTCCTCACCGGTGACGTACATTTCGGTGTGCTCCGTGCCGAGATGCTTGGCCACGCTCTTGGCGATCTCCGCTTCGTTGTACTGCTTCTCGTGGAAACCGATGGTAAAAGTGCGCACGGGGCGGGCGCTTTGCTTCTGCATCATCGCCACGATGAGGGAGGAATCGATGCCGCCGCTGAGGAAGGCACCGAGGGGCACATCGGAGATCATGCGCATGCCCACGGCCTTCTTGAGCATGGACTCGAAGGTGTCGATGGCTTCGGCTTCGGTGCCCTTGAAGGGATTATCGAGGCCGCGCTCAACCACATGCGGCAGGCTCCAGTAATAGCCGGGCTGCGGGCGTTCGGAGGGAGCTTTGAAGCTCAGCATCGCAGCGGGTGGCAACTTTTTGAACCCCTGGTAGATGCAGAGCGGATCGGGAATGTAATTGAAACGAAGCAGGGCGGTGAGGGCTTCGCGATCCACGGCGGCATTGAAGCCGGGGAAGCGCTGAATCGCTTTCAATTCGGAGGCGAACACGAACGTTTCACCGATCCACCCGTAGTAGAGCGGCTTTTCGCCCATGCGGTCACGGGCGAGATGCAGCATGCGCTCCTGCTTGTCCCACACGGCAAAGGCAAACATGCCGTTGAAGCGCCGGGTGGCTTCGACGACGCCCCACTGGCGAAAGGCGGCCAGCATGATCTCGGTGTCGGAGTGGCCGCGCCAGGTGTGGCCGAGGGGTTCGAGTTCGGCGCGCAGATCCTGGAAGTTGTAGATTTCGCCATTGAAGACGATGACGAAGCGGCCATCGGCGCTGTTCATCGGTTGATGACCGAGGGGGGAAAGGTCGAGAATGGAAAGACGGCGATGGCCCAGAGCGATGCCGCTGGCTGAATCGACCCAGGCACCGGCATCATCAGGGCCGCGCAGGATGATGGCGTCCGTCATCGCGGTGACGATGGCGTTCATCTCGTGGGATGGGCAGGACGTGGGAGGATTGAAGAAGCCAGCGATGCCGCACATGAGTCAGGGATGGGGAAGGGGAGTGGCGAGGGGATGCGGCAGCGGGGCTACGGGAGCTGCGGCGGATTCGTGAGATGAATTGAGCAAGGCGGCGAATTTTTGCAGGACGCTCTCGATGGAGAACTGCTGCTCAATGCGTGCGCGAGCGGTGAGGTCTTGAGTGACACCGGCGTCGAGCAGTTCGATGCAGGCATTGGCAAGCGCTGCGGGATCGCGTGGCGGCACCAGGTGGCCGGTCTCACCCGTGACCCAGCGAGTGTCGCCGATGTCGGTAGCCACGACAGGAACGGCGCAGGCCATGGCTTCGCCGACGACGTTGGGAAAGCCTTCGCCAAAGGCAGAGGATGACACGGCGATGTGAAGAGAGGCGGTGAGTTCGGGCAGATCGTGGCGCTCACCAAGGAGCTGAATGTTGGAGGGAACTTCGAGTTCTTCGGTGCCTGCACCCACAATGATGAACTGGGCAGCGGGGCGATTCTCCGTGATGAGCTTCGCAGCGGCGATGAAGGTGGCGTAGTCCTTCATGGGGGCATTGCGGCCAAAGCGTCCGATGCGGCCGGCGACAGGTTTGCCGGGCTGCCATTTGGCGAGATCAAAGCCGTTTGGAATGAGCTGCGTCTTGCTGGCGCGGAAGCCGATGGCTTCATGCTGCCGGGCACCTGTCTGCGTGTTGTAGGTGATGCGCTGCGGCAGCCAGGACAGTTTGGCGAGAGCACGGATGACGAGTGCGGAGCCGCGCTTTTCGTGTTTCAGATCGTAGAGGCTCTGGCGCACATTCCAGATGATGGGCATGCTTTTGAAACGCATGAAACGTGCGAGCACGGCGGCGAAACAGCCATGGTACATCCAGCCCATCATGACATCCGCTTTGGTCTGCCGGACCACTTTGAACAAGCGCCACAGGGAGCTCAGCGTGGGTTTGCCGGCGGGCATGTCGAGACTGTGAACCTCGATGCCAGCCTCGCGCAGGGCGGTGGCGTGTTTGCCGCCTGCGGTGAGGGAGATGACGACGTGCTGAAACTGCGGCAGTCCACGAATGAGCTGCACGAGCATCATCTCCGCACCGCCGCTGCCGAGACCGGTGGTGATCCAGAGCACCTTTTTGGAGAGCAGGCGGCTGGTGCGCTCGATGAGTTTGGCCACGCTGAATTCATCCACGATGCGCTGACGTGGATTGTGCGGCTGGAAGGCGAGCATGCACTGGGCGAGTGCGGTGTGATCGCCGACTGGGAAGACCTGCGCCTTGTCGCCGATGATCCAGGCGCTGTCGCCCACGTTGCTGGCGATGCAGGGCACGCCGCAGGCCATCGCCTCGCCAATGACATTGGAGAAGCCTTCGCCAAAGGCGCTGGAGTTCACGAGGCAGTCAAACTTGGCATAGACAGAGGGCATGTCGTTCTGCGCGGGCAGCCAGGTCACGCGGTCGGCGATTCCGAGTCTGCCTGAGAGGTCACGCATCTGCTGCTCGTAGGCGGCATCACCCGAGCCGACGATGATGAACTTCGCATGCGGATCGAGCGCTGCCGCAGCGAGGAAGGTGGCGTGGTCCTTCATCGGGTTCATGCGGCCGACGAGACCGAAGGTGAGGACTTCGTTTGGAGTGCGCGGCTGTGGCTTGAAGCGTTCGGTGTCGATGCCGTTGGGAATGACGTGCATCTTCCGGAGCGGATAACCACGGGCTGCGTAGTAGTCGCGTCCGGCCTGCGAGTTGCAGATGATGGTGTCGGCGCAGCGGGCGAGGAGGCAGTTCAGGCGGAAGCTGGCCTTGCTGAGCATGCCCCAGAGATGCGCGTCTGACTGTGAATCACGCACGCCCCAGACGATGCGCGGGAAGCCGCAGAAGGGCTTCAGGAACAGCGCCATGAGATTTGATTCGGCGAGGTAACCATGGAGGACCTCGGGGCGGACGCTGCGCGCCGCCTGAATGAGACGGATGAAAAAGCCGGCGAGATCCCAACGGCTCTTTTTGCCGATGCAGATCGTCCGCACTGCGCCGGCTTCGAGTTCGGCACGAAAGGCACCGTCGTAAAAATGCAGCACGCTGACTTCGTGGCCATTCCGCACGAGGCCGCTGGCCAGCAGCACGAGCTGGCGCTGGGCGCCACCGTGACCGAGATCGCGAATGATGAAGGCGATCTTCATGACTGTGGCAAAGGGGAATGGGGAGTTGCCTGCGATTTCGCGGGGGCTTTAATGACGAGGCGGAAGCGCCCGGTGTAAACCAGATTGCTGCAGACGGCGGCGGCGAACCAGTAGTGCGGTGATTCAACGAGGATCTGGCTGCACGGAATGAACAACCAGAGCGGCACGAGGCAATAGGCTCCGCGCATTCCACACGTGAAACAGCGGAAGGTCAGCAGCAGGAGGCCGCTGATGAACAGGAGCGGGCCGGTGATGCCGATGTCGATCCAGAGGGAGACGATTTGATTGTGCGGCTTCCAGACGCTGGTGCCCGCACCGGTGCCATGGCCCCAGAGCGGCTTCTTGCCGGCTGCCTCCCAGCCGTCCTGCAGGTCTTTGCCACGCTCCGGAGATTTGATGCGTTCGAAGTCGAGTTCGTAGATGGCCTTGAGACGGTCAACGGTGTCTTTGTTGGTGACGATCCCGACCTTGGTGGACGTCTGGGCGAGAACGGCCACGCCGCCGATGGCCAGGGGAACACTGATGGCCATCATTAGCAGCATGCCCATGAAATGCTGGCGCAGATTGCCCAGAATGTAGCAGAGCATCAGGCAGGAAAACACCGCCATGCCGCTGCGGCTGAGAGTGAGCATGATGGCTGGCGAGACGAGGGCAATGAGCACCACATTCCACCAGAAGCGCGGATTCAGCGTGAAGATGACGCTCAGCATCAGGCAGATCATGATCGGCGGATCGTTCGGATCCTCAGGGAAGCCCGCCATGCGGCCAGGGATGCGCGTGAAGGAACGGAAACCCAGCCATTCGTAATAGACGCCACCGGCGGAAAGCAGCGCGACACACACGCCGACCCACATGGCCACGCGGCGCCAGGGTTCTGCCGAAAGGCACAGCACGGTGGTGAACGTTACGAGGAAATTGGAGATCAAGGTCATCACCACGATGCTGTGATCCCCCAGGGCCGTGATGGTGAAGCGCTGCAGGAATGCGGCGTCAAGCACGCGCAGCAGCGGCACGATGAGCATGAGAAAAGCGGGCGGGCAGATGCTGGGCCTGTTCAGCGTGACCATGATCCACGCGCCGGCGACGGTGAGCAAGGTGTAGTCGCGCGGTTTGAAGGGAAGGACGCCGACACTGTCCGCCCAGGACAGATATTTGGTCATGGTAGGCACTAGCAGCGCGAGTGCGGCAAGGAGGAGGAACTGCACCATCCGCTCGCGGTGTTTCTCGGCGGCCTTCATGAAGGCGGGCAGCATGGGAGCGGCGGGTGCGGCGTTCATGCGACCTCCTTTCGGCGAATCACGATGAGACAGGTGGCGCAGGTGGCGAAGGCGCAGATGCAGTGAACAATGGTGGTGGAGAGCGCGATGCCCGCAGCTCCAAGATCACGCATCAGAAGGTAATTGAGCGAAGCATTGAGAAAGAGAGCGCTGAACGCGATGGTGAGCATGTAGCGAGAGGCCTGCAGCGATACGGCGACTCGTGCAGCCACGGTGCCGAGGATGTAGAAGGGAATCTGGAAAGCCGCGTAGCGCAGCACTTCAGCCACGCGCTGGGTGTCCTGCGGACCGAAGGCACCGCGCTCAAACAGCGTGCGGACGATCCAGGGTGCCAGAAAGCACAGCACCAGCGTCATGGGCAGTGCGGCAGTGACGATGATCCCGGCGCTGGTGAAGAGCCGCCTGCGCAGGCCTTTCCAGTCACGTTGCGCCACGAGCTCGGCGAAATGCGGGAAGAGCACATCCGAGGCGGGGCCGGCGGTGACGGCGAGCACGATGGCGCAGACTTTGTCTGAATACCCCAGCACGGCCACCGAACCGGCGGTGAGCCAAGCCGCCATGGTTTGATCCACCACGATCGCACTGCCAAAGGCGACGCCGCCGATGAGGAATGGCACGGCATTGCGCAGCACCACGCGCAGTCCTGGCTCCCAATGGCGCACCGAACAGCGCCACCAGCTGAAGCTGCGCGGAAGGCGGCGGATGATGGCCACCAGCAGCACCGAGAGATGCGCCACCGCTCCTCCAACGGTGCCGTACACGAGTGTCCAGGCACTGACCTGGTTTCCAGCGACCAGCAACGCGATGACGATGCCGAGGGGGACGAGCATCGGCGCAGATGCCGCCAGCAGAAAGGTTTTCCCGGCACGCAGCCACGCGCCGAGGTGCTGGGCCACGCCAAAGCAAAGCAGGAAGGGCAGGAGGCCGCGCAGCAGCTTCACCGCGAGCGCCTGCTTGGCGGGATCGAAGCCTTTCGTGGTCCAGGCGACCACCCAGGGGGCTGCCCGGGCCAGCAGCAGGCCGCAGATCAGCAAGGCGGCGAAATGCGATGCGACACTCTGAATTCCGAGGCGATAGGCGCGGCGCAGGCCCCGGCGCTCGCGCAGTTCGGCATAGGCGGGCACGAAAGATTCGGGGATGCCACCACCGAGCACTGAGGCGACAAAGGTGAAAAAGCCGAAGACGAGCATGAAGGCGTCCAGCTCGCTGGCGGTGCCGAGCTTGTCGGCGACGAGGGCGTCCTTGGCGAAGGCGACGATCTTGCCGACCATGGTGAGCAGGGCCACCAGCAGGAAGCCCGAGACCATGGCCGACCCGGCCCCGCGTGCGAACAAGGCACGAAGGGGGGAGGGCAGGGCGAGGCGAATTGCAGGCATTCCAGTAAACTATAAACACCATAAAACGATTCGGCAAACTTGAGGTCGGGATATTTAGGGGGGGATTCGGGGGCGGACGGGTGGTTTTCCCCCGGTCTCCAGCAGGGGTTTAAGGCCTGTTTTAAGGGCTGTGGGGGCGTTGGAAAGGGCTGGGCTGTCTTTGTATTGACGGGGGTGGAAAGGCCTGTGGAAGGCGGGTTGGAGGCGCGGTGAGGCTTCGTCGGAGAAGATGAGGGGCTGGAACGTAGGTTGGGTGTGTTTGGCGTCCCCGGCTTTCAAAAGCCCCCAAGCGCCCTTCGCCAAACCGCCCGACTTTGAGGGTGCTCGCAGGCTGAGGTGTTTGCCGTGCGCTGAGATACGGGCGGGCTGTCGCCACATCCATCCCACGAGCGGCGGCGGAGCAGGTGCGTTATCCTGCCCCCGCCAGGTTCGTTTCAGGGTCCATGGGTTCAAAAGGTGTTTTGAGCCCTGAACCCGTGAACGGAGGCGGCGCTGCTGGAAAGGGGCGGAGATGTGAGTTAGCAGTGCGAGTTGGGACGAAGGATTCTAGGGACGCGCACAGTGCATCCCTACCCGCCCAGCGTGTCGCGGCACCTCAGGGCTGGTAGGGAACCGCTGTGCCGGGTCCGTGATTTCGGGTCTGTGACGGCGCAGGCGATGAAAAAGGTCCGCCGTCCTTGTCGTGGTCGATAAACTGGAGTGCAGCAGCGGGATGTTTTTTCTGACCCCGCTGGGTTCAGTTCTCCGTTGGGTTCAGGATCATAGGATCACTCCTTATATATAGGGAGTGATCCTGTGATCCTTATAGGATCATGAGCCTATCAGGCTCATGATCCTCATTTGAGCCTGAGCCTGGCTCTACGCCAAGGGGCTGCATGGAGGGTGGTTTGCCATCCTGTGCGTCATCCTGCTTCCAAAGGTGGCGGGAGGTGCTGCATGGCAAACCCCTCTGGTATTTCCCGTCGGGGGTTGGGATTGGTATCATGATACCGATCTGATACCACGCTGATACTTGATACCATTTCGTGGCAGAGGGCTTGGCGGGGGTGTTTATGGCGGCTGGCAAAACTCATTTCCGTTTGGCGGGTTGTCTCTTGCTCGAAGATCATGGGCTCCGACGGCGGCTGGCTGGGACAGCCAGCCCTACCTGCACTGGGCTGGCGCGAGGTAGGGAGGCTTGTCCTCAAGCCTCCGCCGAGTGTCGCCACGCATCCTTTTCGGAAATCCGTTTTGGAAAACGCTACATATCTCAAGCGCTCCAGATGGGGGATCAGGATGATCCCCCTCCGCCTGCTCTGGAGGAGAGGGATCGTCCCGATCCCTCACGTGTGAGCACAGCCCAACGGATTCGCGCCATCTCATCCAAGCCAGGGGATCAAGATGATCCCCCCCTCCGCTGGCATTTGAGACCGGGCTCAGATCTTCGGCTCCAGCGCCTCGCGGTCTCCTGCGGCCAAGGTCAGGCACACAATTCCCTGGCCTAGCAGGGGGTACTTTTCGGCACCGGCCAATCCAGGGGATGGCTTGGACGGGAAAGAGGGACTCAATGCGGTGTCGAAAACGAGGGACCAGAGGATGTCCCGGTTACCAGGGAGAATGAAAGGCTGTGGCTCGGCGCTGTTGTTGAAAAGCAGCAGAAGCGGGCTGGAGGAATCACTCATGGCGCCCATCAGTGCACCAAAGCAGCGTCGGGTCTCCTGGTGCCATTCCTCATGGTGCAGCAGGGTGCCGTCACTTTCGATCCAGAGGACGTCGCGCAGGCCGGTGGCGGGATTGAGTTTGCCATCGAAATAGCTGCTGCGGCGAAACACTTCATGAGTGCGGCGGAAAGCGGTGATCTGGCGGGTGAAGGTGAGCATCTCTTCGTCACAGTCGTGCCAGTCGAGCCAGCTGATGTCGCTGTCCTGGCAGTAGGCGTTGTTGTTGCCGCGCTGGGTGCGGCCGCGTTCATCGCCTGCGGTGAGGAAGGGGACGCCGAGGGAGCACATCATCGTGGCGATCAGGCCGCGGCGGAGCCGTGCACGAGTTTGCAAAATGGCGGCATCGGTGGTGGGGCCTTCCACGCCGCAGTTGGTGCTGTGGTTGTTGCTGTCGCCATCACGATTGTCCTCGTTGTTGGCTTCATTGTGCTTGTTCTCATAGCTCACGAGATCCAGCAGCGTGAAGCCGTCGTGCGAGGTGAGAAAATTGATGCTGGCCAGGGGCGGGCGCTGGTTCCAGCCGAAGACGTCCTGGCTGCCGCAGAAGCGCTTGGCGAACTCGGCGGTGCAGCCTGAATCACCCCGCCACCAGCTGCGCACGGTGTCGCGGTATTTTCCATTCAGCTCACGCCAGGGTTCGGGGAAATTGCCCACCTGATAGCTGTCCATGCGCGAGATGTCCCAGGCTTCGGCGATGAGCTTGACGCGTGAGAGCACGGGATCCTGCGCAATGGCGCTGAGGAACGGAGACTGACGGTTGAACCCGTCTTTTTCATCGCGGGCCACGGTCACGGCCAGATCAAAGCGGAAGCCATCCACATGCATTTCCGTGACCCAGTAGCGCAGGCTGTCCAGGATGAGGCGCAGGGCCGGCTGGCTGGCGGAGTCGACCGAGTTGCCACAGCCGGTGACGTTGACGTAATCCGCGCCGTTCTCACCGAAATGGTGCCGGTAGTAGCTGTGATCATCCAGCCCACGGAACATCAAGGACGGGCCGTATTCGTTGCCTTCAGCGGTGTGATTGTAAACGACGTCGAGAATGACCTCGATGCCGGCGGCGTGCATGGCCTTCACCATGGCCTTGAACTCGCGCACCTGCTCCTGCGGATCAGCGGAGGAGGCATAGGTGTTGTGCGGAGCGAAGAAGCCGATGGTGTTGTAGCCCCAGTAGTTGGTGAGATCCCGGCCCAGCAGAAAGCCGTCGTCCAGATGCTGATGCACTGGCAGCAATTGCACGCTGGTGATGCCGAGATCGCGCAGGTAGGAAGTGACGGCGGGGTGTGCGAGGCCGGCGTAGGTGCCACGCAGCTTGGCCGGCACATCCGGGTGCGTTTGGGTGAAGCCCTTCACGTGCAGCTCGCAGATGACGGTGTCCTGCCAGGACACGCGGGGTTTGGTGTCGCCGGTCCAGTCGAAGGATTCGTCGATCACCACGCTTTTCAGGGCCTCGGCTCCGTTGTCGGTGCGGCCATTGGAGTGGCGTGGATCTGGCAGGGTGCGCATGTGCTCGGCCTCGTCGGGCTTGCCGTGGATGGCCCGGGCGTAGGGGTCGAGCATGAGTTTCTTGGCATTGAAACGCATCGCATTTTTGGGCAGCCAGGGCCCGTGGGCGCGGTAGCCGTAGAGCGTGCCAGCTTTGACTCCGCGTACGGTGGCATGCCACAGATCGCACTCGGTGCGCTGCATGCGCACCCGGGCGGTCTCGCGGGTGGCGTCCTTGGGATCGTACAGGCAGAGGTCCATGGCCACGGCGTGGCGGGAGTGCACCACGAACCGGGTGCTTTCGCGCAGCAGGGTGACGCCGGGCGCCAGAGGCTCACCACTGATCTCAAAGGAAACGGGGAGGGGGGAGGCTGCGGCGGTCACGCGAGCAGGGGTGGCGGGCGTGGTCTTGCGGGCAAATTTGCGTTTCAGGCTGGTGAGCAAAGGTTGCATGAGACCCACAACGCACAACGTTTGCCATGCCGCCATGAATTATCGCCATTTTACCGTCCTTTTTCTGCTGCTGGCCTCCCCCTGGGCCCATGCCCTCAAGCCGGCGGACCCGGCCCGCTTTGAAAAAGCCATCCAGGCCTTTGAGGCTGAGGATGCCGCCAAAACGCCGCCGAAGGATGTGACGGTGTTTGTCGGGGCCTCCAACATCCGCCGCTGGCAGTCGCTGCCGGAGAGGTTCAAAAAAACGCCGCTGCTCAACCGGGGCTTTGGCGGCTCGCAGCTCAGTGACGTGGCGTATTTCGCGGATCGCTGTGTCATCAAATACAAGCCGAAGCAGATCTACCTCAACGCCGGTGGCAATGACCTGCATGCGGGGCGGACGCCGGAGGAGGTGCTGGCTTCGTTTGAGGAGTTTGTGACGAAGGTGAAAGCGGCGCTGCCAAAGACTGCCATCGCCTTCATCTCCATTCCGCCTTCGCCTTCGCGCTGGGGCGAGGTGGAGCAGGTGAAAAAGGCCAATGCGCTGATCCTGGCCTCCTGCAAGAAGCAGGGGGTGGATTTCATCGACACCTTCACCCTGCTGCTCGGTGCGGACGGCCAGCCCCGCCCTGAGCTTTTCGTGGAGGACCAACTGCACTTCAGCGAGGCCGGTTACGATGTCGTCACCTCCGCCATCCGCTGGCAGAAGGACATTCTGGCCTTTGCGAAGAAGGATGCGGAAAAGGCGCCGCCGGAGCATCCCATCGTGTTCACCGGCAGTTCCAGCATTGTGAAATGGAAAACGCTGGCAGAGGATTTCCCCGGGCTGCCGGTGATGAACCGTGGCTTCGGCGGCTCCGAGGTGTTTGATTCGTTCAACTACGCACATCTGACCGTGATCCCATACAAGCCCCGGCAGGTCGTTTTTTATGCGGGCGGCAATGACATCAGTGCGGGCAAGACGCCGCAGCGGGTGTTTGAGGATTTCAAAGCCTTCGTGGCCAAGGTGCACGCGGCGCTGCCGGAGTGCCGCATCTGCTACATTTCAAACGCGCCCAATCCGAAGCGCTGGAGCATGATCGACAAGATGATCGAGGCCAACCGGCTCATGGAGGCATTCACGAAGACGGACAAGAGGCTGCAGTTCATCAATGTGTATCCGTACATGCTCGGTGCCGATGGCAAACCGAAGCCGGACATCTTTGTGGAGGATCAGCTGCACATGAATGTGAATGGGTATGTGATCTGGAAGGAAGTGGTGGGGTCGTATTTGAAGTAGGGTGGCTATTGGGCGAGTGCACGCAGCAAAGTGATTCTCGATTATCCCCTCACGCCGCAAGGGGGTGGTAGGGATGCGCTGTGCGCGTCCCTAGAATCCTTCGTCCCAGTTTGATCTGCCACCCGCCGCGTTCCCCCTTTCTAAAATCCTCCGTCCATTGCTGTCGAAACCCGCGAGGACGGCGCACCTTTTTGATCGCCTGCGGTGTTACAGACCCGAAATCTGGGACCCGCACAGCGGTTCCCTACCATCCCTTCTCGCGCCCGCAATACTATGCGCGGAAGACCGTGTAATTTGCGAACCTCACACCAGCCCTTCCTTCACCGCCTTCGCAATCGCACTGCCACGGCTGCGCACCTGCAGCTTCACATACACGCTGCGGATGTACTCGTCTGCGGTGTAATAGCCGATGCCGAGCTGGGCGGCGGCGTCTTTGATGGTGCTGCCGCTGACGAGCAGCTTCAAGATGTCCAGCTCACGCGGGGTGAGGCCGTAGTCCTTGTGCGGCGCGTTGGCCTTGGAGAACATCTCCAATACCCGGCGGGCGATGTGGGGATTGATGGGGGAGCCGCCAGCAGCGGCGCTGCGAATGGCGGCGGCGATGTCTTCGGTGCTGGAGGTTTTGAGGAGGTACCCGGCGGCACCGGCGCAGATGGCGCGGAAGATTTTGTCGTCCTCTTCAAACACCGTGAGGATCACGATGGCGGTATTGGGCGCAAGCTGGCGCAGACGTGCGATGCCTTCAAGACCGCTCACACCAGGCAGACCGACATCGAGCAACAGCACCTGGGGCGGCGGTTCTGTGGTGAGCGCGGCAAAGGCATCTTCGCAGGCCGTGAAGCGCTGCGTGCAGTCGATGCCTTCGAGACGGTTCAAGGCGCGGGCCAGACGCTCGCCGTAGGTCTTGTGGTCTTCGATGATCCAAAGGTGGATGGTGTCAGGCATAGAGCGTGTGTGTTTAATTTTTAGCCGGGTATTCTTGCTTCAGCTGATCCAGCACGGCCCGGCGCACGACTGACCGCACATGCTTGGTGGAGAGCGATGACTTCGTCGGAGCACTGAACTCTGGACGTTTGAGCAAGACATGAATCATGGCGGCGGCCGGAGTCCAGCCCGCAGATTTGAGCGCATCTTTGAATCCCGCGACATGGGTGCCATGCTGGACTGTAGACATGCCGTTGCACCAAGAGCGCCAGCGGCAGGCTTTGGCGGTTCCGAAGGCAGCTGCGTTGATTTGAATATCATCCAGCTCAACGTTCAATTTGAATACCGCCTGATCAGGGCTCGTGAAGACCTCATCCATTTCTGATGAGTCAAATTCAGCGAGTTCAAGCAACCCGCCCGGTGCGTGGAACACCTCCTCTTGAAGTCCTAATATCAGACCGGGAAACAGATGAGCGGCGTCGAATAGCCGACGTCTCACCACCGACCATCGAGGGGGCTGTGAAGACATTACTTCTGCGTCGGGAACAAACGTGATGCTGGTTCCCCGTCCTGTGGACTTTGTCTGTCTCAAGGGGGCGGTAGCATAGCCTTTCTCAAAACGTTGCTGCCAACAAAATCCGGCACGGTGGGAGACTACCTCGACGACGCTCGATAAAGCTGACACCACTATCAATCCGACCCCACCGGCATTCAGATGGACGTGAGGGCTGTGCCCGTCTGCTGTTGGCGTGGCGTGGAGTTCCGTGAAATAAGTTTCTGCCAGTGTCCTGCTGCCTGAAGCTGGCACGTCGAAAGGCAGTCCTTCCCCATTGTCAGAAACACAAATGGAATGTCCATCGCGATAGGTGACTCCTATTCGGGTTGCCTTTCCTGCGAGGTATTGGTCCAAGCCGTTTGCCACCAGTTCATGAATCAGGTGCTCTAAACCGCGCGGTCCTGTATCGCCGATGTACATGCCGGGTCTCAAACGGATCATCTCAGCGATGTCAGAGGATGGTGAACTCATGGGATAATTATGAGCAGAGGTGTGTCGCTTCAGGCATGGAGCGGCAGGGTGAGGGTCAGGATGGTGCCTTGAGGAGAAGAGGCAATGTCGGTGGAGCCTTGATGTTTGGCGGCACGACGGTGCAGATTGGTGAGGCCCATGCCGGTGCTTTTGGCGGTGGTGTCGAAGCCGTGGCCGTTGTCGCGGATGGTGAGGACGAGGTCGTTGTGCGTCTGCTTGAGCGTGATGTGAACCTCCGTGGCGGCGGCGTGGCGTGTGATATTGTGCAGCGCCTCCTTGAACATCAGCATGAGGTCGCGCTGGCGGTCCACCGAGAGGCGGCGGGTCTGGGCGTGGTCATCGAGATCCAGCGTGTGCGGGATGCCGCGCAGCATGCGGTCGGCGGTTTCACGCAGCAGTGTGGGGAGGTCGTCCGTGCCGTAGCGTTCGCTCTGCATGAGGCGCGTGATGTCGCGCATGGCATCCACGGTTTCGTCGGCGATTTCTTTGATCTCGATCAGATCCTCGCGCGCCTGCCCGCTCTGCGCTCCCTCGGCCAGGATGTCCTGCGCGATGAGGGCGATGCTGCCGAGGCTGCTGCCGATCTCGTCATGCAGATCCTGCGCGATGCGCTCGCGCAGCCTTTCGAGTTCTGCGCGGCGGGCACGCCGCTGACGCTGCAGCCAGAAGAACACCACGACGACTCCCGCCACGAACAAGCCGATGAGGAAACCCAGCACGATGTGCTGCCAATGTTCTTTGACGGCCTCGCGTTTCGTTTCGATCAAGCTGAGCAGATGCTGCAGCTCGCGCCGCTGAGAGAGAGCCGCCAGCCAGCCGGGCCATTCCACGATGTCTGCACTGCTGGCAAAGCCGTCCACCAGGGCTGCGCGTGACCAGCCGTCTCGTTCGGTGGAATTGGGGGAATTCACATCGCAGCCGGAGGCGATGTTTTTGCCTTCGGACCAGACCTGCACCTCCGCCATGGCCAGCACGACGGCACCATTGCTCACATGAGGATCAAGCACCTGCAGGCGCACAAAGCGGGCGCGGTGGGCACCGACGAGGGTCACCACGTTGTCTCCCGGCAGGGCGTTATAACTGCCGGACTGCGGGGAGGGCAGCATGCGTGGCTCGTCGTTGTCCTCCTCGCGCAGCTCGATCTGGTAACGCACGGGAAAGCCGTAGCCATGACTGTGAGAGAACTGCGGCGGATGTGCGGGGAAAAGGCGGATCTCATCGATGGGCCTGACGGTGCCGAGATCAATCTCGACCCAGGGATTGGTGTAGGGGCGGCCTTCGCTGGTGGGCACGCTGCGGAAGCCGAGCGTGGGACTTTGGCGCGTGCCGAGCGGTGGGCCGAGCACGGTGTGACCGTCCACGAGATTGATGCGGCCCCAGTCGGGCCGTGTGCCCTGGCTGCTGCTGGCACGCACGGCATTGGGGCCGATGACCTCCAGGCGTGCGCCCAGGTTTTGGTTTCCCTGCAGCAGCATCACTTCTCCCAAAGCACAGAAGCTGCGTTCGCTCGTGGTGCACAGCCGGGTCGCGGTGATGCGTACTTTTTGAGCCATGCGTCCGCCTGCGGGGATCACCACCGGGAGCAGCCCCGGATTGGGAAAGTCTGCGTCGGTGTAGTCGGCGATGATCGTGCGCTCATTGTCCTCGCCCTCATCGAGCAGTTCGACATAAAAGCGCAGGGGGAACCCATAGCCTGCAGTCACGGCCCCTCCGTTCGGTGGCGGGGCGATGAGGACCACGGAGTCGATCTGCTGCGCCTGACCCAGATTGAGTTCCACCCATTCGGCCTTGTCGGGTGAGGATGAGTAGTCGCTGTGCCAGCCCAGGCGCTGGGTGAGCTGCACCTCGGGTGCTGCGGGCATGGAGCTGAGCTTTTCCTGCAAGGCCGTGCGATCTGCTGCGAGCACACGCATTTCTGGAATCCACGACGTCACCTCGCCATAGGCCGTTCCGCCCCACAGCAGGAGAACGCCAAGGCATGGATGGAGGAGGTGCCGCACGATGGGCGGAGCCTAGCGAGGCGGGCACCGCACTGCCACTGCGTTCTGCTGCTCGCAGCTCCCCCGAACATTCGGGGGAGAGGTACAAAGCCGCTGTGGAGGCCGTTTGAACTCAAGACAGATGATACGCTACCTGATCCCTGCGCTGACCGCTTCTGCACTTCTGGCCTCTCATGCAAGCATGGGGGCGGAATCGCGTGATCTCACAGGGCTCGTGCAGCCCTTTTTTCAGCAGCACTGCACCAAGTGCCACGACGCGAAAAAGCAGAAGGGGGATCTGCGCGTGGACAACCTCATCGTGGATCTGCAGTCGCCGAAAATCATGGGGCACTGGGAGGAGATCATGTGCCGCATCAATTCCGGGGACATGCCGCCGGAGGATGAAGCAAGACCGAAGCCGGAGGAGATCTCGCGTGTGGCAGACTGGATCCTGCTGCAGCTGCGTGAGGCCGAAACCGTGCGCCAGTCCTCCGCCGGAGAGCGTGTGGCCTTTCGCAAACTGACGCGTGATGAGTATGGCAACACCGTGCGTGATCTGCTGGGGGTGAACTTTGATGTCAAAGCGCCGACCGGACTGCCGGAAGATCCGGATTGGAAAGGATTTGAACGCATTGGCTCGGTGCTGACGCTTTCGCCCGCGCACATTGAAAAATACCTGTCTGCTGCGGATGCGATCCTGGATGAAGCGCTCTCGTTGCGGCCCGAGCCGAAACGCGAGGTCATTCGCTGGGAGGCCTTCGACATGCGCTGGAAGGGGTTCAAGGAGGAATACCAGGCGCGTGGCATTGCCGACAAGGTGCGGATAGAGATCGTGCCGCGCAACTACACCACGGACAGCTGGAACATTGAGATCAAGACCACGGGCGACTACCTGCTGCGGCTGAAGCTCAGCGGGCTGCGCCCCGCAGGCGGCCGTGCGCCGCGCCTGAAGGTGTACATGTCCAGCATCAACACCACGTTGATCGAGCAGGACATCGATGCGCCGGAAGACAAGCCCATCACCGTGGAGGCGCGAGTTCATCTCGTCGCGGGCAAGTATCCGGTGCGCATCATCAACGCCGTGCCGGGGCCGAATCCTGAGGGCCGGCGCTCACGCCACAGCGGCACGCCAAACGCCTTCACCAACACCCGCAGCCGCGTGCCATGGCAGCTCAAGCTCACGGACGATGATTTCAAACCGATCCAGCCGACGCTGATCATTGATACCGTGGAATGGGATGGGCCGATTGTGGATTCGTGGCCGACGAGGGCGCATCAGAAGATTTACAGCAGCAAAGATGCGCGGGAAATCCTGACCCAGTTTGCCACGCGTGCCTGGCGCAGGCCGGTGCAGGCGAAGGAGATTGAGCGGTTGATGCAGCCCGTGAACAAATCGCTCGAACTGGGCGATTCGTTTGAGGTGGCGGTGAAGAACGGGCTCATCGGCGTGATGTGCGCGAAGAGTTTTCTTTATCTCGAAGAGGGCGATGCAGCGAAGGCTTCGCCAACGCTGAACGATTACGAACTCGCCTCCCGCCTGTCTTACTTCTTGTGGAGCTCGATGCCGGATGAGCATCTGCTGGACCTCGCCAAGAAGGGCAGCCTGCACGATGCGAAGACGCTGCGAGCCGAAGTGCACTGCATGCTGCGTGATCCCAAGGCGCAGGAGTTTGCCGACAGCTTCCCGCGCCAGTGGCTGCAACTGCGCAAGGTGGGCATGTTCCCGCCGGACAAGGAGCTGTATCCCGACTACGACGAGAATCTGGAGCAGAGCATGGTGGCGGAGACGCTGGGCTTCTTCGGTGAAGTGTTGAAACGCAACGGCAGCCTGCGCGAGTTTCTCGACTCTGACTGGACGATGATCAATGAGCGCCTGGCCATGCACTATGGCATTGAAGGCATTCGTGGGGATCAACTGCAGCGCATAATGCTCAAGCCGGAGGATCATCGCGGTGGACTGCTCACGCAGGCTTCGGTGCTCAGCCTCACCTCGGACGGCACGCGGCACCGTCCGGTACATCGTGGCGTGTGGATGCTGGAGTCGATCATCGGCAGGCCGCCGCCACCACCGCCTGCCAATGTGCCTGCGCTGACCACGCCGGATGCGAAGGCGAAGAAAACCACTGTGCGCGAAAAGCTGGAGCTCCACCGCTCTGACCCCAACTGCACCGCCTGTCACAACAAGATCGATCCGCTCGGCATCGCCTTTGACAACTACGACGCCATTGGTCGCTGGCGCACCGTGGAGACGATCAAGGACGGCACGGGGGCGGATCCGACGCTGGACCCCAGCGGCGTGCTGCCGGATGGGCGTGCGTTTGCTGACTCGGTGGCATTGAAAAAGATCCTGCTCGACGATCTCGATAAATTTGCCGCTGCGGTCACTGACAAACTTGCCACCTATGCCCTGCGCCGTGGCATGACCTTCTCAGACCGCGAGGAGCTCAAGCGCATTGCTGAAGCATCCAAGGCCGATGGCTACAAGCTCGCTTCGTTGATTGAATCTCTCGTCGCCAGTCCGCTGTTTTTGAAACGCTAGCCATGACCACGCCCCGCATGCATTCGAATTCACTGCCTCCCTTGTTGGGAAGGCTGGCGCTGGCTTTGCTGCTCCTCGCAGCGAAGGCGCGGTCTGCCGACGCGTGGCCGCCCATGCCTGATGCCAGCAACACCACCAAGCAAACGCAGGACGGCCGGTCCATTGAGCGCTTTACACACGGGCCGCGCGCCGAGTGGGGCTACCCTGCGACGGAGAACTGGGACGCGCCACCGGACCAAGAAACCGGGGTGAAACAGCAGAACCACAGTTGCTTCTACCTCGTCTCGCCCAAGAACCCGCGTGAGAACGCACCGCTGTGCGTGGTGCTGCATTCAGCGAATCGGACCGCCTATGACTATGTGGGCTTTGCGTGTCTCGGCCGGCAAATCGAGAACCGCGAAGATCCGACGAAGGTGATGACGAATTCGCCGGACGACTTCTACTCGCTCTATCTCAGCTCGACGAATGCCGAATGGTGGGGCTGGGGGCAGATCAGACGCGATCTGGCCAAACAACCGAATGCCGTGCCGCCGGCTGAACGGCGGGTGCTGGACACCATCGAGTGGATTGCATCACGCTGCCATGTGGATCGCAACCGTATCTACCTTTGCGGGGTGTCGATGGGAGGCTGCGGCACGCTGGGGCTGGGGATGCCGCATGGGGAGATTTTTGCGGCGATCCGTCCCGATGTGCCTGCGGGCACTGAATATGCAGCAGCACGCACGGGTGGCTTTGGGTATGTGGGTTTGCCTGATCCGCCGGTCATCGTTGATTTCTCCTCCCCGAAGGACAACTGGTCCAAAACCCAGCCTGCACTTGTGCAGGCCGCACAGGACAAGCGCCTGCCGCTGGTGCTGAGCTGGGGGCCGTTTGGTCATACGACCTTCAGTTCCATCATTGCCAAGTATCCCATCTGCGATGTCGCACTGGCCTTTCCGTGGCTGGAGATTCGCAGAAACGAGGCCTATCCGGTCTTCACGCATGCCTCGTGCGATCAACGTTCGCCGTGGCTGGGTGCTTCAGCTGAGTTTGATGAGGAGGGGCAGATCAATGCCTGGTTCCGCTGGAAAAACCAGAAGGACACACCCACTGAATTTGGCATGCAGATCTGGATTGCGCATCCTGCAGTGACAACTCCGCCAGCGATGCCGGATGCAGCGACGGCTGACATCATACTGCGCCGGTTGCAGCAGTTCAAAATGGAGTCCGGCAAAAGCTATGCATGGCAGGTTGCTCGCGCAGGGAAGGTGATTGCAGCGGGCAGTGTGAATGCGGATGCGAACAAGCTGCTCACGATTTCCAAAGTGCCGCTTACGACAGAGCCTGCGGATCTGACCCTTCGGATTGAAAAACCATGAACATCACCCGTCGCGATGCTTTAAAGTCACTGGGCTCCGCCTTCATCGGCGGGAGTGCTCTTCAGTGTGTCGCAGCGGAGACCAAGCCAACGATGCATGTTTACCCGGACTACGGCTGGCTGCGCGGCCTCGGCATCGTGCCATCATGGGGGGCGAACATTGTTGAGGCCTGGCAGCTTTATGATGGCGCGCGGTTTCGTGAGGAGGTGGCGCTGGCGCGTACGATTCACTGCAACTGCATTCGTCTGTGGATTGACTTCGCCGCGTGGAAAACCGATCCGGCGAAAATCACCGAGCGCTTTCTGGATGCGGTCGCCGGCGTCGCTGAAAACGGCATGAAGGTGATGCCCTGTCTCTACAATCACTGGCATGACAAGAAGCTCGATTACGGCGGCACGCCGCTGGCAGGCGACTGGACGCCGCAGTTTGACTACATCAAGGCGGTGGTGACGCCGCTGGTGAACGATGACCGTGTGATGATCTGGGAGCTGTGCAATGAACCCGGCTCAACGGACAACGGCACGCTGGAATTTAAATGGATGAGCCAGATCGCCGCTGCGGTGCGTGGCTGCGGCACGAAGCAGCCGGTGACGATCGGCACCATGCGCGGGAAGAACATCACCACCTTTGCGCCGCTGATGGACGTGCTCAACGGCCACCCCTATGCCCACAATCGCAAGGCTTTGGAAGTGATCATCGCCGGCTATTCTGCGATTCAAAAGGAGGTGGGGAAACCCTTCATGGTCAACGAAGCGATCCCTGGTGCGCTCGATGATCTGGTGCGTGCTGAGGCGGTGCGCTTTCACGCGGAGATGCTGTCCGCCGCCGGCTTTGGCTGGATGGGCTGGGTGATTCGCGAAGGCCGGGCTCTCGCCACGCGCCGTGATCTGCCGGATGGCAATGGCATCAACGGCGGCGGTTATCATCCCTTCTTCACCAAAGACGGAAAGCTCCGTGACGGTCTTGAATTTCTCACCGAGGTCCCCAAGCTGCGTGCGCCCTGGGAGCGCAATGGATCCAATTCTTCAATCTAAAACTGTAAAACCATGAGCAACATCCAATCCCAACGCTGGCTTCTCAACCGCCGCCACTTTTTGCGCGGTCTCGGCACGACCATGGCGCTGCCGCTGCTGGATGCGATGGTGCCTTTGCGCGCCAGCGCCGCCGCAACGGCGAAGCCGCGCCGCAGTGTGTTTGTGTATATCCCCAACGGCGTGAACGGCATGGCGTGGCAGTGCACGAAGGCCGGGCGTGGCTATGAGCTGTCGCCTTCACTCAAGCCGCTGACGAAGCATCAGGAGGATTTCACCGTGTTCAGCGGGCTGCATCATCCGAACGGCCTGGGACAGGCGCACGTGTGTGCGGACACCTGGCTCACGGGCGCGAAGATCGACGCGCAGGGCGGACGCAAATATGAAAACACGATCTCTTGCGACCAGATGATGGCCGAGGTGGTGGGGCAGCAGACGCGGTTCACCTCGCTGGAGCTGTCCATCTCCTCCGGCACCGGACAGCCCTTTGGCACGAACACGCTGGCCTTCTCACGTGATGGCGTGCCGCTGCCGGCGGATGACAACCCGAAGACAATCTTCAACCGCCTGTTTGGTGAGGAAGCGGGGGGCATCGGCGCGCAGCGTGCTCGGCTGACGAAGCGCCGCAGTGTGCTGGATGCCGTGCTGGATGACGCGAAGTCACTGCGCATCGAGCTGTGCTCGGATGATCGTACCAAGCTGGATGAGTACATGCATGCCGTGCGTGATGTGGAGCAGCGCACCGAACGTCTGGATGCCTGGCTGGACATTCCGAAGCCTGTGGTGGAAAAGAATCTGGCAGCGCCCTTCCAGCGCGATGTGCCCAAGGCGCAGGCCGGTGAGTACTGGCGCACGATGTTTGACCTCATCGTGCTCGCGCTGCGCACCGACATGACGCGCGTGGTCACTTACATGAACGGCAGCGAGGGCAATGGCCTCGCGATTCCTGAAATCCAGATCACGCAGGCGCGCCACAACCTCTCGCATCACAATGGCGATCCGGTGGTGCTTGATCGTCTGGCCAGGAGCGATGCCTTCATCATGCAGCAGTTTGCGCATTTCCTTGATGAACTTCGCAACGTCAAAGACGGCGACGAACCGCTGCTGGACCGCACGATGGTGCTCTTTGGCAGCGGCATGAGCTACGGCCACAGCCACTGCAACAGCAACCTGCCCATGCTCCTCGCAGGTGGCAAGGGGCTCGGTTTGAAACACGGCCAGCACCTCGACTACAACAGGCCGCATCTCAAAGAAGACTACACGCTGAGCTATGACGAATGGCGCAGCCTCTGCGGCAAGCCCAAGGATGCCAAAGCCCGCGTGAGCAACGTGCTGGTGACCATGCTGCAAAAGATGGAGGTCAATGCCGAGACCTTCGTGGACAGCCTCGGGCCCGTCAGTGAGATCGTGTGATCGGCAGCCCCTCCTCCCGCCAACCTATTTCCAACCACCCATTATGAAACAAACACTGTCATTCATCACCCTGCTTTCTTTTGCCGCAGGCCTTCCCGTCCTTGCTCTGGATCCCCATGTCGAAGCCGTCACCAAGATTGTCGAGGGCGCGAAGGGCAAGGTCGAAAAGACGGAGGACGGTCAGAGTCTGAAACTGGTGGATCTCGCCGTGCCGAATACCGGGCCGCATGATCACCGGAAGGAAGATCCGTATGATGCCGCGTTCTTTGAGCATCTCGGCCACATCACCACGCTGGAGTCGCTGAATGTGATTTCCACGAAGTTCAATGACGAGTGGATGCCGAACATCGCGAAGCTCACGAACCTCAAGAACTTGCGCTTTACCAACAACGGTTCGCTGACGGATGCGGGCATGGAGCAGCTTGCGGGATTGAAGAATCTTGAATCCTTCTCGTTCGTCGGCACCAAGATCACCGGACGCGCCTATGCAAAATTTGAGGGCTTCACCAAGCTGATCAAGGTGAGCCATCGAGGCAGCAGCATCGACGACGAAGGTTTGAAGGAGCTGTGCGACCACCTGCCGAATCTCGAAAGCATCAGCCTCGCGCATGCGAAGTTCACGGATGCGGGGGCTCCCAGTCTGGCCAAGCTGACGAAGCTTAAAGGACTTGAACTCGGCGCGCATGCGACGCCTGCAGCACTGAAGAACATCACGGCACTGCCGCTCGAATATCTGCAGCTTGGCGAAGGCTTCGACAAATCCGAGTCGCTGCCGATCATCAAGGACATCAAGACGCTGAAGCGCCTGACGCTCACGAACTGCAAGACCACCACTGACGATGATCTCAAGCTGCTGGCCACGATGACGCAGCTTGAGTTGCTCGAACTTGGCAGTCCAGCCATGCCCGAAGAACGCCTGCCGCTGCTGCAAGGCTTCAGCTTCCTCAAGGAGCTGAAGATCATCGACCGCCAGAAGGGTTATCCACCGGAAACGGAGGCCAAGATCAAGGCCCTGCTGCCGAAGGTGGACGTGAAATTCAAGTGATCCGATTGAACTGCTCCCCCATGCGACTTCTCTGCGCCCTCTTCCTTGCCTCCGCCTTGTCTCTGCCGGCCGCCGATGCGGCCAAGGTGATGGAGTTCCCATCGCTCAATGATGCCAAGCGCATCCACGGGGAGCTGGTCAGCGTGGACTTCATTCTTCGCAAAGGCGAGTTCCGGTCAGACGATGGCAAACTGATGCCGTTCTCCATGCCGCCGTATGCGATCATGAAGTACAAGGGCGCCGAGGCGGATCTGCGCGAGGTGCCGCTGGGAACGAAGATGACCTTCCTCATGCTGCCGGATGCGGCGGGGAAGTTCACACGACTGGTCACCACGGATGACGGTCAGCCGGCGGACGCGGCGCAGTTGAAGAAATTCCGCGAATTCACCGAAAAGCGTGGAGTAGCCGCATGGATCGACAAGACCGATAGCAGCACCGTTACACTGACTTTTTTCAGTGGTGATGCCGCTGCCTTTCAGGCCGCCTACAAGGAACTGCTGGTCGTGGGCAAGGAAGCCAGGCCCTGCGTATCGAATGATGAATTGCGCACATGGAATCCCGGTGTGGATGGTGAGCGTGGTTCCATCACGGAAGTCAACAAGGTGCCCACGGAGTACTTCGGCAGCAGCGGTGTGCAGGTGACGGTGAAAGTGAGCAACATGCTGGAAGGCTATCGCCGTGGCCGCATCGTGCGGGTTTTTCTTGCCGGGTGGAAAGCGCAGGATCAGCTCTATGGCGAGAGTTTGATGGGCTACGGCTTCGGGCGCATGCTGGACCAGGAACTGGTCGAGAACGTCGCCAAGGAATACCCAGAGCAGTTTCCCTACCGCACGGATTACAGCAATGCGCATCTTCCCTGGTATCAACTCAAGGATGACGTGAAACCGCCGCCCTTCTCCGAGCACATGGTTATTGGAGAACTCGTGCAGGCAGATGCAAAGACTGGCAGCGGTCAGTTCCTCACCGAGCTGACCGGGGAGGCGGTGAATTTTACTTTGCTCAAACAGCACACCCTCAAATATCTCGGCGCTGATCCTCAGTTTGCCCAACTGTTCACCGGCCAGCGTTACCGCTTTGACCTTTATCAGGACGCCAAAGGTGCCTTCACCCGTGTCAGCCGCATCAGTGATGACTTCAGTCACTTCAGCGCAAACGCCATCACGGCGCGTGTCACCTCCATTCACGGAGATCAAATCCATGTCGCCTGGCAATTGCCGCTAGTGAAAGACTACAACGGTGACATGCAGCGCCCGCAGGACATTGGCTGCTGCATCCTTCGTGTGAATGATGTCACACGTGTGTGGAAAGCGGATCAGCAGGTGAAGCTCGCCGATCTTAAAGTTGGTGATGCATTGCTGTTCAATCGCACGGGCGAACTGCCCGGCAAGCCGTCACACTGCACCGATCTCTGGATCGGTGAGGAGACGCACAAAATGGTGACTGAGAAGCTGCGCAAGCCGGCGGTGGCCAAGAAGTAGCCTTTACCTGGCCCCTTCGTCCTTCTTCGCGTTTTCGTCGTAGCGGTGCAGGGGACGCACCCAGATGTTGCGGTAGCGAGTCGGGTTATGATGGTCCTGAAGGGCGAAGCCGAACTCCTGCACCTTTGTTTCGAGCGGAGCGGCATGCTGCACAATGACGCCGTTGTGCAGAACGGTGATGCGTGCAGGCTGGAGCACGGTGCCTTTTTCATCAAGCTTCGCGCATTCGCAGATGATGTCGTAGCTCTGCCATTCGCCGGGCTTGCGGCTGGCGTTCACGAGCGGCGGATAATTGCTGTAGATCGCCCCGGCCTGACCGTCGGGATAGGTGTCGTTTTCGTATGAGTCGAGCACCTGGACCTCGCCCCAGCCGTGGATGAGCACGCCGCTGTTGCCCCGACCCTGGCTCTTGCCCACGACCTCGGCAGGCGTGGCCCATTCGAGGTGAATCTGGCAGGAGCCAAATTTGTCCTTGGTATCAATGTCGCCGCCCTTGGGCAGGATTTCAGCGTAGCCGTTTTCGATCTTCCAGTTCGGCACGTCGCTTTGATCCTTGTCGTCCTTGCGCGGCTTGCGGATGAACTTGGAGAGGTCCTTGCCGTCTAAGAGCACGATGGCGTCGCTTGGCGCAGTCGTGGCCGTCGGCGGGTTGATCACCGTGGGCCGTGGCCGCTCCATGTCGCCCTGGCGGTAGATGCCACCGGGTGTGAAGGGCTTTTCTTTTTTGGGTTCGGCCGGCTTCGCGGGTTCGGCAGCGGTGGCGAGAATGGCGAAGAGGGGGAGCGTGAGAAGAATGCGGTGCATGATCGGAGCTTCTTGTGTGACTATTTCGCAAACACCTTGTCCTTCGCATTCCCGCCGCTGACGAGGTAGGCGACGAGGTCGAGAAGTTCGTTTTGATTGAGGGAGTTGATGAGGCCGGGGGGCATCATGCTGACTTTGCGGGTGCCCTTTTTGGCGATGTTGCTTTCGTTGATGGCCATCAGGTCAGTGGGGGCGAAGGGGTTGGTCATGATGAAGATCTTGCCGTTCTCTTCGACGACGATGCGGCCGACGATGATGCTGCCATCCTTCTTGGTGATTTCGTGGCTGTCGTACTGGTCGGAGATGACCTTGCTGGGGTCGATGATGTTCTCCATGAGGTCGCGCATGGTGTAGCGGTTGCCGACGCCGGTGAGGTCAGGGCCGATGCTGCCGCCGTCGCCGTTGAAGCGGTGGCAGGTGGCGCACATGATGCTGCGGTACATGTTTTCACCATTGGTGAAGTCGCGGCCTTTGAGTCCGCCGGTGGTGAGAGCGACAACTTCATCAACCGTCCAGTTTTTGTCGGGGCCCTTGGGGGCGACGTAGTTGGGGATGGAGGTGCTGGCTTCGACCTTGCTGCTGAGGGCTTCGAGGGATGCGAGTTCTTCCTTCGGCACAAAGGTGGCGAGGGCATCTTTGCGTATGTTTTCGATGAAGCCTTTGAAGCTGTTGCCGCCCTTCCAGGTGCGGGCGTGGGGGAACCAGGAGAAGAAGGTCTGGCGATGCTCAGGCGTCCAGCCGACGGTGGCATTGCGCAGGGCGACCATGTAGCTGATCTGCTGCGCATTAGGCCGGCTGCCTGAGGCGGCACGGGCGGCGCTGGCGTAGCCGTCGTTGCGGCTCAGTACTTCGTCTGTGGTGATCTCCTGAAAATCATCCTTTGCAGTGGCCATCATGGCGAGCGTCTTAGAGACGACGGTCGGTGAGTCGATGGCGACGAGGATCTGGCAGAGCTCGCGGTTCAGGAAGGCATTTTCCGTGGGATACACAAGGTCGAGTGCCGTGGCGATCTGAGAGCAGATGTCTGCTTCAGGCTCGCCAAGGCGGATCAAGATGAGTTCCAGAGCACGCAGGGCGGCAAGCTGCTGGTCGAGCGGGAGTTTGGCGCCTGCCAGTTTGCCCAGAGCGAGGAGCATGCGGCCCTCAAGCTCTACGTTTTCGGAGGACACGTAGCCGATGGGTTCCGAAGACGTGCCAGTGGGCTTGGCGGCAGGTCTCCCGCCTTCGTGGCCGGCTTTGGCTCCGGTCACGCGGGCGAGGGCGATGAGACTTTCGATCAATGCGACGGGATTTTTTTCGCTGATGGCTTTCTCCTGCCAGAGTGCGACGGGGAGTTTTTCAATCGCGACACGAGCAGCATAGCGAATGTGGCGGTCGCCATGGCTGAGATTGGTCCAGGCATCGCTGAGGGCCTTGGCGGCATCGACTTTACCGGTGTGGTAGGCTTCGAGGGAGGCGCGCAATTTGAAGTCCTCATTGATCGGCTGGGCTTTGACGGGTGCGGTGGATTCATCGCCGACATACGTCACGCGGTAGACGCCGGATTGTGTCTTACGGCCACCGACGGCGAAGTACATGGCACCGTCCTGCGGATGTATGACGACATCTGTGAGCGGGAGAGGTTTGCCGAAGACGAATTCTTCTTTGGTGGCTGCGTAGCTCGCGCCTTTGGCATCCAGGTTGATGGCCCACATGGTGCCGTAGGTCCAGTCGTTGATGAAAACAGCGTGCTGGTATTTGGCGGGGAATTTTGCGCCGGTGCCGGCGACTACGCCCGTGGGGCTGCCAGGGCCGATGTCGAGCGTGGTGGGGAGGGAGTCAGGGTAATAATTGGGCCATTTGCCGCTGCCGCTGCGCCAGCCGTAATCCGCACCGCTGACGCAATGGTTCACACGGGTGGGGCGATACCACGGGCTGCCAATGTCCCACTCCATGTCGGCGTCGTAGGTGAAGAGCTGGCCCTGGTCGTTGAAGCAGATGTCGAACTCATTGCGGAAGCCGTAGCAGAAGAGCTCCAGGCCGCTGCCGTCCGGGTTCATGCTGCAAATGTAACCGCCAGGTGCGAGGATGCCGCGGGCGTGGCCGTTGGCATCCCAGAAGCGCGGAAGGATGTGGTCCTCGCTCCAGATCTTGGCCGGGCGGCTGTCTTCGAGGCCTTCTGGCAGCTTGGTGTGGTTGCCGCAGTTGAAGAAGATGCGCTTTCCATCCGGGCTGACGGTCATGCTGTGCAGGCCGTGCTCGCCGCCGCCTGCCATGGTGTGCAGCTTGGAGATCTTGTCGTATTGATCGTTGCTGTCTGTGTCCTGCAGGCGGTAGAGGCCGTTGTTTTTACCGTCTTCGTTGACCATGACGTAGAGGCTGTCGAAGGCGGCGAGGAGGCCGTGGGCCTTGCCCAATTCGATGGCGAGCTTTTCCGGCTTGAGGTTCTCGGTCTTGCCGATGGCTGGCACGCCCATGCGGTAGATGCTGCCGTATTGGTCGCAGGCGATGAGCCGGCCTTTCGGATCGACCGTGAGTGCGACCCAGGAGCCTTCCTGGTCTTTGGGCACGTTGTAGAGTTTCTCGACCTTGAAGCCCTTGGGGACGGTGATGTCTGAAGCTGCGATGCTTTCGGCTGGGCCGCTGCTGCCGCCTCGTGCTTTACCATCGAGCGCGAGTCCCCAGGGGCCTTTGCCATAATCGTTGATGACGAAGGCTGGCTGCCAGGCTTCCGTGCCGGTCTTGGTGGCCTCCCATTTGCCTGAGGTTTCCACGACGAGCGGCTTTTCGTTGTTCGGCAGTTTGAGGGTGAGGCGCGCGATGAGGGCTGCGACACCGCCTTTGTTGCGGCCATTGACGATGATTTCGTTCTGCCCGCCGAGCTTGAGATTCTTGCTGACGTCCACTTTCGTGGCTTCCTGCCAGTCTGGATTGGTGAGGACCTTTTTACCATTCAGCAGGGCGTCCGCCCCGTTGTCACAGGTGAGTTCCAGCAGAGCAGATTGTACCTTGGCCGGAACATCAAAGCGATAGCGAAAGGTGACTTGAGGGTCTTTGTCACCGTTTTTGGACAGCCAGATCCACTGGGGAGCAGAGGAGGCTGTGGTCAGCAGGAGAGCAAAAGCGAGGGTGGAGAGAATACGAGACGACAACATGGTGGGCGGAAAGTACGCACCAAACCACCTGACGTTGCACGTGATCAACAAGCTTTTGTCTGCCGGTCCCTGGCAAAGGCGGTCAGAGAGGGGTCACGTTAAGCGTGATTGCCATTCAGGGCCACGCCGTCGTGCACTTTTTGCACCGACAGGGCCGCGACACGGGACTTGAGTTCTTTGCTGGGCTTGAAACGCACGACACAACGGTCAGGGATCATCACCTCAGAATTCGGCTGCTTGGGGTTGCGTCCGATTTTGCCGCGCGCCACACGGAGGTCAAAGGTGCCAAAAGTGCGCAGCGTGACCTCGTTCCCTTCAGCTAGATTTTTCGAAACCAACTCCATGAAGGATTCCACCATGGCCAGTGTATCGGCATGCTTGATTCCCGTTGCGTTACTGAGTTCCGCAACCAAATCTTTTTTGGTGATCGTGGTCATAATAGGGTGACTAGCGAGACGTTTAATGGGGCGCAACTAATTTCTGTGTCGAATTATCATCTCTACCTACGATTTACTCGGTGGTTTTATTTGGGGTGATCCGAAACTATCCTCGATAGAACCTCGGAAGAAGTCCGGAAGTGCATTTTGCACAAGGAGGGCAAAACGTCGCTGCCAAGCTTTTCTACGAGATTGATGGCCGTTTGTTTCACACCTTCGGAGACTCCTTTGGGGAATTCCAGGCCAAATTTTAGGCCTTCCGACTTCAGCCAGCGCACAAAGGCCTCCCGTGCCAGAATGGAGGCGGCAGCCACTGCCGGGTCGCTTTCTGCCTTGGTTCGCTGGACGAGTTCGATTTCTCTGCCGCGAGTCTGCATGGCGCGCTGAAGCACGGCGGGATTGGCGAACTGATCCGAAATGGCCCGCTGGCAGCCGGGGACGCGTTCAAGCAGGTTTTCGATGATCCGGGCATGCCCCCAGGCCAGAAGCCGGTTCAGATTGCCAAATTTGGCGTAAAGCTCGTTGTAACGGCCGGGATTGATGGAGATCACCTCCCAGGCGAGGCCGGGGATGCTGCGAATATCGGCGGCAATCTTGAAAATGCGTTCGTCGCTGCTGATGCGTTTGCTGTCCACCGCACCGATTTCACGCATGCGACGAGTGACATCGCCATCAACATATACTCCAGCTATGACCAGCGGGCCAAAAAAGTCGCCCTTGCCGCTTTCATCCACGCCGATGTGGGGCTGGAACATTTCCGGGTGATGCACTTCTTCGTAGCCGAGCTTTGCCTCGCCCAGCACCTCGGGTTCGAGCAGGTTCGTGATGAAATCCTCGGTCTCTTTTCCCTGAACGACGATCTTGGGGCCCTTTTCATACACGCACACGTTCACCTTCGATTTGGCGGCCGCGTAGAGGCAGTACGGTTTGGATTGGAATTCAAAGCCGCGTTCTTCCAGCAGAGTGCGCAGCTTTGCAGCTTGCTGGGCAGTGAGCGCATGGGTGTAACTTGTCAGAGCTGGCATGAGTGGGATTTTAATCGCTGTCGAGACGAAAGACTCATGAAAAATGCGCCGGATCGCTCATAATTAAGACACGATGCCATCTAAAACAGCCAAGCCTGATCCCCATGCCATCGCCATGGAGCTCGTGAACTGGTTTGGGCACAACGCGCGTGACTACCCCTGGCGCCGCACGAGCGATCCTTATGCGATTCTCGTTGCGGAGGTGATGCTGCAGCAGACGCAGATTGCGACGGTGCTGGACCGTGGATTTTATGCACGCTGGCTGGAACGGTTTCCTGATTTCACGACACTGGCGGAAGCGCGCGAAGATGAGGTGCTAAAAACCTGGGAGGGGCTGGGCTACTACCGGCGGGCACGCAATCTGCAGCGGCTTGCCCAGGAGGTAATAGAGCAGCATGGCGGGGTGTTTCCACAGGAGCCTGCGGTCATTCTCGGACTGCCCGGGGTCGGTCCCTACACGGCAGGTGCGGTGGCCAGTTTTGCCTTTGGCCTCGCAGAGCCCATTGTCGATGGCAACATCGCCCGGGTGCTGTCGCGCATCTACAGTGATGCTACGCCGGTGGATTCCACCGCAGGCGCGAAGCTGCTGTGGGAACGCTCGAAAGCGTTGGTGCAATCGACCCGCGACCCGAGGGCATTGAACTCGGCGCTCATGGAACTCGGGCAGACACACTGCACGCCGACGAAGCCGGCGTGTGATCTTTGTCCGGTGCGTGCCCAATGCCGCACGACTGATCCGGAAGCGCTGCCCGTGAAACAGTCCCGCCAGCAGATCACCGCTGTGACCGAGCGCGTCATTTTTAAGCGCACCGAGAAGGGGGTTTTACTGGAGCTTGAGACGGGCCGCCGCCGCACTGGCCTATGGAAGCTGCCCGCCCTGCCTCCCATGCATGTGGATTCACCACCGCCAGTGCTGCTGCGCATGCATTACGGCATCACGCGCTATAAAGTAACGCTCTGGGTGCATGAACCGCATGTGCAAGAAGGCGAGCTGCCTGATTCGCACCGCGTGATCCCATTTGCCGAACTTGAGTCCACGCCCATGCCAGCGCCGTATCGTAAGGCATTGAACGATCTTCTCCTGCGTGGTGAGTTCCGGCTCAGTGCCTAAATTGTCAGTTTGCCATTGACTGCGCATGCCCTAACAAGTGCCTTTACCACCTATGAAAATGCGATCCCTTCTCTTCACCTGCCTCGCAATAATCCTCGCGGGCTGCAAACCCGCGGCGGAGACCCCTGCGGAAAAAGTTGCTGAGTCTGCCGCGAAGTCCGGCAAGCCACAGGTGCTGGTGGCGAATTATCCGCTGCAATACTTTGCACAACGCATTGCAGGGGATGCTGTTGAGGTACGCTTTCTGGCTCCGAAAAATGAAGATCCGGCTTTCTGGCAACCGGATGAGGCAACCATCACGGCATTTCAAAAAGCAGACCTGATCCTCATGAATGGTGCCACCTATTCCAAGTGGGCCGACAAAGTCACGCTGCCTGAGTCGAAGGTCGTTGATACCTCCGCCGCTTTTGCCAACAATTTAATTGAAGTTCGTGACGCCACCACGCACAGCCACGGCCCTGGTGGTGAGCACAGCCACAATGGCACGGCCTTCACCACCTGGATCGATTTCAAGCAGGCATCCATGCAGGCGCAAGCAGTGAGTGATGCACTGGCCAAGCTGGTGCCAGCAGCCAAAGACGACATCAGCAAAAACACAGAAGCTCTGAAGGATGAACTGGAAGTTCTGGATGAGCGCATGAGCACGCTGAGCCGTCGTCTGGTGCAGTATCCGCTGGTGGCCTCGCATCCGGTCTATCACTATCTTGCACGTCGTTATGGATTGAATTTGAAGTCAGTCCTCTGGGAGCCCGACACCGTGCTTGACGGCACAGCTCTCGGCGACCTCAATGTCGTCCTCGCCGGACACCGTGCACGGTGGATGATCTGGGAAGGCGAGCCTAGCAAGGATAACGTTGAAAAGCTTGCAGCACTTGGGCTTCGGAGTGTTGTCTTTGACCCATGTGGCAATGTGCCTGCCAGCGGTGATTTCATGAGCGTGATGAAAGCGAATGTGGAGGCGATGGAGAAAGCGTTTCAGTGACGTGTGGGAGTTTTAGGTGTGAAAGCACTTTTAAAAACTGACCGAATAAGAAAAATATAGAATATGCTGTTGACGGTCTAATAAGGCCGTGTCATTATCCGTTACCTTCAACACAAGCCATGAAAACCAACCAGACACATCTTAACTCATCCGCGCTGACCGAGCGTCGGGGAGCGATTATGTGTGTGAGATCAGGTCTTGGCTTTATGCCCGCCTATCCAGCACAAGATTTGAATCTCCCGATAAAGAGATATAACGAGCAGGGCTCTTTGACGCCCCATTAGGCCCTGAAGGCCAAGTTTCCGAAGGAAGCCCTGCTCGCCACTCCAAGGCGGCAGGGCTTTTTCTTTTGCAGTGAAACGAACCCCTTATCCATTTTCCAAAATCATTGATTGAACCCGCGGTCCTTTGACCGCTTCCCCCTAGCACGAAAAACCCCGGCATCCGCGCTAACGGACACCGGGGCAAGGCCAGCCAAGCTGACTCCGGGAGGAGTCGTTTAGAGACGCAAGAGCAAGACCTGAAGACAGGTTTGCACCCTCCTACCGAATGTCAACAAAAGCAGCCATCGAATACGCAAAATTCCTACGTTCAGACGAGGAATGCGGGAATCTATTGCCCATTTTTGACATCACGAAACGGCTTCCCCGGGAGGTGTGCCATAAACACCGAAACATCCGCCGTGAAATACCTGTGGGTGCGACGCCAGCGATGGAGTGACCAACACTCCATCCCGTGCGTGGCAGCGGTGTTCGTTCTTTATTTGGCAGATCACCTCACAACGAGGCTGATCTGCCATTCAAGGGCGCGGAGCACGGTAACAGGTGGTGTAACCTTGGGAGAGTGTACAGTGGCATGACTGTCTCCGTGTCCTTGAATGGCAGAACGGGAAGATTTTCCAATACGGCGGTGGCAGACAAGCAATGCACGGGTCTCCAAAACCCGAAGATGTGGGCGCGATATTGCGCTACGCGCCATGCCAATAGGCTTCGCGTGGAGACAGCCGCTCACGCGGCATGGCATTCACCCACCGTGCCAGTTCATTCCAAATCAAGAACGCGGCGGTAGATCGTTAAAGAGGCGACCTGGACTGTAACCCCAGTGCTCATCGAGACCACACGGAGCATTACCGTGACGCCGCACCATTTTTTAAATTGCAGGGAGAGCCAGTGCTCTGACGGGTTTCATAAGCCTGTCTTGGTTGGTGCAACTCCATCCCCTGCGTCCATTTCAAGGTCTGTTAGCTCAGTTCAGTAGAGCGCCCGCTTGTCGAGCGGAGGGTCGCGGGAGCAAAGCCCGCACGGACCGCCATTTCCAAAGGGACCGTAGTGTAGAAGGCTGCACGGCTGGTTTGCACCCAGCAAGCGACGGAGCATTACCGTCCGGCTCCACCATTTCAGAATCCTCGGTGATCTAACAGTAGGATGCCGCTCTGTTAAAGCGGCTGTGTTGGTGCGAATCCAACCTGAGGAGCCAGTTTCATGCCCGCAAGGTGTAATAGAGTATGCATACGCCGCTTCTAACGGCCGTGGTTCCAGGTGCGAGTCCTGGTGTGGGCACCTTTTAAAGGAGCACGTCCGGCATAGACGAGGAAACGGTCCCGAAAACCGCTGCGCCCCATTAAAGCGTCCAGAGTGCGATTGCCTCTTCCGAGGCCATACCAAATGCGCCGAGCGTCCAAATGATGCGCTATCGCGCCAAGCATTCTCTGGTGCTCCGCCAATTTTTTCATCCCTCAGTAGCTCAACCGCAGAGCCGCCGGCCGATAACCGGCAGACCGTGGAGCATCACCACGCCGAGGGACCATTTTTAAAAACACGCTGGATGGCTCAGACAGATGAGCGGCGGATTGAAGATCCGCAGAGGTGGGCGCGCTACCCACTCCAGCGGCCATTTCATTGCGGCATTGATGTAACAGCAAGCATTTCTGTCTTCCAAACAGAGCGCGTCGGGGCAGCACCGACATGCCGCACCACTTTCAAATTCCTCCGTGGCCGACATAGAAAGGCACCGATTTCGTAAATCGGATCATGTGGGTGCAAAACCCACCGGCGGATCCATTTCAACACACCCTTCATAGTGTAACAGCAGCATTCTTCGTTGTGAACGAAGCGGTGCCGGGGCAGAACCGGCTGAGGGAACCATTTCAATTCGTGCGCACGGCGAAGTCGGCGAGCCAGTGGTTTGCAAGTCCACGTTACCCGGTGCGAGTCCGGGGCGCACGTCCACTTTTTCATCGGATACGAGAGAGCCAGCCGTTCTCGCTTGGTTTGGGACCAAGACACGCCCGGGGCAGCACCGGGGTATCCGACCATTTTCATGGGTCTGTAGCTTAACAGTCAGAGCGTCGGGCTCATAACCCGGAAGGTGCTGGTGCAAGTCCAGCCGGACCGACCATTTCAAAACAGCCTTGTAGCTCAATCAGCAGAGCATCCGCCTTTGAAGCGGAGAGTTGGTGGTGCGAATCCACCCGAGGCTGCCAGTTTCATGCCCATCTAGTCCAATGCAGAGACAACCGCCTCAGAAGCGGTCCAGTGCGGGTGCGAGTCCTGCCATGGGCACCATTTATTGCCTGCGTAGTCCAACAGCAGAGACTGCCGCTTCAAAACCGGCAAAGTACGAGTGCAACTCTCGCCGCAGGCACCATTTCAAGGTCTCCGTAGCTCAGTAGAAAGAGTGGCTGATTACGAATCAGCAGGCCGCAGGTGCGAACCCTGCCGGAGACACCACTTCAATGCTCCCGTAGCTCAATGTACAGAGCGCCGCGCTTCGAACGCGGAGGCTGGAGGCGAAAGTCCTTCCGGGAGTGCCACTTCGTCATGGAACGTCAACCGGACCAGCGAACCGGGGCTCGGTGCTAACGAGATCGTGCCGCTATCGTGCGGCATGAGGAGCAGTTGATTCGCCCACCGCCTCACGGCGGGCTGACCCTGCGGGCTGCCTTCGGCAGTCTGTCTCGTTCCCACGCCGGGGAACTCGGTTCTCTGCGTTCCGCCATTTTTCAATGCCCACGAATGCAAAGTCGTCGCGCGACAGGTCCTTCAAATCTGTCTTAGCGGGTGCGAGTCCCGCCGTGGGTGCCATTTCGGTCCAAAGCTTAGACAGCGAAGCAGCCGGCTTTTAACCGGCATAGCAGGGTGCATGTCCCTGTGGACCGACCATTTATCCGCCTGTTGGTGAAACAGCATCACGTCTGGCTTACATCCAGAAATCGAGGGGGCAGATCCTTCACGGGCGACCATGCTTTTGCGGCAGTGAGAACGGAGTTACTTCGTAGCTCATCGGTAGAGCACTTGTGATAAACAGGTGGCAGCAGGTTCGAGTCCTGCCGAACGGCCGGGAAATCGGCTGTTCAACACTTCGTTCGACTTCCTCCGCAATTTTTCATTTCAACACCCATCCAATCCTATGAACACACATACCAACTAGTCAGCGCATCTTCCCGCTGGCGTCATCCTTGTTTGGAAGATCGCTGTCACATCCGTCCAGCGTGCCTGTTCGCGGGCAGATCGAACGGATGATGATTCGATGATTCCTATATGAAACTCAAACATCTCGAACGTGCGTTTGAATCCATCGGTGCACGGCTTCATGTGGAGGCTCCGGTTCGAAACCGGGGTAACTCTTCGGGATACTCGCTCGACATCGGTCATGACCGTCATGGACAGTTCTTCGCCCTTCGCGGCGATGACGTGAGCTTTGCGGAGGTAGAGTTCTCCCTGCTGAACAAGCAGGAGGACAACCGCCACCTGCTGCTCCTCGTGAAAAACGAGGACAGCAAACGCAAGGATCGCTTTCTGTGCGGTCACGATGAGCGTGAATGGTTTGTCGCCGCTGTTCCAGGCACTGCATCCACCGTGGTGCAGGCCAAGGAGGCGCTCAAACCAGCTCCCGTACGCCAGGCGCAGGCTCGCAAGAACCTGAATGCCCGCCAGGCCAACACCCGGCATAACGCGGCCTTCCGCCGTCAGGGTGAGTGGTTCTTCGTGCCCGTGGAAAAACCAATGGCCGTCGATCCCAAGCTCATCCTGCGTCACGAGCCCATCTCACGCGGAGGCGGCAGCAAGCCGCACCTCGTTGAGCAGCTCTTCCGCACTGGCGGCGAAGTGGTCTATGTCAATCGACAGCATCCGCAGGGCATCTCGGAGGCTCAGTATGCCAAACTGATCCGCCGAAACCCTGCTGCCAAGAAGTGGATATGGCAGACCATGCGTCGCAATCCGGGTGTCTATGCCCGGGGTGCGATTCGTCATGCCGACCATGCCACCATCGTGCTTCACGACTGGCACCAGGTATTGATGAACGAGGAGCACCGTGCTCCTTCGCGCAGCAATCTGGCCTTCCTCGATTGATTCAATCCAATACGTTCAATCCTTGTGCGTGCGGCATGCTGCAAGTGTGCCGCACGCATTTCATTATAGTACACGACTCTGAGGCAGTGAGGCCGGGGATACTCCGGAAATCATGGGTTCAAATCCCATCATCCTGGCAACAGGGTGAAGCCCTGGCCGGCTTTCTCCTCAGATTTTCTTTTTTCAATTTCGCGGCAGTGAAGACAGGATTTCTTCGCCCTCATACGCCAACTGAAGTGCGGTGCCCATGAGCTGGGGTTCGGCGAAAGCCGGATCCGGGTTCGATTCCCGGCTCCTCAGTTAGAGCCTGTCTGCTTTTCTCCGCGGATTCCTTTTTGGGGCAGTGAGACTGGAGATACTTCGCTGTTAACGAAGAGGTCGCCGGTTCGAATCCGGCTTGGCCCACCCAACACGGGCCAATAGCTCAGTGGTAGAGCGCTGCAGCTTCGGGCAGTCATGCCTGAGGCTGGTCGCTCCGGTCACTTTTCTCCCCAAATCCTTTTCCGAAATCAAGCACACCATGCGGCAGTGACGCCGGGGTTACTTCGGGACCTGAGACGGCCTTCCAGCCATCAGGCGGCTCATTACGAGCCGGTCTCCCTGGCAAACTTCCTCCGCATTCCACCCAACAAATCAACATCATGAAATTTAACTTTCTCAAGAAACGCCCGCGCGCTGACACGCTCAACCTCGCGGGTGGCGAGGCCTTCACCGAGTCGCCTAAACTCGAACTCGCCTCCCTCATGCTCACGTCCATGCTCAAGGATGAGTTCTACCGCAGCGGCGATGCCACCGCGCAGCGACTGCGGGAGCTGATCTCCGCGCAAAGCGACAAATGCTTCGTCGCCAAGGCCGCGCTCTATGCCCGCAAATCCGCAGGCATGCGCAGTGTGAGCCACCTCGCGGCGGCGGAGCTGGCCAAAAGCGTGAAGGGCCAGTCGTGGACGGCGCGGTTTTATGACCGTGTCGTGCATCGTCCGGATGACGCCATTGAGATCCTCGCCTGCTACCGCGGTGCGCATGGGAAAGTGATTCCGAACTCGCTCAAGAAAGGTCTTGGCCGCGCCCTTGCGCGTTTCGACGAGTATCAGCTCGCGAAATACCGCAAGGACAGTGCCGAGCTTTCGCTGGTCGATGTCGTGAATCTCGTTCACCCACCTGCCACCGAGGCGCTGGGCAAGCTCGTCAATGGCACCCTGGCCGCAGCCGAAACTTGGGAAACCAAGCTGACGCAAGCCGGTGCGGCCGCGCAGAATGACGAAGATCTCGCCTTGCTGAAACGCGAGGCTTGGTCGGAGTTCATTCGAACGCGGAAACTGGGCTACTTCGCCCTGCTGCGAAACCTGCGCAACGTGCTCGAGTCCGCTCCAGAAGCTGTGAACGAGGCGCTGGCGATGCTGCGCGATGAAAAACTCATCCGCAAATCGCTCGTGCTGCCGTTCCGTTTCCAGACGGCCCTCGACGCCGTGCAGGCAAGCAACCTCCCACGTGCAGCCGATGCCCTGGCTGCTCTCAGCGATGCCGTGGACATCTCGCTCGCAAACGTGCCATCCTTTCCAGGCCGCACGCTTGTCGCGCTGGATGGCTCTGCTTCCATGATGGGCCGCCCTTTGCAGATTGGTTCGCTATTTGCCGCCACGCTGCTCAAGGCGAATGATGCCGACATCATGCTCTTCAGCGACAGCGCCAAATACGTCACGCTGAACAAGCGCGACAGCACGCTCTCGCTGGTGCAATGGCTGCAAGGCCAGGCGCAGTCGGCGGGAACCAGCTTTCACTCCATTTTCCAGTGCGCAGACCGGGCGTATGACCGTGTCATCATCCTCTCTGACATGCAGGGCTGGGTGGGACACCATGCGCCTGTGGAAACATTCCGCTGCTGGAAGGCGCGCCACCGCTGCGATCCGAAAGTGTTCAGCTTCGACCTGACCGGCTACGGCTCCCTGCAGTTTCCAGAGCGCCAGGTTTGCTGCCTGGCCGGCTTCAGCGACAAAACGCTGGAGACTCTGAAACTGCTGGATTCCGACCCAGGCGCACTGATCCGCATGATCGAAGCCGTTGAGCTTTGACGCCAACAACACACCAGGCCCGCCGCCCATTCCGGGCGGCGGGCTTTTCATTTTACCCACCTCATTAGAAAGGAGGTTCACCATGCAAAACAATGAAGTCTCTCAGCGCGTCCGTAATGCGCTCAACCGTCTCGAAACCGAACAGGATGTCCGGGTGCTTTATGCCTGCGAAAGCGGCAGCCGTGCGTGGGGCTTTGAGTCCCAAGACAGCGACTACGACGTGCGCTTTCTATACGTGCATCGCCGCGAATGGTATCTCTCCATCGAGAGCCGGCGCGATGTGATCGAAGAGCCTCTCTGCGATGAGCTCGATGTCAGCGGTTGGGAATTGCGCAAGGCGTTGCGACTGCTGCGGAAAAGCAATCCTCCGCTCCTTGAATGGATGAAGTCACCGATGGTTTATCATCGTGATCCTGACTTCACCCGCGAATTCGAGGAACTGGCCGGGATGTTTTATTCGCCACGGCGCTGCTTTGCGCACTACCTGCACATGGCATCCGGCAACTGGAAGAGCTATCTGGAGGGCAGGGATCAGGTCAGCCTGAAGAAATATCTCTATGTCCTCCGTCCGCTGCTGGCGTGCCGCTGGATCGAGCGTTCGCTGGGTCAGGTGCCCATGCTCTTTCAGGAACTGGTCGATGCCGTGCTCGATGAGCACGAAGTCCGGCTGGCACTGGAGGGGCTTTTGGTTCGCAAGCGCGCCGGCGATGAACTCAGCAAGTCTGCGCCCGACGCCGTGCTTTCGCGCTTCATTGTCGCGGAGTTGCAAAGGCTCAAGGCATTGAGCGATCCCGAGGACGCCCTGGGTGACCTGGACGAACTCGACATCTTCTTCCGGCGTTACGCCTTGAAGTCGTAACGGATCACTTCTTGCCGACCCGCAGCCTGGAAGGATTCCAATTCCTTCCAGGCTGCAATTTTTCCACTCACAGAACGAACACCGCTGCCGGGAAGTCCGTGACCACACGTTTAGAACTTTCTATTTTTAATATCATGAAAACTCAAGATCTCATCCGCCTCGGCGTGCCTCAGGGCTCAGCACTCAAAACCGGCATGGAATTCATCGCGAAATTCATCGCTCAGGGCGGCGAATCTGCCCGCTTGGAAGAAGAACTCGGCGCGGTCATCGCCAAGCCGGAGTCATTTCTGGGCGACCCCCTGCGTGAGGCTTTCGCGCGTGATCTCTATGCGCCTGCCTACAAGCAGCGTGACGCGCTTGCGCCCTGGCATCAGTGGGGAGTCGGACTCGAAGCGGGTGCGGTGCAGCAGATGGCGAACGCCTGTGCGCTGCCCGTCTCCGTGGCGGGAGCGCTCATGCCGGATGCTCATCTCGGTTACGGCCTGCCCATTGGCGGTGTGCTGGCAACTGAGGGGTGTGTGATTCCCTACGCCGTCGGCGTGGACATCGCGTGCCGCATGCGTCTCACGGTTTATGACCGCAAGGCCAGCACCATCGCGGGGCAGAAGGACCGCCTGGCGAACATCATCGAAGACGAAACCCGCTTTGGCATGGGCTGTGAGTTCAAGCAGCGCCGCCAGCACGATGTGATGGACGAGGACTGGAGCGTGTCTCCGATCACCCGTCGTCACAAAGACAAGGCGTGGGCGCAGCTGGGTACGAGCGGCTCGGGAAACCACTTTGTGGAGTTTGGCTCTTTCACCGTTTCGGCAGATGAAGCCGTCGCGTTGAAGGGGTCCGGTTTCGACATCAAGCCGGGCGAGTACATCGCGCTGCTTTCGCACAGCGGTTCACGCGGTGCGGGGGCGCAGGTTTGCCAGCACTACAGCCGCATCGCCATGGATCGACGCTACGATTTGCCCAACGAGATGAAACACCTCGCGTGGCTCACCTTTGAGGAAGAGGCCGGTCAGGAATACTGGGCAGCCATGAACCTCATGGGGCGCTACGCGGCGGCGAACCATGCGCTGATCCACAAGCACATCGCGAAGAAGGTGGGTGCTCATGTCATGCTTGACATCGAGAACCACCACAACTTCGCATGGAAGGAAACGCATGTGGTGAACGGTGAATCCCGTGAAGTCATCGTGCACCGCAAAGGTGCGACACCTGCAGGCGCAGGCGTGCTGGGAGTGATCCCGGGCTCGATGGCGACGCCAGGCTTTGTGGTACGTGGCAAGGGGAAGCCCGAGTCACTCCACAGCGCATCGCACGGCGCAGGCCGTGTGATGAGACGGAGCAAGGCCCTGCAGAGCTTTGCCTGGGGCAACGTGAAGAGAGAGCTCGCCGCCGCCGGTGTCGAGCTGCTCAGCGCCGGTCTTGATGAAGTGCCGGGTGTTTACAAGGACATCCACAGCGTCATGGCCGCGCAGAAGGATCTTGTCGAAGTCCTCGGCAAGTTTGAGCCACGCATCGTCAAGATGTGTCCGGCTGGAGAGAAAGCAGAAGATTGAAAAACGAACCTCAAGAAAGGTATGAAAGACCTCCTCACCAAATCCACCGTCCTGGTGCTCAACCGCAACTGGCAGGCCATCGCCGTGAAAACGCC
>CAILZI010000103.1 GCA_903838675.1 uncultured Verrucomicrobiota bacterium
CCGTTTCAATTTCCGGAATTGGCCGGCGCGGCGCGCATGCTGGTGGCTTTTGGTGAATCAGCCAAGGACATCCCAGACACGCTGCGCCGTCTGGGTGATGTGGCCAGCGGTGTCGCGGCACCGGTGGGCGAGATCGCCGAGATCTACGGCAAGGCACGTACTCAAGGCCAGCTCTTCGCGGAGGACATCAACCAGCTCACGGGACGCGGCATCCCGATCATCAAGGCTCTGGCGGATGTGCTCGGCAAACCGGAGAGCGCCATTAAAAAGCTCGGCGAAGAGGGCAAGATAACGTTCCCGCTGATTGACCAGGCCTTCCGCAACATGACGGCCTCAGGCGGTCAGTTTTACCACATGATGGAAGAGCAGGCAGGCACCACCAACGGCCTGCTTAGCACGCTTGAGGACGGTGTGAACAGCCTGTTTTTGGAGTTTGGCAAACCGCTGAACGATGCCATCAAACCCATCCTCACCGATGCCATTGACCTGGCCGAGCAGCTCAAGCCGGTGATCGCAGATGTGGGCGTACACATGGGCGTGGCGCTCGGTGCAGTGCGGGACTTCATCTCGGAGGCCAAGGACGGCAGCGGCATGGCCAGTTCGATGGGCAATGCGCTGTGGGAGATGCTGCAGAAAGTTGCCAGTAAGATGATGGTGCCATTTGAGGCGGCATGGGCGGGCATGGCCTCTCTGGGCAATGATTTGATCGAGTGGCTCAAGCCTGTGGGAGGCTGGCTGGCCGCCACGCTGGAAAGCGCGGCCATGTCGTTCGGGCGCACCATCATGAAGCAGCTCGCGGAAGTGTTTGAATCCTTGCCGATGCACATGGGGGAGGCGGCTGCCAAATCTCTGAATAAATCAGCCACCGCTGCCAGCCAGGCGGCCAGCGTGGCCAATCGCCATGCCAAAAATGCAGAAAAGAAGATAGAAGCGCCAACGGCTAAGGGCGCAGCGAATTCGTTGGATAAGGCAGCAGGGGCAACACGCGGAGTTTTGGGCGGCTACTTGGACAAAGCTAATGCGCCATCACCATTCGCGCTGCCGCCTTCTTCTCTTAATAAAGATTACAACCCGATGTTTCCAGGCGGTGTTTTGCCTCCTGGGGCCAAGGCGGGCAAGGGCACGCTCGCGCCATCAGCGCTGGATGCGCCCGGACCCGGCGGCGTGCCGAACTCCATGCTGAATGGATTTGTGGCCAGCCCAGCCGCAAAGGACGCTGGCGGCAAGGCAGTGGGGGTCGATAAAGCCATCGCGGGCGTCAATGCGCCCAAGGAAGACAAGGGCGCTGAGAAGAAGGCCGAGCAGCAGAAAAAATTCCTAAACTACGAGCAAAAAGAATCCGAGATCATGAAGGCGCTCGTTGCTGGCGACACGGCGCGGGCGGCGGCCTTGAAGCAGCAATTTCAGGTCTTGAAAGAGACTGATGCCATCAAGGAAAAAGGCGGTGTAACAGATGACAAGGCACTGGCTCAAGCGCGTGAAAAAGTGGCGCTGCAGGAGAAGTACAAAGCCCTGTCAAATGCTCCCATGGTGCCAGCCGCCGTCAAAAAAGGCATGGCTGCCAGCGGTGATGATGGTCCACGCAAAATCCATGGCTACAGCCAGAGCCAGGGCGGGCGGATGATGGGCGGTAAAACCGGCCCGCTGAGCGCGCCGGGCCCTAAAAGGTTGCCCAGCCCCGGGGCCGCGAAGGCCTCGCAGAGCCGCCGCGAGGCTGCCACGACGGCGGCGCGGAGTGGTGGCGGGGGTGGCACGCACCCGCTGATGGCGATGATCAAGGACATGCAGAACAAGCTCAACTCGCTGGCGGTGGCGAAGTAACCCCCGCTGAGCGGTTCGTCAGGCGTCTTGCGTGATGGCTCCTTGAGCGATGCCCATCACCGACCTCGCCGCCACGGCTGTACTGACCTCTCTGACGAGCGGCGAGTGGACGCCGCTGAAAGCGGTGTCGACGCCCCAAGAGCATGGCTTTGACCATCTGGAGGTGGAGTGGTACTGCGACTTTAAAGGCACGGCGAAAACGGCCTTGGAAGTGGCGGCAGACTTCCCCCTGGGGCACCGCTATTACACGGATGATTTTTGGATGCGTGGCGGGACGCCGGCCTGTGTGGGTGGCAACGTGTGGAAGTTCACAGCGCACTATGAGGGACGAATCAGCAGCGACAAGCCGCTGAGCATCCGCATACAGAGCACGAACGAGGTCTTCAGCATCGACAGCCTGAGCATCGGTAGCTACGTGGACCTGCCGGCCAACGTGCGCGAGGCCGACCCAAGCGTGAACATCGGCTATGTGCTGATAGGTACTGAACCGCCAACGAATCTGGTGGGGACTTCCGGCACGCCCGCTGTCTCGCCAGCGGTGCGCGCCGGCGTCTGGGGGGCGCTGTCAGCCAAGCGCTTCAACTTCCCCAGTGCGTGGATCTTCACCGACGTGGATGTGGATCAAATCGCCGGCAGTGACCCTTTAGCCTACTGGGTGCAGGAGAGCTGGCAGTACTATCAAGAATTCCTGCCATCATGATCCCTGTGCCACTAGCGCAGCAGCCGCTGGCCCCAGGGGCGCGCCTGGTCTCAGGCGCGCTGCTCAATCGCATCGCTGCCGCCATCCAAGCTCGAACACCGTTGAACGCCGGGCAAAGCACCGCCCAGGGCTACCGAGGCGCGGCGCAAAAAGGAGGATCGACCCCGCGCAAGATGCAGGCACCGCAGAGCTTTCAGGCCGACCGCGTCTATGTGCTGCCACAGGCCACACTGAAGCGCTTTGCCGATGACCTCAAGGCCCGCACCCCCAGCGATGAGGGCGTGAGAGACAAGCCTGAGCTCCAGGCCGATGCCGTGGGCCTGCGTGGACTGCTGCGCACGCTGGAGTGGATCTCTCCTGATTCGTTTGAGGCGGCCAATCCGGCGGGCTTTCGTCTGCCGCTGGATAAGCCCAGGCTGGGCGACATGAGCGTGGAGCTGGAGCTCAAGCAGATGTTTGCCAACATGTGCTACCAAAATGTGAACCTGGACACGCAGGAGTACATCACCAAAACGACCACGGTGAGCATTTACGACAACGGCACCATCATCGAAACCGTGACCGCCGCCGGAAACATCCAGACCTGGCAATTTGATGCCGCGCCATCGGACTGCGCCACCCTGGTGTACACCAGCGACCGCGTCGATGACTTCTCCTACGGATCGCTGGTGGGTGACCCAGTGATCACGTATGAAACGCACCCTTGCTCCGAGGCGCGTGACGCTGCGGTGGCGGCGCTGGATGCCTCAACTCCCAGCTCCCCAACCTATGACTTCACCTGGCCGCAGGCAGAATGGAGAGCCGCCACCGCCGGCGGCTGGACGCCGTATCCTCTGGGTAACATCGGCTGCTTTACCGACTTGGGCTCTGCGATTGGACGCGCCTGGGCCTCCTACTACCGCTGGCGCGTGAACAACACGGGCGAGTGCCACATCAAGCTCTTCTGGGAACGCCGACTGCAATCTGACGACAGCGTACTGGAAAGCGGCAGCCTCAACATTGGACGCGGCCAAACCTCCGACTGGCTGGAGCCCCCAGCCGCCACCGCCGACCCCGCCGCGCAATGCTACGTGACCCTTGCCAGCATCCAACTCGGGCCTTACCGTTGACCCATTTCACGCGGCTTCAGACCCATTTCAAAATCGGGGCGCGTTACGCGAAGCGCTAGATTGGAATGACGAATGAGTAAATCCGAATGTCTAAATAATGACGAAGTTCTAATTTCGAAGCATGCAGGGCGTCATTGGAGGTATTTGCCGGAAAGAAGTGTCCTCAGCAGCGCCGCTTCGCACCATCCTTCGAGCTTCGGCATTCGGGATTATTTCGTCATTGACTCGCTTCGCTCACCCTCCGGGCTCCCTTCGGTCGTCTGTCTCGCTCTGCTCGGCTCGGGTTTACTCATTCGTCATTCCGCCCCTTTTGCCAATCAAGCCCTCATTCCCCCCCAAAGTAGCGCCCTGCTCCACAACGCCCTTAAAAATCCCTCCTCGGGTGGCACTCGAAATGCTACTTGATTGTTGGTAACTGGTGGAGATTGATGCGCCCCGTGCCTTGCTTCCCCTTCCGATATGATTGTTTGGGATAACTTCTTCTGGTTTACCAGCTACATCCTCGTTTTCACCGCCCTGTCCGCCTTTGGCGCGCACAGAATCAAGGTGTTATACCACTTTTGGAAACACCGACTCGACGTGCCGGTGCCGCACCATGAGTTTGCCGAACTGCCCGTCATCACGGTGCAGCTCCCCATCTTCAACGAGCTCCACGTCGTGGAAAACCTCCTGCGCACCGTCAGCGCCCTGGACTACCCGCGCGACCGCCTGCAGATCCAGGTGCTGGACGATTCCACCGACGAAACCGCCGCCCACGCCGAGAAGCTTTCCGCCAATCTGAAGGCCCAAGGCTTCGACATCGAGTACCGCCACCGCAGCAACCGCAACGGCTTCAAAGCCGGCGCGCTGGACGAAGGCATGGCCTCCGCCAAGGGCGAATACATCTGCATTTTCGACGCCGACTTCCAGCCCGCGCCTGACTACCTCAAGCAGGTGATCCACCACTTCACCGACGAGAAAGTCGGCATGGTGCAGGCACGCTGGGGCCACCTGAACAAGAATTTCTCCCTCCTCACCAAGCTGCAGGCCCTGTTTCTGGATGGCCACCTTGTGCTGGAGCAGACCGCCCGCAGCCGCCACGGCGAATTCCTCAACTTCAACGGCACCGCCGGCATCTGGCGGCGCAAGGCCATCGAAGGCGGTGGCGGCTGGCAGCACGACACGCTGACGGAAGACCTCGACCTCAGCTACCGCGCGCAGCTCAAAGGCTGGAAATTCATCTACCTCAAGGATGTCGTCGTCCCCGCCGAGCTCCCGCCGGACATGGACGGCTTCAAGAGCCAGCAGCACCGCTGGACCAAAGGCTCCATTCAGGTGTGCAAAAAGACCCTCGGCAACGTGTGGCGCAGCGACATCCCCCTGCGCCTGAAGATCGAGGCCACCTCGCACCTCACGTCGAATTTCGCCTACCTGCTCACCCTCTGCACCCTGGTGCTCATGTACCCTGCCAACTTCGTGATGGGCAGCAGCTGGCACAAGGCCGTCTTCGTCGATGTGCCCGTGTTCTTCTTCGCCTCCCTCAGCGTCATCGTGTTTTACATGACCGCGCAGGGTGCCCAGGGCAAATACGGCTGGCTCAAGGCCCTGCCCTATGTGCCCATGCTGCTCGCCCTCGGCATCGGCATGAGCATCAACAACGGCAAGGCCGTGCTCGAGGCGCTGCTGAATCAGTCCTCCGAATTCGTACGCACGCCGAAATACGGCATGGAAAACAAAGCGCAGGCCAGCAAGCAGCGCTCTCGCTACAAGGCCGGCAAGTCCATCGCCCTGTGGATCGAAGTCATCCTCACCGGCTACTTCGGCTGGATGATCGGCCTCGCCGCCCAGCGCGGCCAGTGGGGCAGCATTCCGTTCCTCCTGCTCTTCCTGTTTGGCTTCGGCTACGTGGCCGCCGGTTCGCTGATGAAGCGCTTTTCGATGGCTGCCTGGCAGGCACCGCAGCCGGCTCCGGTGGCGGTGTGAGGGGGGCTCTGGAGGTTTCGCTTACACATGCATGAGGTTGGAGCATGAAGCTCAACCGTTGCTGCATGCAGCCGCGAGCCGTTGAAGCGTGACTTCCCAAGGAATGATCGGCCCCATCGATTTCTTGAGGCGGTAAAGCTCAACGTCCACCGGGCGTAGCCCTTCAACGGCAAGAATGAAATTGCCCTCATGCGTGTCCACCATGACCAGTCCATCTTCATGGCGCACCCAGGCTCCGGATTGGTATTCGAAGCCGGCAGCCCGCAGCCAGCGGTTGATCTCGCGCTGATCTGGGTTGGGAAATTCTGGATCTGCCGCGAGCACAAACGGCTGCTTCATGACAATGCGTACGCCCTCCGCTGTGGGAATCACCGCAACCAGCTCCGCACAATCACCAAACGCCACATTGGCCAGGTGCCAGCGCTCCAAATAATGCAATGGCGTTACCATGGGAATGCGATTACGCCCATTGCGCAAACGCAACTCCGGCTCGGTGACTTTGATCAGCACACCGGAATCACTCGGATCCTGAAACACCTCATGCTCGTTGCCACCTTCTAGGGCAGAAAGCAGTGAGAGCCATTCTTCTGACGAAACAAGGCCGTGGCCTTCGGCGAAACGAAGTAAGGCTCCGTAGGCACCACCTGCCCCAGTTTCCGACGCTGCCTCGCACTGGCCTTGAACTGCCGTACCACCTGCGCATGCGTCACCACGGAGGACCGTGATGGCTGCGAAAAGGAGGCTGGATTTTCTAAACTCATTTGGCATCGAAAGTCGAAGACGGCGCAAAGTCAATGATTCTGGGCGTATTGCAAGCCGGAGCGTAGCCGCAATCCCCTAACCCACCGGCTTGTTTAGCGGAAGCGCGTAGCACTCGCACAATGTCAGCGCCACGCTCTTTCATGAGCCCGTCACTCCTCCATGCTCCCGCACGTCGAGCAGAACCCGTCCAGCTCGTCACGGATGCTTCGCAGCAGATGCAGATCCCACCATTCGCCCGGGCCTTCGCATTCCAGCAGCAGTCTCGGGATCTCATTCACTTTCAGCGCCTCATGGTCCAGCATGGAACGGCGAGCATCGGGCGACAGGCACACGCCGTATTTGGCGCAGACCAGATCCATGAACTGAGAAAGCTGTTCCGGGGGCATTGAGTCGACGATCATGATTGTTTGGTAACCTGGCAGATCATATCCTGACGCTCTAAGCACAGCACGCAGCATTTGCATGCTCCATCCACCAAACACCCCGCGTAACTTTCCCCCTCGCTCCGGGTTATCTCTCCCCGCATGAAATTGCTCTCCCGCGCTTATCCTTTCGCCCTCACGCTCGCTCTCGCCACGCCCACGCTTCTCACCGCCGCTGGCAATGACTGGCCGCGCTTTCTTGGCCCCACGGGGGCGGCCATGGTCACAGAATCGAAGGTTCCGTTGAAGTGGAGCGACACGGAGAACCTGCTGTGGAAAGCGGACATGCCCGGACCCGGCGCCTCCAGCCCCATCGTGCTCGGAGACAAGGTCTTCATCACCTGCTGGACCGGCTATGGCGACAAACCCGGCGCGAACGACATGCGCCAGCTCGTGCGGCATTTGCTCTGCCTCAGCCGTGCCGATGGCAAGGTGCTGTGGGATGCCAAGGTGCCCAGCGCTGCGGTGGAGGATGTGTTTCAGGGCTTCATCACCGAGCACGGCTACGCCACCCACACGCCCGTCACCGATGGCGAGCGCGTCTATGTGTTCTTCGGCAAGAGCGGCGCGCTGGCCTTTGACCTCCAGGGCAAGCAGCTCTGGCAGACCTCCTGCGGCACCAGCTCCGGCCAGCGGCGCTGGGGTTCCGCAGCCAGCCCCATCGTGCATGGAAACCTGCTCATCGTGAATGCCAATGACGAAAGCCAGACGATCTTCGGCCTCGACAAACGCACCGGCAAAGTCGTGTGGAAAGCCGAGGGCGACTTCGGCATGGCCTACGGCACGCCCAACATCCTGAAGCGCGAGGGCGTGGACGATCTCGTCATCGCCGTGCCGCAGGAATTGTGGGGCATGAATCCAGACACCGGCAAGCTGCGCTGGTATGCCACCCACGGCCTCACCGGCAACGTCTCCCCTAGTTTCGTCCCCGGTGGTGGCGACACCGTCTATGTCTTCGGCGGCTTCCCCTCCACACGCGGCACCGCCATCAAGCTCGGCGGCAAAGGCGATCTCGGTGCCAAAGCCATTCTCTGGGACAGCAAATCCAGCTCCTACGTCCCCACGCCCATCCTCAAAGACGGCCACCTCTACGTCATCAACGATCAGGGCTTCGCGCTCTGCATCGATGCCAAGACCGGTGCAGAAGTGTACCGCGAACGCGCCACCATGGGCTCACGCGGCGGCGGCAAGCCCTTCTACGCTTCGCCTGTGCTCGTGGGTGACAAGCTCGTCTGCGTCTCCCGCCGTGACGGCGCTTTCATCCTTGCCGCCAAGCCCACCTACGAGCTCCTCGCCACCAACGTCTTCGCCCTGGACACCACCCACTTCAACGGCACCCCCGCCGTCAGCGGAGACCTCCTCATCCTGCGCAGCAACAAGGCCGTGTACTGCGTGGGAACGAAGTGAGATGAGGCACTCGAATCTGCGCCGCTCCGCTTCACCACCCGACGCTACGCAATCCTTCTCCGCCTGCTGAACAACCCGTACTTCGGACTGCAGATGTAGGCGATAAGAAACAGAGTGCCCAGCACCACAATGATCGTGGCGCTCACACTCCAGCCGAGCGGATACGCTAAAAAGAACGCAGCCACCGAACCAATGGCTCCCACAATCCCACCGCCCCAAAACAGCGTGCGGGCGTTGTCGGTCAGCAGGTAGATCGTGGCCGCAGGCGCGACCATGAGCCCGACGCTGAGAATGCAGCCCACCGCCTGCAGCGATGAAATCAGCACCAGGATGGTGACGGCAAACATGGCGTAGTTCAGCAGTCGCACCGGCACGCCGAGGCTCGCGGCGATGTTCGGTTCAAACAGGTAAATGAGCAGCGGGCGCTGCAGCGCGGTGAGCGTGATCACCGCAATGGCGCTGATGCCATACGCGATCCACAGGTCGGAGTCCGCCATGCCAACGATGCTGCCAAAGAGCCATTCATCCAGCTTCTGGCGCATGTCGAGGTTCTTCAAAATCAGCACGCCGGCGGCAAAGGCCGTGGTGTACAGCACGCCCATGGCGGTGTCCTGATCCAGGCGCGAGGTGCGGGAAAGAAAGATGGAACCGAGGCCCACAATCAGCGCTGCGAAGATGGCTCCGGCCAGGGCGCTCCATTGCGTGAGTCCGCCGATCAGCACCGCCACGGCGATGCCCGGCAGCAGGGAATGCGACAGGGTGCCGATCCTGAGCGCGTCTTTGCGCAGCACCACAAAGGCGCTGACAAAGCCGTTGGCAAAACCAATCATCAAACACGCCATCAACGTGCGTTTGGCGATGGGTTCGGCAAGGAAGTCGGTGAAGGTGGACATCGTTGTGCTAGTTGCTGGCTGCGGGTTCCACGTTGTCGTAGGCGCTGGCGATGCTGGCCGGCGTGAACGCCTCGGCCACGGGACCAAAGGCCACCTGATGCCGGCGGATGATGAGCACGTCGTCAAAGTTGCTGGCCACGGTTTGCAGATCGTGATGGCTCGCGATGAGCAGCCGTCCCTCGGCGGTGAGTTCTTTGAAAAGGCGGCTCAGGTTTTCCTGCGCCGGTTTGTCGAGACCCGTGAAAGGCTCATCCAGCAGCAGCACATGCGCCTCCTGGGCCAGTGCGCGGGCGATGAAGGCTCTCTGCTGCTGGCCGCCGGAAAGCGCGCTGATCTGGCGGTCCTGCAGGTCACACAGCTCCATGCTGGTCAGCGCACGTTCCACGATGTCGGCATCGTGCCGCGAGTACTGGCGCCACCAGCCGAGATTGGGGTAGCGCCCCATTTCAACCAGGCCGCGCACGGTGATGGGAAAATTCCAGTCCACGTCCCCGCGCTGCGGCAGGTAGGCGATCTCGTGGCTGCTGCGGGTGAGCGGTTTGCCACGCCAGAGGATCTTGCCGCTGCCGCCGGGAATCAGTCCGGCGAGGGATTTGAGCAGCGTGCTCTTGCCCGCACCATTCGGGCCGATGAGGGCCATGCTGCGGCCGCATTCAGTCGCGAAGCTGATCTTCTCCAGCGCCAGCACTTCCTGGTAGCGCACGCTGAGATCAATGACTTCCAGCCGGTGATGCTGCGTGTGCGCGCAACCTCCGCCCCAGCAGACGTGCTCCTTGGTGTGGGAATGGGGGGCGGCGGTGCTCATTTCCATTCGAAGGTGATGACTTCATCCAGACTGCCACCGGAGGACCAGCGTGTCTCATTCCGTGAAGCAAAGCCGTCCGGCTCCAGCTCAAGCGTGATCGACGTATCCGGGGTTCCCTCCGCCCACGTGGCCTTGAGGAAGACATCCACGCCGTCTTTGGGAGAGGGCAGGGCGGTTTGCAGTTCAATGGGTGATGCAGCGATGCCGGTGATCAATTCCTTGTCGGCGATCTTGAGGCTGAGCGTGGCCGGCTTGTGCGCATAACGCAGCCGCAGCAGGGTCTTCACGCTCGGCGATTCCACCACCTTCGCGGGAGCGGCCTTCGCATGACTCACCGTGCCAGTGAGCTGGCACAGCGGTATCCCCAGCACGATGAACGTGAGGACGAGCAGGAAGATCTGAATGGGCGGGAAACCACGCATGGCTTATTTGGCAGGGGCGGGAGCCAGAGCGGCGACGATGGCACGGACGTTGTGGGCGAACATCGTTTCGAAAGTATGCGCATTCTTGGCGGTGCCGTCAGCGATGAGCGGCTCACCAATCTTCACCCCTGTGCTGCGGGCGATCTCGGACAGCACTTTGGGATTGGCCTGGTCTTCGGGGAAGATGGCCTTGATGTTGTGCTCGCGGATTTCTTCGATCGTTTCGGCGATGTGCTTGGAGGACGAGTCATCACTGCGGCCAATGCTGAGCACGGAAAGGGGCTCAAATCCGTACTCCTTGCAGAAATAACCAAAAGCGGCATGCGCCGTGACGAGCTGGCGGCTCTTGCGGTCAATCTTCGCGATTTCCTTCTGCGCCCAGCTTTTGAGCTCGCCGAAGCGCTTGCTGGCGGCCTTGGCACCGGCGGCATACGCGGCGGCGTTCGCGGGATCCACGGCGCTGAGTTCATCCGCCACGATGCGGGCCGCTCGCTTCATGTTTTCAGCACTGTGCCACCAGTGCGGGTCCTCGGAGCCATGGTGATGATCATCATGCTCTTCCTCCTTGCCGTCATGATGATGCTCATGCTCCACAAAAGGAATCGACGGGATTTTCTCACCGACTTCCACGAGCTTCACTCCCGTGCCAAGGCTGTCGCGCAGCTTGTCGAGGAAGCTTTCCAGTCCTTTGCCGGAGGCCAGCAGCAGCTTCGCTCCGCGCATCTCAGCCAGATCCTTGGGGGCCGGTTCGAAATGATGCACATCCGCACCTGGCTTGAGGATTTCGACCACCTCCACATTCGCGCCACCCACCTGCTGCGCGAGATCAGCCAGGATGGGATGCAGCGTGGCGACTTTGGTGGCGGCCATGGCTGGAAGAGCGGCCACCAGCATGCCGAGGGTCAGAAGAAGAGGCTTCATGCTTGAAACTAGGATACAAAAAATGAAAATACAAATGATTTGCAATTGCAAGTCGATTGCATATAGGCGGAATATATGCAACCTATTTGCACTTACACAAGACAGCTCAGCCTTTCATTTCTCTTCGCCCTCTCCTGCGGTGCAATGACGGCTGAATCCGACTCACCCATTGAGCAGGCCAAAACCGCCGCCAGCCATGTGGAGGATATTCCACTCGATGAAATGGTCATCACCGCCCCCTTGGAGCGCCCCCTGTTCCAGCAGGCTCAGTCGGCCTCGGTTCTAAGCGGACAGAATTTGAATCTGGCCATCGAGCCAAGCCTGGGCCAGACCCTGGCTCGTCTGCCCGGGGTCAGCAGCTCCTACTTCGGTCCGGCGGCCAGCCGGCCGATCATCCGCGGTCTGGACGGAGACCGTATCCGCATTCTGCAAAACGGCCTGAACACCATCGACGCCTCCGCCACCAGCGTGGATCACGCGGTCAGCTTTGACACCTCCAATCTAAAGTCCATCGAAGTGGTGCGGGGTCCCGCGACTCTGCTCTATGGCTCGAATGCCATCGGCGGTGTCGTCAATTCGATCGACGGCCGCATCGTGGACGAAAAGATCGACGGCACGATCCGTGGGGCGCTGGGGGGGCGTGTCAGTTCCGTGGACAACGGCTATCAGTCCAGCGGCATGCTTGAGGGTGGGTACAAAGGACTGGCCTTTCACGTCGAGGCCTTCTCGCGTGCTGCCGAAGATTTTCACATTCCCGGCAATGCCCGCACGACCAACCAGCAGACGCTCAACCCGCTGCCACCCGGCCAGACGGAGGTCAGCAAGATCATGCCCAACAGCAACCTGCGCTCCGAAGGTGTGACCAACGGTCTGAGCTACATCTGGGACAAAGGCTTCTTTGGCTTCGCCTGGACGCAGTTTCACACCAACTACGGATCTCCCGCCGAGCCGAATGTGGTCATCGACATGCATCAGCAGCGCCTGGATGTGCGCGGTGCATTCTACAAGCCCTTCTCACGCATCAAGGAGATCAGCTACAAGCTTGCCACCTCAAGCTACCAGCACACTGAGTACGACAGCGGCCAGCCTTCCACCTTGTTCAAAAACAACGGCTATGACGCCCGTGTGGAGGTGAAGCATGAAAAAGTCGCCGGGATGCAAGGCGTCGTCGGCTACCAGTCGGACCGCAGCGAGTTCAGCACTTCCGGGAGCGAGGCCTTCCTGCCACCGACCATCACTCAGGCTGACGCCCTGTTTCTCTACGAAGACATCAGCCGTGGCCCGCTGAGCTTCCAGTTTGGCGGGCGCTACGACCACATCTCGGTGGATTCAGTGGCCAGTGCCGCCTTTGGCCCTGCGGTGGCACGGACTTTTGACAATCTCAGCAGTTCAGTGGGTGTGGTCTTCACTCCAAATGATGAATACGCCGTGGCCTTCACCATCAACCACGCGGAGCGTGCGCCGACCTACCAGGAGCTGTTCGCGAACGGCACGCATGCCGCCACCGGAGCCTTTGAAATCGGCAACCCCAATCTCAAGCAGGAGAAGTCGCTGGGCTTTGACCTCAATGTGCGGAAACGCATCGGCTGGGTCACAGGCAGTGTCGGCGGTTACTACAATCGCTTCACCAACTTCATCGGCCAGTTTCCGACGGGCGTCGTGCATGTGGTCAATGGTGAGAGCTACAATGAGCTTTTGTACCAGGCCACGAACGCCGAATTCATCGGTTCCGAACTGGAGGCCACCTTCCACCTGCTGCATCCCATCACCAGCGCCCCGCCGGAGCACCAGAACAACCTGCACCTGCAGCTGCGTGCAGACGTGGTGCGTGCGCGTGACACCAAAACAGGATTGTCCCTGCCGCGCATCCCGCCCTTTCACCTCACCAGCACCTTGATGATGGAGCGCGGCCCCTTTGGCGCTCGACTCGAAGGCATCTATGCCGCACCGCAAAGCCAGCTGGCGATGAATGAGCTCAGAACCAACAGCTACTTCCTGGTCAATCTGACCCTGACCTACCGCATCGTGCAGGGGCCCACCACCCTCGATCTGTATGTCAAAGGCATGAATCTGACCAATGAGGATGCGCGTGAACACACCTCCGTTCTCAAAGATCGCGTGCCCCTGCCTGGGCGCGGCATCGTGGCGGGACTGAAGATCACCTTCTGACCGATTGCTTGCGGATGACTTTATTATCAACGGAACTCAAATTATCAAAAATGATACGCTAAACAGAACATTTTTCCAAATGTAAGATAATTTTCATAGTATTTGGTTGCCGCTAAATGTATACTGAGTATAATTTAGGTATTCAGTAGATTTAAAAGCTATGGAAGCAGCCAACTCCAATTCCAAGATCCTCAACCCTGGCGCCGTGTTCCAAGCGCTTGAAGCGCGGCGTGCATGGCGTGAAAACGAGCAATTGTCCCCCCACTTCTGGGTGCTTGTCAGGATTTTGGGAGATTTGGTGATGGCCATTCTGGCGGCTTATGCAGCTTTTTGGCTGCGCTTCCACACCTTCATTCGCGATTTTGGAAACTTTGACGTCATGTCGTTTCGCCAGTACAGCGGTCACATGGCTTTGGGCAGTCTGTCGCTCATTCTGGTGCTGGGCTGGCAGGGGATTTACCACAAGAATGTGCTGCTGCGCAGCCGCTGGGTTTCCTCCAAGATTGCCAAAGGGGTGCTCGTTTGGACGGCGGGCTTCCTGGCCATCACGCTGGCGCTGAAGCTGGAACCCAGCATCTCCCGTGTTTATGTGATGCTCAATGGAGCCACCGCCCTGCTTCTTCTTCTGGGCTGGCGCTCCATTTTCATCTTCTGCCTGCGTGCACCCGGCCGCATTGAGGCCTTGCAGCAGCGCACCTTGTTTGTCGGCTGGAATTCCGAGGCCGTGGCCTTGTGGAAGACCATGAAGCGGGACCAGACCGGCTCCTTCGACATCATGGGCTGGGTCAGGACTGGCAGTCCTGAGGATGGCTCTCCTGCGGACGAAGTCGTGCCCTGCCTGGGGGATCTTAACGAGGTGGAGCATCTCGTCAGCACCCACGCCGTGGACATGGTGGTCGTCGCGGATCTGCACGGACCACGCGAGCAGATGATCACCCTGGCCAATCTCTGTGAGCGCGAGATGATCCAGTTCAAGGTCATCCCCTCTTATTTCAGGGTGTTTGTATCCGGCCTCACCCTCGAAACCATCGCCGGCACTCCGGTGCTGGGGGTCACGCGCCTGCCCTTGGACGACACCTTCAATGTGATGACCAAGCGCATCGTCGATATCTTGGGTGCCACGATCGGACTGGTGCTCAGCGCGCCCATCATCGCCTTCTTCAGTGCTGCCGTCTGGGCGGAGTCGCGGGGATCCGTGTTTTACCACCAGCGTCGCTGGGGCTTCAATGGTGTTCCTTTCAACATCATCAAGATCCGTTCCATGAAGCTGAACGCCGAGTCTGCCAAGGGCGCGCAGTGGTGCGTCAAAGACGATCCGCGCCGCCTCAAGGTGGGTGCCTTCATGCGCAAGTGGAACATCGACGAACTGCCCCAGTTTTGGAATGTTTTGAAAGGCGAGATGAGCCTCGTCGGACCGCGTCCGGAGCGCCCGGAGCTCATTGAGGGCTTCAAGCATCAAATCCCGCACTACAATGCGCGCCACCACTCCAAGCCCGGCATGACCGGCTGGGCGCAGGTCAACGGCCTTCGTGGCGACACCGACCTTGGCGAGCGCATTCAGTGTGACCTCTGGTATCTCGAAAACTGGAGCCTCTGGCTGGATTTCCAGATCATGCTCCTGACCTTCTTCAAACGGGACAATGCCTATTAAGAATAGGGTTGGATTTAGTGAAAAGTGGCTATTTAAGGTTTAGGCTCATTCGTCCGACTTGAATCTTTAGTTTTTGGTCCTGCCCTTCCCTCAATGCCGCTTTTCACGGTTTTTACGCCCACCTTCAATCGTGCGCACACGCTGCATCGTGTGTTTGACAGCTTGGTGGTGCAGACCTGCGGTGATTTTGAATGGCTGGTGATTGATGACGGCTCCACCGATGACACCCCGGCTTTGATGGACCGGTACCAACGCGAAGCCGCTTTTCCCGTGCGCTACCTGCAGGAGCCGCACCGAGGCGCGCATCATGTTCACAATCTCGCACTGCGGGAATCCCGGGGCCAGCTCCTCATCAAGCTTGATTCAGACGATGGCTGCCTGCCCGAGGCCCTCGCGCGCTTCAAGCATCATTGGGATCAGATTCCAGCGTCCAGTCGCGAATCCTTTTCCGGTGTCACCGGCCTCTGCCGTGATCAAAATGGCCGGCTGGTCGGCTCACGTTTTCCATCCGACCCGCTCGACTGTTCCGCTGCTGAGCTCGAGTACCGTTACAAGGTGCGCGGGGAGAAGTGGGGCTTTCTGCGTCTGGATGTGCTCAACCAGTTTCCCTATCCCGAGGGTGTGTCTGGCAACTTCATCCCCGAGTCCTACATCTGGTGCCAGGTCTCGAAGCATTACAAGACCCGGCACATCAATGAGGAACTGCGTGTCTATTGGACAGATGCGCCCTCGTTGGTGCACGGCCCCGCAAATCCGCGCACCAATGCCGAAGGGCACCGGCTCATGTTCAAGATGGTGCTCGACCTTGAGAGCGGCTGGTTTTTCACCGCCCCTCTGCGGCTGCTACGGGCGGCAGTGCAGTACAGCCGTTTTGCCTTCCTGAGCGGCGTGGGAGTCGGAGCCCAGTTTCGTGATTTGAAATCCCTGGGCGGCCGCCTGCTCTGGCTGGCTGCCCTGCCGGTCGGGGGCATCCTCCGGCTTCGGGATTGCCGCAGATTTCCTCAGGCTTGAGGAGATTCACGCGGTACCAGAGCGGGTTCGGGATCCATCGAGAAGTAAGATGGTTTTACCAGTCACTGGTCCTTTCGCTCAAGAATCAGCGGGCCATTGTCCGTTTCTGTCCGCAACACCGATGGCCAAGCACCTGCACACCGGCGGCCGGATGTGAACTCAATCATCGATTCATGAATCTACACTCATTCATTCACCGGCAGTCGCGGCTGCTCCTGGTCTTTTTCTCGGTGGCCGGGGGCCTGTTCTGGGGCGCGGGAGCCGCAGGTGCCGACGATGCTGTCGCCATCGGGTCACGACGTGAGCTGTTTGTGGACCGCCTGCTGGTGGGTGAGCTGAATAACACGATGCTCAAGCTGCATGAGCCGCAGCTCATGCCGCCGGTTCCGCAGCCACGCCCGCATGGGAATTACGCCACCGTGCTGCGGGCGCCGGACAAGTTTCAATTCTACTACCGCGGCGACAAAGACCCCAAGGTGACGTGGAAAACACAGGGCATCGAAGCTTATCACGATGGTGAAGTGACCCTCTATGCGGAGAGTGCGGACGGCATCCACTGGACGCTGCCCAAGCTTGGCCTCCATGAGCATCCCGCCTTCCCCGAAGGCAACATCATTCTCATGAACGAGTTCATGGTGAATCACAACTTCACGCCCTTCATTGACACCCGGCCAGGTGTGCCCGCAGATCAGAAATACAAGGCGCTGGGCGGTCTGGCCTATCAGGCGCATCAGCAGGCGGTGCGTGAGAAGCGTGGCCCCGGCGGCCTGAAAGCCTTTGTTTCACCCGATGGCATCCACTGGGAAAAACTGCGCGATGAGCCCGTGATTCCGGAGGCCTGGGGCAAATATTTCGACTCGCAGAACTACGCCTTCTGGAGCGAAGCTGAGCAATGCTACGTCTGCTACTTCCGCCGCTTCATCGGCGGATTGCGCGGCATTGCCCGGACCACCTCGCAAGATTTCATCCACTGGACCCCCTTCGTCGAGATGAAGGCCAATCTGCCAGGTGAGCATCTCTACACCGCATGCACGCAGCCGTACTTTAGGGCACCGCATCTTTATCTGGCCCTGCCCACACGGTTCATGGAGAAACGTGGTGCGGCCACGGACATCCTCTTCATGAGCACACGCGGCGGGGAGACCTATGACCGCCTCTTCACGCAGAGCCTGATCCGCCCGGGGCTGAGCAAGGAGGGCTGGGCAAACCGTGCCAACTACGCAGCCATCGGCATTCATCAGACCGGGGACATGGAGCTGTCCCTGTTCCTCACTCAAGGCAGGCGCTATACCCTTCGGCTGGATGGTTTTGTCTCGGTGAACGCCCCGCTCGAAGGTGGCGAGTTCATCACCAAACCGCTGACCTTCGACGGCAATGAGCTGACGATCAACTATGCGACGAGCGCCGCAGGACAGATGCAGGTGGAAATTCAGGATGCGCAAGGCAGGCCCGTTCCTGGCTTCTCGCTGGATGCGTGTGATCCGATTTACGGTGACCACCTCGGCCGCGTCGTGACCTGGAAGAAGGAGAGTGATGTTGCAAAGCTGAAAGGCACGGTGATCAAGCTCCGGTTTGTCATGTCCGACGCCGACCTCTTTGCTTTGAAGTTCCAAGACACCCCAGGTGCCTCAAACACCGCTCTGAAAGGGGAATGAGGTCGTTGTTCCCGGAAAACATGATTGGAATTCAGTTAAGGCGGAGTGTCGATATTTTACGGGGTCTGTCACCAAGGCTTAGGTCTGCGCTAACGCGACAGCGTCTTGGAGTGCGTGCGGCAAGCCTAAGCGCGACGCCGCTTTCGCAAGCCGGACGGCAGGCTTACGACCAAAGAGTGCGCTTCACCCCGCGAAAGCGGTAGCTACGATGCAGGCTTGCGCCGTGCATCTGCGCGACCGCACTCCAAAACGCTGTCGCGTGGCATGCCGCCTTAATGCCTTGAAATCCCTCGACGGTCGTCTGCTATAGCGATGGCTATGCCATTCGGATATCTACCTCAGGCTTGAGGAACTCTACCGCCGCACCAACGCGGGCTCGGGATACTCAAAGGTCTTGCCTTCGTAGTTGCGGATGACCACGCGTTGTTCGTCGCGCACCAGCACGTAATCAGGATTGAGCGGCACTTTGCCGCCGCCGCCGGGGGCGTCGATGACGAACTGCGGGATGGCGTAGCCGGTGGTGTGGCCGCGCAGTTGTTCGATGATGTCGATGCCGTCGGCCACACTCGTGCGCAGGTGGGAGCTGCCCTGGATCAGATCGCACTGATACAGGTAGTAGGGGCGCACGCGGCACATGAGCAGCTTGTGCACGAGGCTCTTCATCACCTCGGCATTGTCGTTCACGCCGCGCAGCAGCACACTTTGATTGCCGAGAGGAACACCGTGATTGGCCAGCAGGGCCAGGGCGTCGCGCACTTCGGTGGTGAGTTCGCGCGGGTGGTTGGTGTGAATGCTCAGCCACAGCGGGTGGTGCTTTTGCAGCATTTGGCAAAGCTCGGGCGTGATGCGCTGCGGTACAAAGATGGGCACGCGGCTGCCGATGCGGATGAATTCGATGTGCTTGATGGCGCGCAGGCGCGTGAGCAGCGCGTCGAGCTTGGCGTCTGAGAAGAGCAGGGGATCACCGCCGGAGAGCAGCACGTCGCGCACCTCCGTGTGGCGCTCCAGGTAGCGGAAGGCGGCTTCAAACTCAGTATGTAATTCCTGCTCGCCCACGCCGGAAACGACGCGGCTGCGGGTGCAGTAGCGGCAGTAGCTGGCGCAGCGGTCAGTCACCAGAAACAGCACGCGGTCCGGATAACGATGGACCAGCCCGGGCACAGGCATGTGGCTGTCTTCGCCACAGGGGTCGCTCATCTCATCAGGGTCTTCCCAGGTCTCTTCAATGCGCGGGATCACCTGACGGCGGATCGGGCAGGCTGGATCTTCGGGATCAATGAGATTGAAATAATGCGGCGTGATGGCCATCGCCAGCTTGTTGCCGGAGAGCAGAACGCCTGCGCGTTCCTCCTCCGTCAGGGTCAGGTGCTCTTCGAGCTGCTTGAGCGTTGTGATCCGGTTCTTGAGCTGCCAGGTGGCGCTGTTCCAGTCGGAGGAGGGGATGTTTTTGGATGACCAAAAACCTGGAGCCGAGGAGCGGAACTCCTTCTCAGGCAGCGTGGAGGTGTCGTGCATGTACTGCGGGATCGGTGGGCGCGGAGGTTAGGCGCGGGAGGGTTGGAATGTCAAACGTCCCCTGCGGCAGTTTGGGTGCATTCGTTCCACCAGCCACCCAAGGGTTTCCAATCGCATCTGCGATTTCTTAGGAAACTGCCAAGCCCCATCCATTCCTCCACCCCATTAGACACCAACTCTGCCATCGGAAGCCGAATGTCTGCTTCTCGATGCTGTCGATCCTTGTTCAACCATCCGCCTAATCGAGGTGTGAAACCACGATGTAGATGCACAGGATGATGGCCGTGAACGTAAAGATATGACTGGGCTGAAGTTCTTTCATGAGTGAGTCGTTTGGGTGTCTCCTAGATGCGAAATTTAAGGTAGCACTGAGTGTCTAAAGCATCGTGCGTGCCACTTTTCAGGGTTATCCTGTTCTCTGGGTGGCTTAATTAGTGGCCGTGGGCTAGCTCAAGTGGCGCAATTGGGGGCTTTCTTTATCGTCCCGAGACTCCAGCAAAGGCGTTTGCCGCCTGTCCACAACTCAGCCACACTTGAGGCGATGCCTGACATCGTCCTCGCCACCCTCAACGCCAAGTACATCCACAGCTCATTCGGGCTGCGCTACCTGCTGGCGAATCTGGGGGTATTGAAGGAGCGGGCCTGCATTGCGGAATTCCAGATCAATCAAGCCCCGCTGGAAATCGTGGAGGCGGTGCTGGCCCATGAGCCCCGCATCGTGGGCTTCGGAGTGTACATCTGGAATGTCGTGCAGACGACGGAGGTGCTGGGGATGCTGCGGCGGTTGCGGCCTGAGATTCGCATCGTGCTTGGCGGGCCGGAGGTGTCGTATGAATGGGATGGACAACCCATCGTGGCGCTGGCGGACCATGTGATCACTGGCGAGGCGGACCTCAAATTTGCCGAAGTGTGTGGCGTGCTGCTGGGGGGAGATGCGGCTGCCCAGGCGGCATTGCCCAGGGTGATGTCCGCCGGGCTGCCGACGCTGGAGCGTGTGGTCATGCCCTACGATCTCTACACGGAGTCTGACCTGGCGCACCGCATCCTCTATGTGGAGGCTTCGCGCGGCTGCCCTTTCAGCTGCGAGTTCTGCTTGTCCTCGCTCGATGTGCCGGTGCGCGCTTTTGCAATTGATGCCTTTTTGCAGGCGATGCAGGGGCTGCTGGATCGCGGCGCATTGACCTTCAAGTTTGTGGACCGCACCTTCAATCTGCATCTGCCCACGAGCATGGCGATCCTGCGCTTCTTTCTCGATCGCTGGCGTGATGGGATGTTCCTGCACTTTGAGATGGTGCCGGATCGTCTGCCGGAGCAGCTGCGCGACATCATTCGTGAGTTTCCCGCAGGCGCGGTGCAGTTTGAGGTGGGCATTCAAACCTTTGATGAAGCCACCTCGAAGAACATCAGCCGGCGGCAGAATCTCACGCGGTTGGAGGACAACCTGCGTTTCCTGCGCGATCAAACGGGCATCCATGTGCACGCGGACCTCATTGTGGGACTGCCGGGAGAAGACGTGGCGAGCTTTGGGCGTGGCTTTGACCGGCTGGTGAAGATGGGGCCGCAGGAGATTCAGGTGGGCATCCTGAAGCGCCTGCGTGGCACGCCGATCGTGCGGCATGACGCGGAGTTTCAGATGAAGTATTCGCCGGTGCCGCCCTACGAGATGCTGGAGAACCACGACATTCCCTTTGTCGAGATGCAGCGCATGCGGCGCTTTGCCCGCTACTGGGACCTGGTGGCAAACAGCGGCAACTTCACCGCCGTGCTGGCGCTGCTCTGGCAGCAGGGCGATTCACCTTTTGCTGCGTTCATGACCTTTGCCGACAGCCTGTATGCGAAGCTGCGCCGCACGCATCAGATCGCGCTGCCGATATTGGCGCAGTCGCTGTTTGATCACCTGACTCAAGAGTGTGGTGTGCCGTTGGACATCGCAGCAGCAACGATGATGCAGGACTGGAATCGTGTCCCGGGCCGCGAATCACTGAGGCTCACCGGGACGCAGACTGCGGAACGAGAGGCACCCAAGCGCAGCACGGCCGGAAGCCGGCAGGCGCGGCATGTGGTGGCGGGTTAGACGAGTCCTGATTACTTCTTCAATGCGGCCAGTGCTGCGAGGGATGCCGCCTGCCAGTCGTGGCCATAGGAGATGATCTTGCCGCTGCGGTCGATGACCACATAGGTGGGAACGCCGCGGATGTCGTAATCGCGCCAGGAGGACGGACCGTCTCCCTCAGTGGAAATGGGAAACGTGTAGTCGGGGTGTTTGGACAGAAACTCGGTGACTTCCTCGGCCGGGTAGCCGCAGTGGGCGATGAATTCCAAGTCGTCCTTCTGATGCTCCTGCCAGAACGCGGCGACCTTCGGCAGGTTTGCCAGACAGGGGCCGCACTGGAGGCCCCAGAAGTCGATGATGCGGACTTTGTTGGCGGCTTTTGCGGGGAGAGGTGCCGAGTTGATCCAGGTTTCGACATGCAGTGGAGGTGCCGTTTGACCGATCAAATTCAGCGGCTGGTCGGGCAGGGAAAAGGGGGCGGATGGATGCTCCGGCAGCCGCAGTTGCAGCGTAGTGCTGCCGGTCTTGACGCGTCTGCCACACTCAAGTTCCTGTGCATGCGCGTTGCGTGCCGTGGCCGTGATGTGAAACCAGCCTTTGACCAGACCGGTGAGTTCGAAACGGCCTTGAGCGTCGGTGTGGGTCTTGCGGCGGAGCAGGTCTGCAGTGATCTCGGCATCGGCCACGGGCTTGCCGGCATGATCCAGCACCGTGCCCTTCACCGTGCCGTCGGCATCAGGCATCACCAGCCGTATTTCGTTGGAAGGGACGTCGATGAACTGGTCGGTCTCACGACTGAAGTCTGGCGTTTCCTGAAACGCGCTGACATACGCGCTGCCGGCTACCAGCGGGCCGATTTGAAAAGCACCGTGGGTGTCGGTCTTGGTGTTGTTGTGCACTCCGGGTTGTTTGTCCCCGGAGTAACGGACGTTCGCTCCTTCAACAGGACGCCCGGAGCTGTCCACGATGGTGCCTTTGACCATGTGCCCTGGCTGGGTCAGCGTGAAGGAAAGCTGTTTCGTCTGGTTGGGGACCAGTTCCACTTTACGCAATACTTCACGATTGTACCCGTCTGCACTGCATGAAATGAACGGCTTCAGGTTCGTCCAAAGACGAGGAATCACATAGCGGCCGTCGGCATCGGTGTCGGCTGTTTCCGGCACGAGGTCTGGTAGGTCATCGAAGTTGTCCATCAAGCTCACGCGCAAACTCCAATCGGTCCACTGCACGCGTGCGCCCTGAATGGGGAAACCGCTTTGGTCGGTGACACGTCCTTCGACGCGGGCAAAACCGTCACGCTTGAGCTGTATCGTCACGGACTGACCACGCTCTGCCTTGGTGATGTCTGACATGGATTTGGCACCATCCCAGGCGATGGCGGCGACGCCTTTGGCTTCTGCCGGTGCCATGATGGTGAACGAACCATCTGCCCCAGTTTTGACCGCCTCGGGTCGTGACCAGGAGTGTTCGGTGGTGAGCATGACCGACACGTTCGCGGCTGGAGTGCCCTCGGGACTCAAGACATGACCGGTGACCATGTCGGAGGGTTTCACCGGGTGCAGCTTGAATTGAATCGTCTTGCGTTCGCCGCTCTTCACGGTCACGGGAATTTTGAGATGGGCCCCGCTGACGTGGTATTCCTTGGGTGGGACACGTTCCATGCGGTAGTTGACGGTGTGGCTGCCTGCGGGCAGACGGAATGTGAGCGGCTCCTCCACTTTCTTTCCCGTTTCTTCATCCAAAACTTCTGCGGTCACAATGGCGACGCGCTCAAGGCGGATGTCGCCGACAGCGGCTGTTTCTCCTTCTCGCACGATCTGCGACTGTTCGGAGCCGATCCACTCATCGCTGAGCGGTGGGCTGAGACGGAGCCTGAGCTTGTAGCTGGAAGGCGGGATCTGGGTCAGGAGGAAGCTGCCGTCATCCTTGGTTCTGACATCATCGCCATAGGCTGTCTTGTAAGGGCTCGTTTCGAGAATAGAAACCAGCACACCGCCTGCCGGCGTGTTGTTGCCATCCACGATGCGTCCGCTCATCGAGCCAGGTTTCGTGAGTTTGATCTTGTGCTCCGCGCCATCGTTCTTCGGCAAGGCTGCCGCATAAATGACATGCTTGTCGTAAGGCTGGGCAAAGCGAGGGTCGGCGTGATTGAGGTAGATCGCGGTATCCAGCGGAAGACGGGTAATGACGCAGCGCCCATCCTTATCGGTGGTCGCTTTCCACAGATCGCCGGGGAGTTTGGAGATGTTGCCGAATCTCGGGAATCGTTCTCCACGCATGGGCTTGCCTGAATAGTCGGTGACCCAGACTTCAAGGTTTGCTGCCGGCTCTCCGTCTGGCTGGAGAACCCTCACCTTTGCATCCGCCGAGGGGCCGAGGGTGATTTTGATCACGGTGGACTGGCCGGTCGGAGTGATCAAAGGAACCAGTGCTGTGCCCACCTGCTTGTCTGGGGCGACTGCAAGCACCTGAGCGCCAAAAATCTCCCCAACTCCGAGCCGCTCGCATTGGCTGTGAAATCTGCCATGGGCGTCCGTGCGGCCGGTGGCCAGCAATGGGTTCTCGATGGCGCGTGGATTGGTGCAGGAAACATAAACCTCCACGTCTGCCGCGGGCTTGCCATCCGCACGCATGACCTCGCATTCGATCGGGACGGGTTTTGCAGCTTCAGCGACGGCAAACAATGCCGGGAGGGTCAGGCAGAGAGTCAGCATCCCATAGTAAGTTGTTTTATTCATGCTGCATCATTACATCAAACCTCCGAGCAAAACGCAATGACTGCGGTAAGTGAAATATGGGGCGCGGTCACTGGGCCCGAATGATCAACAAACGATGGTCAGGCAGAGGAAGTGGTACTATGGAATTCCGACACTCCATTGATGATCACGGACACCCAGCTCTTGACTCAGCACCACGACTACCCCCGCCTCAAAGTGGTGGGCAGTTTTGAGGAGCTGGTCATGACACCCATGCGCGAGGGCATCAATGCCCTGTGCTGGCAGCGCACGCTGGCCGGTGATTTTGGTGAAATCGTGGCAAAGCTGGGCGTGGGGAAAGGGATCACCAGCATTGATGACGCGCGTCTCCGGGCGCTGAACTTGAGTGACGCGGGCCGGGTGGCGCGTGAAGTTTTGCTGCAGGACCAGGAGCTTCTGCGCACCCGGGACCTGCAGCCGAGCCTCGACTGCATCAATGGCTATGTGAACGAGATCGAATCCGAACTGCTGCGCACCGATGTCCAATCCTGGCATGTGGACAGTGCCACGGTGGAAGCCGACACCTATCTGTGCACCTATTATGGAGCTGATTCCGAAGGACTGCGCAATGAAGAGGCGGTGCGGCGGGTGGATGTGCCTGAAATCCGCGCGGAACTTCTGAAACTCCATGAAGGAGAAGATGATGAAGGTTTCCGCGACTTCTTGAACGAAAATTACCTGGATCTGCATTACCGGCCTCTGCCGCATGCCCGGCCATTTTCCTTCGGTCTGGGCCACCTCTGGCGCATCGCCACCGAATATCCAAGCAGCCCGGTGCCCCCCTGCATTCACCGTGCTCCGGCCACGGTTCCTGGGCAGCCGCCGCGGCTGCTGCTGATCAGCTGAAGACAGGACACGGCGTTGCGTCTGACAGGCAGCGGAGCTACCATGCAGCCGCCAACCATGCTGAACTTGCTCCGAGAAATGCTGCACTCGCCGGTGCTGGACATTGTCCAGCGCCTGAAGCATTCCACGGGCATGACGGTGACGGAGCTCTGCACGGCGATGAAGATGAGCTACATGGGAGTGAAGCAGCACTGCGTGGAACTGGAAAAAGCAGGATTTCTCGACACCTGGCGCCGGCCCAAGGCGGCAGGGCGGCCTGAAAAATTGTACCGTCTCACGCCCAAAGCAGACGTGCTTTTCCTCAGCTGCGGGCCGTCCCTGACGCTGGATCTTCTGACGACGGCGGAAAGGGTCTATGGCGAAAGCGCTCCGCCGAAGCTGCTGTTCACCTATTTCCAATCCAAAGGGGAGACCTGGGGCGCCAAACTGGCCAAAGCCACGACTCTGGAGGAGCGAGCCCGGATGCTGGCACGGCTGCGCAGTGCCGATGGCTGCATGTGCACCGTCGAGACTGATGCGCAGGGCCGTTTGGTTCTGGTGGAGCATCACCGGCCTCTGCGTGAACTGGCCGCACGTTATGACATCGTGGATGAGCTCGAATGCGAAATGATCGAGCGGCTCATGGGCTGCGAGGTGCGTCGTTCGGTGGAAGAAGTGTCGGGTCTGGTGCGTGTTACTTTTCAAATCAAGACAACAGCGCAGTGAGCATGAATTCAGGGAACGCAGGCAGGACATCGGCATGGATCAAAGCAGTGGCGGCAGCAGGCATCGGCCTGCTGGCATCGTGCGGCAGCAACATCGCACCATTGCGGTCGGCCTGGCAGCAGGATCCGAACCTCTTCCACCATGGCTTTCCGGCCTATCAGGCGCAAACAACGACGACCCCGCATATGGTCGCCCGCGTGGTGTATGCCGCGCCGGACCAGATCGCCCGCATGATGGAACGTCAGGGCGATGTGACGGACGCGCAGCGCGGATTTGCGCGCATGGGGGATGGTACCGTGGACCTCGCCGTGCAGGATGTGGCTTCAGGAAAGTGGATCGAATCGTACCTCTGCGGGGGCATTCTGTTTGTCGCGGGGCTGCCCAACCAGGCCTATCGCATTGTAATGAAAAATCGCACCCCGATGCCGCTGCAGGTAGGTGTGGGAATCGATGGCAAAGATGCCGAGACAGGAGGCACCGCATCTCTGGGACGTGGCAACCTGCGTGTGGACAAGCGTGGCGCACTGGTGATGGATCATACGCCTCATGGCCCGCTGCTGTTCAAGACGATAAGAAGTGATGCGGCCTTGTTTGACGCCAGCCCGCAGGGCTGCACGGGAGTGATTCAACTGGCGGTGTTTCTCGCCAGCGATGCACCGAGCATCGGGCCGGAAAAACTGCGTGCCAGCCAGATTGCGCCCCTGGGTTTTTTCCCCATCGGCAGACCGGAGCAGTATCGCTGACACTGTGTCATCAGAGCGGGCTTGCCGCTTGTGAGTTTGGACACTTTGGGTAACTTAAGGTGTTCATGCTTCGTTTTGTGCGCCGTCTTCTGCTGTTTCTGGCCGCCAGTTTCATACTGGCGGGCAGCGTGTATCTAAACACGACGGCCTTCCATGAGCGCTGGCATGGGTTTGTCACCGGCGAACTGGCGCAGCATGGGGTGCATCTGAATTTTGAGCACCTCACTGTGAATCCGTTCGGAGGGCTGGTGGCGGAAGGGGTCAAGGTCTTCAACGACGCGAGCAAACGGCATATCGTGGCTGCGGTGGACCGCTTGAATCTGGACGTTGATTTTGGCAGCCTGATCGAAGGCCGTGTCAAAATTGACGGGCTGGAGCTGATGGACGCGAGCATGGCGCTGCCGGTGGATCCCGAGCATCCCGAATTGACGGTGATCGAGCTGAAGGATCTCAGTGCGCGGGCTTTGCTGGAAGACCGGCAGCTGGACATCCGGCATGCGGAAGGACTGCTGTCCGACGGGCTGCGAATTCTTATCAGCGGCGTGCTGGAACTGCCGCAGTCAAAGTCAGACCAGCCGAGCATGAGTGCGCAAGAGCGGCTGAGCGCCATGCGTGAGCATCGTGCGCAGATTCAACATGGGCTGGACTGGCTGGCAAGGTTTCGTGCGCCGCATGTGCCCACTCTGAATGTGAAGGTCTCCGGTGCGCTGGACCGGCCGGAGGAGCTCAAGGCGGAGCTGCTGTTCCAGGCGGAGGGCCTGGAGTTTGAAGATTACGTCTGGAAGGAGCTCGTGGCCGAGGCGGAGTACGACGGCGGGTTTGTTGATTTGAAGCGGCTGCATCTGCTGGATCATCTGGGCACTCTCGAAGCCACCGCCACCTGGCGCATCGGTGCGGAGCACCTGCGCTTCCGGCTGACGTCGAGTGCGGACCTGCCGGGTCTGGCACGGGCGTTCTTCAACAGCGAGCAGCTGCGAGAGGTGGTGTTTTATGAGGCACCGCAGCTGGCGCTGGAAGGCAGCATCTTTTTAACCAAACCCAAGGAGGAGGATTTTCTGCCCGCCGAGGTGACCGGCAGGCTGGAATGCGGACGATTTGGCAGCCGCGGGGAGGTGTTCAACGCACTGAGCCTGACTCTCGGCGCGACACGTGAAGGCATCTTTGTGCGGGATGCGCTGCTGAAGCACAAGACCGGCACCCTGGCGCTGGACGTGATGGAACACCGCACCCAGGGCTTTAAATACAATCTGGTGCTGCGCATGGACCCGAATGTGTTTCTGCCTTTCGTTCTCCAGCAGAAGACGCGCGAGATCATCCAGCGTTTTGAATTCGACGAGACCTCGCAGATTGACGTGCATCTGGCCTGTGCCGGACCTTCGCCCGACTTTCCCGACTTTCCCGAATTGCACGACTGCCCCAGCTCCGGCCACGGTGTGCTGCGTCATTTCCGCTACAAAGATGTGCCGTTTGATTCCGCTGAGCTGGATCTGGCGCTCTTCGGGGACATTCAAAATTACTCGAATGTGCGGGTGCAGCGCCCGGATGGACCCGCGGAGGCGGAGCTGGTGTTTGTGAACGAAGATGACAACGAGAGGTGGCTGCAGCTCGTCAATGTACACACCGTCGCAGACGCGGCGGGAATCGTGCGTGCGTTTGCCCCGAAGGTGGCAGACCAGATTGCGCTCTACCGCTTTTCAGCCGGCACGGACGTGACCGCCAACGGCACGATCGGCTTCAAGAACAATCCAGAGTTCAACAACTACAAGGTCGATTTCAAGAACCCCGTGGGTGGCGCGCACTACAAGCTGTGGAACGAGGACTATCCGATCAATGCGCCCTACGGTGACGTTCACATCGTCGGCAGCATGCTGAACTTCGATTTCAAAGGGCGCCTGTTTGGCGACACCCTGCATGCGAAGGGCGCGGTCAATCTCACCTCTGGGGTCAAAGGTTATGACGTGGAGGTCAGGGCCGGTCGCTTTCCTTACGCCGTGTTTGGCCGCAAACTGCCATTTGAGGAGGTGCGGGCGGACGTGCACAACCGGGAGGGGATCGCGCGGATCGACATCGCGGCCAATGTGCTTGGTGGAGACATGACTTTGAAGGGCACCCTGAACGACAACCGCGAGCCGAGCACCTATGACGGCGAACTGCGCATGAACGCCCTCAGCTTCCAGCGCTTTGCCCAGGTGTACTCCCCGGGAAATGAAAGCATTGGCGACATCAGCGGCCATTTCAAATTCACCGGTCGCATGAACGACTGGAAAGCGCTGAAGGGCGGCGGTGCGCTGATCATCGTCAATGGCAACCTCCTCGCACTGCCTGTGCTCGGACCGCTGACTCCGATCATTGGAGCCTTCCTTCCTTCGCCGATCAAAGGCTACAACGTGGCCAAGAAAGCGGACTGCACCTTTGAAGTGGCGGACGGTTTCATAGTTACTCAAAACGTCGAGGCTGAGTCCAGCGCCTTCCGCATCTTCAGCCGTGGCAATGTGGACTTCATCCGTGACGACATCGACTTCAATGCCGAAGTGCGCATGCGCGGTCTGGGCATCCTGCTGTTTCCAGTGACCCAGCTGCTGGCTTACAAAGGCTCCGGCACGCTGAAAGACACTCACTGGTCTCCGCGCATCTTTGGCGGCGGTAACAATGACGAACGCGACCCGCCCACGAAGGAGAAATTGCTGGAGGCACAGCGCATCGGCGGCAGTCCGGCGAAGGCGAAGTCCAAACCCGCTCCGCAAAAGCCGCGGCCGCTGTTTGGAAATTGAATGCGGCTGCATTGAAGATTCGCTGTCTTCAGGGGGCGGAATGTGGCACGGAGGCCGCATGAAAGTAGAACGACTCAAATACGTCATCTGGGCGGCGGACATGAACCGCGCGGTGAATTTCTATGCCACCGTCTTCGGCGGTACGATCCTCAAGCAGAACGACATCATCAGCGAAGTGTCCATCTGTGACGGCATCATCGGCATTCACGGAGGCGGTGAGGGGGGCCGCACCTGGACGGGACTCAGCTTCCAGGTGCCCGATGTGATCGAAGGCGCGCATGAAATCGTGGCCGCAGGCGGCCAGCTCACGCGTGAACCCCAGCCTGAAAATGGCGAGCCACCTCACCTCGCCATGTGCGTGGACACCGAGGGCAACGAGATCATGCTCACGCGCAAACGCGCGCATTGATTCTTCATGAAGCGGGGAGGTCAGCGCCGACCGCCTCGCTTACATTTCGAAATCCATCCTTGGCCAGCAAAATGCACAGTCCCCGGTTGATGCGTGAAATGACACCGGGACCTTCATAGATGAGGGCGGTGTAGATCTGCACGAGCGAAGCGCCGAGGCGGAGCTTGCGGTAGGCATCGGCCGCAGTGAAGACACCGCCGGTGCCGATGATGGCGTGACGCTGGCGGTTCATCCGTGTGGCCAGGCCGGCGATGCAGCGGTTGATCAAGTCCTCGACCGGTTTGCCGGACACGGCACCTGGCAGATGCTCCCAGGCGCTGCGTGGTGTGGTGAGGCGCAGCGTGGCGGGTTTGCCGGGCGGGAGATTGAAGGAGAAGCCGCGCACGAAGTCGAAGGCGTCTGCTTCTGCCAGCAGGCGCTCGTGTTCCGCCGGATCATCACGAGGTGCCACTTTCAAAAACACCGGGCAGGCGATGTTGAGCGGTTTCAGCCATTGCAGCAGGCGTGTGATGTTGCCGGGCTGGGCATAGAAGTCCTTGCCACCGGCCGCATTGGGGCAGCTCAAGTTCAGCATGAGGTAGCCGGCGTGGCGGTGCACCAGCGAGACGTTGCGCTCGTAGTCGGCGAGGATGGCTTCGTCACTGCACGCGGGAGCACCGGGGCCGAAGTTGGTTTTGACGATGTTCACACCGAGTGGAATCCGCATGCGATGTGCGGCAAGCCGGGGAGCGATGATTTCTGCTCCTTCGTTGGGCAGGCCGTAGTTGACGATGATCGCCTGATCCTGTGGCAACCGGAACAGGCGTGGCTTTGGGTTGCCCAGCGACGGCTGCGCGGAGATGGAACCGATCTCTGCAAAGGCGAAGCCCAGATGATCCAGCATGCGCAAGGCGCGTCCGCTTTTGTCCCAGCCTGCGGCAAGACCGATGGGGTGGTCGAATCGCAGCCCCGCGACCTCGCACTTCAGCTCCGGTGCCGTGAACTCCAGGCAGGCCCGGGCGATTTGCGGCACCCACGGCAGTGCTCCAGCAATGCGACAGGCTTCGACCGTCCCATGATGCGCGGTTTCCGCATCGAGCTGGAAGAGCAGGGGGCGGATGAGGGTGGAGTAGAGGGACATGGGGAAGGGGGGCGGCAGGCTTTCGACTCTATCGCGCTGCGTAAGGATGTCCAAACGCGTTGCAATCGCCCCCATTTGGGCCATTCATCACCCCGCCCATGACCCCCAAGATCGACCCCGCCCTGCATCGCGACAAAAAACCGGAATGGATCCGCGTGACTCTGCCGCGTGACCCGAAGTTTTGGAGCACGAAGGGCCTGATCACCGATTTGAAGCTGCACACCGTGTGCGAAGAGGCACAGTGCCCGAACCGCTGGGAGTGCTGGAGTCAGGGCTCGGCGACGTTCATGATCGCCGGAGACCGCTGCACCCGCGCTTGTGGCTTTTGCGCGGTCAAAACCGCCAAACCCTTTGCCCTGGAAGCCGATGAACCTCAGCGCGTGGCCGAGGCGACGAAGCGCATGGGTCTGAACCACATCGTCATCACCGCCGTGGCGCGGGATGACATGAAAGACGGTGGGGCGGAACATTTTGCCCGCACCATCGAAGCCGTGCGTGAAGCCGCGCCTACGATCACGATCGAGATCCTCGTGCCCGATTTCAACGGCAAGGACGACGCGCTGGAAGTCGTGATGAAGGCGAAGCCGCACATCTTCAATCACAACCTCGAAACCGTGGAGCGCCTGACGCCGCTGGTGCGCAGTCGTGCCATGTATCACCGCAGCCTGCATGTGCTGAAGCGTGCGAAGGCGATGGCGGAAGAGCTCGGCACCAAGTGTGCCACCAAGAGCGGTCTCATGCTCGGTCTCGGCGAGACGGAGACGGAACTGTTTCAGGCCATGGATGACCTGCGCGAGCATGACGTCACCGTGCTGACCCTGGGCCAGTATCTGCGTCCTTCACCCCAGCATCTGCCGGTGATCGAATATGTCCACCCGGACACGTTTGAGAACTACAAGCAGATCGCGCTGAAAAAGGGCTTCCGCCATGTGGCGAGTGCGCCGCTGGTGCGCAGCTCTTATCACGCTTCGGACTTCAAGCCCGAGCTTGATCTGGAGTAAAGGCTGGAGCGGACTCCCGCAGCCAAGGCACGACCCTATCAATGGAAAGTGGTACTTTGGTGCCAGGTATGCATACCGTCACGCCTTTCGTTAGGCATAGCACAACGGAAAGCGGGTTGCGTGAGCTGCAATTCGAGTTCTGTTCGTGGACCCCAACCCACCACCATGTCCATTCGTCCCCCCGCCGAAGCCTACGAGAAAGTTCCGACCGTCATTTTCCCAGACTCCGCCAAAGCGGCCAAGACGCTGGCGCAGGAAGTGAAGCAGCTGATTGAAACGAAGAACAAGGCCGGCAAGCCTGCGGTGCTGGGCATGGCGACGGGATCGACCCCGGTGCCGTTTTACCGCGAATTGATTCGTCTGCACAAAGAGGAAGGGTTGAGCTTCAAAAACGTCATCACCTTCAACCTCGACGAATATTACGGCCTCAGCGCCGACCACCCTGAAAGCTACTCGATGTTCATGGCGGAGCAGCTGTTTGACCACATCGACATCCCGAAGGCGAACATCAATCTCCCCAGCGGCACGGTGCCCGGAGATCAGGTCTTCAACCACTGCCGTCAGTATGATGAAAAGATCGAAGCCTCAGGCGGCATTGATCTGCAGATTCTCGGCATCGGCCGGACGGGTCACATCGGCTTTAATGAACCCGGTTCAAGCCGTGATTCGGTGACCCGCCGCATCACGCTGGACCGCGTGACACGTCAGGATGCCGCGAGCGACTTCCGCGGGGAGCAGAACGTGCCGCATTTCGCGATCACCATGGGGGTGGGTTCCATTCTGCGGGCGAAAAAACTGGTGCTGATGGCCTGGGGTGAAAACAAAGCCGTCATGGTGGCCAAAGCTGTCGAAGGACCGATGACGGAGGTGATCTCGGCCTCCTTCCTGCAGGATCACCCGGATGCGCGGTTCTTCATCGACCACGGCGCTTCCCGCGAACTTACCCGCATCAAACTGCCCTGGCTTGTGGGCCCGGCGTCCTGGACACCGCGTGAGACGCGCCGTGCGATGGTGTGGCAGGCCTTCAAGATCAAGCGCCCTATTTTGAAGCTCGTGGACGAGCACTACAATGAGAACGGCCTCTCCGATTTGCTTTCTGAGCAAGGTCCGGCCTACCAGCTCAACATCCGTATTTTCAACCAGTTGCAGCACACCATTACCGGTTGGCCTGCCGGTAAGCCCGATGAAGATGACACCTACCGCCCCGAGCGTGCGCGGCCTTATCCCAAGCGCTGTCTCGTCTTCAGTCCGGAGCCGCAGGATGCCATCACCGGCATGGGTGGCACGATTGATCGAATGGTCGAGCAGGGGCATGATGTACGTCTGATCGCGCTGACTTCAGGCAGTCTGCGTGTGCCGGACAGCGAGGCGGATAAATTCGCCGAAACCCTGCTCGAACTGGCCTCTAATGCTGCCAATCCGGCGACTTGGGGAGCTCAGGTGGCCTATGCCCGGGAAGCACTGAGTCTGCTGGAGGCCAAGGGTGAATTCGGCGAGGATCCGCCGCTGTTGCGGCAGCTCAAGGGCCTGATTTTGCGTGGTGAGCTGCGCGATGCGGCCCACACCGTGGGTCTGGCCAATGATCGCGTCACCTTTGTGGATCTGCCCTTTTATGAGCAGGGCCGCTACCGCCGCTTCAAGAGCACGGAAGAGGACAACAAGGCTCTGGTTCGCCTGCTCCAGGATCACAAACCCCATCAAATCTACATCACGGGTGATGCGGCCGATCCATCAAGCGTGGCGGGCATCTGCTTCCGCCTGCTGGTGGCCGCCTTGCAGGCGTGTGCGGGCGAGGAGTTTGCGGGTTCATGCAGCGTGTGGCTTTACCGTGGTAAAGAGCGCCCGCTGGAGTCGCATGAGATCGACATGGCGATTCCGATGAGTCCCTTGCAGATTGAGCGCAAGGCCAACGCCCTGTCACGTTACGGGGCTTTATCCTCCCTTGAAAGAGAGGCTCCGGAGACCAATCGAGAAAACGCACGGCTGTATGATGCGCTCGGCCTGGCCGAGTACGAGGCCATTGAGACTTTCCAGCGCTGGCGCCGGGTGTGATCCCTTTTTATTATCCTGCCACCGTGAGCTTGGCGTCACGGTAGCTGCATTTCCCCAGCCGCCGAAGCTCGTCGCAGTGAGCTTCGATGCGCATGCTCTTCATGCTGGGCTGGAATCCCAGCCGGCGCGTGATGCAGTCATGCAGCAGTGCGGTGTGATCATCCTCAAACTCCACAACCCGGTCGCAGTCGAGGCAGATCAGGTGGTTGTGCTGAGGTTTGTCGAGAAAATTGGGGTCGTAGTAGGTCTGGTCACGCCCCAGATCGACTTCGCGCAGCAGCCCGCATTCGACCAGAAGGGTCAGGGTACGGTAAACAGTGGCCCGTGAAACAGTGCTGTCGAGTTTGCGCGCCTTCTCCAGCAGTTCCTCTGCTTTGAAGTGGTCATCGGTGGCAAAGGCAGCCTCCACTATGACATCCCGCTGCTTGGTGCGGCGCAGTCCCTGGCTGGCCAGATGTGTCTCCAAGCGTTGAGTAATACGTTCGTCCATGTGGCGGGGAGGTTAGCCATGGCTGTGGATCGCGCAAGGCAGTGCTTTTTTTGAAGATTGAGGCTGCAATTCTATCCATTTTAAGATTGTGGCGTGAAAAAACGCCGCGTTAATGTTTTTCTAAAGCATTGCTTAGATTATTATAATACAACGAATTAAGATCTGCGGTGGAAAGCATTTGAGTCTCAATAGAAGAGCGAAAAATTGCAAGAAAAGCAGGCGGTCCGTTCAAATTAATTTAAAATAATTATGGATTTTATTGTTAATATTGATAAAATTCCTCAGACTGCCTGATTCCAAGCATGCCTTTACCATTTTCATTCTCTACACAACGCCAAAGCTCTGAGGCCGAAAGTCCTGCGGAACCCATGGCCACGGCTGTGGCTGAGAAGGTCATGAACCATGCCCCGGGGCATGTCAGCACCGAGCCCCTGCCAGGAACCCTTGGGAGCATTTTCTCTGCACCTGCTCAGGAGGCGGTGCCACGGCCAGCCCCCAGTTTCCCTCGTCAAACTTCTGTGAATTCAGCCCTCCAGCCCTTCGAACGCGAACAGGAAGCCGTTCAGCCGGCTGAAATGCTTGTGACAGCAGCAGTACCGCCGCCCACTTCCCAGCAGGGGACAGCCTCGGGCCATGACTTGTCGGCTCAAATCGAGCAGCTGCGCAACGATATATTCGGCATCGCCATGAACGCGAGCGCCTTGAATGACAGGCTTGATCGCATGGAGCAGCGGATTCCCCAATCCGGACAGTCGGTGCAGGCCGGAATCGCTACTTTGCGTGGAGAGATTGAAACCTGGTTGGAAAACCACCTCACTGCGGCTGTCGAGCATTGCATGAACAAGATCATCAGCCGCACCAATTCTACTGCCAACCGATCCGTCAACTGACTGTCCTATCCCTATTAATCGATCTCATCCTCTATGAACTCCCTGAGACTTCGCATCTTGTTTCCCCTCTGGCTCTTCGGCTTTTTGCCGGCCATGGGAGCCACCCGCATGATGGGGCAGCCGCTCGAATGGTTCTTCGGCATCACAGGCGTCCTTCTCGGCGGTGGTGTGTTCCTGGCTGCTTATCTGATTTCCGGCTGGCTGCTCAAACCAACCACGGCTGTCATGAAGGGCACCACGGCGGTGCTGCGGGGTGTTCCTCCAGATGCCCAGTCCGCTGAATGGCTGCCTGCCGATTTTTGGAAGCTGCGCTGTGACATCAACATGATCTTCGCCAAGCAGCGCCAGGCGCTCAATGCCGCCGAGCAGCATGCCTGCCAGACGGCGCAGCGCCTGCTCAATGCTGAACGCCTGCTGCGTGAGGCATTCACTGCTCTGCAGGGCCTGTTTGCCGCCAGCGATGAGGGCGTCCTCGTGGTGGATGCCCAGGGCTCCATCATCGCTTCGAATGCGAGACTTGATGATTTCCTCGGCAAGCCGGTCGAAGAAGTCGCAGGACGTGATTCCACGCGCATTCTCAATGCGCTGATCGAACGCTTTTGAAGAAAAGGCCGTGATCACCGCTTGGATCGAAAAAACCTCCGCCAGCCTCGAAGGTCAGGATGAAACGCCGCCGCTTGTCTCCACTGACAACCGTGTTTTCTCCCTGCGCTCCAGCCCGATGCGCACCGATGTCGGTGAGGTGATTGGACGCATTTGGATCGTCAAAGACCGCTCCGAAATGAGGGTTCTGGAGAATCAGCTTCGCGAATCGCAGAAAATGGGAACGATTGGCCAGCTTGCCGGCGGCATCGCCCATGACTTCAACAACCTTCTCACGGCCATTCGTGGCAACCTGACCCTCGCAGAACTCACTCCCGCTTCCAATCAGGCCGGAGTGCGTGACAAGCTGCAAAACGCCAACCACGCCACCACGCGTGCGGCGGAACTCGTCAAATCACTCCTCGGCTACTCACGCCGCAGCACCGGTGTCGCCATGCGCAAGGCCACCAATCTCAAACGCCTCCTGGCCGATGTGCAGAACCTCCTCAAGCACAGCGTCGATCCGCGTGTCACCATTCAAATGCGCGGCGGCATGGACGCTTCCTACGCGACCGGAGACGCCACGCAGATCGAGCAGGTCATGCTCAATCTCTGCCTCAACGCCCGGGATGCGCTGCCTGCTGACAAAGGCGTGATCGAAATCGCCGTCGAGAACGTCACCCATCGCATGCCCTCAAAAACAGCCGAGAGCAATGAGTCGGCCGACTTCGTCATGCTCGTGGTGCGTGACAACGGCCACGGCATCTCTGAAGAGCACCGTCAGCGCATCTTTGAGCCCTTCTTTACGACAAAGGCTGGCAGCAAGGGCACCGGACTCGGCCTCTCCACCGCGCAGGACATTGTGCGTGAGCACGGTGGCTGGATCGAGTTTGACAGCGAAGTGGGGCGCGGCAGCGAGTTCCGTGTGTTTCTCCCCCGATTGCTCAATCCCGAACAGACCGAGGAGGAGATTCCGATCGACAACGGGCCCGCCATCAATGCACCTATTGGCGCTCAGACCACCATTTTGGTCGTGGACGACGAGGCCCCGGTACGCTCCATCGCCATGAACATGCTCGGTTTCCTCGGTTACCGTGTCCTTGAAGCTTGTGACGGCCAGCAGGCGCTCGACATTCTCCTGCGCAGCAAGGAGAAGGTGGACGCCGTCCTGCTTGACATCTACATGCCCAAACTTTCCGGCCGTGACACCTTTAAAGAACTGCGTGCCGTCGGCAATGAAGTGCCAGTCGTTGTTTGCAGCGGTTTTGTCATCGATCCCGATGAGTTTACCATCCTCAGCCAGGGCCGGACACCGCCGGTGGACATCATGCTCAAGCCCTACTCGCTGGACGGTTTGAGCAAGGCCCTCGCCAAAGCCGTGCAAAAACCGCAGGCGGCGGCGCCTGCTTTTGAGCTCACTGCCAGCCGCGTTCCGCAGCAGGCCGCCATGCTCGTTTCTTAAGCACAAGCGAAATTTGTTGAGGTGAACCGTCTGCCGGCGGCCATCTTTCCCCTTTTCGATTGCCGCAAAGGCGCTACCATCCGCGCCCCATGATCAAAGTCGGCCTCGTATCCCTCGGTTGCGCGAAAAATCTCATCGACTCGGAAATCATGATCGGCCACCTCCAGCAGGCTGGCATGGTCATGACACCTGAGCCCGATCTCGCGGATGTACTCATCGTGAACACCTGTTCGTTCATCGACATGGCCAAGAAGGAGAGCGTTGGTGCGGTGCATGACGCCGTGGATCAGCGGGCGGGCTCGAAAAAGCGCGCGCGTCAGAAAATCATTGTCGCTGGCTGCCTCTCGCAGCGTTTCTCGACGGAACTCCCGGGCCTCATGCCTGAAGTGGATGCCTTCATCGGTTTGGATCAGATCACCCAGGTCGCCCCCATCATTCAGAAGCTCATGGGCACCAAGGAGCACGAGCAGGAAAACCACGTCACCCGCCAGCCGCAGTACATCCCGGATTACGACACGCCGCGCTTTCGCCTCACGCCGCAGCACATGGCCTACATCAAGATCGCCGAAGGCTGCAATCATCCGTGCTCCTTTTGCATCATTCCGCGCATTCGTGGCCGCCACCGCAGCCGTACGCAGGAAAGCATCATCAAAGAGGCGCAGCAGCTCATCGCCAGCGGGGTCAAGGAGATCAATCTCATCTCCCAGGACACCACCTACTTCGGCATGGACAAATGGACGGAAGAGCGCCCCAAGCCACGCAGCGGCGTCGATTCCACCAAAGGTGAATCCCTTTCCTCCCTCATCCGCGAGCTCAACAAGATCGAAGGCGACTTCTGGATCCGCCTCCTCTACACGCATCCCGCGCATTGGAGCGACGACCTCATCCAGGCCATTGCCGAGAGCCCCAAAGTCGCCCGATACATCGACATGCCGCTGCAGCACATCAGTGACCGCATGCTGGGCCTCATGAAGCGCGAGACCGACGGCGCCTACATTCGCGATCTCATCAAGCGCATCCGTTCTGGCATTCCCGGCATCGCCATCCGCACCACCTTCATCGTGGGCTTCCCCGGTGAAACCGAGGCCGACTTCAACGAACTGCTGCAGTTCATCCAGGACACGAAGTTTGAACGTGCCGGTGTCTTCAACTATTCCCGCGAGGAAGACACCCGTGCTGCGAAGATGGAAGATCAAATCCACCACATGACCCGCAAGGCCCGCTGGAACGAGGCCATGCGCGCCATTCAGCGCAGCATCGAAGGCTTCAACACCACGCAGGTCGGCCGCAAGATGCGTGTGCTCGTTGAGGAGCCCGGCGTTGCCCGCAGCGAGATGGACGCCCCTGACATCGACACCACCGTTTTCGTGAACAAGAAGCTTCCTGTTGGCAGCTTCGCTGACATCACTGTCAAAGAGTGGCGCGGGTACGATCTGGTGGCGGCCTAGGCCGGTTCGTCATTCGGCAGCCTGAGGTCTGAAACGTTCGGCAACGCGGTCTACTCCGCCGCGGGGTCCGTTCACCGGCTTAAATGCGCCGGATTCCCAACTCGTTTTTTCGGGATAGGGATACAGCGGCATGTCGATTTCGGTTTTGCCCTCCACCACGCGCCGAGCTTTGAGGGTGTGGGGAGTTTCGCCTTTTTCACGCCAGTTCATCACGAGGCCGAGCATGTCAGGCAGACTGTTGATGCCCGGGCCTGGGCCGTGGCTCATGCCGGGAACGATGTAGAATTTGCAAAACGCCGCTACTTTTTCGAGAGAGGCGAAGCGTTCGATGACGCGCTCGTAGTAATCGAGTGTGGCATGGTAGGGCACGCATGAATCGGCGGAACCGGAGATCATGATCAGCTTGCCTCCGCGTTTCTCGAACGGGGTGAGATCCGCATTTTCAGCATTGAGGTAAGGCCCAAGCGCGGCAGTGTAGGTGTCGATGTCCTTGCCGAAATCAAGGCTCTGCAGGTCTTTGTCTTTGCCGAAGACCCACTGGAAAAGATAGAGGTGCCCGTGGGCGATCTTGAAGGAACTGCCGAAGGGAATGCCATCGAAGATGCGCTCGCCCGTGATTGCGTGTTTGGGTCCGCCGAACAGCTTTTTGAGGGCTTCAGCGTGCATGTCGGTCAGTGTCGGATCTTTCTTTCGCGCCAACGCGATCACCGCCTCGATGTCCTTCTCGGTGCAGCGCGGGTCGGATACGATCTTGCCTGCGGTTTGGGGGATTTCGCGTGACGCCATGTATTCATTGCCGGCGGCGATCACGTTTTCCTCCTGAGCGCCGGTGAACGGGCATTGGTGGAAGATCTGCTCGTTCCAGAGGAAATAAGCATGCAGCGGAGTGCGGCAGTGGGCGGGGACATTGGCCACGATGCCGTCGTAATCCTCGGGATAGCGCTGGGCTTCCTGCAGTGCCTGCTGGCCTCCGGTTGATCCGCCGTTAAAGTAGGAGTATTCAGGAGCGCCGCCGTAATAGGCATGAATGACCTGCTTGGCGCAGGTGGTCATGAGATGGGTGGCGCGATAACCGAAATCCTTCCAGACATCTGGTTTGCCAATGCCGGAATCTGAATTCGGGGCTGTGCCCATGTCGGTGGTGGCCACGGCATAGCCACGTGCCATGTAGCCCAGGAGACCTCCCGAATTGATGCGACCGGCTGAACCACCGTTGCCCAGGCCGATGAAGCGCTTGTTCCATTTTTCCGCCTCAGGCAGGCAGACTTCCACATTGATGCTGGAATCCTTGCCTGGATTGAGAACGAGCTTCACCACGGTATGTGGCGGCAATTTTTTGTCCGCAGCGGCGCTGATTTCATCTGCGACCACAATTTTCCCGGCGTCGATTTGAAGCTGCTTGAGCCCAGCAAGCTTGTTCGTATTTTCCGGGGGTGCGGCCAGTGCTGTTATTGTGGCGAATGCCCCGAGGGAAAAGATTCTGCAAAGCTGCCTGGGAATCCTTGAAGTGTGGTGTTTCATAGCTCAGTCACTGAATGATCTGTTCGGGTTGGAACTGGATGCGCTTCGATCAAGAGCACCCCTCGTGAGGGTGCTGAAGCACATCGTTGCTTGCAACAGTTGATTGAGCTTTTCCCGCAGACGAGCCTGCTTCGTTAACCGCCCTTCAAAAGTCTCACCGCCTTTTGGAAGTCTTTTTCCGCGCCTTGGTTTGTGCCCGGAGGGCCTCGCTGATTTCTTCAGGGGAAAGGACGATGGCGTGGCGGATGGTGACTTCTTGCATTGCAGCAACTTCCGTCGGCTGGGGGGGCGGCACTGCTGTAGGTGCGCTGGAAGGGATCATCGGAGGTGCCATGGCTGCTACGACCGGCTCAGGCGCTGGTGGGGTAGCTGGGGCAGGAGGTGGAGTTGGGAGATTGGGGGCAATCTCTTTCGAAGGGAGTCCGGCCAAAGCAGGCTTGTTGTCTTCGGGAACAGTCATGATGGCGCGGCGTACGACAGGTTCAGCCTCGGGTGCCGGCATGCTGTCCTTCGTGTTTTCGGATGCCAATGGCTGAGGTTCTGGAAGGCTGGCTACCACCATCTTATCAGCGAGTTGATTCTTCTCGGATGTGACATTTTCTGGCAAAGGAGGTGCAGGGGCTTCTGATTTGGGAGTCGCGGGCACCGAAACATCTGCAATCAGGGCAGGGGGCTGCGATGGCGGGACGGCTGGAAGCTCGCGTACCACCACGGGGATTTTGTGAAGGATGGGCTGAGGCAGCGTCTGCGAGGGCGGAGTGGCTGTGGGTTTCGGGGTGATCTCTGCGACCTCTTCCTGCAAGGGGACTGTTTCGTTTTGCTTCGAACTTGAAGATGCAGCGATCTCCCCGGTGCTGGCATCGGGCAATTCGCCAAAGATCATCCATGCCAGAGCTCCCAGGAGCGTGGCCGTCGCCGCCAGTGCCAGCCACGGAAATCTGAACCGGGTGGGCGACTCACGATGGAAATCGAGTGATTGGAGGTCGGCGCTGACAGGGGCGAGGAGGAGGGTTTTCCTCCCGTAGTCCACGGGGTCATCAACCGGAACTTGGTCTTCCTCAAAATCCGAGACGAAACCTGCGCTCGTGACTTCGTCTGCAGCAAGCGGGTCCTCCACCGAATCCATTTCAAGGCTGGATGCGGTCAGGAGGTGGGAGAGTCTTTCGATGAAGTCGAGTGGATAGGGCACGGAGCCGCCGCTCAGCACCCGATGCAGGCATTCATGCAGGTAGCCGACCATCAGCTCAGGCATGCTGGTGGGAAAGTCGGCAATTTCCCGCATTTGACCTTCCCCCGTGAGAAGATAGGCCGCGAGGCAGATGAAGGACCTATGACGCTCTTCACGGGCGGCAATCCCGGATGATTCTTCATTCGGGTTGTATTCCCATGGGCTCAGGTCGATCAGCCGGGGCTTGCACAAGCTACGCATCGTCTTGTGCAGGCGGACTTTAACCACAAATTTCGGCCAGGCGTCCAGCCTCTTTAGATGCAGCCGTTCCAAGTCACGAGGCAAGACTGGGCCGTCATAGCCGACACAGAGCTGAATATTGGTAGGGTCCAGGTCCACTCGCTGAACGCCGGTTTCGGAAGCCTGCTCCAAGCCGGCAAGGATCTGTCTTAGCAGGGTGATGACTTCTCCGGGATTGAGCGTGCCACGTTTCGCCATCAGGGCGCTGAGAGACATGCCCGGCTCACGCGCCTCGGAGAGAAAAGCCCAGTCAGGGCCTTTCCACAGATTCATCATGTGCAGGAGGTTGGTCTGCTTTGCCGGATCCTGCCGCCACACCTGGGGTGGAAACGCGGTCAAGTCGGAGTCATGGACGATCCGTTCGGGTGGCAGCAGATGCAGAGTGACCGGCATTCCTGCGGAAACATTGACTGCTGAAATAGAGAATGGATGGCAGCCTGAAAGCTCGGGGTTCTGGATACGGAAGCTCGCGCCAAACAGGGTTTTCAGAGGAATATCCCCCAGCAGCAATGATTGAAGGTGGGAGATGGGAAGTGTGGACGGGTCTGCCACCAGGAGCATCTTGGGATTGCGCGCCTGAACCAGAGTCACATGCGAACACATCGCTTCACGAACTTCGTCACGCAGTGTTTTTCTTAAAATCGAATGAGCCGCCGGGCTGGTCAGGACAGATTTGAGGACGAAACGCAGGTTGGCCGGCAGTTCAGCGATGACGCCGAAGTCGTCGGGATTACCTCCCGGATAGGCCTGCCCTGTCATCAGCAGAAACAGCAGACGGCAGGCCTCACCCACCAGTCGGGAACTGTGCTGGCCGAAGGCCTCTGACCTTGGCTGTGACAGCCCATAGTCAAACAAGCGGAGCTGCAAGTACTCCTCTTCTTGGGAGGTGACCAACATCTGGTCCAGACACACGGTTGATAGCAGCTGCCCCTGCTCCTCGGCTCTTCCCAGATCTTGGAGAAGCTGATGCACCAAGGCCAGCGATGTCACTGTGGGCACGGCTCCGCGCCTCCTGACATATTCCTGGACGAACTCACCGTCATTGAGGTTGGTGACGTAATAGGCCATGCCGTCATCCACGCCGACTTCGAGAATGGTCATGAAGGAATGGCCGCGCACGCCTGCGGCCCATTGCAGCAGCTCACAAGTGCGAAGTTGCAGAGCTTCATCGATGATTTCCGGTCTCACCTCTGCCTCCTCCAGCGTAGTTTTCGGCTCGTAAAACCTGTGAAGGCAGCTGGCACGAAGCTTTGAGCTTGTGATTGGCTGGCGTCCTCCGGGCCTGGCGTTGCGCCTTTGTGGCCGCGAGGCCTTCCATTTTCGGCGTGTCTGCCAGCTCACTGGCTTGACCCAGCGTCTCATGGAGAGAGGCTGACTTGTGGCAGGAACCGGCGCGGCTTTTCCAGTAAAGATGTGCAGCTCTACCAAACGGCTGTTCCGCTGATCAAAGGCCAGCATAACCACTTCGTCCTGTGCACGCGGCAGCTTGATCGGCGAGCCATTGCGATGGCTTGCCAAGGCGAGGGATCCAAAGAGTTGAGGCCCTTCAATCATAACTAGTCGTGTTCGTATGGAAAATTTGGTGAATAGACTGCTGCTGCACCATTCTTCTTGAATATGATCTTTGCGACTCATTTGTGCAATGGAAATTATGTATCGTGAAGATATATTTAAATAAATTGGCCAGTATGGTTAATGTTGGTTTCGAATTAACTTGGGATACCCATCTGACACGGGGGCTGCAATCAAAACCGCTGTCCGACTTGCTCTCGCAGGGTCCAGTGGCCATTCTTCACCATGACACGCACCATCCTGGCCATTGGAGCTCATTATGACGACTGTCCCTTCGGCATCCCCGGAACACTGCTCCGGGCCGTGCAGAAACATCAGCGAGTGGTCATTCTCAGTCTCATAGGTGACTACACAAACTGGCCGCCTGTCAAAGGCCGGGAGCAGGGCCTGCTGGAGCTCTCGAAACAGCTTGCCGCCGAGCGAGGCATCGAAATGCGCTTTCTCACCTACAAGAGTCTGGGCTTCGAACCGACGCTGGAAACCAAGCGCGCCGTGGCTGAAGTGGTGGCGGAGGTGAAACCCGACACCGCATTCATGCTTTGGCCTCGTGACCGCCATCCTGACCACGAGGCGGCGAGCGCCATCTGTCATGCGGCTCTGTATCAACCGGCACGCCTGTTAGGGCGTGAGGAGGTAAAGACGCCCTCGCGTGTCTATTGGTATGACAACGGCCCCGGGCATACGATCGGGTTCGAGCCGGACACCTATGTCGATGTTACCTCTGAATGGCCAGCGGCGGGCGAGTGGCTGGGAAGGCTGATGGCTTACGTGCGCAAGGAAGACTATGACCCGGCCAAGGCGGATGCGGCCATGGAGACCAAAAGCGTACTATCCCGTTATCGTGGGCTGGCCTGTGGGGCCAAATACGCCGAAGCTTTCAAAAGCGTGCGGCCGGTGGTGAACGCCGAGTTTTGAAAACCAACTTGCCATCCCTTGGATGGTACCCCCGGTAGGATTCGAACCTACGACAAATTGATTAAGAGTCAACTGCTCTACCAACTGAGCTACGGAGGCATGTTTGGAACCAAACAGCGTTGGAAGGGAGGGAGTTTTAATCGTGTCTGCGCTCAGTGCAAGTGAGTTTTGCCCTGAGAGGAAAGTTTGAGGCGGGAAATTGTCCCTCAAGGCAGCGGTGAAATGCGGATATTGTGGAATTCAGTCCTGCCGCTGGACGCCCCGTTGCCACTGAGAAACCGCAGCCGACTTACATTTCCCTCGACCCTGGCTCCGTCACAGAAATGGTTGCCATTGATGAGCAGTTCGGTCTTTTCCAGCGTGGCCTTGAGGGTGACGTGGTAGAGCGTGTTAGGCTGATAATTGAAGAGCCGGGCCGCACCGGGCTGCGGATATAGGCCGAAGGTCTTCGTGCCTTCATCGGCAAATTTGACGTTGCCGAGAATGAGTTGTGGCCGGCGGCTTTGGAGCGCATTGATGTCAAAGTCGAGCTGAAAAGGCGGCCTGCGATTGAACTCGTACAGCATGGAGCTGCGTCCTCCGGCGGAGAGCTGTTCGGCAGTGCGTGTCCATTGACCTTCCAGGGGCGTCCATTTGAACGCGTTCTGCGCTGCCAGTGGTTCTTCGGCCCGGCTGCTTTGTGATTCTTCCAGTTCAGCGCTGACATAAAGCATCACGTCCGCAGCTTCCTGTGAATTCTGCGCAGCATCGCGAAGTGCGAGCGCCTTCGTCTTCCATTCGGCACGCACAGATGCAAGACGTGAGCTGAGGCTGGCCTGGTAGCCGCGCTGCAGAGTGGCGAGAGTCTCTTCGCCGCCGACCGACACGGGCATGTCCTCCGGTTTCACGACGTCGCTGTTTTTCAACTGAGCGATGAAGGCGCGCATTTTTCCGGCTTCCTGGTCTTTGTTCACACGCTGGAGTTCTTCAGACTGCACCTCGGCTTCGATCAGCGCTGCGGCATTGAGGTCGGCAAGGGTGCTCTGGCAGGCGGCTTTGAAGCTGGCCTGCAATTCGGACAGACTGACCGGCTTTCTTTCTTTGTGACCGGCTTCTGCAGGCGGCTCCAGCCGGCGGATTTTCAGGCGGCGTATGTTGGTCTGTGATTTCGCGTCGAGGAAATGATGGCAGAGACCAAAGAGCGTATCCTCAGCCATTTCAAAAGTTCCGAGCGAATTGGTGACGTGATGATTGACCACAATGTCACCGTGGTTGAGGCGGAAGGTGACGGCGCCATTGCGGCAGAGGATGTGAAATTTCCAAGTGGTGCCATTGATCGGCGGAGTGACCTGAGGTGCATCACTCAGGGAAATCATGCGCAGCATGGAGGCGACGGCGATCGAACTGGAACTTTGCCATTGGGTACAGGCAATAAAATCCTCCCAGTGATAGTTTTCCCTGCCCGGCAGAACGTGGTAGCCGAGCATGATGCTAAACCCCTGGGCATTGTTATCGAGGTTTTTCACTTCGTACTCTCCCATCAGTTCAAAGTTCGAGCCGGTGCGGCCGTTGTGCAGGATGAAAGCCTGGGCATCCATGCCTTTGTTGACGAGGGTGCCGCTTTTCAGCCCCGTCCATGAACCGCTGCAACGGTGCCATTCAGCGAGATCTGGATCGGCCCAGATGGAAACCCAATTGCCGGTGGCGAATGAAGTTTCAAATTTGCACGCGGCAATGCGCTCCAGCAACAATCCTGGCGGCTCTCCCTGAAAGCGGGCGACGAGATCCTGATAGCTTTGAGAAGCTTCAGCCACCCTGTGCGAGTTGTACAGTTCTTCGGCGGCCTCCCAGTCATCTTGCAGACCTGCAGCAAAAATGGCGGAATGCGCGCGCACTGTGATTTCATTGCTGACATCGAAAAGTTGCTCCAGCTTGCGGCGGGTCTGACGGGGAAACGGTGCAGGCACCTGCAGCAAAGTCTCATAAGCCGTCTGATATTCGCCAGCCAGACAAGCCATCAATCCAAGATCCGCGAGCCGCCATGAATGCTCCCAGATGCGATAAACATTTTTGGACTCAGCCAGAGCCCGGCAGGTGTTCACCACCGCCTGTCTGATGGGCGGTTTGGATATGACCGTGCGAAGGTCGGCGGCCTCTGTTCCGAGATTGTCGTTGAGGCGTTCGATGGCAGAGGCCAAAGCGGTGTCATCATGACGTTCCGTCAATGCGCAGGCGCAGTAGAAGGCCTGTATCTTTTCTATGCTGCCACCTCTGCGCGTGCGCAGTGACTGCAGATAGTTGGAATAGGCAGGGAAGTGGTCAAACTCCACGGCGATCGCACGATCAAACCACAGCCGCGCCGAGTCTCCTGGCATTCCGTTGCCGGATTTCACGATTTCGATCATGGCTGAGGCGGCGGCGGCACGATCCGGGCACAGAGCCCAGGCCTTGAGGAAATGTGCGCGGGCTTTGACCTGATGTTCATCACCGTTGCGGCGGCTTGAGGAGAGCTTTCCATGCAGCATCTCACGCAGCCACGGACTGAAATGCGGCGTTTCGCAAAACTGTTCCAGTTCTGCCGCTTCTGCGGAAACATCGGTGAGATCCACGGTGCCAAAGATGAACTCCACATCTGAATACAGCAGTCTGTCATCCTCCGGAATGTAGACGGCGGGATCCGCCGCGCTTTTGATGATCTGCTTGCGGCGTTCGATGTTGACCTTCACGACTGACTCAGGTGACTTGTTTTTGCGTCGTGTCTCCTCCTTCAAGTCGGTGAGGTAAAGGATGAGCACGGAAGGATAGTCCCCAAGCAGTTTGTGCCGGAAAGCTTTGGAGATGCATTCGCGTGCTTCGGTGAAGCCTTCGCGGGATTCCCAGGCTGCCATGCCTGCGAGCCAGCATACCAGCGGGTCATCCACACGTGCATTGATCAGCGCCGCGCCTTCCTGCTCCATCACCTCCCACGGACGTTTGGGATCCACGTCCGGGTGGCCGGCTCTGGCCATCAGCGCCTGCTTCACAAAACTGCGGGCCGCATCAGCCTGCGCGGGCCATTGAGCCAGGTGCTTTTCAAAGGGGGGCAGCAGCACGCGCTGCATCCAGGCCCAGCGCTCGCGAGCAAGATCTGCTTCGAAGCGAGTGCCTGGCTTGATTTCGATGGGGGCAATTCCCTGTTCCGCCATCTAGTCACTCGCTGCCTTGCGCCAGTCGGTGTCTGCGGCTGTGGCAGGTGCCAGAACTGACAGAGTCAGCAGCAGCGGAAAAATCTTCTTCATGAACTTAAATGACATCAAGAATCAAGGCGGGTGTCCAGTCTGATTTTTACTGATGCGGACGGGCGGAGGGCTTATATGTGGGCATGCGTTTCTTTCTAATTTTGCTTTGGGTGTCAGGGAGTTCCCCACTGCTGGCGGATCTGCCACTTGGCATTTCTCTGGCAGGTGATTCTGGACCATACACGATCAAGCGGTGGAAACATGACTGGCCTGGTTGCGAATTTGAAGGTGGCATTGCCCAAGGGCGTGTCGCCATCGTTGTACACGATGCGCTGTCATGGCTGCGCGTGAATTTCGCCGTGGGGCAGATAGGTCCCGAGCGTGGCGGAGCAGGCTGGCGCATGCCGTTTGGGAGGCATGAGGCGGCAGAGCTGAGCTACACGTTGCGCTTCAGCAAGGATTTCGATTTCGTCAAAGGCGGCAAGCTGCCGGGTCTCTGTGGTGGGCCTGACAATGTCAGCGGAGGGCGACGGGCGACGGGCACGAATGGATTCTCAGCGCGCCTGATGTGGCGCAAAGAAGGACGAGGCGAAGCCTACGTGTATCACAAGAATCAAAAGGGGGATTATGGTGACAGCTTTGCCTTCCCCGCCGACTTCCGTTTTCCCACGGAGACTCCGGTCAAAGTACGAATCGCTGTGACGATGAATGCTGTGGGTGAACGCGATGGCACACTGCGGGTCTGGATCGATGAAAAACTATTGGTGGAACGAACCGACATGGAATGGCGCACCATGGACAGCTTTGGCGTGGATGGTCTCTACTTTGAAACCTTTCACGGCGGGGGCGATGCCTCATGGGCGCCGACGCGCGCCTGCTGGGCGGAGTTTGCAGAGATGAAAGTGGGCGGATAGCGACAGGTATGCGAAGACTTTCGTCCCGGATAAAAAATGACGTGGCGGATGAGCAAGTCATCCGCCACGTGCCAATGGCCAGGAAAATCAAAAGAGGCCGAGACTTGTGGAACTGGATACGTTGAGCGGCAGTACCCGTGCATTCACCCGGGCATTGACACCCGCGGGCTGCGGAGCGGGCCTGGACTGATAGTAGCCCTGGTGATAGTGACCGTAGTACCCGTTGGAGTAGTCACCGTTGTTGTGATAAGAACGGAGGGGGGAGTAGCCGGGGCGGGTGGACACGTAGCCACCTGCATCAACGCAACTGGACAACGTTACCACGAACAAACCAAGGCTGAGTCGCTGAAGGATGTTTTTCATTGGAGAGAAGGTTGCTTTCCAATACATCGGTTGAATGTCGATTTGTGGTCTTACGTGCTGTCTTTTTTATTTGGCCTCGATCAACTGCACGGCATCGGCTCCGACGATTCCGTCCGTGTCCTTGTTGCTGACCGTGATGACGGCTTGTTTATCAGCTGTGAATGGGAATACGCCCAGGCTGATAAAGAGCTTGTCGATTGGCGGCCCATTGCGTTGATTCACCAGTACTGTCTGCGTGCCCTCGGCATGCTCGATGCTCACCGGCACATTGCTGGCACGGTTTGGCGCAGCCGCATACGACGCGCGTACTTCATATCTGCCTGAAGCAGGGATTTTCAGGCGATACACGATGCTCTTGGTGCCCTTGTCGCTGTTCGCGTCATGAACGCTCGATCCATCGACTGGACTGCCATACGAGCTCCCAGTCCAGTGTCCGATCTGTTCGGCGTCCTGCTCACTCATGACAATGCCGGGCAGCTTGGCGGAGCGGACCATGTTCGCGAGAGAGGCGAGTTCGAGCACGGCTTTTTGTTCGAGCAGTTTTTTCCGCAATGCGGCTACGTCAATGTTTTGCACCGGGGTCTTGGTCTTGATCGCCATCACGGCGGCAAGTCCGGAGGCATGGCCCAGCGCCATGTACACCGGCTCCATGCGCAGCGAGCAGTAAGCGATGTGGCTGGCGGAAAGACACACCGGAACGAGCAGATTTTCGCACTCGGCACGCTTGGGGGTCAGACTGCGATAGGGAATCTGATAGGGCAGTGCCGGCGTGTCTTGAAAACTGCCCTCATCCCGCACGGTGCCATCCTCGGCAAGAATGCGCTGCACGATGTGGCAGTCGATCAGGAACGAACCCATGCCAACGCCATCATCTTTGAAGATGTCGGTTTGCAGATCCTTCTGCACCATGACGTATTCACCGATCATCCGGCGGCCTTCGCGCACATACAGTGCATAAGGCCAGTGGCCATTGTCGGCGAACTCGTCTTTGCACAAACCCCAGGAGTTGGTCTGCTCGCGCAGGCTTTCCGGCACCTGTTCATCATGACCGAGGAACCAAAGCATGCCCTGGATAAAGTCGGTGTGGTCCTGCCAGTTGCGTGCGCGTGTGGCGGCATCACCGTCGGGGTAGTCGAAGTTCGCGCCGGGATAGTCGGTGGAGAAGAGGCCCTGGGCATTGAGGTCGTATTTGCCGTTGGCGATGTTGCCGAGATGAAACAACCGGCCAAAGCGAACGCCGGGGAAGGCGTGGATCAGACGCAGCAGAAGTTCGTAGCGTGCTGGGTCATACTTCGCTGGTTTCGGAAAAGGAACCAGGATGTCAGCACGCTGCGTGACGCAGATGCGGAAGTTGTAGCTTTGGGTGAGCTTGTCGGCGCTGCCGGGAGCATGCTTCGGATCGGGGAAGACGCCGAAAATGGGTTTCCCCTGCGCATCCAGCCCCGAAATGCTGGCGGGCGTACCGTGGATGTAGCTCGGTCCTTTGCCGCCGATGCTCGGGCAGTCGCTTTCCATCACTTCAACGGTGCGCGGACGAATAGGCATCGGGTGATAGCCCGCGAGCGGTTCGCCATACTGGGCCGTGCTCTCGCGTCCGACGATGTAGCTGACTTTTGCCGTTGCCATGAGATCGCCCTCATAGGTGGCGTCGATGAATTCTTTGCCTTGGTAGGTCGTGCCGTCGCTCGTCGTCAGGCTGATGATGCACGTACCTTCCTGCGTAATCGACTTGAGTGACTGAGCTGAGACCACCTTCACGCCAGCTTCCTGCAGCATCGTTTGAAACGTGCTCAGATTCACGCTCGGCTCTGCATACCACATGGGGGTGCCCGGTTTCGCAGCAGCGGCTCGGGCGAAAAACTCACGCGGGAAGCCGCCGATGGTGTCCGCCTTGCCCACATCGGTGCTGCAAAGCCCGCCGGTGACCATGCCGCCGATCCATGGGCTGGGCTCGATGACCACAACGGATGCGCCTTCACGCGCGGCGATGATGCCGGCGCTCAATCCAGCGGGAGTGCCACCGTAAACAACGAGATCAAAATCTGCTGCAACGAGAGGCGAGGCAAGTCCAAGAAGGAGGAGCAGGCGGTGAAAAAGCATGAGGCGAAAAAAGAGCAGGCGGCAGCGCCATGCATCCTTTTTCGCCTCGTCTTTTCAATCTGTGTGCTTACTGCTTGGCGAAAGCCTCATAGGCCTCGGCGACTTTGCCTTCCTTTTCATCACCCTTGTGGAAGAGGAAGAGGTGGCGCAGCAGGGTGTATTCACCCTTCTTGAGTTCATAGGTGCCATCCGGGGCGTCTTTGTCGAGCGCCTTGGTGCCGAAGGGATTGGCGGTGAAGAGGCCGTAGGTGCGGACATGCCACGGGGTGGGGAAGCGGAAGCTGGAGGGATGGTTCAGCATGGCCACGCCGACGTGGTCGCCACCGACGATGCCGTAGTAATCGCACCACTTGGCGCGTTTGCCCCAGGCGGCAGCGTCGGTCAGGCCTTCGCTGTTGATGATGTGGCCGCTGCCCTTTTTGTTCTTTTCAATATCAACCGCCATCTCGGTGGGGACGCGTATGCTGAGTCCGGCGTCTTTTTTGTCTTCAAATTTGGCGGTGCCTTCGGTGGCGAGGAGGATTTGCTTCATCTCAATGCTGCGGAAGCCTTCGCCTGCGCGGAAGATCATGGTGCGCTCTTCTTCGAGGTATTTTTTTCCATCGGGATCAAGGTAGTCGATGATGGAGACGAGCACGGCGGAATCCGGTTTGGCCTCAAGGGTCTTGAACTCACGGTGTTTCTCGCTGCCCAGCTTGCTGACTCGTTCTGGGGTCTTGGATGTGTCCCCAAAGGTGAGCCGTTCGGCCCAGGATTCGATGCCATTGATGCCCTCGCTGCCAAAGCAGATGCCGCGGTGGTGCGGATGGTCGTGCTGTTCGCCTTCGACGGTCTTCATCGGGTAGTTGCGCGTCATCTGTTTGCCGGTCGGCCCGAAGACTGGCGCAAGATAAGGTTTGTTAGCTTGATCGACGATGTATTCCGCGAAGACCTGCCCATCAACCTTTACGATGGCACCACCCGTGGCGGTTTTTTCGACGGTGAATTCGGCGGCGCTGGCCAGGGAAGCAAGCAGGAGGGAGGCGGCGAGGAGCAGTTTCATGGTGGTTGCAGTGAACGTACGGGAGATTGGAATGCTTTCGGCCGAGATCAATCCCAGCCGCGGAAGAAATGGAGTGCCGTCTGGCTCGTGTCGGCGGCGACTTTCTCGACGGCCTCATCGCGCAGGGCGGCGATGGCGCGTGCGGTGTCCGCCACGTAGGCGGCTTCGCAGCGCTTGCCACGATGAGGCACCGGAGCGAGGTAGGGCGCATCGGTTTCGATCATGTAGCTGCCCGCTGGCACCAGGCGTGCTGTTTCTGCAATGATGCCGGCGTTTTTGAAACTGACGATGCCTGTGAAGGAGATGAGGTGGCCGCGCTCCAGCAGCGGCTGCGCCTGCTCAAGGGTGCCGGTGAAGCAGTGAAAGACACCGCGGAGGCGATCGCTGAATGGCAGGACAAGTGCGGTGAGATCGTCCCAGCTCTCGCGGTTGTGCAGGATCACATTCAGCTTCAGCTCCGCTGCGAGTTCCAGCTGCGCGGTGAGCACTCTGGCCTGGTGCGCTTTCCAATCTTCAAGTGTGAAGCCCTCTGGTGGCGCATGGAAGTAATCGAGGCCGACTTCGCCAATGGCACAGACCTTGGGATGCTGAGCAAGGCTGCGCAATTCGTTGATCCAGTCATCCCCGCTGACTGAATCCGCATCGCAGGGGTGAATGCCCACCGCCACGCGCACATCCGGCTCGTCTTCGGCGATGGCGAGGAGCTTGCGGGCGTTTTCGAGATCTGTGGCAGGTGCCACCATGCGGGTGACACCGGCTGCGCGTGCCCGTGCCAGCACGGCGGGCAGATCGCCGTCGAATTGTTTGCTGCCAAGGTGGGTATGCGTGTCAAAAAACATGCTCTGCGCCTTCGCATCTGAGAACCGGGTGTCAAGCGTCACGAATTAGTCCTTTCCTCGTGCGGTTCATTCATGGTAAACCATGGGCATGTCTTTCCGCCGGTTGCTTTTGGTTTTGCCATGCCTGCCAGCGCTTCTATGTGCTGCGCCGGAAGATTATTTCGGCATTCATGTGATCGATGAACACACGGGGCGGGGTGTGCCGCTGATCACGCTGAAGACGACCAATCACATCGACCTGACGACCGACAGCGCAGGGTGGATCGCTTTTGACGAGCCGGGGCTGATGAACCGCGCGGTGTATTTCAGCGTAGAGGGGCCGGGCTATGTACTGCCGAAGGATGGGTTTGGTTTTGTCGGCGTGCGGCTGACTCCCGTGGCAGGGAAGTCTGTGGAGGTAAAGGTGCTGAGCACCAACATTGCCGAGCGTCTGTGCCGGCTGACAGGGCAGGGGATTTACCGTGACAGCACCTTGCTGGGGCATGAGCCCCCCTTGCCGAGCCCCAACTTGTTTGCAGATGTGGTGGGTCAGGACTCGGTGCAGGTCGTGGCGTGGAAGGGGCGCTATTTCTGGATTTTTGGCGACACGCTGAAGCCCAACTATCCGCTGGGCAACTACCACTCCACGGCAGCGTGGAGCGATGCGCCAGACAAAGGCGGACTTGATCCTGAGCACGGCATTCACTTTGAATACATCACCGATGAAAACGGGTCTGTGGCCAAGATGCTGCCGGTGGAGGAGCCGGGCGCCGTGTGGCTCTTTGGCATGCACACGGTGATGGACGCCGCAAACAAGGAGCATCTCATGGCGCATTACTCACGCTGGCGTGATCTGGGCAAACGGCTGGAACATGGGCTGGCGGAGCTGGATGAATCAACCGGGCGCTTTCAGCGCACCACGGTGCTCGGTGATGAGTTTGACTGGCAGCATCCGCAGGGCAATGCCGTCCTGGTCAAGGGGGCGGACGGCGACTGGATCTACTTTGCCACACCCTTCTGCCGGACGCGGGTGAGGGCGAACTACGATTCGGTGCAGAACACCTCTGCTTACGAGTCGTTGGTGTGGTCGGCGGAGCATGCGGACTATGTCTGGCAGAAGGCGCTCAAACCGACGCTGCAGACAGACGAGGAAAAGCTCATCGCCGAGAAGAAATTGCCTGTGGACAAAGCGCGTATGCAGGTGGTGGACGCCCAGACTGGCATACCGGTGCATCTGCATGCTGGCAGCGTGCATTGGAACAAACACCGAGAACGATGGGTCATGATCGCGGTGCAGGAAGTCGGTGATGTTTCCTATCTCGGTGAGGTCTGGTATGCGGAGGCCAGGCAGATCGAAGGTCCTTGGCGTAAAGCCGTGAAGATCGCCACGCATCCCAAGTACAGCTTCTACAACCCGAGTCATCACGCGTTTTTCGACCAGCAGGAGGGACGCATCATCTATTTCCAAGGAACCTATGCAGAAACCTTTTCCGGCAATCCCATCGCCACGCCAAGGTATGACTACAACCAGATCATGTATCGACTGGACCTGGATGACGAGCGGTTAAAGGCTTCCCATGCTGACTGAGCTCACGTGACGAAAAAGGCACAACGCCATGGCTTCACGAGGCATGAGGACTCTGCATGCATGTTGGCATGGGATCACTGCAACGCATGGACTGGCTGGCCTTCGTGGGCAGGAGTTTTCTCGGCATGCTGTCGTGGCTGGGGCAGATCGCTGCTTTGATGAGCGAACTGATGACCGGACTGCGGAGCGGGATATGGCGGCTCAAACTGGTGGCACACCAAATCATGGAGATTGGTTATGGGTCGCAGTTGGTCGTGGTGGTGACGGGTGCCTTCACCGGTGCGGTGTTTGCCTTTCAGTCGTATGCAAAGTTCAAGGAGTTTGGAATTGAATCAACTGTGGGCGCCATCGTCTCGGTGGCGCTGTGTCGTGAGCTGGGGCCTGTGCTGGCGGGATTAATGGTGTCGGGGCGTGTGGGGGCCGCGATGGCGGCGGACATTGGCACCATGAAAGTCACCGAGCAGATCGACGCCCTTCGCGTCATGGGGGTGCATCCGGTGGATTATCTCGTGCTGCCGCGTTTTCTGGCGATGTGTGTGTCCATGCCGCTGCTTGTGGCGGAGAGCATCGCTTTTGGTTTGATGGCATCCTATGCGCTCATCGTGTATGGATTTGATGTGCCGGGCGGCTGGTTCTGGCAGCACACCGTGGACCACACCGAGGTGCTGGATGTGGGCATCGGCATGTTCAAGGGACTGGTGTTTGGCATCATCATCACCCTGATCAGTTGTGATCAGGGACTCAAGGCGGAGGATGGTGCGGTCGGGGTCGGGCTCGGCACCACGCGCGCGGTGGTGTACTCATCGCTGGCGATCCTGATCTCGAACTTCTTTCTGACCATCGCTCTGAATTATGTCTCGCCGGTGGGCACGACATAGGAGGCGGGCTTTTGCGGCTGAATCTCCATGCTTGCTCTTTTTGGCGCAGCCCGATAGCCTGCGTGGAAATTCAACCAAACCAACCACAGCCATGTCCGCCAATCTCGCAGAACTCCTCGGTACAATGATCCTGGTTCTTTTAGGCGACGGTGTCGTCGCAAATGTCCTGCTGAAGCAGACGAAGGGCAATAACGCGGGCTGGATTGTGATCACTGCCGGCTGGGGCTTTGCTGTGGCGGTGGCGGTTTACTGCACGAACGCCATCAGCGGGGCGCATTTGAATCCCGCCGTGACCCTGGGGCTGGCGACGATCGGCAAATTCGAATGGGCTCTGGTTCCCGGCTACATCGCCGCGCAGGTGGCAGGCGGATTTCTGGGAGGCATCCTTGTCTGGCTGACCTATCTGCCGCATTGGCCGGTGACTGAATCCAAAGGCGACAAGCTCGGCGTCTTCAGCACGGGCCCCGCGATCCGCCATACCATGAGCAATTTGATCTGTGAGGCCATCGGCACCGCCATGCTTGTCTTGGGCCTGCTGGCGATTTTGTCTCCTGCCAATCTCGTGCCTAATTCGGGCTTCGACAAAGGCTTCGCTCCAGTCATCGTCGGCATGCTCGTCGGAGCGATTGGCTTGTCCCTCGGTGGTCCTACCGGCTACGCCATCAATCCTGCGCGTGATCTTGGCCCGCGCCTGGCACACTTCGTCCTGCCGATCCCCGGCAAGGGCAGTTCCGACTGGAGCTACGCATGGATTCCAGTCGTTGGCCCGATCATCGGCGGGATAGTCGGGGCGCTGGTTTACAAGGCGCTGTGGTGATCACTTCGGCGTATGCGGAACGAGCACGTCAGGTGATTCATTGGCCTGACGCGCACGCTTGGCCATTTCGCGGGCAAACTGCTCCTGGGAGCGGTGTGCTTTGGCGGCGGCGACTTGGGGCAGGTGCCAGGTGCCGTCAGCTTTGAGGTGGCGGCCACGGGCAGTGTCGGCGAAGTGGACTTCGAGGATGTGCTGCAGGCGTTTGCGCGCCTCCCTGTCTTCGACCGGGGTGAGGAGCTCGACGCGCTTTGAGAGATTGCGGTTCATGAAGTCCGCACTGGCGATGAAGACGGCGGGCTTGCCGCCCTGACGGAACCAGAAAATGCGGGCGTGTTCCAAATAGCGGTCGATGATGCTGACGACGCTGATGTTTTCACTGATGCCCTTGATGCCTGGGCGCAGGCAGCAGATGCCGCGCACGTTGAGGCGGATCTTCACGCCCGCCTGGGAGGCTTCATAGAGCGCCGCGATCATCTGGCGGTCTTCGAGGGCGTTCATCTTCAGCATGATCTCGGCGGATTCCCCCTGGCGCGCGCGTTCGGTTTCACTGCGGATCATCGAGAGCAGGCGTTCGCGCAGGCCATAGGGGGCCATGCTGAGCTTGCTGAAATGCACGAACCGTGAGCGGCCGGTGACGGTGTTGAAAAACGCGGAGGCGTCCGCACCAAAGTCAGCACGGCAGGTGAGCAGACTGATGTCGGTGTAAAGTTTGGAGGTGGCCTCGTTGTAGTTGCCGGTGCCGAAGTGCATGTACCGCGTCATGTGGCCGGATTCGCGGCGCATGACGAGGCAGACCTTGGCATGCGTTTTCAAACCGGCCACGCCATAGATGATCTGCGCACCCGCGTTGATGAGGTCGGTGGCACGTTCGAGATTGCGGGCTTCATCGAAGCGCGCTTTCAGTTCCACGAGCACGGTGACGTGCTTGCCCGCCTGCGCGGCGCGGATAAGCGCGGAGATGATGCGGCTGTTCTTGGCGGTGCGGTAGAGGATCTGTTTGATCGCAATGACATTGGGATCAGCCGCAGCCTCTTCCACCAGGGCAAGGATCGGATCGAAGCTCTCATACGGATGATGCAGCAGGATATCCCCACGCTTGATCGCATCAAAGATGCTTTCGCCGGGTGTGATGGCGGTGGTGGGGAGGCTGTCCCAGGGATCAACCTTGAGCTCCTCGAAACCTGAGATGCCTGCGATTTGAAAGTAGGCGCGCAGATCGAGCTCGCCTGGGATGTCATAAATCTGCGCGGTGCGTGCGCCGCAGAGATCGCGGATGATGCGGGTGTGCTCGCGCGAGGCACCGGTTTCGATTTCGATGCGAATGGCGGGGCTTTTCAGACGCTTTTCGAGCACCTCTTCCATCTCGCTCGCGAGGTCAAAGGCGCTCTCATCATCGACGGTGATGTCCGTGTTGCGGCTGACGCGGAAGCGTGCCGGAGCGGAGACTTTCTCTGCCGGGAAAAACTCACCGATGAACAGTGCTACGACATCTTCAAGGTTCACATAAAGGTACTGGCCGCCTTCGGGGTCCGGCACCAGGACATGGCGTGGCAGATTGGCAGGCAGCGGCAGGAGCACATGGCGCTTTTCCGTGTGGCCAATGTCGCCCCCGGTGACTGTGCAGAGCAGAATGATGTTCAGCGCAGGAATGGCCGCGCGCGCCCCCGTGTCATCCACCACCACAGGCGAAAGCACCGGAAAGATGTGCTCGTCGAAGTATTCACGCAGCAGCGTGCGCTGTGCGGGGGAAAGATCGGTGTTGTGAAGCCGGCGGATGCCTTTCTCCTTCATCAAAGGCACAAGCTGCTGCTGCAGAATGTCATACTGCCGCGCCACAAAGGCGGCGGCCTGCTGGTGCACCTGTTCCCACTGCTGGGTAGGGGTGAGGCCGGCGTTGTCACGCACGCGCAGGCCCTGCTCGCGCAGAAGCTGCAGACCGCCGATGCGGACCATGAAGAATTCATCGAGGTTCGAAGCGGTGATGGCGAGAAACTTGACGCGCTCGAGCACGGGAAGATCAATGCGCGCCACCTCGTCCAGGACACGTGAGTTGAAGGCGAGCCAGCTCAGCTCGCGGTTGATGAAATGATCCTCGGTCAGGCGCAGCTGCGGCGGTGCGGGTGGTGATTCAGGATTTGGCGAGGATGATGTCATAACCGTAAATTTCGCGGAAGAGGTCGCATTTCATATCAATGGCGATCTGTTCGACTGTGGTGTCATCCGCTCCCTGCGTCAGGACGTTGAGCCGGGTGCCTTCAGGGCGGAGCTGGATGGATTTGATGCGCTGCGCATGGCTGCGATCCAGCGCGTCTGCAAGACGCAGCAGCGCTGCGAGCTTGAGAACGATCATGCGTTCTTCGCGTGTAAGATCGGAGAAGTGCGGGTGATTTGGCTCGGGATTGTAGCGGCGATGATAGCGGGCAAGCAGGGCGACCATCACACGGTCATGCGAACTGAGACCAAAGATCTCGGTGTGCATCAGGATGTAGAGGCTGTGCTTGTGGTGCTCACGCGGGCTGATGAACATGCCGACTTCATGCAGGGTGGCGGCGATGCGGAGCACAAGCTCGTATTTGGCGTCCAGACCATGCAGATGCTGCAGCTCACGAAAAAGCTGGCGGGCGAAATTGGCCACGTGGTCGGCGTGTTTGCGATCGGTTTTGTAGCGCAGGCCAATCTCACAGGCGGCCTGCATGACTTCCTCCTGGAAAATCGCGGTGCGCGAGCCGGAGGTCATCAGATCCAGCATGAGTTCAAGCTGGAAGTCACCTTCGGGCACCCAGAGTGAATCATCGCCAAAACGCCGCGCGAGCGCAAGGTTGGTCTGCAGCGCCGGGATGATGCCTTCGCCGCCGGTGTAGTGCACATGGAGCTCGCGCACGAGTTCATCGGGATTCAGTCGCGCCAGTTTGTCGGTGAGGCGCGCGAGATCATTTTCCAGCACGCGATGTGCGCCGTGGCGCGCCTTGCCAAGCCGGGGGGCCACGCTTTGGATTTCCGCGCCGATGGCGACGTGGTGGTCGATCTTCACGTCGGAATAATCCTGCGCGAGGTGATCCACCACTCCACGAATGTGCTCCTCAAGATGCACCATTTGCTGGCGGGCCTCGTCATCGGGCGTGGCGATGGCTTCACGGGCGCGAAAGATGCCCAGTCGGTAGTTGCTGTAGGCGGCGAGTCGCCCCTGCTGGAAATAGATCGCGCGGGTGTTGCCGGGGCCGATGTGGGAGACAAACGTGTTCCCTTTGGCGAGCAGCGGATTCTTCAGCAGCATGCGCTGGGCGATCTGATAGACGAGGCGCGTCATGTTGCCGTCATCGATGAGGCTTGGGGCGACACCACTGTGAACCTGGAGCCGGTTGAGGAAGATCTCGTGATTGACGGCCTCCGCGAGGATGTTGGAGGTGAACAGGCGCAGCTGCGAAGACGGGATGCCATACTCGCGCATGGTCTGAAGATAATCTCGAAGAATGGCCGCCGCCTGATCGACGGTGTTGCGCGAGATGCTGCGGGCACGGAAAATGTCACGTGCCACGGGCAGCGGTCGGTCAAGGCTTTCGATGCGGATGAACTGGCCCTTGTCATCCTTCCGGCCGATGACAAGCGAAACAGAAGCCGCGCCAACGTAGATGACGGCATGTTCCGGCGGCGACTTCAGCGAGACTGGTGGAGTGACGTCACTCATGGAATGGATTCGTGATGAAGCATGCGGCAGTGGTTATTTTCCTGCACTTCGCATCCATGCCACTGCACCAGCAGCCACGGCCTGGCCGCCAAGTTTCGCAAGCGAGTATTTGATCCCGCGGGCAAGTTCCGGAATGGCGTAGTGTTCGACCTCTTCCTTGAGCAGGTTCAGGTAGAGGCCCGGCAACTCCTCAACCAAACCTCCACCTAGCGTGATGCGGTCAGGGGCCAGCAGATTGACGACCGTCGCGACCCCCATGCCCAGATAGCGGATGGAGTTGCGGAACATGATCATGGCCGCGTCTTCGCCGCTGCGGAAGGCATTGGCGAGCGCTTTGCTGCGGATGTTGCGGAGAGACCCCTCAGTTTTTTTATCGAGATCAGGAAGCTGGCCACGATAGCAGGCAAGTCCGGCCTGCGAGGCGAGCGCGAGGCGGCTGGTGAGATCTTCGAGAGTCACCGTGCCAAACACCGGGCTGCCGATGTGGGTGCCGGGCAGCAGCAGATTGCCCAGCTCCATGGCGGAGATGGCACGGCCCATGACCAGCTGACCGTTATAGACAAACCCCGCTCCGACACCCGTGCCGGGAAACACGCCAAGCAGCGAGCGCGCGCCTTTGCCGGCGCCGAGCGCATATTCGCCATAGGTTCCCGCATCAACATCATTCAACACCGCGACGGGGCATTTGAACTGGGTTTGCAGCAGCTTGCGCAGCGCCATGTTGGTCCAGCCCAGGTTTGGCGCGAAAATAAGAATGCCTTTGTCAGGATTCACCAGCCCAGGGCAGCCGATGCCGATGCCCTGCAGGCCCTTGGGATCCACGCCGGACTCTGCGATCGCCTCATGGATGGCTTTGACAATTTTGTTGCGGCCCTTGGCGGCACCGTCGGAGCCGTTGGTGGATTTGCGTGCGGAACCGAGCACGGTGTAGTTCGCATCCAGCACCGAGGCCATCATCTTCGTGCCACCAAGATCAAAGCCGATCCAGAAGGGCACGTTGCGGAGTTTTTTGGACGGCTTCTTTGCGGCGGGTTTGGTTTTCGCTTTTTTGGCGGGCATGGCGTGGGAAGGACAGGCCCAAGACACACGGGCTTTCGGATGCGGCAAGCGACAATATGAAATGAAGCATTCTTACTTCGTCCAATGTCTTGCGGCAAAATTCATGAATTGGGTCCAGTCAAAATCAGTGACGTCATGTTTGCCGGTGCGCATGTGGTAGCCGATGAAGTCACCGACAGGGGTGTCGATGGCGGGTTGTGCATCCACGACGACGCCCTGTTTGCCAAAGAGGGCGTACACCGGGCTGGCATATTTGCCCGAAAGGAATTCGCCTTTTTGATCGGCCCAGTGGTCATCAGCGGCGCTGGCAATGTAGATGGGGCGTGGTGCAGCGAGGGCGATGAGCATGTGCATGTCCACAGGGCAGGCGGCGGCATTGCCGGCATAGCTGGAGTAATTTGGAGTGAACCAGTGCGGGAATGCCTTGGTAATGATGGCGGTGGTTTCGCCGAAATCGCGCCTCATGAGGGCTGCCCCACCTTCACCGGAGTCGTTGGAGATAATGATGCCGAAGCGTGGGTCCTGCACTCCTGCCCAGAGGGAGGTTTTGCCCAGTCGTGAGTGGCCGATGACGGCAAGGTGTTTGCCATCGACCAGTGGGTCGGTCTGCAGGTAGTCGGCGATGCGGCTCAGCCCCCATGACCATGCGCCAATGGCACCCCATTCTCCGTTTTTCCAGATCGTGCTAGCTCCATCCTTGCTGACGGCGGCACGGAGTCCTTCCTTCCACCCGTCGGCATGGTCGGGTTCAATGTCACCGTAGTAGGCGGTGGCCACGGCAAAGCCGCGTTTGAGGATCATTTCCAGCGGCCAGCGGCTGCTTTCGGTGCCGCGGGTGGCTTCCGTGGCACGATGATCGACGACGTTCTTATCCTTGCTCTCGCGCATCCAGCGGGTGCTGAGCGGGACATCGGCTTCGGTGCTGACGGCATGATTCCCGCCAAAGCTGAGGCCGACGAAGCATGGGGCATTCTTGATGGCATTCGGCGTGTAGAGCATCACATCCATGCCGGGCCATGCGGGGTGGCTGGGCAGCGAGATGTGAATGAATTTCCGCGTGGCCAGGCCGCCCAGCGCGTCTGTTTTCGTCGCAGTGACTTCAAACTTGGGCGCGCCGATATCTCCGGGTGTTTTGCCATAGACGTGATCTTCGAAGAGCTTGAGTATTTCGGGGCGGCGCTTCTGGGTCCAGTCCTCGGCGGTCGTAAGCTTCAAATCTGGCAGCGGATCGGTGCCGACCTTGGCTTCGTCGTAATTCACCCCGGGTCGCGGGGTTTGGGCCAGTGCTGAGGCGGTGAGCAGGAGGAAAAGAGTGGTGCGCATGGTTGGAAAAGACGGAACGTGGCGGGAGCACCGAATTGTGCGTGCCTTTGCTGATCAGGCGATGTTTGATCTCCGGCATTTATGAATGACACCGCTGGACCACCCCCGCTGCCTGCTTCGAAGCCTGAACTGTCTCCGTGCTATTCACGACTGGGGGCTGTCCTGGCAATGTGTGTGATCATTTCCTGTGTGGTGTTTGTGGTTCACATGCAGTCAGCTCACAAGGCGGGTGGCGGTGCCGAGGTGCATCCGAACCGCATGCTTGAGCTGATGGCACGCTATACCGTGGGAGTGAAAGAACTGCTGCGGAGTCTGAATCAATCAGATGCAGGGCTGACGCAGCCGGTGCTGCAGGACATTTCCAAATTTTCTCGCACTGACGAGGATGCGCTGCGGCTGCTGATTTTGAAGGGGTGGCTGAAGGATGCATGGCCTGCAGGGGCTGAATGGGACGCCATTGCTGCAAAAAATGCGGGATTGCAGGAGGATGTGAAGACGGTTCAGATTATGCAGGCGGCGAAAGGCAAAGTGCCGGATGAGGCTTGGAAGAAATTGCAACATCGGCATGGCTGGCTGGCAGACCTGGCCCGTGCCCAGACGACGGATGACTTGGCAAGGCAGGCCGTGGCGCAGCAAGGCGTGGGGACGGCGTTTGTTTTGATCGGCGTCAGTCTGCTGGGGATGATCGCAGCGGTGGGCGGTCTGGGGGTGTTGATTCTTGGCATCGTGCGCTGGCGCGGAGGAAAGCTCTGCCTGACAATGGCATTGCGCAGCCGCGCCGAGGGCGGTGTGCTGCTGGAGGGGTTTGCGATTTTTTTGGTGCTGTTTTTGTTTCCGCCCTGGCTGCTGCGTGTGCTTTCGGTGCCATTGCCACGGTGGGCTGCTTATGGGCCTGCTGCAATCGCCTTGATCATCGGCATGTCCTGGCCGCTGCTGCGTGGCATGCAGCGTAATCAATGGCGTGAGGCGCTGGGATTGCATCGCGGACAAGGATTGTGGCACGAGGTGGGAGCAGGTGTTCTGGGTTGGGTGGCGTCGCTGCCACTGCTGATTGTCGGGATGATCGCGGCGTCTTGGATCATGAAACTCACGGGCGAGTTTCCAACACACCCGATTGTGGATGCTTTTGCTGGCAATGGCTGGGCGAAGTTCGGCGCGATCCTGCTGGCGGTGGTATGGGCGCCGATTTCGGAGGAGATCATGTTTCGAGGACAGCTCTTTCCTGGTTTGTCCGCGTCGCTGCGCTGGCTGCCAGGCGCGCTGCTGAGTGCGTTTGTGTTTGCCGTGATTCATCCGCAGGGCTGGGCCGGTGTGCCGGCGATCATGGTGCTGGCCTGCTCCTTTGCCTTTCTGCGCATGTGGAGGCAGAGCTTGATCGCGCCGATGACGGCCCATGCGTTGAACAACGGGATCATGTGTGTGATGATGCTGCTGCTCTGGTAAATGGCAGATCACCCATAGGAAAGGAGGAGCCATTCGGCGGCGCCTGGGGTCAAGCACCCTGAGCCACCGCAGCCATGCACGGCAGCCGCTTGAACATTCTTCACCTGAACGGAAGGGTTGGCCGTCCTTGCTTTCGCAACTCGATTCAGAAGAGCGAATTAGCCAGCCCTTTGCATCCAGAGAGCCGAGCAAAGTTCAATTCAAAGACTGAATTGCCTGCTGTAAGGCCGGGAAACAGACATAAAAAAACCGGGCTGATTTCTCAGCCCGGTTTGGGATTCACAGGAACTCGTCCTGCATTGATTAATGTTCGTAGCCTGCTTCGCCGTGATCGGAGAGATCGAGGCCGATTGCCTCTTCTTCCGGAGTTGGGCGAAGACCGACGAGGATCTTAACAACGAAGGTGATCAAAACAGTGGCGACAACCGACAGAACGATTGTGATCGCACAAGCTTTGAGCTGGGCACCGAGGATGCCGCCCTGGCCACCAGCGTCAGCGACGAGCTTGGCGAGACCGTTGGCTTTCGCGAAAGCGTTCACTTCGGTAAGGTTTCCGTTCACCGTGCTGTTGCAGAAGAGGCCCGTCACGATGGCACCGAGGGTGCCGCCGATGCCGTGGACGCCGAAGGTGTCGAGTGCATCATCATACTTGAGGATCGGCTTGAGGAACATCACACCGATGTAAGGAACGACGCCGGCAAGGACGCCGATGATCATGGCAGACTTGGCAGTCACGAAACCAGCGGCAGGAGTGATGACGACCAGACCGGCAACAGCACCCGAGCAGAAGCCGAGGATGGAAGGCTTGCCTTTGTGGATCTTCTCAATCACAGCCCAAACGAAGCTCGCAGTGGCAGCGGCAAGAGTGGTGGTCATGAAGGCGGCGGCAGCGATGCCGTCAGCGGCAAGAGCAGAACCGGCGTTGAATCCATACCAGCCGACCCAGAGCATTCCAGTGCCGACCATCACCAGCACCATGCTGTGAGGAGCCATCTTTTCTTTGCCGAAGCCGGCGCGTTTGCCAAGCAGGATGCAAAGAACCAGAGCGGACCAGCCGGAGGACATGTGAACGACCGTTCCACCAGCGAAGTCGATGGCAGGAATGGCGGCGCCGCCGTTCCAAACACCGTTCATGTAGCCGTCGAAGCCCCACACCATGTGGGCGAGAGGGAAGTAAACGATGAACATCCACAAGGTGATGAACAGCATGATGGCAGAGAACTTCATGCGCTCAGCAATGGCACCGACGATGAGGCCGGGGGTGATGATGGCAAACATGAGCTGATACATGCTGAACACGGAGAACGACGGCCAGGCGGTGTAGTTGGTGTTCGGAGCACCAGTGACACCTTCAAGGAAGAAATACTTGAAGCTGCCGAGGTAGGGAGCCCAAGAAGGAGCGCCAGTGGCTTCGTGTTCACCAAAGATCAGGGAGAAACCGACAAAGTACCAGAGGATGGTGACAAGGCCCGCACAACCGAGACACTGGGCAAGGACGGAGAGGACGTTCTTGGAACGAACCAAGCCACCGTAGAAGAGGGCGAGGCCGGGGAGCGTCATGAACAGAACCAGCGCAGCGCAAATCATGAGGAAACCGTTGTGTCCAGGACCTGCCAGACCGGCGATCTTGGATTTGAAGGGATCCTTGGCATCCGCAGCAGGGCCGGGAATGAGATTGTTGAAATACTGTTCTAGGTCTCCAACTCGTTCTTCGATGGTGGCGTCGCGCGGTCCAGCGGCAGCGGGAGCTGCAGCAGGGGCCGGGGCGGGAGCTGCCGCAGGGGCAGCCGGGGCGGGGGCGGCAGCGGGTGCCGGTGCTGCAGTCTGACCTCGGGCATCGCCGGGGTTGATTGCGAGTGTCGTGAGGGCAACTACCGCAGCAATTGCCATGCTGCGCCAGGTTCGAGTGTGGTTGATTTTCAGCATAATTCAGGGTGTGGAATTTAACTCCGAGGCGAGTTTAAGCACAGGGCGTGCCAAGTCATGTTTTGATTTTGAGGTGCTTGATTTCCATAGCCACTCAATATAAAAGCAATAAAGGTATCTGGTTTATACAAAAAAAGCGGGTGGAGGACCACCCGCTTCAACAAAAGCACTGTTTGGAACCGCCCCGGTTTATTTTTTAAACGGGCTGAGAATGATCTTTTTGAACTCTTCCGCCAATTTGGCGATGGCTTCTTTGGGCCCGGTGAGTTTCACAAAGATGTTCGACTCTCCGGCGGGTACTATCGCGGCGATGAGGGTGTAGTTTTCCCGCGGTGTTTTGGCACCCATGGGAGGGCCGTCATTGTAGGTGCCGGTAGCGGTCACAAGCGTGATTTTGCCGCTTCCGGCATCAAGCTCTTCACGTTTTGATTCAGGGGCGGGAGTAAACTGTCCCAGCCAGCGTTTCACGTTGGCTTCAGTGTCACCGCCACCGCCGGGACCTGGGAAGCTGTAAAACACGGCCTCCACCGGCTTCTCGGCACCCTCTACTTTCGCAGCCAGCGTTCCGGCGCGGAACATTCCGGTGCTTTGGATTTCAGCCCAAGGCGTGGCGAACTTGAAAGTAAGCCCGTTGACTTCGAGCTTGCCCTCCTCGCCACGAACGACGGATGTGAGCGAAATCAAGGCGATGAGCGTGGGAATGAGGAGATATTTCATGGGTGTTTGTTTGGTGGAGTCTGAATTATTTGGTGACATGCATCACGCCGCGCATCAGCAGCCAGTGGCCGGGGAAAGTGCACATGTAGGGGTAGTCACCAGCTTCTGCCGGGGCTGTGAATTCGATGATTTCACTCTTGTTCGGCTGTACGAGCTTGGTGTTGACGATGATGTCTGGCTTGGCCGCTTCAGGGATGTAGCTTTTAGCCATGCCTTGGGGATCCACCATCATGGCATTTGCGAGTGCACCGACGGCATCAAGCTTGCCCGGTTTGAGCAAAAGGAAATTGTGCGGCTGGGGGGCGATGCTGCCTGTGTTGTTGAGTGTGAGTTTCACCTTCTGCCCTGCGGTGACGGTGAGTTCGGTCTTGTCATAACCAAGTGGATTCTTGGAGTCAGGCTTGAGTTCGATCGTGGCCACGCTGGCATCCTGGGCCAGACCTGAGAGTGTGAAGGTTGCGATGGAAATGAGTAGGAGGCGGGTGTGCTTCATGTTTTTTTATGGGGGATGGGCGGGGGGGGTTCCTAATCGGGCCGTGCCGTTCCAAAATTTCAACTACTTTCGTGGCCGTTAAGTCTGGAATGCTGTTGACTGGCACGAAAGTTTCTGGCTGTTCCCGGCGTAGAAATCAGGTACATGAACGAGTTTCGCGAAACCTCCCTCGCCGCCCATTCGCTCAGCCGCCGCCAGGTATTGCGGGGGCTGGGTTCCATGATTTCACTGCCGCTGCTGGAATCATTCGGTGCGCGTGCCTTTGCTGCGACCAAACCGGCGGCCAAGCCAATGCGTGCCGCTTGGATGTACATTCCCAATGGGGTGAATGTTGAGCAATGGATGCCAACGGGAGAGGGGGCGGATTACCAGCTTTCTCCTTCGTTGAAGCAGATCGAACAGCATCGCAATGATTTTATGGTGGTCTCGGGGCTGATGCAGGATTTCGCCCGCAGCCATGGCAATGGTGGGGGTGACCATGCACGGGCCACGGCCACTTTCCTTACCGGCTGCATGCCGAAGAAAACAGCGGGTGCAGACATTCATCTTGGCATTTCGGTGGATCAAATCGCGGCGCAAAAGATCGGCCATCTCACCCGTCTGCCTTCGCTGGAGCTGAGCACTGATGGGCAGCGCAGTTCGGGCAAATGTGATTCCGGCTACTCCTGTGCCTACCAGTTTAACCTGGCATGGAAGAATGAGACAATGCCGATGGCCCCTGAAATGGACCCACGTCTGGTGTTTGAGCGCATGTTTGGTCTCGGTGCCACCGCGGGCAATGGCCCTGAAGCGGCGCGCGCCAAGCGGATGCAGAAAAGCATTCTCGACACGGTGCTCGACGAAGCAAAAAGTTTGCAGGGCAAGGTGGATGCCGGAGACCGCCGCAAGCTCGACGAGTATTTTTCATCGGTGCGTGATATTGAGCAGCGCATTGAACGTGCGGAAAAGTTTTCTGCGCAGATGCCGGATGTAAAAATCCCGGAAGGCATCCCAGATTCCTACGAGGAGCACATTCGCACCATGTTTGACCTGATGGTGCTGGCTTTTCAAACAGACACCACGCGCCTTTCAACCTTCATGCTGGCGCATGATGGCAGCAACCGCAGCTTCCCTGAACTCGGCGTGCCTGACGCGCATCATTCGCTCTCACATCACCAGAGCGATCCGCAGAAGCTGGCCAAGATTGCCAAGATCGATCAGTTTTATCTGCGGCAGTTTGGCTACTTCCTCGACAAGATGAAATCAGTGAAGGAAGGCGACAGCACGCTGCTGGACAGCTCAATGATTGTTTTTGGCGGAGGCATTGGTGATGGCAACCGACATAATCACGACAATCTGCCGATCCTGCTGGCAGGACGTGGCGGCGGCACACTGACACCCGGCAAGCGCATGCTTCTGCCAGGTGAAACACCGATGACGAACCTCTACCTCTCCCTCTTGGACCGTCTCGGTGTGCCTGCTGAGAAGGTGGGAGACAGCACGGGCAAGCTCGAAGTCAGCTGAGTTCAGGATCAGGCGTTTTCCGCTTCAGCGACCTGAGGGCACCATGGGTCGCTTGATCGTGTCCGGCAGGTCTGGAGCGGACTTGCGGATGCCTGGAGGCGGCATGCTGTTGGGGGATGGAGTGATGGATTTGCCACTTCGGCCATTTTTAGAAATGCCCGGTGGCAGTTCTTCCACCTCAGCGGTTTTCGGCGGTGGTACGCTGGGTTTGGGCACCATCGGAAGAGAATACCAGTGCATCTGTGGGACCGCGCTGAGTTCGACCCACTGCTGTGAGCCAAGTTTTTTCCATTCAAGTTCCACCACCGCCCACACATGGGTTTCCCATGGCAGGCGGGTTCGCAGTTCCTGGGCGAGAGCGGAGTCTTTGTCGAGGAACACGGATGCTTGGAAGGAATTGGGCGGTGCCGGGCTGATACGGAAGGCATCTTTATGATCCACATTGGGGACGCCATCATCAAAGTAATGACCTCGGATGATGCCGACATGAAAGCATGCCTTGCCGGTCATGTAGGTTTGAAAGAATTTCTCCAGCATGCGGTCTTTGAATTCCACGAAGGCGACCCAGTCCACTTTAAACCCTTCGTCCTTCTCCTCCAGCATCACCGGAACCGAAAAATCCCATGTTTTATTCTCCAGGCTGAGGATGCAGTGTTTGCCGGAACCGAGCTCGGGGTTGGGGTCCATGCGGACAAACTGAATGCGGTCCACCAAGATGGGGCCGTCCGGAGCATGGCTGTAGTAGCGCTCCATGTGGGGTTTCATCATGTCAGCACCGAGAGTGTATTTGAGACGTTCTTCGAGGGATTTGGCAAGAAGGAATTTTTTGAGCGCTTCGACGGCAGGTTGGGCCGCAGCTGGGACGTCTTCTTCCTCAATGGTATGAGGTTGTGTCAGACTGGAGGGTGTTGCGGCCGTGGCGCCTGACGATTCAGCATTCATGGCGGGTTTGGCGGGCACTTCAAGAAGCGTGCCTGCTGCGGGTGGGGCGGGCACTTGAACGAAGCTTGTTGCCGGGGGGGGGCTGGAAGGCAGGGCTGAGGCGACCTGTGGCGCAGCTGTGGCTGACTCCATTTTTGGCGCATTCGGTTCTTGCGGATCAAAGCCAACGGTGATTGGGGCCGGGGCCGGTTTGGCCTGAGTCTCGGCGGATGATGAAGGAAGAGGAGCTGGCTTTTCGGTGGTCTCAGCCTGGGAACGCTTGGAAGATGTGCCAGGATCTGGATTGGAAAGGAGCTGCGTTGGGATGCCTGAGCCAGAATCTTCCTTGCTGGTTTCTTCAGCCGCCTCATGCCCGACAAGGCTGGGGATCAGGCCGGGGAAATAGTCTTTCAAGAGAAAGCCAACGAGTCCCAGAAACCCGAGGAGGAAAATGGCGGCGAATGCGAGCCTGATGAAATTGGTCCCGCGCGGCGCCCTCAGGCTGGCAATGCTGCGACCTGATGGAATCGGTGCGATGGGTGATGCGGACGCGGTGTCTTGTCCGAGGGGGACGCCTAGATTAAGCAAAGGGGAGCCTGTTGCATTAAGCGCATGGGTGACTGGGGAAATGGGTGGTGGCGACACATCTCTGCCAAGAAGTGACGAGCCATGCAGGTTGTTGAGCATGCCAGGCATGCCGCCTGCGCCGCCCATGGGTGCCATGTTCGGCAGTGCTGGCGCACCAGGAATAAAGCGCGATTGATTCGGCATTCCAGATCCCGAAAGCCCGACAGGCACATCGAGCGAAGCTAATGACGGCACTGCGGGCGGTGATGCCGAGGGCGAAGACCAAGGTGCCTGGCCGGTAGGAACATTGAGAGTGCTGCTGAGCGGCGCCTGGCCCGGAGCACGCTTTGGTGGCAGACCTATGTTTGAAATGGAGGTGGGCATGCCCGTTCCTGCCATCTCTCCCATCATTGGGGATGGCGCTGCTGGTGGCCAGGCTGGTGGCGTTGCTGGTGCAGGTGCTTGCGCTGCCACCGGTGGTGGAGTCCATTGGGGGAGGGCGGGCTCCGCAGGTGCAGGCGTGGGCGAGGTGACCGTTTGCCCGCAACTCGGGCATGGACCCGTGACGCCTGCCATTTGTACAGGTACCGTCAAGACCGTGCGGCAAAAGCCGCATTGGAACTGGATCGTGTCCTGGTTCATCACATTACATCATTATGGTCAATTTCATTAATTATCATTCAAGGATTGGTTTTGACAAATTGAAGTTGGAAAAGTGTCTTACTTCTTGGTACTTAGGAGGTGGTGGTAATCAGGTATATCGGATCATTCCTCCGCCACCGCCCGTGAAAGCTCCGCCTAGCCGAGGGACCGTTTCGGATTCCGACAGCATCCAGATTCGGCGCTGTCTTCTAAGTTGAAGGAAGTGGGAAAATTGACGATAGGTGATGCCGATGAGCCCGAGGACCAGCAGGCTCCCTGAAATCCAAATCAGGACGGTGATGAGATTGGTGGAGTTTGGAACAGCGGGCGCCTTTGACTGGGTGCTGAATTCAGCCAGCGCCTGGCCTTTGTCCGTTTTGTCATCCAGATGAGACCCCAAAGCTTTTTGCAGCCAGAAAAGCCGTGTCGAAAGGTGGATGGTGTAGCGACGCAGCTGATCGTGTTCATTACTGGCTTGGAGAGACTCCTGCAGACATGCCTGGATCGTTTCACTGAGAAATTCAGCGGAGATCTGGTTATGGATGGATCTGCTGACAAACAAACGTGCCCTCCAAGGCTCCCCAAGAGGATAGACAACAAGACAGGCATCTGAAAGCAGCAGGCTGCCTGAGGCGATTTTTTCCAGTTCAGCACCCTCAGGAAGCTTCTGGTCATGCCCGATCACCAAAACGTACAACTTAATCCGTGCATCCTGGGCATGAAATCCAAGTAGGCGCATCATGTCATGATTCTGGATTTCAGGCACAAGCTGGTCCGGATCGATGAGATATTCTTTGGGCAGACTCTGTGCGCATGCCGCGAGGAACTCGGGGGGGACCTCTTTGAGCGCAGCCAGCGGCGTGGGCAGTTGCACCGGACTGGATTGACTTTGTGCTGGCAGTCCGAGGATTGCTTCGGGCAAAAGGAGCCTCATGTCCTCGACCTGCAGGCGGGGGGAGATCTCGCTGTCGTGATTGTTGAAAAAGTTATCCAGCCGAGGTCCGCTGGACAGCGGGGTATGGATGAGTTCGTTGATGTCGGAAATTGACTCGCCATTTTTCGGCGGCAGCACTTCTGAATAGCTGCCTCCCGGTAGATTGTTGCGAAATCTTTTGAGCTCTTGCTCGCTCCAGCGTGGCAGAGGCAGGGAGTGTTCCTCGGCTTTCTCAACAGGCTGCACAACATCGGCGGACGCGACTCCTTCGCACCAGAGCATGGGGAGGATCACCGCTAGAACCAGGAGTTTGGCACGATGATCAGCAGTCACCTTTGAGTTTGGGCAAGGCTTGATCATGACCTGAGCGTGGGGTTTTCTGGCATAGGCCGCGAAGCTGACCGATGCCCACCCCGTAATGGTTGCAGCCCAATATCAGAAACGGAGTCTGCCGGGACTGCGGCATCGGGCTGCCATTGCATGTATCGGGCGTGTTTTCGCAACACCTCGCCAGCGCGAATGCAGGAGGACTCAATGGCCATGCCAAAAGCTCCTTTGCGAAGGTGGCTGCCGATGGTTTGCATCATGCGCGTGATGTTTTTTGGGCTGAAAAAATTTTCCATGGCATATCCTAGCGTGATACTGGCGGTTTGTGCGGAGGGATCAACCACCAGCACCATGCCGAAATCATTGCGCCGGCTGACAGAGTGGGTGTTGAAGGCTCCTTGATTGAGGAGCCAGAAGCCCAGCTCTGCGACGTTGAAATTATTGGGTAATGCGCCTAGGTATATGGCAAAAAACGCTTGTGGGAAACTGCGTTCAAAATCGTCCAGAATGATCTCGATACGCCGCGTATCCTCCAGCCGCAGGCAATGCGCCGCATCTGTGATTCTTTCCAACCTAACCCATTGATTTCCAAGGTAACTATGCAGTAATGTCGCAGAAAATCCGCAGGCAGAGCACGTGATCTGCTCTGACTGGACGCTTGCTTGGCAGCGCGGACATTTCATTTTTATAGAATATATGGAATATACAATTAATCAAGCGCTAATTCATCACTCCTGACACAGAAAAAATGTTTACACAGCTGGGCCTTTGTGGTGTAACTGTAGGTTGATTCAACAATTAAAAACGAACGCTGATTTTTTCTTGCTTTCAAACTCCGAAATCAACGTCCAATTTTCCCTCAACTGATCATGAAGCTCGCCCCTACCATTGTCATCCTCAGCAGTCTGCTGGCTGCCGGTTCCATCCAGGCCAAATGGTCGCGAATTCCGATTATCAAGGAAAAGCCGGTCAACACGATCACTGGTCCTGCAAGCAGTGCAACGATCGACAGTTCGTCAGGTTTTGGACATATCGATTCCATCCTCTCCAGTGACATCACTGCTTCTTCCACCGTGTCTGCCGGTAAAAGTTTTGTTCTCATCAATCTGGGCAAGCCGGTGCTGATTTCCACTTCCTCCTTTGTGAATGATGGTATCGAAGGGCGGGCCACGCTCTCAGCAAGTGCTGACAAAAATGGCTGGGCAGTTCTCGAGGAGAAAGTCTTTTCGGCGGCGGATCGCACTGTGGAGTTTAAATTTGCCGGTATGCAGGCCAAGTATGTCAAACTTGAGCTCGCGCTCTCAAAAGGTGGGCTGATTCGCTATCTCCAGCTGTTTGGTGCTGCGAGTGACAAAGGTTATGCCGTAAAGCAGTCCGCAGATGGCAAGGGCGGCAAACCTACGGATCTTATCAACGGCCTCGGTGGTGCGCGTGTCGTTTATGCAGCGCCGAGACCTGCCAACGGGCTCGACACCGCCATCACCTACAACCAGTTTGCCTTCCCCGAGTCTGATGAAAAATACCGCACCATCATTTATGACTTCGGCCAGCTGCGAATTCTGAATGAGTTTGCCTCGGTTCATTCTCCACGCCCAGTGCGCTTCGAGGTCTTTGCCTTCGACAATCTTCCGGAAAAAGAAGACTGGCGCGGCCGCATGGCCTTTGATCCGAGCGATTTTGGCAACGCGAAGCCAGTCGCTGTGGCTGAAGACACGAGAGGGACGGGAACTCTCAAGGCCAAGCCTGCCAAGGCGGTCAAAACTCGCTACTTGGCGTTGCGCTGGGAGCCGGAGTTCAATCCACCTGATTTCCAATGCACGGGTGCGGCCGAGGGGAATGTTATGCAGATCGTCACGACCGAAACCGTGACCGTCACCAATGCCGTTGGCAGCAAAACCGTGGTGACAGTGACCGTCGGTGCTGCCCCTGGCGCAGGAGCAGCTACAACCAGCATCACCCCTGACAACGCCGGCCAGCAGATTGCTGCAGGCAATGCTGCAAGCAGTGACACGACTGTGGTTGTCACACAAACTTTTAACAGTAGTGGAGTACTTACCGGTTCGACCACCACCACTGGCACTTCAACCGTAACTGTGACGACGAATCCAACCACTGGGACTGTGGTGACCACCAGTCAGTCCAAGACCGTGGATACAACAACGGGGGCAGTGGTAACAACGGCAATCACTGAAACCAAAACTGCGGATGGTTCCACCACAACGACGGTGAATCAGACCACGACTGATTCCAGTGGGAATACCACAACCAACGCCAATGCCACCAACACCGGATCAGGCGGGAACAACAGTGTGACGAGCACAACTGGCACAAGCAGCAGTGGCAACTTGGGGAATGGCAGCTCGCCCGCACCTACTGGCAACGGCTCGACCAGTGCTAACGTGACCAACACGATCACAACGGCTGCTACATCGCCCTAATCGAACTGTGCTTCATTTCAATCCCGCATTGGCCAGCCGCCAGTGCGGGATTTTTTTGTTCTGGCGCTCTTGTTTTGAAGCGTGCGCTCACCAGATGGTTCAGGCTTTTTCCGCACATTGCGGACACAGCCCGTAGAACTCGAGTTCGTGGTAGAGCTTCTGGAAGCCGGATTGTTTCTCGATCTGCTTCTCCAGCGCCTCCACCGGGCAGGCGATGTCGAGCCGTTGAATGCGGCCACACTGCGTGCAGATGAGGTAATCGTCATGGTGACCGGGCTGCAGAAGAGTGTAATACGCACTGCGGTCATGCAGACCCAGCCGGCGGATGAGGCCCAGCTCCTCCAGCTTGACCAGCACTCGATAGACCGTTGCCTTGTCTGCGCCGCTGGTGAGGTCGGGTGATTCCGCGATGTCTGCCAGGGACAACGGCTGGTGAGAGTGAACGAGGATGGAGAGGACGTTCTCCAGTGCCTTGGTGCGTCGCAGGCCGGCTTCACGCGCCCGTTCCATCATCGTGGCCGCCAGTTCACGCGCTGATTCCGCATCATGATGCTGGCAGGTGGCTGAATGGTGGTGGTGGAGCATCGCTTGTCGGGGGTACGGTTTAAGGCGCTGACATGGCCTGCTTTTTCTGCTGAAACAACCATTCATGCAGATCTGCGCGCGGATAGACGAGGCCCGTGATGCCATGGCCTGCTCCCGCGAGTTCGGTGTATTTCATCCGTTCGCCGCCAGTCTGCTTCACAGCCTCCACAATGGCCCGTGAGCGCTCGACGGGCACCATCTCATCTTTGTCGCCATGGAAGACCCAGAACGGCGTGGGCTTCAAAATTTCCGCGTTTTTGACATCACCCCCACCGCAGAGAGGGACACAGGCTGCAAAGACTCCTGGATACTTGGCGGCGATGCTGAAGGTGCCAAAGCCGCCCATGGAGGAGCCGGTCAGATAAAGGCGGTCTGCGTCAATGGGCAGCTGCTCTGTGAGATCGGCGATGAGCGCCAGCAGGTTGTCCGCCACCTGATTCTTCCAGCCGATGTCCGCCGATGGACACTGCGGGGCCAGCAGAAAGCAGGGCTGCTTGGCCAGATTCTCTTCATTGGTCCAGATTTTCGGTGCTCCACCGAGCTGGGCCTCGTTGTCGGTGCCGCTCTGGCCTGAGCCATGCAGCCAGATGACAAGAGGGTAGCGCTTGGTGCCATCCAGCGAAGGGCTGCCCCAAAGCTGGTAGTTCAGGCCCTGTTTCGAGACCCCCTTCACAAACTGCCCGGTGATCTTCTGGGCATACACCCCTTCCTTCAGTCCGGCATCGCGGCGCTTCTCGCGCAGCAGGCCGCGGATGTAGACCTGGTCTTCCTTCGAGAGCTTGTCCAGTGGCAGGCGGTATTGGTTGAAGTCGGAGCTGTGGCGGATTTTGACCTCCTTGTCGGTGAATTCGACCAAGTTGCCCATGAACTTCGATTTGCCGTCGCTGGAAGTCCATTGGCGCGGCGGGTCGGCAGCCTGCGCACCTGTGAGAAGCAGACCGAGGGTGAGAAAACGTAGCAGCTTGTTCATGCTGCATGCTAAGCCTCACGCATCCGGGACGGCAAGCACTTTGCACGGCGGGCGGCCACTCAGGGCGTGATGCGTGCCCCGGCCTTCTTCATCTCCTCGACGAGTTTTTTGGAAGCATCGTCGATGACATTGCCGTCGATGAAAATCTGGCAGTAGGGCGCCCATTCCCGCGGGCCGTCGTTGTCCTTTTTCCACATGCGGTGCAGAGGCGAAAGGTCGGTGATCTGGTTGTTTTCGAGAAAAAGAAACTGCAGCTCCGTCAAAGGTTCCAGGGGCGAGATGTCCTTCACTCCATTGCCTTTGAGCGAAAGCATGGAAAGCCACTTCATGCCGCCGATGCCGGCGATGCTGGCCACCTGATTGCCTTCGAGATACAGCGTCCACACCTTTGGCAGCTTGAACAGCGGCGTCGCGTCTTTGATCTGGTTGTTCGCGAGGTAGAGTGACGTGAGGGCCTGGATGCCGCCGAGTGCGGACACATCTGTCACCTTGTTGCCCGTCAGTTCGATGTATTGCAGCGCCTTGCACGCGCCCAGCGGCGCGATGTCGCTGATCTGGTTGTTGGAGACATCGAGGAACTGCAGGCGCTCCAGACCTTTGATGGGCGCCAGGTTGGTGATCTGATTCTCCGGCAGCGTCAGTGAGGCCAGGGAAGTGCATTTCTCCAGGCCGGTCAGATCCTTGATGCCCGCCTTCTTGCCTTCAATGATTGAGACGGTCGCCACATCTTCGGCCGTGATCACCTCCTGACTGTCACGCTTGGCGAAGACCTGTTTGCGCACTGCAGCTTCGAGCGCCTTGTCGGGAAAAATGGCCACCGGCTTTTGCGGCGCTGGTTTGGCCGCCACAGGAGCAGGAGGTGCAGGCTTTGCCGGAGGAGCAGCGGGCTTGGCCGGAGGCGGGGCCGGTTTGGCTGGGGCCGGAGTGGTTGCCACCGGGGCTGGAGGCGGTGTTGCAGGTTTCGCAGGAGGGTTGGCAGGTTTGGCTTCAGCTTTGGCTGGAGGAGTGACTGGCGCAGGCTTCGTTTCCACCTTGGCTGGAACTGCGGGTGCAGGCTTCGTTTCAACCTTGGGCGTCGTCGCCGGTGCCGGGGCTGCGGCGGGCTGAGCCGGAGTCGCCGCTGGTTTGGCCTCTTGAGCGTGAAGACTCAGGGCGAACAGCGTGGGGAGGACGAGTCGAAGTTTCATGGCTGGTGGGATGTTAAGGCCATGATACGTAGAACGCAGGTTGCATGTTCACCAAATTTCGCCTCTCTCTTGCGTTTATGGTCAACGTAATTGTCATCCTCGAGATCGATCCGCAGAAGATCGATGAATTCCTCGCCGTCATCCTCGAAAACGCCGCTGCCTCGCGTTTGGAGCCCGGCTGCCTCCGCTTTGAAGTCAGCCGCGACAACGAGCAGTCCAATCTCTTCGCCCTCAGCGAAAGCTACGTGGATCAGGCCGCTTTTGACCTGCACTACACCACGCCGCACGTCGCCAAATGGCGTGCCAGCGGCCCCGGTTTTGTGCTCAAGCGCTGGGCGGTCAAGGGCCCGGTGTATTGATCGAACAGCAGGTGCTTACTTGATGCCGATCACCATCGAGTCAGGGCCCACCAGATGCTCCACGCGGCAGTGGGTGAAGCCGGCTTCCTGCATCCAGCCGATGCAGTCGGCGCCGGTGTAATCAAAACCGCCGGGTGTCTCAATCAGCATGTTAAGGCTCATGAGCAGGCCGAAGGCATTCTCTTTGCGCGCATCGTCGATGATCGAGTCATACACCACGACTGCGCCACCTGAAGGCAGCGCAGCATAGGCTTTTTGCAGCAGCATGCGCTTTGTTGTCAGATCCCAGTCATGCAGGATGTGGCCGAAGAGCAGCACGTCTGCCTTGGGCAGCTCATCCGTGAAGAAACTGCCGCCCGCAAAGCGCACCCGTGCGTCCAGGCCGTTCTCAGCGATGTAATCTTCGAAGATGGGCCCCACTTCGGGCAGATCGAAACCGATGCCTTGAAGATGCGGCTGCGCCAGTGTGATCTGCGTCACCAGATCTCCCTGCGCGGTGCCGATGTCCGCGCAGCTCCGATACTCTGCCCACGGAAACTTCTGCGCGATGGCCATGTTGGCACCACGGCTCACGCCTGACATTGCACGTAAAAATTCGCGCAGCTTGGCCGGGTCCGCATAGAGCGCGGTGAAGGGATCATGACCTCCCTTGGATTCGTTTTGCGATTCTCCGGTGCGCACCGCTGCCGTCAGGCTGCCCCAGAATGGATAGAGCCGGTGGTTCGCCATTTCCAAAATGCCACCGATGTAGGAGGGCTTTGCCTTGTCTAGAAAGAGCTCGGTCTCAGCCGTGTTGCGGTAGATGCCATCGTCTCCACGCTGAAGGAAACCCAGCGCCACCAGCGCATCCAGAAAGTCCCGTGCGCCACGTGGATGCAGTCCCAGCCGGCCTTGCAGCGTGGCGAGATCGCCCGGATGTTTCGCCAGTTCCGTGAAGACTTCCATCTCCACGGCGCTCAGCAGTGTCTTGGAACTCCAAAAGGCGAGACCGGTTTGCAGGATGTGATCGGGAGTCGTATTCATGCGCGTGAATTTGAAGCAGCCCGGTGGTGGTGCAACTGGAACACTGCAATGGGCACGTCACGCAGTGAGAGTGTCACGAATCACGGGGCATCATTGAAAAAGGGCTTCGGACCATCGGCCTCGAGTCCGGCCTTCATTTCATCCACAAGCGGTTGGAGTAGGCTGATCAGAGGTGCCAGTGCATCGGCCAGTTCGCTGTCGGCTGCATCCCAACCCAGGCAAAGGGAGGCACCTTGCACCTGCAGCTCCAGGCCGCGATGGTGGTGCAGACTGTCGCAGGCGCGCACACCGGGATTCAGCGGGATTTTTAGCGCATTGAAAGTGCCTTCAATCTGCGTGGCGAGAGGCTCAGGTAGTTCAAGCTGACGCCAGACGGTGATCGGCAGCTCCGGCATGTCATGGGTGAAAAAAATCACCCGCTGATCGCTGTTTTCGAGTCTGGCAAACACATGAAAGCGCCGACCGTCCTCGCTTTGAGCGAAACACTCGCTGTAAATAAAAAGAGCGGTATGAGGAATGGCGGGGGGAGTCATGCGGACGAGTGTGCGGCAGCCCGGCAGGGGTGCAACTGGAACCCCAACTCATCGGGAACAGACCAAGCCTTATTTCCCCACGGCGCGCTTCAGTGCATGCTGTGCTTTATTGAAGTCGGTCACAGCCATGACGCGGCTCTGGCGCGCACGCGTCAGTTCTTCGCGTGCGAGCAGGTATTCAAGCACCACCCCCACCTGGCTGGCCTGGCGTTCCTTGGCCAGCTTCGTCATCTCTTCGGCGGCATCGACGGCTTCGTCATTGATCTTGATCTGGTCGTTGGCGGACTGCGCACGGGTTGCAGCTTCGACGACTTCGCGACCGACCGCGGCTTTGACCTGGCTGGTTTGCAGCGAGGCGCTTTCTTCACGGGCATCCGCCAGCTTTTGACGCTGACGGTCAAACAAGCCACCGGGTCCAATCTTCCAGCCAAGGCCGAGGTAGTAGTCCTGCTGGCTGCCGAAGTTGCCCCAGCGGTTGCCGACGTTGGGGCCGCCGCCTATTCCGCCCGCCGTGTAACCCGCTTGCACACTTGGGATCAAGGGGGCAACACGGGCTCGATCCTTTTCTGCATCCATCGAGTTGTGAATAGCCTGCGCGGCATGAATCTCGGGCCGGTTTTGCTGTGCGAGCGAGATCATCGTGGCGACTCCTTTGCCAGACATCATTCTCACTGGAACAAGATCCGCCTTCGCCGGACGCAGCATGGCATAGGGAGTGAGGCGGAGGATTTCAGCAAGCCGTGCGACGGCGAGATCGCGGTGCTCTTCGCCCTGGCGAATGGAAAGCTTGGCGCGGCTGATCTGCGATCTGACACGCAGCAGGTCGGCACGGAAAGCGGTGCCCGCAGTGACGGCGCCTTCGAGCTGTTTGCCATAATCTTCCGTGAGCTGCAGGTCGTCTTCAATGATGGTAAGCATGGCCTCTGCGGCGAGCAGGTCGTAGTAGCGCTCCACGGACTGCGTCACGATGTCGATGCGTGCTTTTTCGGCAAGGTGCTCGGCGGCGAGCGCACGCTGCTTGGCGGCGAGTGCGGCGTAATAAATGTCTCCGGGCGACCAGTCGATCAAGACGGTGGAGCCGACGGTGTACTGCTGCTTGTTCACATTGTAAACGTTGCCCACAATGTCCTGCAAGCGGCCTTCATGGCCGCGATAGCCTGCGCCGAGACTCAAGGTGGGCCAGAAGCGCTGCCAGGCCTGTTTGGACTCTGCAATGGCCTCATCGTGCTTGGCGCGCGCGAGCTGGATCTCGTCGTTGTTGGCACCGGCGAGGCGCATGACGGTGCGGAGATCGACGAAGGAGGGATCGGCGGCGTTGGCTAGCGTCGTGATGAGAAAAAGCGGAACGATGGATCTCTTGAAAAACCAACAATGTAGCGCATTGCGAAAGAGAACATATCCCGCGCCCATTGCGAGTATTGCACCAAAGGCCGCAAATGAGTAAGTAACAGGCTCTCGAACGACGCTTTCCCAAAAAGTGGGAATGCGGCTGTTGGAACCAAGGCCAATCATGATACTAGGATGATTTGAAGTATAAGCCTGGTAGCTGATGAACCAGGCCAAGGCAGTGGCCAGCAAGAAAAGCGATGCCCTGTTGCGTTTCTTCTGATACGAAAGGTGCTGGTTCTCTGACATGACGCTCGTGCTTTGCATGGTTCAGGGATTCTTGATGTTTACAGGCTGCTTGTCGGTGAGCAGTAGAGTGCCCGGAAGCAAGATCGTGTCTTCTGCTTTGAGATCAGGAATCTCCACATTCGTGCCGTCATTGAAGGCGGGCTTCACCGCAGTCTTGATGGCTTTGCCATCCACATGCTTGAAGACAAAAGCGTTGGTCTTTTCCATCACGAGTCCGGCGACAGGAATGAGCGTTGCCTTGTCATGTTTTTCGACGGCGATCTTCGCCATCGCATACATGCCGGGCCGGAGTTTGAGATCGGCGTTCTTCAAATCGGCTTCGGCGAGCATGGTGCGTGTGGCGGGATCAAGCGCGTAGGCGATGCGTGAGATGCTGGCTTCGACAGGCGTGGGGCCGCTGGCATCGATCTGCGCTTTCACAGGTTTGCCGACGGTGACGAGCGAAGTTTCCATTTCGGTGACGGGGATCTGGAGGCGCAGCGTGCTGGCATCGACGACCTCAACGACCTTGCCGGTGTGGGCGTTCACCAGCGCTCCAACATCGACATGACGCGCGGTGATGATGCCGTCGAATGGAGCTTTGATTTCTGCAAAGGCGAGCATGGTGTTGACGCGCTCCATGCCTGCTTTGGCGATGGCCAGCCGGGCCTCTGCATCCTCGACTGACTGCGGCAGCACGATGTCGGGTGACTTCGCTCGGGCTTCGTGCATGCGCTTTGCCTCAAGGCTGGCGGCGGCGACTTCAGCTTTGCTCTTGGCGAGGTCCGCCTGGAGTTCTGGGACTTCGAGCCTGGCGATCACTTGACCTGCTTTGACAGCATCGCCTTTATCAACGCTGATGGTGGCGATGTAGCCGGTGACTTTCGCATAAAGCACCGCCTGCTGCCAGGGTGCGAGCGTTGCAGGCAATGCGACCCAGCGGTGGATGGTGCCGGTGGTCGGCTTGGCGGTTGGGAGTTCCGCGGCGAGTGCGGTGGAAGCGAGAAAGAGAATGATCAGAAAGCGCATGGTGAAAGAAAATGAGGGGTGGTGTTCACGCAGGATCGGTAGGTTCCAAAGTAGCTGTTTTGGCCGTCTTGCTCGCGAGTAGTGCGTAAACAGCCGGCAGCACGAGCAGCGTCGCCACCGTGGCGAGTGCGAGACCGCCGATGGTGGCGATGGCGAGCGGGCTGGTCTGAGAGCGGGCGAGGGCCATGGGGATCATGCCGGCGATCATGGCGAGGGTGGTCATGAGGATGGGGCGCAGACGCGTGGTGGCGCTTTCCAGTGCGGCGTCACGTTTGCTCATGCCTCCAAGCTGGGCGCGATGGGCGAATGTGACGAGCAGGATGGCATTGGCCACGGCGACTCCCACGGACATGATGGCACCCATGAAGCTCTGCAGATTGAGCGTGGTGCCGGTGAGCATGAGAGCCAGCACCACTCCGAGCAACGCGGCGGGGATGGTGGTGAGCACCATGGAGGCGAGACGCACGCTCTGGAAATTGGCAACGAGGAGGAGGAAGATCGTCACGATGGCGATGAGCAGACCGGTCTGCAGGCCGCTTTGGAGTTCCCTGAGCGGCGGCACCTGACCGCGCAGCGTGACGCTGACTCCGGCAGGTGCAGGATTGGCAGCGATGATTTTTTCGACCTGCTTGGCGATCACACCGAGTGGCTGGTCATGAAGATTCGCGGTGATGGAAACGGTGCGTGCCATGTTGTAGCGGTCGTACTGGCCGATGACGCTGCCTTCACTGATCTTGGCGATGTTGCGCAGCGGGACGGGTGGTCTGTTCTGCGCGGTGACGGGCAGGTTGCGCAGGTCTTCGAGGCCTTTCATCAGCGTCTGCGGTACCTGGACCTGCAGTGAGTAACTCACACCCGTCTTCGTATCGGCCCAGAAGTTCGGCACCGTAAACCGGCTGCTGGCGGTTGCTGCCACAAGACTGCGAGTGGCATCGCTCATCTTCACACCAAGAAGTCCGGCGCGTTCGCGGTCGATCTGCACATCGACACTGGGATAGTCGAGCGTTTGGCTGAACTGCACGTCGCGCAGGTCCTTGAGTTCCGCGAGCTTGGTTTTGAGCAGCTCCGCGTGGGCACGGCTGGCGGCGAAATCCTTGCCACTGATGGCCACTTCGATGGGCGTGGGTGACCCAAGAGCCATGACGCGTGAGACGATGTCTGCGGGCTCAAACGAGAACAGGACTTGCGGAAACTCGGCGGCGAGGCGGGCGCGGAGTTTTTCGCGCAGCGGGGAGATGGCAACGCCGCTGCCGTCTTTAAGCTGGATTTGCAGGATGGCTTCTTCAGGGCCGCTGTTCCACTGATGGATGAGATTGACGGGATAGTTTGGCGCATGCACGCCGACAAGGCCCATGCTGATGGAGACTTTGTCAGGGCCGGTTTCTTCACCGATGATCGCAAGCGTGCGCAGGGCGATCTGCTCGGTGGTTTCGAGGCGAGTGGCCGTGGGCGCACGCAGGCGAAGCTGGAGCTGTCCAGCATCGATTTGCGGGAAGATCTCGGTGCCGATGAAGGGAAGGAGGATGCTGATGGCGAAGATCACACCACCGAGATAGGCGGGGACGAGAATGTGGCGCGTCGTGAGCGAAGGGAGAAAAAGCCAGCGCAGTGCGGATTCGCCTGCGGGTTTGGCTTTCGCCTCAGCGCGTGGTGGGGAATGCCACCAGATGTTCAGGATCGGCACGAGCGTGCTGGAGAGCAGATACGAGGCGATCATGCTGAAACCGACGGCGAGCGAGAGCGGCAGGAAGAGAGCCTTGGCCGCGCCAGTCATGAAGAAGCTCGGCACGAAGACGGCGAGGACGCAGAGCATGGAAAGCGAGCGCGGGCCGATGGTTTCTTCAGACGCGTCCAAAACAAGGCGGGCAAGCGAACGCCCTCCGCCCTGTTTCATGTGGCGATGGATGTTTTCGATTTCGACGGTGGCTTCATCCACCAAAATGCCGACGGCGAGCGCGAGGCCGCCGAGAGTCATGAGATTGATCGTGTAACCACCGATCCACAGTGCGAGCACGGCGGCGGCGATGGCGAGGGGGATGTTCAGGACGACGATGAAGGCGCTGCGCAGATCGCGCAGGAAGAGGAGCACCATGAGGCCGGTGAGCGCGGCACCGAGGATGCCTTCTTTGATGAGGTCGCGGATGGCGCGGATGATCCAAGGGCTTTGATCAAACTCAAAGGTGACGTTGATGTCTTCGGGGCAGGCCGCTTTGAACTTGGGCAGGTTTTGTTTCACCAGTTCGACGACGCTGAGGGTGGAGGCATCGCTGCGCTTGGTGACGGGCATGTACAC
>CAILZI010000104.1 GCA_903838675.1 uncultured Verrucomicrobiota bacterium
CAACAAGGAGAAGTACATCGTCCACTTTCCTGAATCGCGTGAAATCTGGAGCTACGGTTCCGGCTACGGCGGCAATGCCCTCCTCGGCAAAAAATGCTTCGCCCTCCGCATCGCCTCCGCCATGGCACGCGACGAAGGCTGGATGGCCGAGCACATGCTCATCCTCGGCGTGGAAGATCCCAAAGGCAAAAAGACCTACGTTGCCGCCGCTTTCCCCAGCGCCTGCGGCAAAACAAACTTCGCCATGATCATCCCACCCCAGCACTTCATCGATAAAGGCTGGAAGGTGTGGACCGTCGGTGACGACATCGCCTGGATCAAACCCGGCGCAGATGGCCGTCTCCACGCCATCAATCCCGAAGCCGGCTTCTTCGGCGTCGCACCTGGCACCAGCGACAAGACCAATCCCAACGCCATGGCCTCCCTGCGGTCGAACACCATCTTCACCAACGTCGCCCTCACGCCCGATGGCGGTGTCTGGTGGGAAGGCATGACCGACACCCCTCCCGCTCAATGCACCGACTGGCAGGGCAACATGTGGACCCCTGAAATCGCCAAGGAAAAAGGCACCAAGGCTGCCCATGCAAATTCACGCTTCACCGCCCCCGCATCGCAGTGCCCCACCATCGATCCCGATTGGGAAAAGCCCGAAGGCGTCCCCATCAGCGCCATCATCTTCGGCGGCCGCCGCGCCACCACCATGCCCCTCGTCTATCAGGCCTTCAATTGGAGCGGCGGTGTTTACACCGGCGCCACCATGGGCAGCGAAATGACCGCTGCCGCCGCCGGCACCATCGGCAAAGTCCGCCGCGATCCCATGGCCATGCTCCCCTTCTGCGGCTACAACATGGGCGACTACTTCCGCCACTGGATCAGCATGCAGCGCACCCTCAGCGAGACCCCGCGCATTTTCCACGTGAACTGGTTCCGCAAAGACGCCGACGGCAAGTTCCTCTGGCCCGGCTTCAGCGAAAACATGCGCGTCCTCAAATGGATCGTCGATCGTGCCAACGGCCACGGCAAGTCCAAGGAAACCCCCATCGGCTGGGTGCCGCAGTATGCAGACATCGACTGGAAAGGCCTCGACTTCCCCAAAGAAAAATTCGAAGAGCTCCAGCGCTTCGACCGCGCCGCCTGGCGCGCCGAGATCCTCTCCCACGAAGAACTCTTCCTCGATCTCAAGAGCCATCTCCCCAAAGAGCTCATCTACGAACGCGAGCTCCTCATCTGCCGCATGTGATGCCCGCAGTGGCACGGGCAATCCTGCCCGTAGCCCGAGCGTCCCACGCCCCATGACGGAGTGGACCGCACATTCCATGTGTGGTTCTGGACACGCAGTGGCACGGGCAATCCTGCCCGTAGCCCGAACGTCCCACAACCCCACCACGCCACAGCACGGAGTGGTCCGCACTCTCCGAGTGCGGTTCTGGAGCTGTAGGATGGGTGTGGCGACAGCCCGCCCGTCTGCGAGCGGGCCGCAACCACATTGCGAGTTCGAAAACTCCTGGATCTTGAGGCGGTGTGCGTCCGTTCTTCGCCACGCTCACAGCCAGCCCAGCATGGACTGCGCTCAGGCCACGCGTCAGCGTCGTGGAGTGCGGTGGCACAGATGCACGGCGCAAGCCTGCACCGCCGACACCGCTTTCGCGATCCAAAGCCCGTTCTTCTTCCTCAGCCCGCCTCCAGCCTCCCAGAACCTCCTTGGTAGGATGACTCAATCTTCCGCCACACCACTCCGTCACACTCCATCCCCAACGGGGATGCGTCATGAAGCCCAGGGCCGCCGAGCCTCAGCGAGGTGCCCCTGGGGTAGTCGCTACGCCACACCCCACGGTTACCAGTAGCGTCTGCAATGAACTTCGCCGCGCCTCCGTTCGCGAGACGAATAGCCATGCGCAACTGCTCCTCCAAGCGTGGCATTGGCGTTATGGGGCGAGTTATCCGACGAAAGGGTGCAAAATAACAAAATTCTTGCAGGCGAATTGACCCTTTGGTTTGCTTTGCGAAATATGACAACAAAATCCTTGGCTATAAAGGCATTGGGACAAACCTAACGATTTTATTGTTGATTCTCCAGTTAGGCGATTCCTCGCGCCTCATGTGAACAAGAGCCAATGATTACCCGCGAACAGCTACAAGCCCACTTCGATCACACCCGCGCCGTAGCGAAGTGGAGTATCGACGAGGTTTGCTTGTGGGGATACTTCTTCACCGACCATGACCGATCGAGGCTCTTGGCAGCCGCACCCCTCCTCGAACAGATGGGTTATCGTTTCGTCGGCCTCCTTGAGCCTTCACCCGACGATGACGACAAGGAACTTCTCTTTCTTCACGTCGAGCGCGAGGAGCGCCATACAGTCGATTCACTCGACGCCCGCAACAAATACCTATACCGCTTTGCCGAGCAGGCTGGCATCGAGACTTATGACGGCATGGATGTTGGTCCACTCCCAACCGGAATCGCCTAACCAGGCGCTGCAGCGAACGGCTGCGGCAGTCACGCTGACTGCTCCGCCGCCTTCGCCCGCGCAGTATCGTGCCAGCCTCCGCCATTGTGGTGGAAACCGGGGGCCAGGGTGCAAAAAGGAAATAATTATCACCTGCCCCCGCCTGAACTCCGCCCATTCCCTTGCTCTCCATTCCCTTGCCAAAATCAAAGCCCCCGCAACACCACCCCCGTTGCCCTCCGTAACTCCGCAAAGAACAGGCACCATCCCCGCGTAGTGCTCCAGCACACGCCCATGCACCTTCGCCTCCTCGCCTTCTTCCTCTTGCTCTGGCCCCTCACCTCCTTCGCAGCCGATACCCCCATCCCCGCCGGTGCCGCCTCCATAGACATCACCCCCGACTACCCCGTCCGCCTCAGCGGCTACGGCAACCGCCGCGCCCCAAACACCGGCGTCTCCCAGCACATCTTCGCCAAAGCCCTCGCCCTCGGCAGCGATGATGCAGAAGGCCCCGCCATCCTCGTCACCGTGGACAACGTCGGCGTCCCCGCCTCCATGCGCACCGAAGTCCTGCGTCGTCTCACGCAAGACACCAAAGCCACCGACGCCCGCTTCGCCATCTGCTCCAGCCACACCCACTGCGCACCCATGCTCATCGGCGTGCTCCCCAATCTCTTTGGCATGGACATCCCCGCCGAGCACCTCCCCGCCATCGAGCGCTACACCCGCGAACTCACCGACCACATCGAAAAAGCCGCCCGCGCCGCTCTCGCTGATCGCAAGCCCTCCACACTAGCCTGGGGCATCGGCAAAGTCGGCTTCGCCGCCAACCGCCGCCTCTTCCCTTTAAAGCCCATCGATCACGACCTCCCGGTCCTCCGAGTCACCGGCCCCGATGGCAAAGTGCGCGCCATCTTCACCAGCTACGCCTGCCACTGCACCACCATCGGCATCGATGAAATCCACGGCGACTGGGCTGGCGTCGCTCAAGAAGCCCTGCAACGCGAATTCCCCGGTGCCATCGCCCTCACCGCCCTCGGCTGTGGTGCCGATCAAAACCCCAATCCCCGCCGCACCATGGAACTCGTCAAACAATACGGCGAAGACCTCGGTGCCGAAGCCAAACGCATCGCCACCAGCGAACTCAAACCCCTCAACGGCCCGCTCGCTTGCCAGACAAAACTAATCGATCTCGCCTTCGACACCCTCCCCACTCGCGAAGAATGGCAGACCCTCGCCGCCTCCAAAACTCCCGCCATCGCCTACCACGCCCAGAAGAATCTCGCCCGTCTCGATCGCGGCGAAAAACTCCCCACCCAATTGCCCTACCTCGTCCAGCGCTGGAGCTTCGGCAATGGCATGGCCATGGTCTTCCTCCCCGGCGAAATCACCGTTGATTACTCCCTCCGCATCAAACGCGAATTCGACCGCTCACGCATGTGGGTCAACGGCTACTCCAACGACGTCCCCTGCTACGTCCCCTCCCGCCGCGTCTTGGAAGAAGGCGGCTACGAAGGCGCCGGTGCCATGGTCTACTACGACCGCCCCACCAAGTTCGCACCCGATGTCGAAGACCGCATCATGACCGCCGTGCACGAAGTCACTCCCAAAGAATTCCTCACCCGCCCCGACCAAATCAAACCCGCCGAAGCACCACCAGCAATCGCCTATCCCGATCACTCCAACCTCCTCGTCGTCCGCGACTCCAAAGGCACCGAACGCCCCGTCCAAACCGCCGCCGACTGGGCCGAGCGCGTCACTCACATCAAAGCCAGCATGCAGCAAGTCATGGGACTCCTCCACGACACCTCCCGCTGGACTCCTCTCAACGTCCAAATCATCTCCGAAGAAAAAACCGCCAAGTACCTTCGCCGCAAAATCCACTTCACCCCCGAGCTCGGCGACCACGTCCCCGCCTGGCTCCTCATCCCCAATGATGCCATCAAAGCACCCGCCATGCTCTGCCTCCATCAAACCACCAGCATCGGCAAAGACGAACCCGCCGGCCTCGGCGGCAAGCCCTCGCTCCACTACGCCCACGAACTCGCCGAACGCGGCTACGTCTGCCTCGTGCCCGACTACCCATCCTTCGGCGAATACCCCTACGACTTCAAAACTCAGGGCGCTTGCCGCTCCAGCGGTTCCATGAAAGCCATCTGGAACAACCTGCGCGCCGTCGATCTCCTGCAATCACTGCCCCAGGTAAACAAAGACCGCATCGGCGTCATCGGCCACTCCCTCGGCGGTCACAACTCTCTCTTCACCGCCGTCTTCGATGATCGCATCAAAGCCGTCGTCACCAGCTGCGGCTTCACCCCCTTCCACGACTACTACGGCGGCAAAGTCGCCGGTTGGACCAGTGATCGCTACATGCCCCGCATCCGCGATGTCTATGAAAACAACGCCGACAAAATCCCCTTCGACTTCTACGAAATCATCGCCGCCATCGCCCCCCGCGCCGTTTTTTCCAACTCACCCCTCCACGACTCCAACTTCGACATCACCGGCGTCCACAAAGCCTTCACCAAAGCCACCGAAATTTACACCCTCCTCAAAGCCGAAAAAAGCCTCACCCTCGTCACCCCCGACGCCCCCCACGACTTCCCCGACCCCGAACGCCACGCCGCATATCAGTGGCTCGATCAAATCCTGAAGTGATGCCAGCCAGGAATGTCACTCAAAGAAGAGCGGCCCTCCCTGGGAGCGCGGCACTCCGATGCCGCTCTGGGAACGTTTCTTGAAAACCAACCAACTCCGCCAATGGGGCCGCTTCGTCGCCGAGCAAGGTGAAAGGATTATTGAGAACCTGTATAAGAGCGCTCATTGCGGCATAGAACACCGCAGGCCAAAGCACCCCGGAGCACGGACTTCCAGGCCGTCCTGGCCTCCCGAATAATATCCTCGCACTCTTTCGGCTTTTCTGAGTACGTAGTTCGGGCTTTCGTGTCCTCCGTAGCTCGAAGAGCGAAGGAGGAAGCCCGTTCCGGAAGCCCCGCATCGCTCCAGATCTGAAAATTAGCCAGCGCACGTTTTGTAGTACCGGCTTTCTTGTCCTTCGTAGCCTTGGCGAAGAAGGAAGCCGGAATCTGGGAAGCTTATTGAGACTTGCATAACAGACTGACATCCTTGTCTTGAAGGCCAACGGCCTTCCGTCATATAGCCCAGGCGGTGCCGAGCCTTAGCGAGTGCTCCCCTGGGTTCTGGCAGACAATCCGGGAAGCAAACCCAGTGCTCCTCCACACGACGCCGGGTGCCAGCAGCGTCTGCTCCGCCATTACGCCACAGGCGGCTGTGTCCAGAGTCCCGCGCAGCACCATGCCTCCGGCTTCAGATTTCACACGAACTCCGTTTGCTTCAGTCTATTGTGCAAGACTCAATAGTTCGTGCAAGCGGCTCCCAAATTTCCCTTGTTACTCTCGGTTCCACAATCCAGCCGCCTTGAGTTCAGGTGCTTCGTCGCCTTGGCGTAGGATGCAGCACTCCGCATGCACCCATGCCTCCTCACCATCTCAATCTCCAGCGTGCCCTCCTGCTTGCGACACGCAGCGAAAAAACCTTCATCCTGAACCTCCTTCTCAAGCTGCCATCATCTTCCCCCAATCAAATCCGCAATACACCAGCCCTGAAGGGGCTGCGTAATACAGCCCAGGGATGCCGAGCTTTAGCGAGTGCTTCCCTGGGTTATCGCAACAGAGCCGGAAAGCAAACCCATCACTCCGCCACCCCCCACGTACACCAGCAGCGTTTGCAAAGAACTCCGCCGCGTGTTGGCTCCGCAATGAGACAACGCTCCAATACACCATTCACGCCCGCACACCTCTCCATCTTTTCCTTATCGACGCCCATTTCCAAACCTGATAGCCTCCTCGCTCACACTCCCTCGCCATGAACCTCAAGCGCCTCCTCATCAGCATCCTCATCATCTTCGTGGCCCTCACCGTCACGGACGGTCTCATCCACGGTCTCTGGCTCAAACCCCTCTACAAAGCCACGCATGAACTCTGGCGCCCCGAGGCCGAGATGAACAGCGGCAAATACATGGCCTGGCTCCACGCCGCCCACATCCTCGCCGCCATCACCTTCACCACACTCTGGGCTGTCGGCTTTGCCCAAAACGCCAAAGCCTCCTGCGCCGTCAAATACGGCCTCTTCATGGCCCTCTACGGCCAGACTCACACGCTCATCAGCTACGCCGTCCAGCCCTTCACCCTGGAGATCGTCTGGAAATGGATCATCAGCGCCTGCGCCCAGGGCATCCTCCTCGGCCTCATCCTCTACAAAGTCTACAAGCCCAAGGCCGCCTGATTCCGCTTGGGCAGACTCTGCATGGCGTTCATAAAAGTCATCAGGAGGTAACCACTTTCAGCCTCAGGCATCCGTGTCAATCCGTGTGATCCGTGGTCAAACTTTCTGGAAGAATTCAACCACTCAGGGCACGAGCACCTGCATAAACTTTTTGTCCTGCTCAAGCTCGTTCACCCGCCGTCTGATCCCTCACTCTTTCTTCACCAGCGTCGGCTCCGCCCAGATCGCATAGTTGCTTTTGGCATCCACACCCCGTGAAGTCAGCGCAAGCTGAAGCTCCGTCACTCCCTTCACATCACACTCCAGCAACTTCGCCGGATCGGTCCCATTGAGAATGACCGTGCCCAGCACCTTGCCATCCCCGCTGACCGTGAATTCCACCCGTCCCTTGGCCCCCAATTCCGGATGCAACCCCGCCAGGACCGTGAACCGCGCATAAACATCCTTTGGCAGCAAAAAAGTCAGCGTCTTCCCCATGCCCGCGCTGATCCCATTTTTGAACTCCTGATTGCTGGATCCGACACAAAGCTTGAGCGGCATGTCCTTGTTCCCACCCGCCAAAATCACCCCGCTGCGCGCATGCCCCCAGTTCGGTGAACTGAAAAACTGCGACTGCGGATAATACAGGCTGGCTGCCTCCAGTGGAAAGAAGCCGCCAATCTGCACCTCTTTCAGCACCGTCTGCTCCTCCGCTGCAAACATCTGCATCCCGAGGCACAGGATGGTATAAACCGCATCCGCCACCACCTGCGCATCCATCACCGCCGCCCGCATCTGGTGCTTCACCACGCTCTCCTTGTCCTCCCGATACAACGCCTGAATGATCGGCACCGTCGTGCTCCGCGCATTGAGAATCTCCTCATGCACCCGGTGCATGAGTCTCCATGCAGCTTCATTCACCGTGGTGCCAAGCAACTGCGGCTTGTACCCCTCAATGCTCACCTTGAAATCTCCGTTCTCAATCGGCCCATGCATGAGCTGCCCTTTCATGGCATCCGAAGGAGGCAGAAATTGCTGCAGCAGCGTGAACATGTTGTCTCCGGGCACCGTATGCGCCGGGCTGCCATAATCTTCAATCTGATGACACACCGTGCCCATGTAGCGTGCAGCATCACCGGGCTTCCCGTTGCGTAGAGATGCAACCGCCTGCTCCATGAAGTAACGCATCACCTCCAGATATTCCGGCTGCTGCGTTGGCAGGTGCAGGATCTTCAAATACACCTCACTGGGTGCTGACTCCATTTTGGCAAACTTCGCGTTTTCCTTGTCCGTGAAGACATTGTCCGGAATCATGCAGTAGCTGTCACCCAGCTGCTTCAATTCAGCGCCAAGTGCGTCCTTTTGCCACGCAGGCAAAACTTCCAGCGCCGCACGTGTGATGGCATGATGCGGCTCTCCCCAGCCAAAGACCAAAGATGGAGCCGTGAGTGCCAGAAGGGTGGTAAATGCTAGATGTCTCATTGTGATTGAAGCTAATACTAAAGTCACTCAATGCGAAAAAGGGTTCTCACAAGCCGTAGGTTTGATGTGATACCAAAGAAAGCCCTTCTAAAAACAAGCATGTTTTTGCTTCTCGCTGCAACGAGCTTCGCGGCGGAGCCTTCTCATGCATTGAGCTTTGTGAATGACATTCAGCCCATTCTCACCAAGGCAGGCTGCAATGCAGGTGTGTGCCATGCAAAAGCGATCACAGGACAGCGCGGCTTCCGTCTCAGCGTGCTCGGTTTTGAACCCGAGGAGGATTACGAAGCCATCGTGAAGCAGGGCAAGGGCCGTCGTGTGTTTCCACCGGCCCCGGAGGAAAGCCTGCTCATCACCAAGGGCGCAGCCATCGTCCCGCATACCGGCGGGAAGCATCTGGAGCCGGGCTCCGAAGACTACAAGACCCTCGTGCGCTGGATCGCCGAGGGCATGAATTACACACATAAAGATGAGGCCAAGCTCAGCGGCATTCTAGTGGAACCGGCGCGCGTGACGATGAAAGTTAAAACCGCGCAACAGCTCAAAGTGACAGCGCAGTACTCGGATGGCAGCAGCCGGGATGTCACCAAGCTCGCGCTCTATGAAGCCAATGACCGCGCCATGGCGGCGGCTGGAGAGCTGGGACTCGTGAAGACGTTTGATCTTCCTGGAAACGTGGCCGTGATGGTTCGCTTCGGTGGTCGTGTTTCGGTCTGCAGCGTCTCTATTCCACTGGGTGCGCCTGTTGAATCCCTGCCGCCGGTGAAAAATTTCATTGATCAGCATGTGTTTGCCAACCTGAAGCAGATCGGCGTCCCGCCCTCACCCATCTGCGATGACTCAACCTTCCTGCGCCGCATCTCTCTCGACATCGGCGGCCGCCTGCCGACGGATGAGGAGACAAAAGCCTTCCTCGCGAGTCATGAGCCGGACAAACGTGACCGTGCCATCGAAGCTCTTCTAAATAGTCCCGATTACGCGGATTACTTCGCCAACAAATGGACTTCTCTCCTCAAGAACACCCGCTCGGAAGCCGCGGACATCACCTCAAACTTCGCCTTCCATGCATGGATGCGCGACAGTTTGCTCGCAAATACCAAATACGACCAGATCGTGCGTCAGATCCTCGCCTCGACGGGCACCATTGTTTCAAATCCTCCCGTGGCTTGGTACAAGCGCGTTAAGGAGCCCACCACGCAGCTCGAAGACGTTGCGCAGCTTTTCCTTGGCGTGCGCATGCAGTGCGCCCAATGCCACCATCATCCCTTTGAACGCTGGACGCAGGCGGAGTATTATCGTCTTGCCGCGTTCTTCAGCCAGATCGGTCGCAAACCGACCGCCATCGCCGGTGAAGACCTCATTTTTCACAAGCGCGGCATCGCGCAGACCGAGCATCGTAAAACCCATGTGATGCTGAAGCCTGCTGGTCTCGGCGAACCTGAACTCGACATCGCCCCCGATGATGACCCTCGCCTCGCGTTGGTCGATTGGATGAGCAAGAAGGACAACCCATTCTTCGCCAAATCTCTGGTGAACCGTTACTGGAAGCATTTCTTCAAGCGCGGTCTCGTCGAGCCCGAGGATGATCTGCGCGACACCAATCCGCCGACCAACCCTGACCTCTTTGAGGCGCTGGCCAAAAGCTTCACGGACAGCGGCTACGATCTCAAAGCGCTTGTACGCACCATCACGCAGAGTCATGCCTACCAGCTCAGCTCCACGCCAAACCAGTACAATGCCGTCGATCGCCAGGCCTACTCCCACTTCTACCCGAAACGCATGACCGCCGAAGTCATGCTCGACAGCATCGACATGGTCACCGGTTCCAAGACCGACTTCGCCGACCTTCCCGCTGGCACGCGCGCCATTTCATTGCCGGACAACAGCTACAACCGCGCCGCGCCCTTCCTCAAGGTCTTCGGCCGTCCTGAAGGTGCCAGTGTCTGCGAGTGCGAGCGCGTGCAGTCCGCCAGCCTCGCGCAAAGCCTGCACCTCATGAACGCTGCCGACGTGAAGGCCAAGCTGACCGCCAGCGGCGGACGCGCTGAATCCTTGAGCAAGGCCGAGATGCCGGAGCCCAAGCGCATCCGCGAACTCTACCTCGCCGCCTTTTCCCGCGAACCCACTGCCGATGAAGTGCGGATTAGCGAAAATTATGTCGTCAAGCCGCGCAATGATGCAGCTGGCAAACCGCTCGATTCCCAACGGGCAAAACGCAACGGCTACGAAGACTTGCTCTGGGCGCTGCTGAACACGAAGGAATTTTTGTACAATCACTGATCTATGCTCGCGAAATCCACACTCACACTTGCTGTCTGCACACTGCTGGCTGCTTCGGCCTTCGCCCAGCAGGTCACCTTGCCCCTGCCGCGCCTGCTCACAGTCATGCCCATGGGCGGACAGGTTGGCACGAAGGTTGAGGTCACGATCACCGGAGAGAACACGGAGAATGTCAGCGAGTTGATGTTCTCAACGCCGAAGATCACTGCGCAGCCGGTCACAGGTTCAGAGAACAAGTTCACCGTAAGCATAGCGGCGGATGCACCAGTCGGCGTTTACGATGCGCGGGTGATGTCACGGCTCGGCGTGTCGTCGGCGCGGGCGTTTTCAGCGAACAAGCTGCCGGAGGTGACTCGCACCAAGGCGAACAACTCCGTGGAGACGGCCATGACGCTGCCCTTGGGCACCATCTGCAATGCGACGATGACAAAGCGGTCCGTGGATTTTTATGCATTTCAAGGCGTGAAGGGGAAACGTGTGGCAGTGGATTGCGCCGCAACGGGCATCGACTCCCGCCTGACGCCGGTGCTGATCCTGGCGGATGCGAAGGGCGGCGATTTGAAGGTGAACCGCACGGGTGGTGTGATCGACTTTACTCCGCCTGCTGATGGCACCTACCTCATCAAGGTGAGCGACCTCACCTATCAAGGCGGTGAGCGTCTCTTCTATCGTCTTGCGTTGCAGGAAGTGGCAGGAAGCGGCCCTGCGCCGCGCCAGCCGCAAACCCAGACAGTCAGCGCGATGTCCTGGCCCCCCGTTGGTCTGGCCGCCACGGCAAAAATAAATGAAAATGAGCCGAACAACAAACCTGCTGAAGCGCAGAAGATCACACTGCCCTGTGACATTGCCGGTTCCTTTTTCCCGGCGGCCGATGTCGATACCTTTGAGTTCACCGCCAAGAAAGGCGAGACCTGGTGGGTCGAGGTGGCCTCGGAGCGCCTTGGCCTGAACACGGACCCGTTTGTACTCGTGCAGCAGGTGAAAGCAAACGGTGGCAAAGAGACGCTGACCGATGTGGCGGAGCTCTATGACATTGCACCGCCAATGAAGGTCACCAGCAACGGGTACTCGTATGACGGCCCGCCTTATGATGCCGGTTCACCTGACGTGAATGGCAAGTTTGAGATCAAGGAAGACGGCACCTACCGCCTGCAAGTGCGTGACCTCTTCGGCGGCACGCGCAGCGATGCAAACAACGTCTATCGCCTCCTCGTGCGTCAGGCTGCACCCGATTTCTCGCTCGCTGCCTGGGCCGTTCATATGACTCTGCGAAATGGCGACCGTGCATCACTTTCCAAGCCAATGGCGCTGCGTGCGGGTGAAACACGTGCCTTTGAGGTCGTGGTGCAGCGTCGCGACGGCTTTGATGGCGAGATTGAGATCGGCATGGAAAATCTGCCGCCGGGCGTGAGCGCAGCCGGGTTGAAGATCGCCAAGGGCAAACCCTATGGTTATCTGATTCTTACCGCTTCGGGCGATGCAAAGCGCGGCTTCTCACTCGCAAAGATCGTCGGCAAAGCCACGGTCAATGGCGCGGTCGTTACGCGCCCCGTGCGTGTGGCGAGCATGGAGTGGCCAGTGAAAGATGCGAAGGGGGAGATCCCCGCGCCGCGTCTCATGGCTGACGTGCCGGTCTCGGTGACCGATTCTGAGCAGGCACCGCTGACCATTGCCACCGCTGAAAACAAGGTCTTCGAGGCCAAGGTGGGCGAGACGCTGAAAATCCCGCTCAAGCTCACCTGGCGCAACGAGTTCAACGGCACCTCGATCAAGGTGAAAGCTTACGGCGAAGGTTTCAGTGCCATCAAGGAGTTCGACATTCCTCTCAAAGCAGCCACTTACGACGCTGTGCTTGATCTTGCCGCGTTGAAGATCGCGCCCGGAGATTACACCTTTGCCTTCCAGAGCCTCGGCATCTGCAAATACCGCTACAATCCAGCTGCGGTGCCGCTGGCCGAAGCAGAGCAGAAAAAGGCCGAGCAACTCGCCGCCACTGCGGCGGCTGAAGCCAAAAAACTCGCCGCCACGGATGCAGAAGCTGCAAAGAAAGCCGCTGAAAAACAAAAGCAGGCCGATGCTGCCATGGCTGTGGCCACCAGCCGCATGAAAGCCATCACCACAGCGGCCTCGCCTACGGACACCGTGGAGATACTTATTTCAGAACCGATTCGCGTTTCGGTGAAACCCGCCGCAGCCACCACCGCCAGCAAGCGATGAAGCCGCTTCCACTCATTGCCCTTTTGTGCACCTCGACTGCCACGCTGGCTGCCGATCTCGACTACTATCGCGACGTTTATCCCTTCCTGAAGGCGAACTGCATTTCGTGTCACAACAAGACGACGACGAAAGCAGACCTGAACATGGAGACGCCGGAGCTGATGATCAAAGGCGGCGAAAGCGGGCCGTCGATAATACCTGGCAACGGTGCCGAGAGTCTGCTCGTGACAGCGTCGCTGCATACCAAGGACATGGAGATGCCGCCGCCGAACAACAAATCCGGTGCGGTAAATCTCATTCCAGAGCAGATCGCAACGCTTAAAGAGTGGATTGATCAGGGCGCAAAGAGCTCAGTGATGGTGGAACGCGCGATCGTTCTGCAGGCTTTTTCCGCCAGCATCGATCCGATCTACAGTGTGGCAATGACGAAGGACGGCCGTTATGTCGCCTGCGGGCGGTCAAATCACATCTATGTCTATGACATGGCCACGCGGCAGTTCGTCGCGCAGATCAGTGATCCTTCGGAGAAAAATGGTGCAGCACATCGCGCGCTGGTGCAGTCGCTTGCATTCAGCCCGGACGGCACACGCCTCGCGAGCGGCAGCTTTCGTGAGGTGAAGCTTTGGAAACTGGCCCCGGCGCAACCCGTGGCGAGCACTGTGAAAGTCTCTGCGGCCCCTGCGAGCACGGATTTGATCAAGAAGATAACCGCCGCAGGTAAAGTAGTCGTGCTGAGCAGTGCCATGTCGGCCGACGGCAAGCAGGTCGTCACAGGTTGTGACGATGGTTCGGTGCGTGTGTGGGATGCGACGACGGCGAAGCCGGTCATCGAACTGCGCGGCAGCGTGGCAGCGACGAAGAAGATGGCGGAACTGGACTGGACCATAGCGGCACAGACTTTGGAGCAGGCATTTCAAAAGAACGAAATCACCCGCATTGAAGCGCAGGACAAGGCACTTGATGTGCTCCTCGGCAAGGCCAAGGAGGCCATCGTGGCGATGAACAAGGTGCTGCCTGAGAAACAGAAGGCAGTAATTCCGACCACCGAGGCGAAAACGGCGGCGCAAAAAAGCGTCGATGAAGTTGCCGCCAAAATCAAAACGGCCCCAGGTGGCAAACCGGATGCTGCACTTGAAAAGCAGCTCAAGGACGCGCAGGACAAGCTCATCACGGCAAACATGACGGAAGTTTCCGCACTCGCAGCTGTCTCTGCCGCGCAGAGCAATGTGAAGGACGCCGAGGACGACGTGAAGCGCATCAGCGATTCAAAAGCGGCCAATGCCAAGACAGTCGCTGCTGCGAATGCCGCCATAGCTGCGTCGAAAACTCTTCAGGATAAGGCCACGGCAGATCTGGCTGCAGCAAAGCTGGCAACGACCAAGACCACAGCGAAACCCACCGCCGCATCTTTCTCCGCCGATGCAACGCGTGTGGCTTCGATGTTCGATGATGGCACCCTGCGCGTGTGGGGTGCAGCCACCGGTACGCCGATTGAAGAAAGCACCGGCAATGCTGCCGCGATTACAACCATCACCTCCGCACCCGACGGCACCTTTGTGGCCACCAAAGCCGTCACGCAGTCAGTGGGTGGCGGTTCACCACGATGGGTTTTGGAACGCAAGATCGACCAGAAGGGCCTCTTTGCAGATCGCGTGAACGCCGTGCGCTTCAGTCCGGATGGCAAAACACTCGCGACCGGCGGCGGTGAGCTGTCACGCAGCGGCGACATCATTTTCTTCGATGCCGCCACTGGCAAGGCGACGCAGACATGGAAGGAAAAGCACGCCGACACGGTGCTTTGCCTGGATTATTCGCCGGATGGCAAACGGCTCGCTTCTGGTGGTGCTGACAAGATCGCGCGAGTAACCGACATCGCCACTGGCAAACAGTTGAACCTTTTTGAAGGCCATACGCATCACGTGATGGGCGTCGCGTTCCGCAGCGATGGCCGCGTGCTTGCCACTGCAGGTGCGGAGGGCACGGTGGTGACGTGGGACATGATCATCGGCGAGCGGAAGAGAAAGATTGAAGGCTGGACCAAGGAGGTCACTTCGCTGCAGTTCATCGGCGCCACGAATCAAATCGTCACCTCCGCGGGTGACAACCGCATCCGCATCGTCACCGATGACGGCACCGAAGTGCGTGCCATGGCAAATCTGCCCGACTACATGCAGGCCGCGGTCAGCGCCCCCAATGGCAGCGCCATCATCGGCGGTGGTGAAGACAGCATGCTGCGCGTCTGGGACGGGGCAGGCAAGGAACTCGCTGTCTTTGGAACCAAGTAACCCAACCATAGGGATAAAGGATCATCATTCATTCCGTAGGTAAATACATATGTCATCCATCATTCAGCCTCCTTCTCTCGTCCGTTGCGCCGGTCCGCTGTCGCGGCGTGGATTCATGCAGTTTGGATTGTCAGGAATGGCGACGCTGAGCTGGCCGGGACTTCTCAAACTACGCGCTGAGAATGCGGCGAAGCCGAAAGGTGAACGGAAATCCATCATCATGGTGTGGCTGCCGGGCGGGCAGTCGCACATCGACACCTACGATCCGAAGCCGGAGGCCAGCAGCGAGTATCGCGGGCCGTTCAAGACAATCAGCACCAAGGTGCCCGGCATGCAGTTCACCGAGATGCTCCCGATGAATGCCAAAATCGCAGACAAGTTCACGATCGTGCGCTCCATGAATCAATCGGCGGGCGGACATCCGGCAGGGACGATGCAAATGTTTTCCGGAGATAGTGACACGCGAGACAAGCCCAAGCCGCGGCTGCCGGACTGGATGTCGGTGGCGCATTACTTGCGTGCCAAGGAAGGAGGTCGAGCGAATCCGCTGCCGAACTACATAGGCGTGCCTGCGGCATCTCCCGAGTACTCGAGTCCTGCATATCTCGGCGATGCGTATGCGCCTTTCGCGGTGAGTGATGATCCGAATCGCCCGAGCTTTCAGGTGCCGAACATCGGCCTGGCCGACGCATCTGAAAACCGCCGCCTCAGCGATCGCATCTCGTTGCGCAAGAGTCTGGACAAGATGGAGCGTGCCTTTGATCGCGAGGGCGAACTGGGTGCACTGGATGAATTTGAGGCCCAGGCGGCGACGCTGCTGACGAATCCGCATACTCGCGATGCTTTTGACCTGGAGAAGGAAGATGCTGCCATCCGTGACCGCTACGGGCGCAATCGCTGGGGACAGCAGCTTCTGCTGGCGCGTCGGCTCGTGGAAGCTGGCGTGGAAATTGTGACCAGCAGTCTCAGCGGTCCCTTGTGTGGCCGGGTGAACAACTGGGACGACCACGCGGTGAACCAGCATCAGTTTGAAGCGCTGCGCTTCCGCATGCCAACCTATGACCGCGCCGTTTCCGCACTCATCGAGGACATTTATGCGCGTGGTCTCGACAAACGCGTGCTCGTGGTCGTCACGGGTGAGTTTGGGCGCACGCCGAAGATCAGCTTTGACCGCAGCACTGGCGCGGGCGATGCCAGCGGACCCACTGGCACACTGCAGCCCGGACGTGACCATTGGCCGCGCGCCTTCACCAACGTCTGGGCCGGTGGTGGCATTCAGACAGGCGGCATTATCGGTGCCAGTGACAAACGTGGAGAAGATGTGGTCGAGCGCCCCTGCAACGCGAGCGACTTCCTCGCGACGGTTTATCACCATCTCGGCATCGACTATTCCAAGGTCACCCTCAACGATCTTAATGGCCGCCCTGTCCACATTGTGGAGAATGGCAGGCCGATTGCGGAGCTGATCGCATGATGATTTGCAGCATTTGAGAGCGTAGAAGAGAGCCATGCATCTCTGCCCGGCACTTCTTCTTGGTGTTTGCTTCCTCTACTTCAGCGCGAAGGCGCAGGAGATCAGAGATGGAAGTTTTCCCATCATCTCGAATCTCAAAGCCGGAGTGGCCAAGGTGGACATCACCCCGCCTGATGCGACGGAAATCAAACTCGTTGGCCATGTGCGTCAGGTCACAGGTGTGCGGGATCCGCTGCGTGCAGGTGTTTTGATCCTGGATGATGGCGAAACGAAGGCTGCCATCGTCACGATGGACACCATTGGTGCGTGGGAAGACATGGTGCGGGATGCGCGGGCGCGGATCGAGGCGGAGGCAGGCGTTCCTTCCGCGAACATCCTCATTGCGGCTTCTCACAATCACTCTGGTCCTGGGTACATGGAGAACATGCACTGGGCGGCCGATTTGATCAAAAAGCTGGGCCTGGCCGCCAAGCAGGCCGCCGCCAGCATGAAGACGGTGAACATCGGCTATAGCGAAGATCACATCAGCTTCGGCCAGTACCTTTAGTTGGCTTGATACACCGTTACTTACCACGACTCTCCTACGTACAGGCCACTTTAGAGCCAGCGGCCCGACCTGACACGACGAATCACATGGAGAGGGTACCATTCTGAAGCGGCCAGGCTGAGCGAGAA
>CAILZI010000105.1 GCA_903838675.1 uncultured Verrucomicrobiota bacterium
ACTGTAATGCCTCTGAATACTTCCCGCATGCGGCACATATTAAGCCCAACAATCTTAGACCCTCCTCATCCTTGCTATCGTTCGAAATTGACTGGCTGAGAAGTGTATATGCTTCTTGGTGGTCGTCGAGTCTCAGATATAGCTCCTGAATAACAAATCTCCGCTCGCAAGATCGCCCGCCTCAACCATATCACTGATCAATGATGCGAAATCTTGCTCCGCAGTTTCAATCGCGCCAAAGATCAGGCTCTGTCGGCACTTATCGAACCTGGATTGAAACTGTTTTTGCAGAATGGTTTGAGCTGCATTCGCGGGAGCTGAAAATTGCTCCTTCTCGAGGAGCTTCTCCATCATGCTGTACAACCCTTGGGTGAGGCCCAGTTGCTTCACTGCGACAGAATTGTTGGACTCTTGGATCTGCCTAATTTCTTTCGTTTCTTCAACTACAATCAATGTATTCTGGGCAACACTTGAAACTGCAGCCTCCAAACGATAACCACTCTGAATCTGAAGCGCATGAGAAAGCGACGGGCTTTCGCCGATTCCCATATGAATGGCTTCAAGCCAAAATGCCGCGATCGATTCGATTTCGCCTAATTGCACACCGCCTGCTTCAAGTGAATCCCTCAATATTTGGGCCAACTCTACGGCGGAGAGCCTTCCCCCAGCGAGGCGTGTAGCCATTTCGCTATGGAACACTTGATCACTGTCAAGAGTGCGAAGCGCTTCTAAAGTTTGATCTGAGAGTCGGAGTGACTGCAATGAGCGTGACAGGCTCTCCTCAACTCGACGCCCAAGTGGTTTACTGGACTGCATTGAGGCAATCAATTGGTCAATCTCTGCCTGCTGCAGCTTTTCCGCTTTCTCTTTCCATGCAGCGTATATTTTCCCTGAGGCGATTAAGATCTTGCCTACAAGTTGCTCTGTGCCTGGTGGTATAGTCATAAAACGATGATCACTATACACTGCCGGGATTTTGCGCTAGGCAAACCGAATACGGACTACCCCTTAATAATGCAGCCAATTTAAGCCTCCTCACCGTGCTGCCTTCACCTGATCCCACACTTTGGTGTACTTCGCGAGGTCGGGGCCGAGGTCTTCGATGACTTCGCACTTGGCCTGCAACTCGGCGGGAATGGTGATGGCGGGGTTCTTGAGGAACTCGGCGCTGACTTTGGACAGCGCAGGCTTGTTGGGGCAGTAGTAGCCCATCCATTCCATGTTTTCGGCGGCGATGGCGGGATCGAGGACGAAGTTGATGAAGGCATGGGCGAGCGCGACCTGCTTGGCGGTCTTGGGGATGACCATTTCATCGCAGCCCATGGTGACGCCTTCATGCGGGATGAGGATCTCGATCTTGGAGTTTTCCATCTGCACCTGAAAGAGGTCGCCGCTGTAGCCATGCACGAGGAGGAACTCGGCGGAGTCGATGCCGCTCTTGTAGCCTTCGTTGTCAAAGCGGGCGATGTTCTGCTTCCAGCGGATGAGCACGTCGCGTGCGGCGGCGAGCTGCGTGTCGTCGCGGGAATTGATGCTGAAGCCGAGCGACTTCAAGGCGGCGCCGATGCTCTCGCGCATGTCGTCCAGCAGCGTCATGCGTCCGGCGAGTGCGGCGCGGTCAAACATGGCCCAGGTGGCGTCGGCCGGCGGGCCTTTCATCTTGTCGGCACGCACGGCGATGCAGGCATAGGCCAGGGTGTAGGGCACGCTGTAGGCCATGGCCTGATCCTTCACCTTGGCCAGCACGGAGGGGTCGATGTTCGGCAGATTGGGGATGAGCCTGGGGTCGATATCTGCCAGCATGCCCTGCGCGTGCATGACCTGGATCATGTACGCGGTGGGAAAGACGACGTCGTAGCCCACGGCACCGGCCTTGAACTTCGCGTACATGCTTTCGTTCGAGTCGAAGGTGTCGATGACAACCTTGCAGCCCTGCTGCTTCTCAAACTTCGCCACCACCTCCGGGCTGATGTAGTCCGCCCAGGTGTAGATGTGCAGCGTCTCCGCCTGCGCCCCGAGCGTGGCGCACACCAGGCTGAGGAGCAACGCGAGGCGCTTCATGGCCGTGAGGGGCTCAGGCGGCCAGAGGCTGGCGCAGGGGAATGCGCTGCTGCTGGCGAAAGGCGGCTTCGGTGTTGAACGCAGCGAGAAGCAGGAGGCTGAAGCCGAGATCGCTCACGAGGGAATTGCGCAGGAAGAACCAGGAAGGCAGATGCCCGGGTTCACCCGTCGTCACAGCCTGCAGCCAGCCTGCGAGATCGCGTGTGTAGGCGGAGACTGGATTGCTGAGCCATGAAACGGTGTTGGTGAAGAAGTAAAACACCAGCGAGCAGCCGGCCACGCCGAGGAGGCTGCCGAGCAGGCTCATCTGCCCACGCCAGCGGCTGGCTAGAAGTGCAGCGATGGCAAAGCAGGGATACACCGCCAGCGCCTCCCAATGCAGCACCGAGCTCGGGCCCGTCGCAGCGGCATCGATGCCCACGAGCAGCAGCGGGATCAGCAGAAAGGAGAACCGCTTGGAAAAGACCAGCGTGCCAGTGAAGGCCAGCGCCATCCATGGCGTGAAGTTTTCGAGCACCTCCAGGGTGACGTAGCCTTTGAGCTTGGCCCAGCGAAAGGCAGCCGCGGCAACGACCAAGGCAAGCGGCAGGAGGAAGGCACGGGAGGCAGGGCGGGAATCAGGGGAAGACATGGGGAAAGAGGGGCGTGGGGCTAAGGGATATGATGCAGGTTCTGGAGCTTCAAGCAAGGAAGGCGTGGCAGGGCATTGATGATTTACGATTGATGATTTGGCCAGGCAGGCGATGCGGGAGCGCGAGGCGACTTCCGACTCAGGAAATCGTTAATCATCAATTTTCCCACTACACCGCTCCCTTTTTCTTCAAAAACGGCACCAGCTCATCCACGCCGAAATCCGCGAGCACTTCGCCATCCCAGTCCATGGTGGGGGCTTTGCTCTGGCCGCTGAGGTCGATCATGGCCTGCATGGCTTCGCGGTTGCCAGACACGATAACGGGTTCATAGGCAATGCGTTTGGCATCGAGGTACTCGGTGACTTCTTCACACCACGGGCAGCCGGTTTTGAGATAGACGATGGGTTTGATCATGGGCGCATGATGATATGAATGCATGCTTAGGGCAAGCAGCCTGTGCGTGATTCGCGGTTGACCACCCCATGGCCCTGATTAGAATCACTCCGCTGTTTTCAGAGCCTTCATTCAGTGCTCCGAAGCCCGTCCCTTTGAACGACAAACCCCATGCGCCATCTACGACCCAAGAATGCGCAGCAGGAACCGTTCCAACGGATGGAACGCCCGAAAGGAATCTCCAGCGTGCTGCAAGTGTGCGCGGATGTGACTTTTGAGCAGGCAGGGCCAGTGCGGCCCAGCTTTGAAAACCGCAGCAGCCCGTGGTGGTGCTGTGGCTGGCCGCATGTGCGGTCCGCCGCGTGCCGCGGACCCGTGGAAGAGGCAAGCCGCCCGTTCCCGCCCGCCGCCCCTTCCAGCACCCCGGCCCTGCATGAACACGCAACCCACCCCTACGTAAACACAACTCATGTCCGATTACCCCAACCGCAATGGCGGAGGCAATTCCTCCGGCAACGGCAACCGTCGCAATCGCAACCGCAACCGTCCACGTGGCCCTCGTCCTGAAGGCCCGCGTCCCACCCGTGAAGGCGGCCGCGAAAGCCGCAATGCCGCCCCTACGGGCTTCCAGAAGTTTCTGAGCATCATCAGCTTCGGCCTGCTCGGTCAGTCCAAGCCCAAGAGCCGCCCGCAGGCGGATCGCGGCCCCAGCGCCAGCCCACGCTCCACCAATGACAATCCCCGCCCACAGCGCGAGCCCCGCCCACGCCGTGAAGCCCCTCCTTCGGTGAACCCGTCGGACATCACCACAGACCGCCTCTACGTCGGCAACCTCTCCTATGACGCCACCGAGAGCGATCTGTTTGAACTCTTCAACGGAGTCGGCGCAGTGAAGAATGCCGAAGTCGTCGTAAACAGCCGCACTCAGCGCTCCAAAGGCTTTGCCTTTGTGACGATGGGCAGCGTGGAAGAAGCACGCCGCGCCGTGCAGGAACTCAGCGGCAAAGATTTTATGGGCCGTCCGCTGCAGCTCAGCGGCGCCAAGCCGAACACCCGTAGTGAAGACGCCGACTCTCACTCCCACGAAGAAGCGCAGGCTGCCTAAGCCGGCCTGATCCCTGTTTCATTGCGCCCGCAGGTTCTTGAACGGAACCTGCG
>CAILZI010000106.1 GCA_903838675.1 uncultured Verrucomicrobiota bacterium
CGTCCAGTGGCACCACCGCTACCGCACCGTGGATCAGTACAACATCTTCGGCCAGCGCTCCCGCATCAAATACGCCGACGCCATCACCAAGACCAACGGCGTTGACAATGCCACCATCCTCGGTGCCGAACTGGCCCAGCGTGATGTGAAGACCGCCAACCGCGACAAGGCCGTCTGGGCTGCCGCGCAGGGCAAGAACTACGAAGTGAAGGACGACAACCTCCCTCCGGTGCCTGCCGTGGCCCCTAACCGCCCGGAGCCAGTGCCTTACCTCGGCGGAGCGGAAGCACTCCAGCACCTCACCACGCCCGAAGGCGTGAAGGTGGATTTCATTGCATCCGAAGTGGAGTTTCCCGACCTCATCAACCCCGTGCAGATGAACTTCGACACGCGCGGACGCCTCTGGGTGGCCGCCTGGCCGAGCTACCCTGAAACCACCCCGACCACCAAGGTCTTCGACAAGCTCCTGGTCTTCGACATCGATCCCAAGACCGGCAAGTTCACGAAATGCACCACCTTCCTCGACGGACTGAACTGCCCCACCGGCTTTCAGCTATATAAAGATGGCGTGCTTGTCATGCAGTCCCCCGACATGTGGTTCGTGCGCGACACGGACGGCGATGGCAAAGGCGACTGGAAAGAGCGCATTGTGCATGGGCTGGATGCCGCAGATTCGCACCACGAAACCAACTCCATCTGCTATGAACCCGGCGGTGCCGTGTATTTCAGCGATGGCGTCTTCCACCGCACCAACGTCGAGACGCTCAAAGGCCCGGTGCGCAATGTGAACGGCGCGATCTATCGCTACGAGCCGCGCACAAACCGCTTTGACCGCTACGTGCCCTACGGCTTCGCCAATCCTCACGGGCGCGTGTTTGACTACTGGGGCAATGACATCATCACCGACGCCACCGGCAACGCCAACTACTTCGCCCCTGCCTTCAGCGGCCATCTCGACAGTGGCGCACATTCCAAGATGAAGGAGTTCTGGAATCGCCCCTCACGCCCCACCCCCGGCACCGCCATCCTCAGCAGCCGCCACTTCCCCGAAGACTGGCAGGGCACCTTCCTGAACACCAACGTCATCGGTTTCCAGGGCATCTTCCGCGCCAAAGTCACCGAAGAAGGCTCCGGCCTCAAGGGCGAGACCCTGGAGCCAGCCATGCTGCAAGACGATGTGAAGGCCAACCCCAACTTCCGCCCCAGCGGTGTCGCGGTGGCCCCAGACGGCTCGCTTTACGTCATGGACTGGTCGCAAATGCTGATCGGCCACCTGCAGCACCATCTGCGTGATCCGAACCGCGGCCACTCGCATGGCCGCATCTACCGCCTCACCTACCCCAGCCGTCCGCTGCTCACGCCGAAAAAGATCCACGGTCAGTCCATCGAGAACCTCCTCGAACTCCTCAAGGAACACGAAGACAGCGTGCGCCAGCTTGCCAAAATCGAACTCGACACGCACGACTCCAAGCAGGTCATCGCTGCGGTGCAGAAGTGGGAAGCAGCACTCGACAAGGCGGACAAAAACTACGAGCACAACCGCCTTGAAGCCCTCTGGGTACATCAATGGCACAACGCCGTGAACCTCAGCCTCCTGGATGCCGTGCTGCACTCCCCCGAGCCACGCGCCCGCGCCCAGGCCATCCGCATCGCCAACTACTGGAGCGACCGTGTGCCAAACACGCTCGCCATCGTCGAAGCAGGCATCAAAGACAGCGCCCCGCGCGTCCGCCTCGAAGCCGTCCGCGCGCTAAGTTTTGTCAAAGGAGCCGACGTGACCAAGGCCATCGACCTCGCCAAACTCGTCCTGGCCGAAAAAGACTACTACATCGACTACTGCTTCCGCGAGACGATGAAGCAGCTCACCTCACTGCCAGAGGGCAAGGACATCCTCAGCAAGGAGCCGCTTCTTGCCGCCCGACTTCGCGCCACACCGGATGCCAGCTATGGACCCACGGACAAGAAGCTCTCCGGTGCCGACAAAAAGCTCTATGACCTCGGCAAAGAAGTCTTCAACCGCGAGGCCCATTGCGTCACCTGCCATCAGGCGGACGGCAAAGGCGTGGACAACATCTATCCCGGGCTCGCCAAGAGCAACTGGCTCGAAGGCAACGGTGACCGCGTGATCAAGATCGTGCTGAAAGGTCTCTTCGGACCGCTCGACTTCCAAGGCAAAAAATACGGCCCCGAAAAAGGCACCCCGCCAATGATGGGCTTTGGCCCACTGCTCAAGGATGAAGAAATCGCCGCCGTCATCTCCTACGTGCATCAGTCCTTCGGCAACAACCTCCCCATGGTCAAAGTTGAAGACGTCAAACGCGTCCGCGAAGAGACCAAGGCCCGAGCCATCTTCTACATGGTCGATGAGATCCTGAAGGAGCACGCGCTGGAGAAGAAGTAAACGACTCTGGCACACCCACCCAGGGTTCCAATTCATCAGGCGCGGAGTCGCGCCTGATGCGGCGGATCAACCGCCTGCTTTGTGCATGACCTGGACGCCAGCGCCCAGCGTCTTGGACTTCGGGGATCTTCCCGCGCTGGTGGTGCCACAGTCCGCTCTATAAAAGCGGCTCAGCTCTCCCGAATCTTCCCGGCCAGCGAATCGAGCGTGCGCTTGAAGTCGTTGGATCCGTTGAGAAGGTTCGTGACGACTTTGCAGGCGTGGATGACGGTGCCGTGGTCACGACCACCGAATTCATCACCGATCTGCACCAGCGGAAGCTTGGTGAGGGTGCGGGTGAGATACATGGCCACCTGACGCGCTTCAGCGATGTTTTTCGGACGACGGGGGCCCGTGAGGTCGCTGACGCGGAGATCGTAATGCGTGGCGATGATGCGCTGGATGCGGTCCACGGTGACGGTCTTTGACGGATCTTCATCGATCACATCATGCAACATCGTCGCGAGTGCGGATTCCGTGGGGACGGAACCTTCAAGCGAGACATGGGCGGCCACGCGCATGAGGGCGCCTTCCAGCTTGCGCACGTTGATGCGGATGCGCTGCGCCATGAAGTCGAGGATCCATGGGTCGAGAGAGACATTGAAGTCGCTCTGCTTGCGGCGCAGGATGGCGATGCGGGTTTCAAAATCCGGCACCTGAATCTGCGTGGCAAGACCCCACTCAAAGCGTGAGACGAGGCGGCTTTCGAGGTTTTTGATCTCGCTCGGCGGGCGGTCGCTGGCCAGGACGATCTGCTTCGCGTTGTTGAAGAGCTCGTTGAAGGTGTGGAAGAACTCCTCCTGCGTGCTGTCCTTGCCCTCAAAGAAGTGCACGTCGTCGATGAGCAGCACGTCCACCTTGCGGTATTTCTGGCGGAACTGTCTGAAGGTCTGGCGCTTGATGGCGTCCACAAACTCGTTGGTGAACTGCTCGGAAGTCACGTAGCGCACATTGGCACGCGGTTTACGTGCCAGCACTTCCTGGCCGATGGCCTGCAGGAGGTGCGTCTTGCCGAGGCCAGTGGGGCCGTAGAAGAACAACGGATTGTAAATGCGGCCCGGTTTTTCAGCCACAGCCTTGGCAACAGCCACGGAATAGCTGCTGTTGGGGCCGATGACGTAGCTGTCGAAGTTGAATTTGGCGTTCAGTCCGGCCTCGCTGAAGAAGCGAATCGGGGCCTGATCTGCCGCGTTACCACGCGCCGCCTTGAGTTCGGGCAAGGGAGAAAACGAAACAGGGGTCGGTTCCGTTGCGACATGGAATTCAATGACCGCCGGAACTCCGGTGACCTCAGCCACAGCATCGGCAACGGCCACCGTGTGATTGCTCTCGATCCAGAGCTGATGAATCGGATTCGGCACGGTGATAATGAATCTGCCGTCATCCGCAAGTCGTGCAGAGGTGCCGCTGAAGCAGCGCTGAAAATTGTCGCCACCCAGCCGCTTCACCAAAACTTCGCAGACTTGATCCCACACCGTGGGAACAGACTTGAACAATTCTGTGTGCGCATGATTAGCCGAGCCATTGAGAGAAGTGTGATTCGTGTTTTCATCGTTGCGCGCCATGATGATTTTTTCTGAGAGAATGAGGTCGAGATTGGGTTGGGAAGCAGTGTCGGAGGATTTCAATTGGAAGCAATCAAGAGGCCATTGAACATCTTTTTAAACGACACTGCTTTGTATGACGAAACCGACACATGAAACAAGCTCTTCTTCGATATATTTTTAAAGTTTTCCATTCAGGCGTACAAAACATTTAAAATAATTTGCACTCAGTTGTGAAGATCCATTCAAACTTGAGTGAACAAGCTGTGAACAGCTTGCGAATAGCTTGCGAATAGCTGTGTGCAACCAGAACACGGCACGTAAACTGCGTGCATGATTTCGCACGGAAAAATATCACTCTCCGTGTTTTGTCTTCGGCCTCAATGCGCCTGCTTCACGTGCTCTCCGAGCAGATCGCGACCGAAGTCGCCATCAAAGCTGCGCCAGACGCTGTGAACGTGATTGGCATCGTTCTGCGTGTTGTCGTACTCGAGCAGGAAAGTCTTTCCCTGCACGCGGTAGTAGTGCGGCTCGCCGCGCTCCTTGCCGCCAGCCCAGGCAAAATAGATCGGACCACCGGCTTGAAACTCGGCGCGGGCCGCTTCAGCGATTTCAGGACGCAGCCGGTCAATGTATTCGGCGATGATGCGCGTGAGAATGCCCTTCTGCTTCTCATTGAGTTCGGAATCTGCAAGGCCTGCAGGTGCCAGCGGGCTCACCTTGTGCTCTGCTGCGGTGATCATCTCCTTGGGGGCTTCGGTGGCCACAAAGGCTGTCTTGAACTGCTCGGGTGTGAGCGACTTGACCAGTTCACGGCCTAGCTCCTCCTCAACTCCAAGAACGCGCAGTCCGGTGAGCGGCCCCTGGCGAATTTCGCCCGGATTGGTTCCCATGAATGAAGGAGTGGCACGAAGCATCTGGCCGTCCTTGATGGTGAAGTTCAATGACAGGTGATGCCCTTCGACACGCCAGCCCCAGAGGCCCTTGTCGGCAGGTTCGCCGAAAATCGAGACAAAGTATTTTTCCGGATCACGCTTTTCGCGGGTGGCGGCACGCTTGGATTCATCCGCGCCTTCGATTTGATACAGCACTTCTTCGAGACTCATGATCGTCACCGCCTTGGCGGATCCACGAAAACTGAGACCGGTGTTTAAAAGAGCGTGGGCAAGCAGGCGCTGCTGCGGCGTCATTTCCTTGAGCGGCAGACCTTTTCGCTCACGCGGAATGAAGTGCCAGTTTTCACGTTCCTCGGCGGCAAATTCGAAACTAGCCTTCGCTTTCTGCTCAGGGGTCAGCGCAGCCAGAAAAACCTTGGCGATGGCGGACATCTGCGTGCCCGCATCATGCGCTCCAGCCGTGCTCGGAGTGAAACTTGAAAAGGCGAGGCAGATGCCGAGAAACGGTGCGGAGAGGCGCTGAGCGAGGTGCATGATGGTCGAATTAAGTCGTCGTGAATGGTTGGCGGGGCAAGTCGAACGCTCTTTCCGTCGGCAGTTTGTCATTCAATGTCATCAATTTTCATGTTGCGAGCGCCGAGTCGTTGACACTTTCCTGCACGAGGTTGTAGTCTGATGATTATCGTAAAATACCGATTCCACGCATCACCCGCCAAGCAGATCCGAATTCATGTACTCCAATGAAGCATACCTCCTCGAACAGCTCCTGGAAACCGGCCAGGTGTCCGAGCGTGACATCCAGCATGCAAAAACAGGTCTGAAACCTGGAGAGAGTGTCGTTGCCATACTCGTCAAATCGGGAACGATCTCAGACGAGCAGATCGCCCGCACTGTTGCCGTCAGCTCCGGCATGGAGTACGTTGATTTGAACGGCTTCGAAGCGCATCCAGGCCTGAAGGCGCTCGTTCCTGTGGATGTGGCCAAGAAATATAAAATCGCGCCGCTGGGGATAAACGGGAGCACCTTGCAGATTGCAGTGTCCGACCCGTTTGATTTCGAAACGCTGGATGCGCTGCCACACGTGCTGCAGCCTGACATTGAGTACTACTGCTCCACCCCGGGGCTGATCAAGACCGTGCAGTCCAATATCTATGGCAATGACGCCATTCTTGGCATTGAAACGAAGGGTGCAGACGCTGGCACTTCCTCAGACGCCGACGCCCCGGTCATCAAGCTGGTGCAGAATATGCTGATGGAGGCCTTCAAGCAAAAGGCTTCAGACATTCATGTGGAGCCGCTGGAAAAGGACATCCGCATCCGCTACCGCATGGACGGCGTCCTCGTGGACGTGGAGCATCATCCAAAACGCCTGCATTCCGCGATCATCGGGCGTCTCAAGATCATGACCGGCTCCATGCAGCTGGATGAAAAGCGCATCCCTCAGGACGGACGCATCCAGATGCACTTCAATGACAAGGAGATCGACATGCGTGTGTCGATCATCCCCACCAACAACTGCGAAAGCGTCGTCATGCGTGTTCTTGACAAGAGCAGCCTGAAACTTGGTCTGGTGGACCTGGGCTTCCTGAGTGATGACCAGGCCTCCTTCGAACAGCTCATCACGCTGCCTGACGGCATTATTCTTGTGACCGGCCCCACGGGCTCCGGCAAGACGACCACGCTTTACGCCTGCCTCAACTTCATCAACCGCCCCGACCGAAAGATCATCACGGTGGAAGACCCTGTTGAATACGAACTCGCGGGGATCAACCAGGTCATGGTGCGGGAAGACGTCGGCATGACCTTCGCCGCAGCACTGCGCGCCATGCTGCGTCAGGCGCCAAACATCATCATGCTGGGGGAAATTCGAGATCTGGAGACTGCCTCCATCGCCATCCAGGCCTCCCTCACAGGCCATCTTGTCTTCAGTACCCTGCACACAAACGATGCCCCGAGCGCCGTGGCACGTCTCACGGACATCGGGGTCAAGCCCTTCCTGACCGCCTCCGCCGTGCGGGCGATCGAAGCCCAGCGCCTGGTCCGCAAGCTCTGCCCCGACTGCAAACAGCCCAGCAAGCTCTCCACTCATGAACTGCGCTCCCTCGGCCTCGAAGCCGCCCAGATGGCGGAGTCCACCATCAACGGCGCCGTCGGCTGCAGCAAATGCCGCCAGCGTGGATTCCGCGGTCGTATGTCCATCGTCGAGATTTTCAGGATCAACGACGAAGTGCGCGGCATGATCAACCAGCAGCTCACCACCCCCCAGCTGCGCAAACGCGCACGCGAACTGGGCATGCGCACCCTGCGCGAGGACGGCATCCGCAAGGTGCTCTCCGGCATGACCACCGCCGACGAAGTGATCGAGGCCACCATGTCCGACGCAGACTGATTTTCATCCCTCGAATCTTCAACGAACTTCCTTTCCTACAGACGACTATGACACCCCACAATGTGGTAGAGATGCTCAAGAGCCGGGGCGTGATCGACAAAGGTCTCGCCTACGACATCGAGCAGGATTCCGTGCAAAACGGCAAAGACATCATCCAGGTGCTGCTGTCCTACGGCATCTACACCAATGAAGATGAATTCTGGGCCCAAGTGGCCGATGAACTGGGAGCCGACCACTTTGACCTCGAAAATTTCGAGCCCCCCCCCTCCGTCGTGGCGCTGATTCCCGCAGGCATGGCACGATTGTATGGTGCCTTTCCGATCACTCTGGATGCGCAGGGGCTGCATGTGGCCTTCACCGACCCGCTCAATCCCCAGCTGGTGGAAGATCTGCGATTCGGGCTTGAAAAGACGATTGTTCCGGTCGTCGCCAAGCGCAGCCAGGTGCAGACCTTGATCGAGAAGCACTATGGTGCGGGTGCCCCCAGCATCGAGGAAATCTTCGGCAATCTCGGCAAGTCTGGCAAAGATGGGGTCACGATTGAAGCCGAGGCCAACTCCGCGCCCATCGTCAAATTCGTCGATCTGGTGATGCAGCAGGCCATCAAAGAGCGTGCCAGCGACATTCACTTTGAACCGTTTGAGCGTGAGTTCAAAATACGCTACCGCGTGGATGGCTCCCTCTATGAGATGGCGCCGCCGCCGGTGCACCTGGCGACTTCCATCATCTCCCGTGTGAAGGTGATGGCGAGCATGAACATCGCTGAACGGCGCATCCCGCAGGACGGGCGCATCATGACCACCGTGGGCGGCAAAGCAGTGGACATGCGCGTAAACTCCCTGCCCACTCAGCATGGAGAATCAGTGGTTATGCGCGTGCTTGACCGCTCCTCCATCAACATCGAGCTCGAAGCGCTCGGCATGCAGCCCTTTCTTCAGGACTACATCGTCGAAACCATCCACAAGCCCAACGGTATTTTCATCGTCACCGGCCCGACGGGTGCCGGCAAGACCACCACCCTCTACGCCTGCCTGCGCCGCATCAACACCATCGACTGCAAGCTGATTACAGCCGAAGACCCGGTGGAGTACGAACTCGACGGCGTCATGCAGGTGCCCATCAACGACGCCGTGGGGCTGACCTTTGCCAAGGCCCTGCGCTCCTTCCTGCGTCAGGACCCTGACCGCATCATGGTGGGAGAAATGCGCGACCTTGAGACCGCCCAGATCGCGATCCAGGCCTCGCTCACAGGCCACCTGGTTCTCAGCACCCTGCACACCAACGATTCCGCCGGTGCGGTCACACGTCTCGTGGACATGGGAGTGGAGCCGTTCCTCGTCTCCGCCACGCTGGAGGGGGTGCTCGCCCAGCGTCTGCTGCGCACCATCTGCAAAAGCTGCCGGTCGCCGTATGAGCCGAGCCTGCACATTCTCAACCAGCTCAATCTGACCCCGGAAGATCTCGGTGGGAAAAATTTCTACACTGGCTCCGGGTGCTCCGCCTGCAGCAACAGCGGCTACAAAGGCCGCAAGGGCCTTTATGAGCTCCTCGACGTCACAGATCCGATTCGCGAGCTGATCACTGGTCGTGCACCTTCCATTGTGCTGAAACAGAAAGCCATCGAGCTGGGCATGGTCACCCTGCGTGAGGACGGCCTGCGCAGCATTTATGATGGCGCCACGACGATCGAAGAAGTCCTGAAATACACCTAATTCCCGCAACTTCTACCGGCGCGCCAGTCGTGTGCATCCTGTTCATTATTTGATGGACAGAACACCCGCCGTCCCGGTATTCTGAAATTCCCCTGAACAAACGCCGCCACGATACGCCCCTATGCCCACGTTTCATTACATCGCCCTGGATCAGAACGGACAGGAAACCGCCGGAGATCTTGATGCTGCCTCCGAGGCAGATGCCATCAATCAACTGCGCCAGTCCGGCCTCTATCCGACCAGCGTCGCCGCCGAAGGCCAGGGTCAGGCAGCTGCCATCAAGAAACGTGTCAAATCCACCTCGAAGGGCAAGACGAAGACGGTTAAAGTCGGTGCAAATGCCAAGGTGAAGAGCAAGAGCCTGATGATTTTCACACGTCAGCTGGCCACGCTCATCGACTCCGGCCTCCCCTTGCTGCGTGGTCTCACCGTGCTGGGCCGTCAGGAGCCCAATCTGGTGATGAAAGGGACGATCACCACTCTGGCGGACAATGTGCAGACGGGCAGCACCTTCTCCGAAAGCCTGCAGCAGTACCCGCGCATCTTCAACAAGCTCTACATCAACATGGTGAAGGCCGGTGAACTTGGCGGTGTGCTTGAGCTCGTGCTCAACCGTCTTGCCGAGTACCAGGAAAAGGCGCAAAAGCTCAAAAACAAGATCGTCGCGGCGATGGTTTACCCCATCATCGTCATGTTCATCGCCGCAGCCATCATGGTCTTCCTCATGATGGTCATTGTGCCACGCTTTGAAACCATCTTTGAAGACATGCTGGGCAGCAAGGACAAGCTGCCGGAACTGACCAAATTTGTCATCGGTTTCAGCCGCAACATGTTCGAGTACAAATGGATTCTGCTGGGCGGCATTTCCGCAACCGTTGCCGGCTGGCGGGTGATGGCCGTCACCAAAGGCGGACGCCGTTGGATTGACCGCATGAAGCTCAAGCTCCCGCTCTTCGGCGATGTTCAGCGCAAAACCGCCATCTCACGCTTCACCCGCACCCTGGGTACTCTGGTGACTTCCGGTGTGCCGATCCTGCAGGCCCTGAACATCACCCGGGAAACCGCCGGCAACACGATCGTTTCCGACGCCATCACCAAGGTGCATGATGCGGTGAAAGAAGGGGAGTCCATGGTGGCTCCGCTGGAATCCAGCGGGGTTTTCCCTCCCATGGTGATCTCCATGGTCGACGTGGGCGAGGAAACCGGCCAGCTCCCTGAGATGCTGCTGAAAATCGCCGACGTTTATGAAGACGAAGTGGACAATTCCGTCTCTGCTCTCACCTCCATGCTCGAACCCCTGATGATCGTTGTACTCGCCGTCGTTGTGGGTGTGATCGTCATGGCCCTCTTCCTCCCGCTCATCGATGTGATCAAAAACCTCAGCGGCGGTGCAGGCGGCTAAGCCTTCACACCACCCCCAACCCTTTTTGGAGTCATGAAATCAACCCGCTTCGCATTCCATAGGCGCACACGCGCCTTCACCTTGGTGGAGATGCTCCTTGTCATCACCATCATCTCACTGCTCGCCGCCCTGACCATGGGCGGATACACCTATGCCATGCGCTCCTCAAAACGGCGCCTCACCACAGGAACGTTCGAGGCGATCAAACTCGCCCTCGAACGGTACAACACGGACTTCGGTGAATACCCACAACCAGCAGGCAGCAACCAAATGGTTCAATTTCCTCCCGGCGTTGCCACGTATGACACCTCCGGTGCAGCCTGCCTCTACCAGGCGCTGACAGGTGACGGTTTTGACCAGATCAAAGGTGTCACCTCATCGTCTTCCAGCTCGGCTGGAGGCGGGGCTGGTGCCTCGTCGGATGGAAAAGTCGAGGGTGCCGCTGAGATTAGTAACAAAAAGTTCGTCGATATTCCCCAGACCATCTTCACCCGGAAAGGCTCAACCTACATCCTCATTGACGGCTTTGGACACCCGTTTCAGTACCTCAAAGCCGCTCTTCCAACCGCCGGCGTTGGAGCGAACACCACCCCCACCCCAACCACCATCAACTCGACATATGATCTCTGGTCATACTCAGAGGATGAGCAAAACACCACCAAGCAAAGCATCAGTAGCATGACAGACCCTACCCTGTCGGTAAAGTGGATCAAAAACTGGTGACCCTTGACAGCTTCTTCACCTGAAAACGACTTTGAATTCGTGTCTCCGGGCTGAGTTTGATAAAATATGCCCATTGGTCTTGCCATCGCCTCCATACTTGCGCTGTTCATCAGTTTCTGGGTGTTGAATGTTGCTCGCGACCCTAGCGTCTGGCGGCTCTGGTGGATGGATCTTCTGGGAGTGCTTGATGTGGACTCCAACCGCGAGCAAAGACGGAACCAGGAACGTCAGATGTCTTTCATCTGCTTCACGCTGTTCCTGCTCCTCCTGAGCACCGGCCTCAGCGGAGCCTTCTGGACCGTCGACCTTGTGCGGGAATTCAAACGCGATAAAACACGGTTTGAACGTGAGGTGGACAGTTCCAACCGCGAAATCGAAAAAGTCAAAAGCAAGCCGCAGAGCATCAAACGTTGAACCCGCCGGCCTGAAGGGGCTGGATTTTGGTTTGCACGCGGCGTGCATCGCTGCGAAGGAACGTTTCATTCCAATTCCGATCCCATGAACCGCCAGGAAAACCTTGAATCTCTCTTTCGCAACGGCAAGACCGTCATCCTTCCCATCGATCACGGTTGCGCCATTCCTGTGCCAGGTTTGGAAAATCCCTTTCAGCTCATCGACCAGGTCAATGAGTTCGTCGATGGCTACGTCATGAATCTCGGTGTCGCCCTGCGTGCGGCCGACAGTCTCGCTGGAAAGGGCATCATCTTGCGCACCGACGTCTATAACACCCGCACCACCGGCGAAGGAGCTGGCAGCATCGGCGTCTTTGGGGTGGAGGAGGCAGAAATGGTGGGCGCCAATGCGGTCATGAACATGCTGTACCCCGGCTCCGCCTATGAGAAGGCCAACTTCCAGGAGTGCGCCGATCTCATCCGCCTAAGTCTCGACACAGACATTCCCGTCATCCTCGAATCCCTGCCCTACGCACTCGGTGCTCCGGAAAAGTACACCGTGGAAAATGTCAGCTTCGCCGTTCGCCTCGCTGCCGAACTGGGCTCCGATGTCGTGAAGACCCCCTACCCTACCAACGGCACCGTGGAAGACTTCCGCCGCATCATCGGGCAGAGCTTCGTGCCTGTCATCATCCTCGGCGGTGCCGCGATGGGAGACGACGCCGGCCTCTTGAAAATGGTCGAGGACGCGATGGATGCTGGAGCCGCTGGCATCGCCATCGGGCGCAACGTGTGGCAGCACAAAAATCCCCCCGCCATTGCACGCAGTCTCGCTGCGGTGGTGCATGAAGATGCCTCGGCACTCGAAGCCCTCGCCTTACTGAAAGAACCCGTTCGCTAAAGCAGTTTCGTTTCACCCCACCATGAAACGACTGCTTCTTGCCGCCAGCCTGTTCGCCACCTGCTCTCTTCACGCCCAGCAGCTGCAATCCTTTGAGATCAAGGCCGACGACTGGGCCGAAGGTGAGCCGCCGAAGGAGGTTTTCATCGTGGATGGCACCATCAAGATCGCCGCACGCGATGGCAACAAGGCCATTGTCATCGATCCCAATCCCGTCACCGATGCGAGCGCCCAGCTGGCCGTCTCCGCCAACGGCAATGCCAGCATTGAGGCCAAAGTTCTCGCCATCAAGCGCGGCCGCAGCACACCGCGCTTCGGCGTCAGCGTGCATGGCATGAGCGGCCACCGGCTCATCGTCAATCCAGCCAAGAAATCTCTCGACCTCGTCAAAGGCGACCAAACCCTTGCCACCGTCCCCTTTGCCTGGACCAGCGAAGTATGGGTGAAGGTCAAACTCGAAGCCAAGAAGGGCGCAGGCGATGCCTGGACCATCACTGGCAAAGCCTGGCAAGCCGATGCCGCAGAGCCTGCCGAGCCGCTTATCAAGCACGAGGATTCCAAGCTCAAAGGCCAGGGCAAATGCGCAATCTGGGCCACACCCTTTTCAGGCGAGCCGGTCTTCTTTGACGACATCAAAATCAGTGTCGAAGCAGCAGCCGCAGCGCCATGAATGGATCACCGCGTGCGCGGTGGGCTGACTGTGGTGCGGGCAGGCAGGGAGGCCATCGCTTCCTTCCCGCTGAGCAGTTCAAACTTCGTCAGCCGGGCAAACATGAAGCCGACAAAGACGCTGGCATTCATCTCAATGGGAACGCGCAGTTCATCATCAGAAACCCAGATGGTCGCTGTCTTCATCTTTTTGTAAGCGCTGAGAGCCAGCGTGGCACGGTCGATTTTTCGAATCTTCAGCCCCAGCTTGATGCAGGGGCGCTTTTCCCCGCCATATGCAATCGTTTCACGGCCCAGCACCTCAAACGTGGTCAGGTAGGGCGTATCCCACGGCTGGACCACCCTCGTGATTTTCTGCCCGTTCTTCAGCTCCAGGCTGCGCACATAGAGGATCACGGAGAGAATGTCATCCATGGGGCCATAGGGGCACAGGGTTGTGGAAGTGCCTGGTGATCCCTTCACCGGCTGCACCTGTGTCTGCGTGATAACACGTTGTCGCTCAAACGACACGCGATAGCGGCAGGTCTCCTCGCTGTCCGTCTCGCGGTGCTGGAGATAATGTGCCCGCAGATCTCCGCGATGCATGATGGAGGTCATCTCGCAGTCGTACTTCCACAGCGTACGCGCCAGGCCGCTGCTCGCGGCGGTGGCATCGGCACGCCAGAAATCTCCGGCCTCACGCACACTCAGCGTGGCCTGTCCGGCCGTCATCACATGGCTCCACCCAATGTCAAAAGTCAGCTTGCATGGCGGCACCCGCCTGTGGGTTCCTGCGGTGCCCAGTGTGAGCTCTTTGACCCACTCCGGCGACTGGGCAGAGGTCACAGACTGGCTTAGCACACCAAGCAGGGGCAGCAGCAGAAAGCGCATGCACCCACTATTCCCTCGATTTTCCCTTTTGCCAGTCTGTGTCTTTTCCGCCACAGTCATTTCATCATGCACGATCCCCGAATTGACGCTCTCTCCCGCCAGCTTGTCCGCTATTCCACCAAAGTGAAAAAAGGCGACCTGGTCTGGATCGACCTCTTCGACGTGCCAAACACCGTGGGCCAGAGCCTCATCCGTGAAGTCGTCGCCGTCGGTGGCCTGCCCATGGTGCGCATCAATGACGCCGTGCTCACCCGCGAACAGATGATCCATGCGGATTCAAAGCAGTACGACATCATCGCCGAAAACAATCTCGCCCTCATGAAGCAGACCGACTGCTACATCGCCGTGCGCGGCAGCCACAACATCACTGAAGCCGCCGACGTGCCGCCGGAGAAAATGAAGCTCGTCATGGCCAAGCTGCGTCCCGTGCAAAATGAGCGCGTGAACAACAGCCGCTGGGTCGTCCTACGCTGGCCCACCGCCTCCATGGCCCAGCAGGCGGGCATGAGCACCCAGGCCTTTGAAGACTTCTTCTTCCGCGTCTGCCTGCTGGACTACGCTGCTCTGCTGCCTGCCATGAAGGCGCTGAAGCAGCTCATGGATAAGACCAAGCACGTCCACATCACCGGACCCGGCACCGATCTGAGCTTCAGCCTGAAAGGCCTCAAGGCCATCGCCTGCGGTGGCAATCACAACATCCCCGACGGCGAAGTGTTCAGCGCTCCCGTCAAAGACAGCGTCGAAGGCGTCATCAGCTACAATGCGCCCACCATCTATCAGGGCATCGCCTTCGACAGCGTGAAGCTTGAGTTCAACAAGGGCAAGATCGTCAGCGCCACCGCCAACAACACCGAGGCCATCAACAAGATATTGGACAGTGACGAAGGCGCCCGCTACATCGGCGAGTTCGCCATTGCCTTTAACCGCGAGATCAAAGAGCCGATGCGCGACATCCTCTTCGACGAAAAAATCGCCGGCAGTTTCCACTTCACCCCCGGCCAGGCCTACGAAGGCGTCGCTGACAACACCAACCGCAGCCAGGTGCACTGGGACCTCGTCAACATCCAGCGCCCTGAATACGGCGGCGGTGAAATCCACTTCGACGGCAAGCTCATCCGCAAAGACGGCCAGTTCCTTCTCCCTGAGCTGAAGCCGCTCAACTACTGAGAGCACTCTAAATCGGTCAACGCAGAGCATCTCCGGATTTGCTCAACCACGGAATACACGGAACCTAACGAAATGAGATAGACAGCCAAGGGCTGCCCGCAGTGCAAGCGTAGCGAAGTCAAATCAGAGTTTGATCTCAGGTTCCGTGTATTCTGTGTATTCCGTGGTCAATCTTCAGAGCTCTGAATCTTGTCCGCAGAGTCAGTAACCCAGCAGGATCGAAGTGATGCGGGCACTCCGGCCTGCAAGACGAGCGTCCGAGGACATTCGGCTGCAGGCAAGAGTGCCTGCACCACTACCCCACTCCTCAGGCCAACGGCGGCTGGAAGTTCAGCAGCTCGATCTCCACCGCATGCTTCCGCTCCGGCAGCAGTTCCACCATGCTGATGCTGCCGTACTCGATGTTGAAATAGGCCATGTGCTTCAGCGGCATTTCCAGCAGCAGCGCGATGATCACGCGAATGATGCCGCCGTGGCAATAGATGGCCACCTGCTGATGCGGGTGCGCATGAATGATCTTCAGCAGGCACTCGCGCACGCGTGACATCAATGTGTCGATGGTCTCGCCGTTCATGATGCCGTTGTTCTCGATGATCTCCATCCAGTCAAAGGCACTCATCCCAAAATTGCTCTGCACTTCATCCCAGCGGTGCCCGGTCCAGTCGCCAAAATCGATCTCGATCAGTCCCGGCATCACTTCCGGCTGCAGACCACGCTGCCTGGCAAGCGGTGAGATCGTCTGCTGCACCCGCAGCATGGGGCTGGCATACAGCGCATCGATCTTCGTGTCCTTGAGCCATTTGGCAACGGCCTCCCCCTGCGTCACACCCAAAGGCGAAAGCCCCATGTCGATGCGCGAACCGCCAAAGACCTTGTGATACTTCTCCTCCACCTCGCCGTGGCGAATGAGGTAGATCTGCATGGGATGATTCGGAAGATGGGATTTCATTGCTGATCTATGAAGTGAGAAAAAAGGAAGGCAGCGCTTTGACGCTGCCTTCCAGAATATGGATGATGAACCTGCCGATTAAACCGTCCCAAAAATCGTCTTCCCGGTGCTCAGCAAATCGTTGCAGGCTTCCTTCATGCGGTCGCAAAGGCCCTGTTCGCCTTTCTTCAGGTAGGCGCGGGGGTCGTAGGTCTTCTTGTCGCCCACTTCTCCGTCGATCTTGAGGACGCCGGCGTAGTTTTTCATCATGTGGTCAACGATCGGGCGGGTGAAGGCGTACTGGGTGTCGGTATCGATGTTCATCTTCACAACGCCGTAGCCGAGGGTCTCGCGGATTTCTTCGAGGAGGGAGCCAGAACCGCCGTGGAAGACGAGGTCCATCTCAGCAGCAGCACCGTGCTTGGCGGTGACTGCGGCCTGGCCGTCGCGCAGGATGGTGGGCTTGAGCTTCACGGCACCGGGCTTGTAGGCACCATGCACGTTGCCAAAGGTGGCGGCAAACATGAAGCGGCCGATGCCGCTGAGGGTCTCATACACTGCCACCATGTCTTCGGGGGTGGTGTAAAGTTTGTCGGCGGCGACACCGCTGGTGTCGTGCCCGTCCTCTTCACCGCCGACGACGCCGGCTTCGACTTCGAGGATGATCTCGTGCTTCACGCACTCGGCCAGGAGTTCCTTGGAAAGGCGCATGTTTTCAGCCAGCGGTAGTTCCGAGGCGTCGAGCATGTGGCTCTGGAAAAGGTTGTTCAGGCCGGCAGCGCGGCGCTTGGCGGTTTCGGCGATGAGGGGCTTGAGGAAGCTGTCCACCTTCTTCGGCTGGCAGTGGTCGGTGTGGAGGCCGACGAGGATGTTGTACTTTTCAGCCAGGCGGTGGGCGGCCTCAGCGAGGACGATGGCACCAAAGGCCTGATCTTTGATGGAAGTGCCGGAGGCGAATTCGCCGCCGCCGGTGGAAACCTGGATGATGCCGTCAGACTTGGACTCAGCGAAGGCCTTCAGCGCGCCGTTGATGGTCGTAATGGAGGTGACGTTGATCGCCGGATAGGCATAACCACCCTTCTGGGCGGCATCAAGCATGGCACGGTACTGGGCGGGTGTGGCTACGGGCATCTTAGGGGTGTGTTTTTGAGTTGAGGGGAATGAGGGAAGCAAGAAACGGGCCGGGTGCAAGAAGCGCTTCGTGTTCAGCATTGAGGATAAAAAGCAGTCCTTAAGATTTCGCCTGAACTCACCCAGTTTGAGGCTTTCATAAACTGCCGTCGCCCCCCCCTGCGGCAAGGAGCGGAGCCGGCTCCAGCGGATGGAACCGAGTCTGGAAACCACGCAGCAGATCGAAGACGGGTCTGTCCATAGGCTGATTCCCTGCCAATCTCCTCGCACTCGCCGGTTGACGCCCGACTATTAAGGTCTTTTAACTAGCAGCACCTCCCTCACCCGCAATGCCGCCTATGGAATCCTTTCTCTCGCCCGGCCTGCAATATGGCCTCGAACACAGCAATCCCACCTGCTGGATCATCTGCGGCTTCCTGGCGCTGTTCTCCATCACCAGCTGGGCGGTGATTCTGAGCAAGCACTTCCTTCTTTCCCGGGTGCAGAAGGCCAACCTGTCTTTCCTGCGCGAATACCGCGAGAGCAATCATGCGCTGGAACTGTATCAACAGCGCGAGCCCCATGAGTTTTCCTCTTTCTACCACATCTACCACGCAGCCTGCCGTGAGATGTCCTGGTACCTCCTGGGTGAGGACGAGCCCGGCACCACCTTTGCGGCCAGGCTCCAAGGCGCAGGCCGCATCACACCCTCTCAAATGAATGCAGTGCAGGTGGCCATGGAGCGCAGCGTGGCAGAGGCGGCGCTGCGGCTGGAGGCACGCATGAGCTGGGTGGCCACCACCCTGAGCAGCGCCCCGTTTCTCGGGCTGCTGGGCACGGTTTGGGGCATTCTGGACACCTTCAGCACGCTGACGACTGCCAGCAGCACAGCTACTCTCGGCACCCTGGCACCGGGCATCACCACCGCACTCGTCACCACGGTGCTGGGCCTGCTGGTCGCCATCCCGAGCATGATCGCCTACAATGCCCTGGTGAACCGCATTCGCGGCATGGTGGTGCGGCTCGACAACTTCGCCAGTGAGCTCAACGCCGGCTTTGACCGCACCTTTGTGGACCATCGTTTCAGCAACGAGGCGCTGCCAAGCATGGGCTCGCTCGGCAGTCCGTCGATGCCCGCCTTCACCGGCAGTTCCTCCCCCCTGCCCTCGTCATTGCACGCTGTCCACGCCCGCGCATGAAACGCCACTCCAACAGGCATCAGCTCCGCCTCATCACCGAGATCAGCATCACTCCGCTGATGAATCTGGTGATGGTGCTGCTGTTTGTTTTCCTGCTGGCCGCCCCCTTGCTCAAGGCTGATAAAGCCATGCTGACCGCGACAGCCCCCACACCGCCTCCCGCCCCCGCCAGTTCACCTGCTCCGACAGAAACGATGACGCTTCTGGTGAACAGCGACCAGTCCGTGACACTGAACGGCGCGATGCTTGCGCGCGCGGACCTGCCCGTTTCTTTAAAACAACTCACCCAGCGCAATCCCGACATCGGCATCGAGGTGCGCATGCATCGTGACCTGCCAGTTCAGCAGCTGGTGGAAACGATGCAGTTGCTCGAAGCAGCAGGCATACGGAAGACCGCCGTCACGACTCATGCCGACGCCCCCTGATTGAAGATGAACCGTAAACGTCCCACGACGCTTGAGCCGATCTCAGCTGCGGTGTTTGTCATCGTTTCGCTGCATCTGGCTGCGGTGTTTGGAGTCTGGTGGTGGTGGCAGAGTATCGGCAACGCCCAGCGCGAGGCCAGAGCCTCGCAGCTCGCCTGGATGAATCCCGGTGATTTCAAATCAACGACGCCCCCGCCCTCCGCCATGCCTCGGTCCAAAACAACGGTCGCCTCCTCCAAGACGGGCCCGAAGCCCCCAGCGCCCCCCCCCAAGGCTCCGGCTGAACCCCCGGTGCAGAAAGCCACGCTGATCGCCGCCCCGACCCAGCAACACCAGATGGAGCCGGTGCCAAACCCCACCACGGCCCCCCTGTTCGCAGGCGCTGCCGGGCCCGCCTCCAAACCTTCGGCCAATCGCAGCATCACGCTGCGCAGAGCGCCGGAAAAGCGCACTGGAGCCACTCTTTTCGGTGCTCCCGTTCCGCCCATGACCAGCCCGACGCTGATGGACATCGCCCGTCTCAACACGCTGCGCCCTTCGGCGATGCCTCCCCCCGAAAGCGTTGGCAAAACCACGGATCAAGAAGTGGAGCTTGATGCCGTGGATGAAGCAGTCAATTCGGCATTCCTCGCCGGCTGGATCGCCCCCCCCATTGAGAGCGTTCCTGATGGTCAACGCGAAGCACGGATGAACATTTCCATCGGCAAGGACGGCACGGTCTTGAAGGCACAGATGAACAAATTTTCGGGCTCACACGTACTGGACCAGTCCATTCTCGAGGCCTCCGCAAAAGTGAAGAAAATTTCCACAACGCTGCCTTCTAATTACTCCAAAGACAGCTACGATCTGGAACTCAATTTCCTTCTGCTGCCCTGACCCCTGCATGAACGCCCGCGCTCTGCTTCTTCTTCTCTCTCTCTTCGTGTGCCACGGCTCACGGGCTGAGGCTGGCGTCATGGACAGACTGCGCGGATTGCTCAGTTTTGGTCCCGGCAGAGGCAAAACCGAAGAACAGAAGAAAATCATGCCACGCATACGGGTGGGCGGATTCTCCGGTGGCACAGGAACCAGCGCCCAGCAGACGCTGCAAAAAGAACTGATCGACTCACGCGAGTTTTTCGTCGCGGGTGCGGACGAAAAAGCCGACTTCACGGTGGAGGGAACCTCCATTGGCGGGCGTGTCACCGGCAAGCTGCGTGATGCCAAGGGCAAGGAGCTCTTTCAGCGCAGCTATGCCGCACCCGGGCTGGATGAAAACCTCAAGGCGCTCACTGACGATGTCATCTACACCATCACCGGCAGACCGGGACTGGCCACCAGCCGCATCGTTTTTGTGAGCGATGTGACTGGCAAACGCCAGATTTACATCTGCGACGCCGAGGGCGGTGAATTGCATCAGGTCACGCATGACAAGCATGCTGCGGTCGCGCCCTCGCTCTCGCCGGATTCATCAATGATCGCCTTCACCAGCTATCGCAGCGGATTTCCCATCATCCGTCTGCTGGATCTGAATGTTGGCTGGGAACGCGGCGTGACGGACACCCCCGGCAGCAGCTTTGGCTCCGCCTTCTCTCCGGATGGCACTCACCTCGCCGCCGTGATGAGCTTCATCGGCAATCCTGAAATTTTTGTGAGCGATCTCAACACGAACACCGCCGCCTGCGTGAGTGATTCCGTCGGTGCTCCTTCCAGCCCTTCCTGGCATCCGGACGGTCGTCAGCTGGTCTTCTCCAGTGATGATGGCGACGGGCCGAAGCTGTACGTCGTCGAAGTTCCGCAAAAGGAGGGGCAGTCCTCGCGCCTGTTTCGCTGGCGCACCGGCTATCATTTTTGCACGGACCCCGAATGGTCGCCCGATGGGCGGCACATCGCCTTCACAACCCGCACCAGTGGTGAATGGACCGTCGCCATCAAGCCCTACCCCAACGGCGGCGTCCATGTCGTGCAGGGAGGCGGGGCGGAGCATCCATCATGGAGTCCCAACGGACATTTCATCACCTACGTTCAGCACGGCGAGCTCTTCGTGCATGATCTTCGCAGTGGAAACCGTCGTTCCATCCTGCGCGGTCATGGCCACATCACCGAACCGCGCTGGATGCGCTGAGCCCTGATGATGAATGCCGATCAGCCAAAGATGAACCGTCCTGCCGCCATCCGCTTCAGCACTTTTTTCAGCTGTCTTCTGCTGGCCTCCTGCAGCAGCATTACCATGCCTTCCTTTTTGCGCAGTCCCGCCTCTGAGGCGGTCGTCTATGCGCTGGGCCCCAGGGAGGGCTACACCTCCCCGCTGAATGGCAGCCTGAAGCCCGCGTGCCCAGCCCTGGTGTTCGACAATGCTGACTTTCAGCTCACCGCCGCACACCAGCAGGCCCTGCACAGTCTGGCGCAGGAGATGAGCACCAACAAAAAGGCCCGCCTGCTCATCGCTGGCTACACGCGGCCGAATCTGCCGCCGGATCACGCCCGCTCCCTTTCTGAACGTCGTGCACTGGCGGTGCGGCAGCGTCTGATCGAACTCGGTCTCGAAGCCGCCAACGTGCAGACCGTCGGCTTTGGCAACGACTTCTCCCCCAGCGGCCCATCTTCGGATGTGGTGGTCATTTACCGCCAAAACTGAAACCCTCCGGACGATCGTCAGTGCGAGGTTAAATCAGCCGTTCGGTGGCGTAAGATCACGGGATTATGCCCGTTCCATCTGCCCCCCAATCATGCCCTACCGTCAAAACCTTCTTGTCGTTCTCGCCTTGGTCGCGCCGTTTGCGCTCATGTCTGCAAGCCCGGACAAACCCACCAAGACAAAAAAAGACAAAGGCCCCTTCGTCGAAGGGAAACCCGCTTTCACACCAGATCCGGAAATAACGGCCTTTGATGCCTCCAAGGTGAAGCCGGATCATCTCGAACCCAGCGCATTCAAAGTGCCCGAAGGTTTTGAAATCACGGTGTGGGCCACCTCCCCGCAGCTGTTCAATCCGGCAAACATGGACGTCGACCACGCAGGCCGCATCTGGGTCACGGAAGGCGTGAACTACCGCCGCCACTCCGGCCGCAGCCGCGAGGGCGATTGCGTGCGTGTGCTGCAGGACACCGATGGTGACGGCAAATGCGACAGCAGCCATGTGTTCGTGCGCGAGAAGGAACTCGAATGCCCGCTGGGAGTGGCCGTGTTTGACAATGTCATCTTTGTCTCCAACGCACCGAACATCATCAAGTACACGGATGTGAACCGCGACTTGAAATTCGACCCCTCGATCGACAAGCGCGAAATTTTCCTCAGCGGCTTTGAGCAGCCGCAGCATGACCACAGCCTGCACAGCGTGTATGCCGGACCCGACGGCCGCCTGTACTTCAGCAACGGCAACTGCGGTGCCAAGTTCAGCGACAAGAGCGGCAACACCTTCCGCATCGGTGGTGCCTACCTGAACAACCCCTATGCAGGTGCCAAGAGCGATGATGGACACGTCTATGTCGGAGGTTTCACCGCCAGCATCGACGCCGACGGCCACAACGCGCGCATCCTTGGTTACAACTACCGCAACAGCTTTGAAGGCGTACGTACGAGCTATGGCGACATGTTTCTCAACGACAATGACGATCCGCCCGCCTGCCGTGTAAGCCATCTCATCGAAGGCGGCAGTTTTGGCTTCTTCTCTCGCGACGGCAAGCGCCAGTGGCGCGCAGACAAACGCCCCGGGCAGAGCATCCCCACCGCTGAGTGGCGGCAGGAAGATCCCGGCAGCATCCCTGCTGGTGACGTGTATGGTGGCGGTGCGCCCACTGGCATGTGCTTCTATGAAAACGGAGCGCTCGGCGAGAAATGGAACGGCCTGCTGCTGAGCTGTGAAACTGGACGCAATGTGGTCTTTGGCTACCTGCCCAAGCCGGACGGAGCAGGCTTCAAGCTGGAGCGTTTTGACTTCTGCACCACGAACACCACAGGCGTGTTCAAGGGCAGCGATTTTGTGGGCGGTGCCAACAACCTCTCTGACGAACGCCACACCCTTTTCCGCCCCTCTGACGTCTGCGTGGGTGCTGATGGTGCAATCTACATCAGCGACTGGTTCGACAAACGTACTGGAGGACACCAGGACACGGATGAAACCTGCAGCGGCACGATCTACCGCATCGCGCCGAAGGGCTTTAAGTCCAAAGTTCCAGAGCTCAAACTGGATACTGTTGCAGGACAGATCGCAGCGCTGCAATCTCCTGCAACGAATGTCCGCCAGGTGGCTTTTTCACGTCTGAAAGCAGCTGGCGATGTGAACCTGCCCGCCATTCTCAACCTGCGCGAAAATGCGAATCCCTACATCGCCGCGCGTGCGGTGTGGCTGCTGGCCCAGCTCGGTGAGCAAGGGCTCATCAGCGCACGCATCTGGCTGGAATCTGAGGACGCCACGAAGCGCCTCGTTGCACTGCGTGCGATTCGTGCGGCCACGAATGATGGCATCGACATTCTCAGCAATCTGACCACCGACCTTTCGCCCATGGTTCGCAGTGAAGTCGCGGTGGCGATGCGGGATGTGCCGGCAGCGCAAAGCGTGGCACTGCTGTGCAAGCTTTCGCACCACATCGACGGCGATGACCGTTCCCTGCTCGAAGCCTGGGGCATTGGGTGCGAGGGCAAGGAAGCAGCTGTGTGGAGCGCGCTCAAACCCGTGGGGGCCTGGAGCGATGATTTTGCACACATCACCTGGCGGCTGCACCCCGCCTTGGCTGTGTCGGATCTGGCAAAGCGTGCCGCCAATGGCAAGCTTTCCCCGGAACAGCGCAAGCTCGCCCTGGACACCCTCGCCTTTATTCCGGAGGCCAGTGCGGCGCAGGCAGTGCTGGAACTGGCCAAGGACAAAGAGTCTCCCATTCATGAGGACATCATGTGGTGGCTCATCAAACGCAGCACCGATGACTGGTCCACTTTCGGGATTGCAGAGGCCTTGAAGAAGGACGGCATTTTTGATCCTGAAAGCGCCAAGCTGGTGACGATCGTCACACCAGCTGCGATCCCCGGCAATGTGAAACTCGAGGAGGTACTCAAGCTGCAGGGCAACACCAAAAACGGTGCGCAGCTCGTCACCCGCTGCGTCATGTGCCATCAGATCAACGGCCAGGGGGTTGAATTCGGCCCGAATCTCGAGGGCTGGGGCCGCAGCCAGCCAGGCGAAATCATCGCGCAGGCGCTCATTGATCCGAGCAAGGACATCGCCCACGGCTACGACGGCCAGGAAATCGTCACCAAGGACGGAGTCACCATCCATGGGATGGTTCTCACGGAAGGTGCCATCATGATTGTCCGTAGCATGGGAGGCCAGAATCAATACATCGCCAAGTCACGCATCAAGAGCCGCCGCAAGCTCGATCATAGCATGATGCTCAGCGCCACCCAGCTGGGGCTGGGTGCCCAAGATGTGGCCGACGTTGTCGCCTATTTGCGTACAGGCAAATAATGGGCCAGCATCCTGCTTTCCAAGATCCCTTGAATCCAGTCATGACATTATTCCGCCTCGGCATTTTCGCCGCCGCCGCAAGTCTCAGCAGCTGCCTTGTCACCAAGGCGCCCGAGCCCCCCGACTTCAAGCTTTCACAAGTTGCGCTGAGCCAGAAATATCGCGCCACTCGGAAAACAGGTGCGGTCAGTCTCTACGCCAAAGAGATTCAAACCACACGTGATGAATGGGGGCGTGAAACCCACAAGGCCACCGGTGGTGCCATCCTGGTGAAAGAGTCGAATCCGCCCATCCTGGCACAGGCCGACCGCATCTCGATCACGCCGGAATTTTCCGAAGTCTACGGCAAGGCCATTGTGAAAAGACAGGACCGGCTTTTTATTGGGCAGGATGAATCTGCGGACATCCGCATCGACGGCACGGAGATCATCTTGAAAGGTCCCATTCTTGTACGCGGGATTGCTTCTGAAACCGATCCTGCCGAAGCCCAGGCCAAGGCGGAAGCCAAAAGCCAAGCAAAGGCCGAAGCGAAAGCCAAGGCCGATGCTGAAAAAGCGAAATCCGAAGAAGAGGCCCAGGTGAAAGCAGAAATGAAAGCCCAGGCCAAGGCAGATAAAGACAAAGCTGCCGCCGAAGCCAAGCTCAAGGAAGAGGAGGAAGCCAAGGTGAAGGCCGAACTGAAAGCCCGGGCCAAAGCAGATAAAGAGAAAGCTGCCGCCGAGGCCAGGCTCAAGGAAGAGGAAGAAGCCAAGGTGAAGGCAGAGAAGAAAGCCCAAGCCAAGGCAGACAAAGCCAAAGCGGCCGCCGATGCAAAGCTCAAGGAAGAGGAGGAAGCCAAGATGAAGTCTGAACTGAAAGCCCGGGCCAAAGCGGATGCCGAAGCGAAAGCCAAACTGGAAACAGAGGCGAAGGAGAAGGAGAAGCTCGAAAAGGCCAAGGCGGAAAAGGCCAAAACCGAAGCCGATATGAAGGCAGCAGCCAAGGCCAAGGCAGCAGACGAGGCTCCAGAGAAGCCCACAAAATCTTCTGGTGCCTCATCAAGCAGCTCCGACAAGAAAAAGAAAGCCACCACCGACTCCAAACCCAAGGCCAAGCCAAGCCCGCCGCCTGCCGCCCAGCCCAAGGCCTCGCCGGCGGTGGATCGAGCACGTCTGCTCAAGCTGATGCGAGAGCCCACGGAGCGCTAGAGGGCTTGGATCTGAGCAAGGACTGGTGACAGGCATCTCATGCGACGATGCTCATTCGACTCCTGCCACCCATAGCCCTCAGTCTGCAACTCTCTCAATTGCAGCGGCGGCTTTGCTTTACATCCGGCCAAAGCCCCCACAGGGCCGTCACCCATGGCATGGAGCGGAGTCTATCACTTCAATGCCAGCGACACTGATTTTGATTCCCATCTGCACATCCGATTCTATCCAAACCGGGAGGAAGGATTCAGAGAATGGTTCGCAGACGGGACCATCATGAACACCCTGACGATGCAAAAAATCACCTTTAAACGCGCCTTCGTAACCATGACCAAAACCGGTCCGGAACTAGGCTGCATCCAAATGAAGATCACTCCTGGATTCACTGATTCAGGCCGGAAGGTTTTCTATATTGATGGTCGCGAGCACTTCAAGGAATGAGCCGCCAGCACATCACTCAATACGCCCAGCGAAACGGGTCATTTGGGATCAGCTTGGACTTCGGATAGGGGGCGATGCGGACCTGGTTGTGTGAGTTGCCGCTGAGCAGCCACACGTTGGTGGCATCCTCTGCGTGCAGGAAGCCGATGTGGCCGCTGCCAGCCTGATCCACGGTGAGCGGCTGCATGATGCAGATAGAACCATACGTTGGGGCCACGGGGCGGCCCCAGCCCCACCAGTCGGAAACTCTGGCGCTGCCGCGAGGCTGATAGCCTGAACGCAGCACGCACCAGTTCACGAAGGCGGCGCACCAAGCAGTTTCATCGTGAAGCAGGGCACCACTGATGCCGCAGCTCTGCAAATACTCAAGAATGCGCGGGTTGTCGCCGCTGGCCCACTCCTGCACACCGACCTCCATGATGGCAATCTGCATCCACGGAGGAGGCGTGGCAAAACTCGTGGGCGCTGCCACCGTGGTGTCTGGCTGCGTGTCTCCCCCTCCGCCGTCGATGTTCACGATCTGGCCAGGGAACATCACCTTCCAGTTGCCCGAACCATAATCAACCAGGTCAGGGTTGAGCTCGTGAAACCGATCGAGCGTCATACCAAAAGAATTCGCAATCTTGGAGGGATTGTCGCCGGGCTGAACGGTGTATTGGGGCATGGGCAGAATCATTGCCGACCACGCGGGAAAAGCCACTATTCATTTTTCAATCCTGCCAAGCAGAGTCTCAAGCTGCGAGGCTGTAGTGGGGACCGATGACCTTGCCACGCAGCCGATCGGCCTTGGCGCCGGCCTGATCGTGTTCGATCACGCCATCCCGAAGACGGATGATGCGGGTGCAACGCTGCACCATGCGCTCGTCATGGGTGACGAAGACCAGGGTCTTGCCCTGCTGGTTGAGATCGTCGAACAGATCGAGGATTTCCTTGCCGGACTTGGAGTCCAGATTGCCGGTGGCTTCGTCGGCGAGAATGACGAGGGGATTGTTTGATAGCGCCCGGGCAATGGCGACGCGCTGCTGCTGGCCGCCGGAGAGTTCGTTGGGCTTGTGATTCAAGCGGTGTTCCAGGCCGACCTGGGTGGCGAGACGAGTGCCGGTTTCTATCATGTCGGAGTCCTTGGCTCCGCCATAGTACATCGGCACGGCGATGTTTTCGATGACGCTGAGCTGCTGGATGAGATTGTAGCTCTGGAAGATGAAGCCGAGGTTTTTATTGCGTGCTGCGGAAAGATCATCGTCCTCAAGATGAGCCACGTTGAGCCCGCCAAGGTAGTAATCGCCGGAGGTGGGCTGATCAAGACAACCCAGCACATTGAGCAGGGTGGACTTGCCACAGCCGGAGGGGCCCATGATGCAAACGTATTCTCCAGGATAAATGGACAGCGAGATGCCCTGCAGCACATGCTGGGTGTTCTCTCCCATCTGGTAGCTCTTGCAGATGTCCACCAGCTTGATGATGGGATCAGAGTCCGACATCACGGTTTGGCCACGGCCACGGCTTTTTCCTTGGGCTTGGACGGTTTGGATTTGGGTGCGCCCCCATCATGTTGTTCGGGCCGGCTCGGACCTCCCATGTCGGCCTCTGCTTTCTTCGGCAAGGCGAGGGCCACGGCTTCGCCGCCCTTCAAACCATCACGCACCTCGATGAATTCATCGTTGAAAAGCCCGGTGCTGATTTCCCGACGTTCCAAAGCACCATTGTTGCTGATGTAGCAGAAATGATGATCCTGATCGACCTCGATGGACTGCACCGGGACGTAGAGCACATCGGCAAGCTGATTGACGATGATTTCGACTTTGGCGTTCATGCCCGGCTTCATCCACGGATGATAGCCATCGATGTGGATGGTGCAGGGATAGACCTTCAGATTGGGCGTGTAACGGCTGCTGCTGGAGTCCGGCAGAACGGCGAGTTCGGCAACGCGCCCATCGAGTTCCTTGCCCGGCTCGGCGTCCACACGGACCTTGACCGGCTGGCCAATTCTGACCTTTTTGATCTGTGATTCATGGACGTTCACACGGACGCCCATCTGGCTCATGTCCGGGATGGTGAGCATGGTCTGGCGCAGGCGCACCGTGGCCCCTTCCTCGATGCTGTTGGTGTAGTTGTAGGAAGCGCTGGCGTTCAAATCACCGTAAGCCACCAAACCAGGCTGGGGAGCTTTGATGACGCAGGCCTTGAGTTGAAGCTCCAAGTTTTCACGGCGAGCCAGCTCCATTTCGTAACGCCGCTTGGCGGTGCTAAATTTGGTCTCCGCCTGGGCCATGCGGGAACGATTGGCGCGGATGGTGCGCTGCAGCTTGTTCAATGCCTCGCGATAGGCGGCCAGATAGATGGCGCATTGCTTGGAAAATTCGTATTTTTTGAAAAGCGCGAGAGCGGTCTCAGAGGTCTTCACCGAAAGCTCCACCTTGTCATAGCTCACGAGATCGTTTTCAAGCAGGGCGGCGGTGACAAATTTTTTCTCCGCCAGACGTTTGGAAGATTCCACCTTCTGCTTGGCCAGACCCAGTTCGGAACGATGCAGCAAAAGATCGTCTTCCAACTGCCTTAACTTCTGCTGCGCCTCGCCGTCACTCTCGCCTTTCTGGGCAAGAAAGGGGGAGAAGTCGATCATCTCGCTTGCGGGTATGACGGGCAGCGTTTTTTTGACGGCACCATTCTTTGCAGGTGACTGCTTGGAGATGGCAGCCTCAGAACTGGGCATCGAGTTGGCCTGTGTCTCGAGCACGTCAGCGTATTTTTCAAAGGCCTCAATATATGGCGGCAGCCCGGCGGTCTTCAGAATGGCTCCGGTGACTTCACGGCCAAGATATTTCTCAAAGTCCATGAGGGCAAACATCGCCACCTGCTTGGTATCACGCACCAGGGTCTGATTCTCGCTTCTCTGGATTTCCCGATTCTCATCAGCTTCGATGTAGCTCGAAACGGTGGTCTGGAAATCGATCTCGTGGGTCTCGATCTTCGTTTTGACGTCAGTGCTGTCGAGTTCGATCAAAACCTTGCCGTCTTTGACATCCTCCTCGCTGATCATGTATCCTTCGGGGATGAGATTGAGAATCTTGGTGGGAACTTCGATCTCGCACTTCACCTCATAGTTTTCCAAGGCACGGATCTCACCGCCCTGCAGCACATTGATCTCGAGAGGGCCGCGTTGTACGACGAACGTGGGCACCTTTTCAGCCGTAGCGCCATCGCCGGACATGCTCCACCAACCGACGACAGCAAGTACGCTTGCGCCTGCGATGATGATTCCTTTGCTGGATTTACCCTTCTTCATTCTCCTTTTGGCTGTTCCTTGTTTAATACGTCAACCCACCCACCATCTTTATCAATGAACAGCACCCCCATGTCCAACCACAGCTGAAGCCGCACCAGAGTGTGATTGATTGAAGTGGAGACCATGAGATTGCGGGTGTCGTTCATGTCGCGCTGGGCGTCCACAAGGTTGATCGCGGTGCCGATGCCTTCGGCATTGAAGGCCTCCTCGACCTCAAGACGGGAGGTGCTGAGGGCCATGCCCGCCTTGGCCAGATCATACTGTTTGCGCGCCAGCTGCAGGTTACGCCAGTCGGCGCGGATGCTGCTGCGGGTCGTTTCCTCACCGAGATCAAGGGCACGTCTGGCCTGCTGCTCCGCGATGATGGCGGCACGCAAAATGTTACGTTCCGGCTTCTGGTTGAGGTTCAGGTCCGTGTTGAAGCCCATGCTGTAGTTGCGGTTCTCCGGCTCGAGGCCAAAGGTTTTGCGGCCCGGGTTGTCCAGCATGCTGTAGTTCACCAAGGCGTTGACCGTGGGCAGTGCCTGCTGCTTGGCGATGAGCACTTTTCTGCTGGTGTCCTCCATCTGGTCCCGCAGATTCCAGACGTCGAGACGGTTGTTGAGGCCCACGGTGACCGCCTCCTCGAGCGTGCCGGGAACATCGATGATCTGCAGGCTGTTTTTATCCTTGTAATCAAGCACGATGCGCTCGGTCACCGGCAGTCCAAGGTTGATCTTCAGATTGTCCAGCGCCGCCTCATAGGCCTGGATGGCGTTGATCCAGTTGCGCTGGAACACAATGCGCGACTGCACGAGACGATAGACGGAGGACTTGGTGCTGCCAGGCGCATTTTCTTTCTGCATGGCGGTGTCACGCGCGACGACGAATTCAAACGCCTTGAACGCCAGGTAGGCGTTGCGTGCGGTCTCGCGCGACTGAATGGTGCTGAAGTACTGAGAGGCGATGCTGACGACGAAGGATTTGCGGTACTGCGCGAAGGTGCGAATGGCATAAAGGACGTTACGCTCCGCCTGAGTCAGGGTCTCGGAAGCTGACAGGTAGCCGGCACCGCTGAGCAGCGGCTGTGTCAGCGAGAAGCCAAGCTGGGAGAGGCCGTTGCTGTTTCCGCCTCCGGTTAGGTACTTTAGAAAATTGGTGGTCAGATTGGTGGCGATCTGAGCCCCGGTGCGCGTGAGCGCGGAGACTCCCAGATTGCCGGTGGTGGTCTGCGTGGAGGTACGCACCAGACTATTGACACTGGTGACATTGAGAGTGCTGGACTTGGTGCCGGACCCAGTGCCTGAGAGCACCGGCGAATACTGCTGCCGAGTGAGGGTGAGGCCAAGCGCTGTCTGGTAGACCGTCTCCTTCTGAGTCAGGTAGGTTCGATTGCGGTGCACCGCGAGATCCAGAGCCTTGGCCAGATCGATGATGCTTGCATTTTCCTCTACAAAAGCCCGGTCTCCCAGAAACTCCTCCTTCGTCAAGCTTTTGCGGAGTTCCTCCATTCTCACCGGCGGAGGCGGCGTGATGTTCAGAAAGTCCTGCCCGGAGTTCGGCACCTTGCTGGCTTTTTTGCGCAGGATGCCATAGGTCTCCTTGTCTGCCCATTTCTTGTAAAACCCTGTGCTGCAGGCGCTCAATCCCAGGGCCAGCAGCGTAAGAAACGCGACGGCAGGCTGGAAGAAGCGATGTTTTGGCATGGGAAGTCTGTCCGGCATTGGGGTGGTTGGGCCGGGGTTGGTTTTTGGGGGCTTTTCAATACGCCTTTGTGCTGGGCGATCTATCGAATGGATGACAAAACGTCGTTGCCTCCACCCAAGCCACCGTTACTATTCGGCCCCGCATGTCCGACCTCCCGAAAGTCGCTGAAACTGAAGAGCTCCTCAAAGAGACCTCTGGATCGCCCCCGACCCGGAAGACACTCATTGAAAAACTGGACAACTGGGATGACTGGGCCAGCTGGGATGAGTTTTACCGAACGTATTCGGGTTTCGTTTTTCACGTGGCCCGCAAGACTGGCCTGAGTGATGACGAGGCCAACGATGTGGTGCAGGAAACATTCATTGGCGTGGCCAAAAACCTCCAGAAGAAGAAGTTCGACACCAGCCTTGGTTCCTTCAAATCCTTCCTGCTCAACCAGGCCCGCTGGCGTATTCTGGACCAGTTCCGCCGACGCAAAAAACAGCAGAGCCGCGAAACCAATCTCTACGCCGACGAAACCGACGAGCGCAGAACCGCACCGATTGACCGCTGTGCCGATCCGAATGGTGTGGCTCTGGAAAAACTCTGGGAAAAGGAGTGGCAGGACAAGGTGATGGACATTGCGCTGCGGAGAGTGCGTGCGCTGGTTTCGCCGCGTCAGTTCCAGATTTTCTCCTGCTACGTGCTCAAGGGCTGGAGCCCCGAACGTGTGAAGAAGGAACTGGGGGTGAATGCGGCGCAGGTGTACCTGGCGAAGCATCGCGTGGGACGCATCCTGAAACGCGAAGCTGCGAAACTGTCTGAGACAGAGCAGTAGTATCGTCAGGTTCGAGGTCAGTTTTCCAAAGTACCTCTGGTGATGCCAGTCATGATGAATCGTTCCTCCATGCTTCGCTTGCTGGCGTGCGTCCTTGGGCCTTTGATTGTCACGGGATGTGAGTCGCCGAACGTCTTTCGAAATGAGCCGGCGCAGCGTCCCCATGCCACTCTGGTTTCCAAAAATCCACCGGGATGGCGTGGCTTCATGGGCCTGGGCCGGGCCGTTTCGCCGTTTTTCATCAATCATCAACCGACGGCTTTCTGGCGGTTGAACGATCATTTTCGCCTGCCACCCGGGGAGACGGTTCTCGATGTCATCGACGTCTGCAGACCGTACAGCTTCGAAGCCATCCGTTTCATCGCCATCACAGGCCGTCATTACATTCTGCGCCCGACCCGCATCGGCAGCCGGGATGCGGCGACTCTCACCGAGCGCGCACCGGGCACACAGACAGAGCGTGTGATTGCCACGGCGATGCGTAATGTTGAATGAGTTCTATGAAATACCACAGGCAATAGTCCTATTGTCGTTCATTGCGGGCACTCTTTTTGGAACTCGCATCATAGGATGACGCCCTCTTTACATCACTCAGGTTGATTCTGCCGGGCTCCCGGAGGGAGCGGAGAGATTAGCCGGAGGTGGAGCGGAACCGCGCAGCGGTGCAGCGGGAACCACCGGGCCAGGTGAACGACATACCTAGCGCTCAGAGCCGCATGCCGGAGGTATGCGAGAGGCGTCCGCCAACTCTTCGTAAACGCTGGGTGAATGAAAGCTTCTCGCATACCTCCGGCATGCGGCCTTGATCTTGCGCACAAGGTTGGCGTAATCCGGTGGTTCTCGCTCGGCTAGCCTCGCTTCACCACCGGCTAATTTCTCTGCTCCTTCCAGGAGCAAATGCGGGAGCACGTGTGGAGAGCCTGGATGAGCAACCATGTGATGCGTGGTCCTGTCATGCCAGCTCCCATCAAGAGCTTCGCCCTCAGCTCATGATCTCTTTTCGAGCAGCCTGACCATGCCTGCTGAAAGCGGCAGCCCCTCTGTCACGTAGCCATCACATGCGCTGCACCATCGCTCTCCTTCTCGCCATCTCATCTCTGCAAGCGGCGGAACCCGTTTCGCTTTTCATCGAAGGCTATGCCGGGCAGCGCAGTATTTCCCAGGGCGAGGAAATCCCGATCCATGTCAGCACGACGGCGGCGAAGTATGAAATCGAAGTGGCGCGACTGGGTGCCACGCGAGAGGTGGTGTGGAAGAAATCCGACGTGCCCGGAGTCGCTTATCCCGTGCCGGAGGATGCTTCGGCGAATGGCTGCCGCTGGCCGGAAAGCATCCGAGTGCCGAGCGGTGCCGCGTGGAAATCCGGCTATTATGAGGTGATCCTCCGTGCTGCGGATGCAGGTGGCAAATGGACGCACCGCGGCAAGCGAACCGCAGAGAGCAGTGCGTGGTTCATCGTGCGTGAGGCCAAGCCGGGAACGACCTCGAAGATCCTGCTGCAGCTTTGCACGAACACCTACAACGCGTACAACAACTGGGGCGGCTTCTCGGTGTATGCCTACAGCAGCCTTTCGAACAATCAGGGCCATCGCGTGAGCTTCGAGCGGCCCGGCCCCTCACAGTTCAGCCGATGGGAGCTGCCCTTTGTGCAATGGGCGGAAAAAAATGGTCATGTGCTCGAATTTGCCGCCAATGACGATCTGGAATTTCGCCCTGAGATTCTCGCCAACTACAAGCTGGTCCTCAGTGTGGGACATGACGAATACTGGAGCACGCCGATGCGCGACAACCTGGAAGCCTGGATCGGCAAAGGTGGCAACGTGGCCTTCTTCAGCGGGAACACCTGCTGCTGGCAGATCCGAGCCGAGGACAGCGGCCGCGCCTTCACCTGCTGCAAGCAGAACTACCACCTGGATCCCGTGTATCAGTCACATGATTTCAAGACCGTCAGCACGCTCTGGAGTCATCATCTGCTGAAGCGCCCTGAGAACGAAATGACGGGGGTGGGCTTCCTCTGGGGCGGCTACCGTAAAAGCCATGGCCAGTTCATGACTGAGCCGGCGGAGTATGAGGTGCACCGCCCGGAGCACTGGATCTTTGCTGGTACGAACCTGAAGCATGGAGACAAGTTCGGCGGCAAGGACACGATCGTCGGTTATGAATGCGATGGCTGTGAACTTGAGTGGAAGAAGGGCCAGCCCTTCCCCACCTGCAAGGATGGCACGCCCAAGACCTTTGAAGTTCTCGCCACCTGTCCGGTGCGCTGGCATCCTGATGATGCGGAATGGTATGAGAAATGGGAAACCGGCCGCACGGGCGCGGCCTGCCTGGGCCTCTACACGCGTGGAGGCACCGTCTTCACCGCCGCGACCACCGACTGGGCGCATGGCCTGCAGGGAGGTGATGCATCGGTAATGCGCATCACCCAAAATGTGCTGGAACGGCTGTCAAAATAAGGTGGCAATCAGGGCTTCCTGAGCGCATCTTGCGCCCAGGATCACGCAAGATGCGTGAAGCCACGACAGCGAGATGGAATACTTTTAAACCGTCATGAATCCTCAATCGCCACCGCACGCAGCCGAGCTTTCCCTTCATCAAACGCTGAAGCGCATTGAAGATTATGTACGCCGGGAGCCGACGAAGGCGACGGTGGTGGCGCTGGGCACGGGTCTTTTTCTGAACATGCTGCCGCCACGCCTGCTGGCCGGAGTGACAGCAGGCATCGCGACCCGGCTGCTGCCACCGGTTCTCCTCGGACTCGGTGTACTTAAAGCCTTCGAAATATGCTGTGAGAAAGATGCCGCAAGAGCGCCGCAGGCCCGTTAAGTTTGTTTTGCCAAAGACAGGGAGGCTGCCCAAGCAGCGCACATGCCTCACAAACCATCGCAGTCTTCTCCCCACGGCAGAAGTATGTCTTCAGGATCATCCTGCAGATTGTCCCAGTGCAGACTGCCATCTGGTTTCACGCACGGTGGCAGTTCATGCGGATAGTACATCGCCCGTACTCCTGAGAGCTGCGCACCGCCCAGATGCCCCCCCAGAACGACGCTCTGCTTCACAAGAAGCCGGAGACACTGGCAGGTATCCTTCCAAGGACAGGCCAGAGAGCATTCCAAGTTGGTGGCGTGCTTGTTCATCGCTGGAGATGTGTACAACCATCAAGCGCGTGATTTCACGTTGTGTCCATGCGCGAATCCACGTCGCCGTCTCTACTTGAATCCAGTATCAATCAAGCTGCGCTGACGGCTTTTTGAACGGACAGTGCGTCATTGGAATTCTGCAGCAGCGACTGACAGATCAAGCGCATGAAAATTCACCTGCTCGACATTGATCTTGATTGGGTTATTCACGAGGCTTCCGCAGGAGCCGCCGTGAGCAAACGAGGCCGGGAATCATGGGCAGCCAAAAGCTGAGCCCCCGAAACAGAAGTGTCGCTGACAGTCCCACGGAAAGCGGCATGCCGATGCTTCTCAACGCCATGACCGAAGCCGTTTCAAAGGTGCCCAAGCCACCCGGTATGATGCCGATGGTGCGGAACAGGTTTGAAACCATGAAGCTGGAAAACACGCCGCCAAGGGATGCCGTAACGCCCAGTGCCCGAGCTGCAACCCAGATCGTTGCGGCATCCAGCACAAAGATCAGCGCGTGCATGGTGAAGGCCAGTAACAGCACCTGGTGATTTTTAAAGGAGCCTGGAGGTGCGTGCTCCACCCACTGCAGCAACCGCGTCATTTTGGTGAATCGACGCAGCCGAGTTTTCACCCAGTTCACGCCGCCGCTTGGCAGGTAGATCAGAAACGCAACCACACCCAGCTCAACCAGCAGAAAGATCAGCATGGCCGCGTCCACCCACCCGGGCAGGTAGGCGTGATAGAGAGTCACACCCAGTGCCAATGCCATGCAGGTGGCATAGGCCAGATGATACAAGGCCACATCCACCAGCACCGCAGAGGCCACCACGGCACTGGGCATGCCCAGACGAGAGAGAGCACCGGACACCACGGCCACGCCGCTGATGCCACCGGATGGGAGCGCCTGGTCCACAAACAGCATCGCCAAACTCAGTTCAAAGGATTTGCCCAATGAAAGCCCCTGCCCTCCTGCGCTGACCACCACGCGCCACACGATGCCCTGCAGCATGTAAGTGCCTGATTGCAGCAGCAGCGCGAGAGCGAGCCAGGATAGATCGATCTGCTGCAACAAGCGCAGAAAATCCTCCTCTTCGGTGAGATGCGTCACCACCAAAATCAAGGCTCCACAGGCTGCTGCTCCCACCAGCCAGATCAACCACGGCCGGGATGACGATGCCCCCAATGGCTCCTGCGGGAGCGGGGCATTAGGTTCGTCGGAATTCAATGATACGGGCATGATTTTTGAAATACCAATCAGCGCAGTGCATTCGTGCAAGCTAGAATGCACGCTCTTTGCCATGTGACCTCCTGAAAACATGATATCGGTGATTTCACAATAATGGAGTAATACTACCCATTGATAACCGGGGATGCGTCTACAAGGTAGCCGACGGGATGTATTACTACGCCTTGAAAATGCTCATCGGTGACCGAGCCAAGTACATTGGCATCATCATTGGACTGACTTTTGCCTCTTTGCTGATCACACAGCAATCGGCGATTTTCGCCGGTGTCATGTCACGCACCTTCAGCTTTCTCACGGATGTGGCGCTGCCGGACATCTGGGTGGTGGACCCGCAGGTGCAGTACATTGATGACATCAAACCCCTGCAAGACACCAAGGTGATTCGCATTCGTGGAGTGGCGGGCGTGGCATGGGCGGTGCCTCTCTACAAGGGCTCGCTGCGCGCACGGCTGGACAATGGCACCTTCCAAACCTGCATCACGATCGGACTGGATGATGAGACGCTCATCGGCGGACCGCCGCAGATGCTCTCCGGCAGCATCTCCGACCTTCGCCGCAACGACGGCGTCATTGTGGATACCGTCGGGGCACATGGCAAGCTCGCCAGGAGCGGACCCGATGGGACCCGCATTCCGCTGAAAGTGGGCGACACGCTGGAGTTGAACGACCACCGGGTGTTTGTGGTGGGCATCTGCAAAATCACGGAGACTTTCCAGGCGAACCCGGTCATCTACACCACTTATTCGCGCGCAACCACCTTCGCGCCGCAGGAGCGCAGGCTGCTGTCTTTTGTCATCGCCAAGGCAGCTGCGGGGGAAGATCCGGAGGTGGTATGCAACCGCATCCGGGAGGCGACCGGTCTCATGGCCTACACACCCGCGAAATTTAAAGAGCTCACCTTTTACTACTATCTGAAGTACACCGGCATGCCGATCAACTTCCTCACGGCGGTTGCGCTGGGATTCATTGTTGGAATCACGATATCAGGCCAGACCTTCTACAACTTCACCCTCGATAATCTGCGCTACTTCGGAACGCTCAAGGCCATGGGCACGACGAACAGCACCTTGCTCAAGATGATTCTTCTGCAGGCGCTGATCGTGGGGGCCATTGGCTATGGCCTGGGAGTTGGCCTTGCATCGGCGTGGGGAGCGCTGCTCAGCGGGCGCACCCAGATCGCGTTTTACCTGCCCTGGCAGCTGCTGCTGATCACTGCGGCTGCAGTCTTGATCATCTGCCTTTCTGCGGCGGCGCTGAGCATTCGCAAAGTGATGAAACTGGAGCCTGCTGTTGTGTTCCGCAGTTGATGCCTACTCTCATGCCCGACCCCACCCACACACCGCCAGCCCAGCAGATCGCAGTCAGCTGCAAGGGTGTCACCAAGACCTTTGGCACCGGCGCGGCGGCCTTTCAGGCGCTGCGAGGCGTGGATCTCGAAGTGCGCACCGGAGAACTCCTGATGCTTGTCGGCCCTTCTGGCTGCGGCAAGACGACGCTGATTTCCACCATCGCCGGCGTGCTGCGGCGTGATGGCGGCGAGTGCTCGGTGTTTGGGCATGATTACCTCTCCATGACGGAACAGGAAACCACCCGTTTCCGGGGCGAACATATCGGGTTTGTCTTCCAGGCCTTCAACCTGATCCCCACGCTCACAGCAGCAGAGAATGTCTCCACGCCGCTGGTGATCAAGGGCATGAAGCGCAAACCGGCCGTGGCGGAGGCGCGTGAAATGCTGCGCAAGGTTGGCTTCGATGAACGCATGCTGGAGTCCTCGCCGGTGGATCTTTCCGGTGGCCAGCAGCAGCGCGTCGCGATTGCCCGTGCGCTGGTGCACCAGCCGGATTTAATCGTGTGTGATGAACCCACCAGTGCGCTCGACAGTGAAACCGGACGCAAGGTCATGGAGCTGATGCGCGGTCTGGCGCTGGCCAGCAATCGCGCCTTGATCGTCGTCACTCACGATGCGCGCATTTATGAGTTCGCCGACCGCATTGCACGCATGGAGGACGGGCGCATCACCGGCATCGAAACACCGCAGAGACCCGCAGCCTCTGCATCTGAAATTTTAACCACTCTAAAGCCATGATTCGTAAATATCTGCTCCCCATCCTGGCCCTTGGCGGCATCTTTCTCGGCATTGCTGTTGCCATCAAGGGCGCAAAGAAGACCGCGCCCGCAGCACCGGTTTCTCAGCCGGCGCACTCGCCTTACAAGATCTTTGTCGCAGGCGCAGGCATCATTGAGGCCAGCACGGAAAACATCGCCATTGGCACCACGGTGGGTGGCGTCGTGGCACGCATCTATGTGCAGATTGGCAGCCGGGTGAAGACGGGGGCCCCCCTTTTCACGCTGGATGACCGCACCCTCCGTGCAGAGATCGCACTGCGTGAGAGCGCCGTCAAAGTGGTGGAGGCGCAGCTTGCCGATGCCAAGGACGAACTCGCGTTCAATGAGAACATCACTGACAAGGGAGCGGTGAGCGTTGAGGACACCAACAAACGCCGCAACACAGTACGCATTGTCGAAGCGCAGCTTGCCCAGTCTAAAGCGCAGCTTGCCAGCACCGTCACCGAACTCGAAAAGCTCACCGTATGCGCCCCGGTGGACGGCGAGGTGCTTCAGCTCAAGGTACACCTTGGCGAATACGCACCCGCTGGCGTGCTGGGCACACCGCTTATCATGCTTGGCAATGTGGAGCCCCTGCACGTGCGCGTCGATGTGGATGAGGACGATGCCTGGCGCATCCGCAACGGCGCGGTGGCAACGGGCTGCCTGCGCGGCAACAAGGACATCAGCACCGCGTTGAAGTTTGTTCGTTTCGAGCCTTACGTTCTGCCCAAGCGCTCCCTCACCGGAGACAGCACCGAACGCGTGGACACCCGGGTGCTGCAGGTCATCTTCAGCTTCACCCGAGGTGATCTGCCTCTGTTTGTCGGTCAGCAGATGGATGTGTTCATCGATGCCCCTACGCGCACGTTTAGCAAACCGGTTGAACCTGTCCCCGCCGCCGAGGCCAAACCCTGAGGATGACGGGCCTCAGTCCTCAGAGCTGCTTTCTAATCCTGCTCACTTCCCTTTTCCCAGCACAGAGAGGACCCGCCCGGCGATCTCCTGGCTGAGCAGTTGATACGCCTGCGACTGCCAATGGAAATTATCGCCAGCGGCGAGTTCGAGGTGCGCGGCCAGCAAAGCATAGGCATCGATCACTTCGATGCCCTCCTGCTTCATCACCTGGGCGGAAAGCGCGTTGAGCCGCAGCACCACGTCGTTCTTGTCGCCAAAGGCGGTGACGGGTTTGTCCGGTGCGGGACGTGCTGCGGTATGCGGCGTGGTCATGAGGTAGAAGATTTTGGCCTGTGCCGCGCCGGTCTTGAAGCAGCGTGTCAGCTTCTGCATGCGCTCCAGCACGAGAGCGTCAGAGACTTTGTCCGGCGTCCAGCCCAGGGAGTGCAGGCCGTTGTTGAAGACCACGGCGTCAAACTTGTAACGTCCTGCCATCTCCGTGAGCGCCTGCTCGGGAACGTCACCGCCCACGAAGTGGACGCAGTGGAAGACATAGACGTGCTGCTTGAGCATCTCGGGAATGAAAGGACCGCTGTAGCCGCCCGAGATGGAGTCGCCATAGATCAGCACCTTCGGCCATTCCGGGTGCTCGATCTTTGGAACGTCCAAAGCCCAGCCTTTGCCGGCCACCGCGCCGCGCGGGAACTCGCCCGTGTGCTCCTTCTTGGAGACATAGCTGTAGGCGGGGCCGAAGACCTTCACGCCATGCACCGTCACCGGCATGGTTTTGGCCTTCGCATTGTCGTTGCGACCGATCCACATCGGGCCGTCGTTCGGGATGAGCTCCATGAAGCATTTTTTGATGGGAGCGTCATCGATGTAGAAGGTCGCCAGGCCGTTGCGCACAGCCATGGTGAAGGTGACGGGCTTGTTGATCTCCGGCTCGTTGCGGCCATTGATTGCACCGCCGACCATGAGGATCTTGTTCACGACGGAGTTCACCTGCCGCGCGTAATTGGGCTTGTCCTTGTAGTTGAAGAACATGGCAAAGCCATCGTCCTTGTCGCCGCTCTGCTTGTTCATCACAGTGAAGACAGCATCCTGTACCAGCGCATCGAGCGAAAGCGTGACCTGCACGGTGAAGTTCTTCTGATCAGGAAAAGCTTCCCCGGGCACGGCGAACGATGCGCCATCGCGCAGCTTCACCAGGCCGTCTGCTTTTTCCACGGAGCCCGACTGCTGCGCCGCAGGGATTTCATTCTTCGCCAAATCCCAGAGAGCGGGTTCATCGGCGGCGGTTGCTGAGCCCGTGAAGGAGAGCAGAAGGATTGAGGCAAGCGTGCGTGTGTGCATCATGATCGTATTGTTTGATGGCATGCGATTCACTTCGCCGCCTTGGCTTCGGTTTTTCTGAGCGCTGCAGCCCAGAGGATTCCTTCCAGCACATGGTGGCGGACGAAGGGCGTGCTCAGTGAGCGCAGATCGTGGCCGAACTCGGTGTAGAAAAAGCGGCCGCCCGCCGCCAGCTCATGCGTCCAGGCGATGGGATGATCCGCACCCATCGGCTTGCCTCCGCGCGTCATGAAATAATCGCGCACCGGCGTGTAGGTGCTCTCATCCACGCGCAGCAACACCTGGAAGCCGGACAGTCCGGTCACGCTGCGGTCATGATTCGTCCAGTCCGCCTCGATGGAAAATTCCGCAGGCTGGCCTTTCACGGCGGGATGATCTTTTGCGGCGGGATCGACGATTACTTTTGCCTTGGAGAAATCCGAGTCGCTGTTGAAATCGCAGCCGCCCAACTGGTTCAGCCATGGCCAGCTGGTTTGATGCACGAGCGCCGCATGGAGGCCGACGACACCTTTCTTCCCGCTCGCGAACCAGGCCTCGACCGACTGCCGCTGGGCCTCGGGGATGATCTTGTCGAGTTCATTGGCGTTATTGAGCAGCAGCACATCGTAGTTTGCGATCACCTTTGGCACGAGGTCTTTTGGGCTCTCGGTGATGTCCACATCGAATCCGTTCTCGTGGCCGAGCAGAACGAGCCAGCGGTTGATGGCGGGTATGTCGGGGTGCCGGTAATAGGCGGCGCCAGAAAAGACGAGGACCTTCATGCGATCGCCGCTGGGTGTAGAGGGAGCAAGGGTGTCGTGAGCGAAGGTGAAGCTGGTGAGGAAGAGGAGGAAAGTGAAGGCGCGGTGAGTCATGGGGGAGGGCATCGGCTGATGGGTGGAATGGGACTGTGGGCGGCTTCCGGACCGGCTGAAGCCGGGACTACAATACGTGCTTTGGCTGGTTTCGAATCTTGGGTGATGCGGGGCTTCCAGAACGGGCTGAAGCCCGAACTACGTACGAAGAGGCTGGCGCTGGGGCGGAGGTGGGGTTGTGACTTGGGATCTTGTATCGCGGCGCTGTGATCGAGGACGAATCAGTGTCAGCGCTGGCCGATGATGCTGAAGTCGAGATCGCCTTTGCCGGCATCCACTCCGGCGCGCATGGCAGCGGCGGTACAGTCGAGGGCTGGGGTTTTGAGCTTCGCTTCGGCGGCGAGTTCGCGGGCGAAGTCGGCGTCCTTGAGCATGTTGCGCAGGGCGAAGTGAGGCTCGAAGTCGCTCTTGATGATGGCGGGGAGCTTCATGCCGATGAGGGTGGAGTAATTGGCATTTGATTCCAGCGCCTCATGCAAGCGTTCGAGCGAGATGCCATTGGCCTTCGTGATGTCCGCCGCTTCGGCCACCGCCTCAACGATCACGGCAGAGACGAGATTGGTCACGATCTTGAGGACCATGGCATCGCCAATGCCGCCCAAAGGCAGAATCTTGGCGGCACTGGCAGCCAATACGGGCCGGGCACGCTCCAGCAGCAGATCACTGCCGCCAATGTAGTAGCAAAGCTTGCCGTTCTGCGCGGCCATCTTGCTGCCGGTGAAGGGTGCATCGAGAAATGCAGCACCACTCTCTTCGACGAGTTTTGCGGCTTCCAGCGTGGCCTTTTTGCTCACCGTGGCGTGATTCAGAATGAGATGCCCGGCCTTGAGCGCGGGTTTCATGTCCTCAATCGCCTCGATCAGCGCCGCGCTGTCACGCACGAAAATCTGGATGATGCCCGCCGCCCCGGCCACTTCATGGGGTGAGGCCAGGAAGTTAGGCACGGGGCGCGCGCTGCGGCTCCATACAAACACTTCATGCCCCGCTTTGCGGAGATTGTCCGCCACACGGCTGCCGATGATGCCGAGCCCGAGAATGCCAACGTTTTGTTTCATGCCCACGCCCTTAGCGCGCATTTCCCACTGCGCAACGGCCGTCATTCAGGGAGCCGGTACGGACTGATCAATGACATCGGCGTGATAAAGCAGATGCTGCTGCGAGTTCTTCCGCAATTCAGCCAGGAGACTCTTCACCGCCTCCACGCGCCGTTTGCTGGTGAGCAGCGCCGTGATCTCACTTTTCACCTCTGCAAAAGCCGGCAGCCATGAAGCATGGCGCTCCAGCACGATGATGATGTGCCAGCCGAGCTGAGTCTGCACCGGTTCGCTGAACTGGCCGATTTTAAGCTTCTGAACGGCAGTGATGAAATCCGTCGGCATGCGTTCCCGCGTGAACCAGCCGAGGTCGCCCCCAAGTGCTCTGCTCCGTTCATCATCGGAATGCTCCTCCGCAAGCTGAGCAAAGGTCTTTTCCTTGGCCAGCAGCTGGCGCTGGATCTCACGGATTTCCACCTCACGGTTCGGTTTCGTGTGATCGTGCCGACTGAGGAATATGTGCGCTGCATGCTGTGCCTGCGGGATGCGCAGTGTCTCCTTGAATGCGTCATACCAGGCACGCACCTCCTGCTCCGACAGGTCCTTGAGGCGGGGCTGAATTTTTTCGGCGATCCATGCTTCATCGAGCTGAGCGTCGTAGATCCGGGCCTCCAGCGACTTTGGCGTCAGTTGCTGGGCGGCCAGACGTTTGGGAAACTCCGCAGCAGTGGCAAACTGGCGCTGCATTCTCTCTGCCTCAAGCTTTGCAGCGGCCTTGGATGACCCAGCTTCCAAGACGCTCAAGCTGCGGCAGGCACGCAGGATGCGGTCGTTCACCAAATTTTCCAGCGCCAGCCAGCGTGTCTGCTTGCGCGCCTCGGGACCGAGACTGGCCCAGGACTCATTGTGCTTCCACAAGTGCTCCCGCATCGCTTCCTCTAAATCCTGCCGAGTGATTGGCAGGCCATACACCTCTGCGGCCATTCCCCGTCCATCCTCCCGCCCCCGCATCAAGTGCTTATAGACCGGCCCCTTGAAGATAAAAAGGTCAGCCAGGAGGCAACAGGCAGCGATGCATGAGACTGTAAACCACCCCGGAAGGAGCTGGAACGAACGCGACATCAGAACTGGCAGCCTAGGGCAGCGCCTGCTGATGGCAAGCCGGTGGTTTGGCCAAGAAATGGGGGTGCCACGGCATGCCAAGGCTTTACATTTTGATAATTTTCATAAATTAAGCCTAGATTTATTGAACCAACACCATAAATTTCATACACTCATGACATTCCGAAGGTTATTTACACTGGTATTTGCGGCCTGCACCGTCACGGCTGCGGCTGACACCGTCAGTGTGACCGGACTGGACAACAACGGAGATGCGATCGGCCAGTATGTCATTGGCGGCCAGACCTACTGGTGGATGTGCATCGAGCCAGGAGCGGCTGCTTTGAGCAACCAGACAATCACTGCACAGACCTTGTCGTTTCAGGATGGCTGGACGGTGCAGAACGTTGAACGTAACAACATCTACCTTTCCGACCCCACTTTCTACGCCAGCATAGTGCCGAAACAGGTCACCGTCATGGAGTACGTTCTCGACACTTACCTGCCATGGAACACCCTGGCAGGAGCTTCGGGCATCTTCACCGAGCAGAGCGGCGATTACCACAATTTCTCGAACAACGACCCCTTTTACAACGCGATGTATGCCGTGCAGGATTTCCTCTCCCAGACGGAAGGCAAGCCCCCGAAGTCGGACTTCACGAACCTGAGTGACTACCAGGATTATTACGCAGGCCTGGGCAATGCTACGGATGACGCACGCTCCGCCATTTTTCAGAGCATTTTGAGCGACGTCGCATCCAAGGATTCCTCGGGTTTCTTCGCCACCTACGCCGTCCAGCACGGCTACTTCACCGTCAACACCTTCTACAACTACGCGGACCCGAACAACTGGCAGGACGGCCTTACCATCGGCTCTTTTGCCCCTGTTCCTGAGCCCGGCGGTGCCCTCCTCATCGCCAGTTTCGGCATCGCATGGACACTGCGCCGCCGTCGTCGGATTGGGTAAGTCGAAACGGAATCGGCTCACTGCGCCGCCCGACGCAAGGCCTCAAACCATGCCTGCATGAATTGTGGATCGAGCCTGCCATAGAAGGCCATCACGAGCCCGGCCTTTTCCTTCACCTTTGGATACTGCGCCATAGCGCGCCAGAGCGCCTCATCGCCCATGAGCAAGCGTGAGGCGATCGAATTGAAGTCCTCCTCCAAGCTGGCCTGAGCATAAGCGTGCAGAAAACCTGCCGCCTGCAGATCCGCATCCAGCCGTTGGGACGCCTTCTGCTGCTTGATCGCCTGCACTCCGCTGCCGAGATAGCGGAAGTCAGGCGGGTTGATCTCCTGCCACCGCTTCGTGTCGAGTTGTTGCGGCAGGTTGCGCAGCAGGATGCTGGAAAACTCCGCATGAAAAATTCCCTCCAGCACCGCATCTGCCACTTTGCCTGAGTTCGCCAGATACACCGCACAGCGGGAATTCGTCCCCCCCGTCGGCACTCCGCTGTAGGCCAGCTTTTGCACCACATAAACCCGCTGCAGATGCCTGCGCAGCACAGCCGCAGGATACTTCGCCAGCGCCCGCTCCACGATTTCCTGAGATCGTGGGCGCTGCGGCGCATCCAAAGTCGTCGCCTGAGCATTCACCGATGCAGAAAGCCAGCTCTGCGGAAAAATCTCTGGTCCCGCTGCATCCAAGCTTACCACCGGGCCATTCCCCTCCTTGTCATCTTTTGCAGGAGCCGAGACCGCTTGCACAAGCGCGACGAAGTTGAGGCAAAGGAGCCAGAACAAAAGAGTGTTCTTCATGGAGTCTGACAACGTCAAGCCAACCGGGAATCCTTAATTTTAAATGAGGTTAATTAGGGACCTGCGAGCCTTCGCGTGAGCAGACGTAAGGCATCACACTTGGCAGAACCGCCTGAGCTCCCGAGAACGTGTCTCTATCTTACAATTACCTGACTTGTGAGTCTATGCTGATTATAGAAAGTGTGCCGTTAACGATAAAGATCGTCATTTTATGCACCGCATCTTCAAGAAAACCCTGCTTTCCAAGATGCCTTTAAGGTCTTGGAAACGGGCGATGGTGTACTGCGGTGCTTTGCTGCTCACGCTGCCTGCTGCGGGCCAGGACCTGCAACTGGAGGTGATGCCGATGGTTCATGGTGAGGCGCTGCGGCTGAATGAGCTGCTTACCCCAGGGATGGAGGCACAGGTGACTCGACTTGACTGCCTGCTCTCAGGGCTGGCTTTGCAGAGGGCGGACGACACCTGGATGGAATCAAAGGACTGGTTTGCGTTCCTGAGCACGGCGGCAGGCCGACTGACCGCCAAGGTCTCAGGCATCCCGGCGGGCGAGTACAAGGGCATCCGCTTTCGCATCGGTGTGGATGAGACCACCAACAAATCGGACCCGAATCGTTATGCGCCGGATCATGCGCTGAATCCTCAGGTCAATGGCCTGCACTGGGGGTGGCAGGGCGGCTACATTTTCATGGCGCTCGAAGGCCGATTCTCGAAAGAGGGCAAGGAAAACGGGTTCTCATATCACATCGCCAACGCGCCGCAGTTGATGACGGTGGAGCTGCCGGTGGCATTTCGCGGCGGGCGCCCGGTGACGCTGGCGCTGGAGTTTGATGTGCAACAAGCGCTGGCGGGCATCGACTTTGACAAGGATGGAACCTCGACCCATTCACGCGCTGGCGATGCACTGGCGACCAAGCTCAAGACGAACATTGAGAAGGCATTCCGGATGCGCAGCATGCATTACGACGTGTATCAGACCCCCACGTTTGCGACGGCGCGAGCTCCCCTGCCTGCTGGCACCCATGCCCTGACGCCGGCGATGACGCAGCGTTTTCCACAGGTGCAGCTGCCGGCCGACAATCCGCTGACGCAGGAGGGCGTGGCGCTGGGCCGGCAGTTGTTTCATGAGACGCGGTTGTCGATCAACGGCACGCAGTCCTGTGCATCCTGCCATGATCAAACACATGCCTTTGCCGATGCGCGGCGTTTCAGCACAGGCGCACAGCAGCAGACGGGAAAGCGCAATGCGATGGCCTTGTTCAATCTGGCCTGGCAGCAGTCATTCTTCTGGGATGGCCGTGCCGCGACGCTGCGTGAGCAGGTGCTGATGCCGATCCAGGACGCGCATGAGATGAATGAGACGCTGCCCAACGTCATCGCCAAGCTCAGTGCGGATCCGGAGTGCAAGCAGGCGTTTGCCAAAGCCTTTGGCACGGCAGAGATCACGCCCGAGCGAGTGGCGAAAGCACTGGAGCAGTTTCTGCTCACACTTGTTTCACAGGAATCACGATTTGACCGTGCGGTGCGCAAGGTGGCAGAACTGAACGAAAGCGAGAAGCGCGGGCTGCAGCTCTTCGTGACGGAGTTTGATCCCAAACGCGGGCTGCGCGGTGCTGACTGCTTTCACTGCCATGGCGGCACGCTGTTCACGAGCCAGCTGTTTGCCAACAACGGGCTTGAACTGGCCAATGATGACCTGGGCCGCATGGCAGTGACACAAAACGCTGCTGACCGTGGGAAATTCAAAACGCCGAGCCTGCGCAACGTCGCCCGCACCGCGCCCTACATGCATGATGGCCGCTTCACCACGCTGGAGGAGGTGGTGGAGCATTACAGCAGCGGTGTGCGACGCACCGCCACGCTGGATCCGAACCTTGCCAAGCATCCGGAGGCGGGCATTCAACTCACGGCACAGGAGAAGACCGATCTGGTGGCCTTTCTGAAGACGCTGACGGATGAAAGCTTTACGGACGCCGCCACAACCGCAGCACGATGAAGCACAAGGCGGCTGCTCATCAGTAGTGATCTGTGCCTCAATCGGATATTCCGAATTATGCCAAAAGGACGAAACAATCGTCACCTTCCCTTTAATCAATAATTCCGCTTCTTCTGAGTGGTTACCCCGCAAGGATTCGAACCTTGAACGAGAGAATCAAAATCTCCTGTGTTACCATTACACCACGGGGTAGGAGGTGTTCCGAGGGCGATATTAGAGCCTCCTTTTCGCTTCGCAAGGGCGGCTTCAGCCTGAATTAGACGGTTAAACGGGATTTTCAAACGTAACCCATGTCGAGAGGGGTGCTAAACGTGGGGTTTGTTTAACTTTTTTCGCGTGAGAGCGAAAAGGGCGGGAATGAGGCTCCAAGCATTGAATTTACTCGATCCTAGCTCCTAAAGATACCCTTACTCTATTGAAATTATGGAAATGTGAAATGTTTATTCTTGCAATGCTTACTTTATTTATCATAATAGCTTTGTAATTTAAGAAAATCATTATGAAGAAGCTCATCCTCATCCAGAACGATTATCCCGGCACCGGCAAGAGCACCCTGGCGCTCTGCTTCCAACGTTACCTCCAGCAGTATGGTGTCTCTCATCAACTCCTCTCCCTCACCGAAGAGGATTCCCATTCCGCCTCGGGTGTCACCGCCCTTGACGCCAGTTCACTGACACCGCGATCCTTCCTCGCGCATGTCGATGCCTCCCCCCTGACTATTTTGGACGTGAGCACCGGCCTCGGCGAGTTCTTCAACAAATTCTACCAAGGTTGTGAGATGGACCAGATCCTCCAAGCAGCGGGCGTGGCCCTCTCCGTAGTCCTGCCGGTCACCGTTGATCGTGAGAGCTTTGATTCGGTCATTGATGCGGCGGAGGTCTACTCTGACAACGCCGAATACCTGATCGCCCACCTGGTAACGAGCTGCTACGACGAAGATGACAAGGTCTGGGACACCAGCTATGCGGCGCGTGTGATGGACATGTTTGAAGCCGTGGAACTGCACATCCCGGAAATCACCTTCCAGGCGGAACTGAGCACTGAACGCATGAGCCTCGACTGTGCCCTGCAGCAGGACGATGCCGAAGAACGCCTGGGCAAGGAATACACCAAATGGCAGCGCCGCGTGATGGGCCAGGTAGACAGCGCCCGCCAGTATCTCTTTGGTGATGCCTTCCGCCCCACTATGGCACCGAAGCCTGCCAAGCTGGTGCGCAAGAGCAAATCCAAGCTCGCCGCTTAACCCCAAAACCACGGGCTACTCGAACAATTCGGGATAGTTCCTGTCCGCCACAGCCCGGCTGAGAATACGTATCTCGGCCGGGCTGGTGCATTTCTGGACTGCTTGAGCCAGCGCTTCACACTCCTGCACAGCCAGACGCCGCACGGCATGCTTCACGCGCGCGATCTGTGTGGTGGCCACACTGAGTTCATTCAATCCAAGGCCGATCATCAAAGGGGTCAGGGTCAGATCCGACGCCATCTCACCACACATGCCGATGCGGATGCCCGCCGCGCGTGCAGCCTTGACCGACATGCCGATGAGTCGCAGCACCGCAGGATGGGTGGGCTGGTAGAGTTTGGCCACGCGGTCATTGAGCCGGTCCACCGCAATGGTGTACTGAATCAGGTCATTCGTCCCAAGGCTGAGGAAATCGACTTCCGCTGCGATCAAATCCGCCGAGAGCGCTGCGCTGGGAATCTCGATCATGGCACCGATCTCGATCTCGTCCGGCACATCCACGCCTTCCGCCGTGAGCTCATCCGCACACTCATTGAGCACGGCTTTCGCCTCCAGAACTTCTTGTACGCCGGAGACCATGGGAAACATGATGCCCACGCGTCCATGAACCGCCGCACGCAGGAGGGCACGCAGCTGCCGCTTGAACAAATCCAGCCGGCCCAGTGAAAGCCGAATGCCACGCCAGCCGAGAAACGGATTGGGCTCCGGCTCCACGGCGAGACGCTCATCCACCTTGTCACCACCGAGATCCAGAGTGCGGAACACCACACGCTTTGGAGCCTGGGACTTCACCACTTTGCTGTAGGCTGTGGTGAGCTGGTCTTCGGTGGCATCCGGATTTTCCAGATGCAGGAACTCCGTGCGGAACAGCCCCACCTCCTCGGCGCCGCTGTCCTCCACGATCTTCATTTCCTCGATGAACTCTGCATTCGCACCCACGCAGATCGGCGAGCCGCAGCGGGTGAGCGAAGGTTTGTGCCGCTCCAGTTGAAACACATCCTCACGACGTTCCGCCTGCTCCTCCCGGAGCCGGTAGCGCGCCAGGGTTTCAGCGCTTGGATTCTGAATCAACAAGCCGCCTTCACCATCCAGCAGCACGGTGTCACCGCTGTGCAGATCATCGCAGATGCCATGCAGTCTGACGACCGCCGGCAGCGCCAGCGAACGGGCGATGATGGCGGCATGCGATACCGCGCTGCCCGTTTCCAGGGCAAAGCCCAGCACTTTGGTGCGGTCGAGCTGCACGGTGTCCGAAGGCGTCAGATCATGCGCAACGACGATCACCGGCTCATCAAACATGGGGTGGTCCAGCAGTTCCCCGCGCAGATGGCGCATGACCCGCTGGGTCACGTCTTTCACGTCCAGAAAGCGTTCACGCAAGTAGGCGTCAGAAAGCCCGCGCAGAGCGTCCATGTGCTTGCACATGAGCTTGTAGTAGGCCCAGTCAACGCAGACGCGCTGCTCGCGCACGGTTTTTTCCGTCTGTTTCAAAATCGTGGAGTCCTGCAGGATCAGCAGGTGTGTTTCAAAGATCTCGCTCTCGGCGCTGCCATGCTCACCGGCCATGACGCGCTGAAGTTCCTCGATCTCTTTGGCAGTCGCCGCCAGCGCAGCATGCAGGCGCTCCATTTGGTGCGCTTCTGTACCAGGCTCAATGCTATCCTCGTCCGGTTCGTCAAAGTGGTCCTTAAGCACATGCACCACCGCATGCGCGACCCCATCGGACACTGCGGTGCCGGTCCAGGTTTTTTCTTGCAAAGGGGGTGGTGAACTCATTTCCGCTCCTACCTTTCATGCGGACACTGCGTTTGGCAATCGCCACAGTGCATCAAACTTTCGCCAGCACCTTTTCCATGCGCTTTTTCAAGGCGCCCGCCTTGCCTTCCTCGCCAATGATCTCAAGCATGGCGACGTAGTCGGTCCCGATGGCCTCATAGCTGCGGGATTCCTGGGGCAGCTGCGCCTCCAGGATGGTCAGACTTCGCTCAAAGAGCTGCTGTGCCGCTAAATTGTCCTTCAGTTCATGGCAAGCCGTGGCGAGATTGCACAGGGACTGCGCCACATCCCGGTGGTTCTCTCCCAGGACCTCGATGCGGATTTGCAGTCCGTCCTCAAACATTTCCTTGGCCTGATCTGGAAATCCGGCTGCGTAGTACAGGCTGCCCAAGTTATTGAACACACAGGCCACCGACTCCGATTTGCGGCCGCGCTTGTTTTCCAGGGTCTCCAGCGCGCGCAGATAATGCTGCTCCGCCAGGGCAAACTTGTCCATGCACTTGTAGGTCATGGCCAGGTTGTTGCGCAGCTGGGCCGCCACCTCGGCGTTCTCACCGCCCAACGCCTCATGGTTGCTGATGGCCTCTTCGTAAAACGGCAGTGATTCCGCCTCCCGCCCGCTGAAATCCAGCAGTGTCGCGAGACTCGTCCGCACATTGGCCATGACATCGGCCGGTAGTTCCAGATCCTTCCCGGCCTCAAGTGCTTCGAGAAATGTTGCTTCTGCTCCTGAGATGTCGCCCGCTTCGCGCTGGGCATCTCCCAGCACCTGCAGCGCACGTACCAGAGCGGGAGCCTTGCCTGGAAATTCCTTCACCGCAGTGCGCTGGGTCTCCACCGCTTTGAGTGCGGCTTGGATGACAGAATCGGCAGTGGCAGCTGAAGAAGAGTTTTCGGGCATGATCTCGACAAAAAAAGGTCGGGGTGGTGGAGGTGTACCTTCGTGGACAGAGCGCCCCCCCGTCAAGTGCCGCGTTCGCTCCAATGCACAAAACTCGGGAGGGCTGAGTGTGGGATCTGCACCCCGGGGCTCACGGTTTGAGCCAGTATTCAAAGAAGCGGTAGATCTGCTCGTTGGATTCCTCGTTGGGGTCGTGCTTTTCGCGGTTCGTCATCGCCACACGGCTGGCGACGCCGAGCAGCTGATTCACGGCGATGGCGTGATTGAGCGCGGCCCAGCGTTTTGGAGGGTCTTCGGCACCCCCGGAGACGAGGAATGGGCGCGGAGCCATCAGGGCATGAAGTTCCTGCAGATCATGGCCTTGCTCGATGAGCGTCTTGTAGGCACCGGTGCGCGGGCTGTCTGCAGCCACCAGACCCGGTTTGCGAGTGAGGGCCGGATCCAGACCGAGGTACCAAGGCTCCTGATAATTGATGCTGCCGCGCGTTTCATCAAAGACGATCCCTGGATCGCTCCACACGGCGCAGGCATACTTGTCCCACAGGCAGGAGCCAAAGAGCGACCACTTGCCGCCATACGAATGTCCCACAATGCCGATGCGGTGGGCATCGACCTCCGGCAGCGAGGCCAGTGCCTGCCACATGTTTGCGCTTATGTAGCCAAGATAAGAGAGCGGCTGGTACTTCGCCGCCGCGCTAAGCACAGGTTTGCGGGCATCGCCACCGGGTGAACCGATTGAGAGCGTAACAAAGCCACGCCGCGCCAGCTGCCAGGCAAAGTCACGCAGCGGTTTTTCACTGAGCCCCGCGCTCGTTTCGGGATCGTAGTAGGGGACGAAGACTGCGGGGCGTTTTCCGGTGTTTGCAGGCAGCAGGAGGTAGCCATCTCCGGTTTGTCCGGGTGCGATCTCGACGCGCACCTTGCGCTGCGTGATGTTCCCTTCCCGCCGGGTTGTTTCCAAGACTTCCATCTTGGGCTGATCAATGACCGCAGGCCATGCGCCCATGATGGCATGCCAGTCCGCGAGGATTTCAGCACGCCGTTTGGGCCAGTCTTCGGCGGTCTTCACCGGGCTGCCGTCATTGAACACGAGCGGTGACTTGCCTGGAGAGAACTGACCGACGAATTCAGCAGGCACCCGGGTAAAGGGCAGCTCATCGGCATGAGCCATCAGTGCAGCGGCGAGCAGGCTGGAAAGGAACAAAGGTTTCATGAGAATGGTATTTCAAGAACGTGACTTTGCAGTGCTTCCATGCGGGCAAGTCAGTTCAGATGAAGGGAGCGGGCGCAAAAAGGCAAAGCCGACCTGAAAAGCTCAATGCGCCTCTTCCCGCAGATGCACGCGCAGCACGCGCACAACTTCCTGAACGACTTCCGGACGCTCGACGCAGCCATGCCAGCAGGGCACGATCTTTTCTGACTTCGCGCCCGCGAGATGCGAGCTCCAGTAGGGGACTGCGCCGTCGGAGCTGTCGAGCAGGGGTTTATGACCGAACTGTCCGATGATGGAGTGGTACGGCACGGGAATGGGAACGGCATTCAGGCCCTGATAGAAGGGATGCCGATTGGACAGGGTGCCGATGCTGAGAAAGGCAAAGAAGCCCCAGTCGCGAATCTGCGGAGAGAGCGCGTCCGTGTTGCCGGTGAGCAGCTGCTCAGACATCAGCAGCGTGTCCACCGGCAGCCGGATGAGCGAGGCGAGACGGCGCACGATGTTTGTGCCAGCGAGGTCGCTGCCATGCTGCGGAGTGGTGATGAACACCAGGCGCTTCACTTCAGGCTGAGGTTTGAATTTGAAGGTACTCACCAGTCGCTCACGCACTGGCGTGGATACATTCAACTGCTCTGGCGGCTTGCGGAACATGGCGTCCCACAGTTTGTCGCCGGGATTAATTGGTTGCATGCGGCTGAGCAATCCGCCCATGCTGTGGCCCACGAGCACCATCTGATTCATGCCGTGATCGTTGTGATCTGGATCAAAGTAATCGCGGGCCTGCCGCAGGGAGGCCCGCAGGCGTGCGGACGTTTGAGGAACGCCCATGCCGGTGGGATAGAGGAAGTACCAGGGCTGATACTTCGCGCGCAGTTCGGGATCTGAACTGATGGCATTGACTGTGTTCAGCCAGATGTGAGGATCTGACATGAGGCCATGCACAAAAACGACGGGAATGCGCCGGGGGTCATACACGTCCATGCAATAGAGATGGCAGTCCCCCAGAGTGCGCTCTGGATAGAAAAGACCCAGCCATGAAAACAGCCCAAGTGATTTTTTGGACAAGGCCCGATCCTTGGCTGCCGTGAAGTTGGCCGCCAGCAGGCGCTCATCCCGCTGAACCTTTACTGATTCTACGTTCAGGGCATTGTGCAAATGCAGGCGGCAGCGCCTTGGCGTGGCTGGATCGCCGTCATCGTCCGCCACATCAATAACAGCGGTTAGTGTGAGATTACCTCCATTAGGCGGCAGAAAGGGCTGCTCTTTGCGCGTTTTACTTGTGCGGTCGATGTGTCCGACAACTGGCACGCCAAGACCGGGCCGTTCCGAAAGTGTGTCTTGGCCATGCGATCTCGTGCGGGAAGCAAGCATGAGTTGATCGATCTGTGTGGGCGGCACTTCACGCTGGAGATTGGTCTGGGTGGCCAGTTCGAGCTGAAACGAATGCTGCTTGGACGCAAACACCATGCCGGTCTGCCAATAGCGTGGACTTTGATGGGAATCCCATTCACGCAGGAATTTGGCAAGAGCGCGCTCGTACCGCTCCTCTGCAACATGACGTGCGGAGGCCTTGCCATGCTGCATGGCGTCCCAGCCTGCCGCCACTTCATCCAGCAGAGCGGCCATGTGGCGCTTCCCGCGTTTGCTCAGCGTGGTCTCAGCACGCGGCACTTCCACGCGCAACACCGAGTGGCAGGAAGTCAGGGCTGCACATGCGGAGAGCACGAGCAGGCGGATCACACAACCTCGGCTCATCACTTCTTCTCCGTGATCGGCGTCAGCTTGACGTTGCGGATCGCCGCCGTGGTGTTGAAGGTCGTCAGAGAGAGCGGCAGGTAGCTTTCGATGGGACCTGGACGGACGCTGATTTTTTTGCCCTCAATGTCCTCGTCGATGATCTGCTTGTCCCCCAGCCAGACGCTGAGGTTTTTCGGGGTGACCCGCAGCTTGATGGCATACCACTCGTCATCCTTGTAGCGCTGGTAGCTGGAGGTGTTGTTGTCGGACGCATCCATGCTGTCGATGCAGGAAATGCCCGTCACGCTGCCGCCCCAGCCGCCGCAGATCAGCGTAGCGCAGTGCTTGACATCGCCGACGGGAAAGGTGAGACCCACAAAGAAATCGACTCCCTGCATGCGCTTGGCTTCCAGCGTGATCTCGTAGTTGGTCGTTGGCAGTGCCGCAGCTTTCTTGTAAATGGCACCGCTCACATTCTCCCCTTGATTGATGATCATGAGGCCACCCTCCAGTTCCACCACCCCGCTGCCGCCGACGTCCACGGACTCCCAGTCGTCGAGTGATTTGCCGTTGAAAAGCATGATCTCCTTCGCGGCCTCCGGCTTGGCAGAGACTGGTTTGTCTTCAGCGGTGGCAAAGGCGGTGCCGAGCACCAGAAGAGCGGTCAAGGTCGGGAATTTCATGGGATCGGCCTGCACACTCAGCGTGGCATGCCCCACGGTCAAGCGTCACAAAAAACACCTTCAATCATGCTCCACCCCGATCTAAAAACCATCATCATCATGGGCGTTTCCGGCAGCGGCAAATCCGTCGTCGGCATTCTGCTGGCAGCCAGGCTCGAAGGCGTCTTCGAGGACGGCGACGATTTCCACCCTCCTTCCAACAAAGCGAAGATGTCCGCCGGCACACCGCTGAATGACGATGACCGCTGGCCCTGGTATGCCACACTGCGCCAGCGCATCGAGGACATGCGCCACCTCACGCCTAATTACGTGCTGGCCTGCTCTGCGCTGAAGCCCATCTATCGAGACAAGCTGCGCGCCCACGATCATCCAGAGACGCTGCGTTTTGTACTGCTGGACGGTACGAAGGAGCTCATCGCCTCACGGCTTGCCGCGCGGAAAGGCCACTTCATGCCGCCTACCCTGCTGGACAGCCAGTTGGCCACGCTGGACCCGACGCCCGACATCATCCGTGTTTCCATTGATCAGACGCCCGAGCAGATCGTGAACGATATACTTCAGAAACTGGAATTGCATGAGTGACCCGATCCAGCGGTTGTTCTGGGGCTGGGAAGCACCCGTCCTGGATCAAGCTGTGGCATTGCTCTGCCGTGACTGGGATTCAGCGCGTGCGCTTGATCTCAGCAGCACGCTTCTGCTCGTGCCAAACGGTGAAGCTGGACGCCGTCTGCGTGAGGCGCTCGCGCAAACGACGAACCAGTCTGGCACGGCGGCCATCGTTCCGCATCTGTGGCTGCCAGAGCAGGCGCTGCTGCCGCAGTCACGCCGCTTTGAGGCAGCCACCCCGGTGCAGTCACAGATGGCATGGCAGCGCGCGCTCGAAAGGGTGCCGCTTGATTCACTTACGGCGCTGTTTCCCAAGCCGCCCACTTCTTCTGGCTGGGGCTGGCAGGCAGAAACGGCGCGCATGCTGGCAGAACTCAAAATGCTGCTGGGCACGGGCGGACTTACTTTTGCCGATACGGCTGCTCATCCCGCAGCGCAGCGCGACGCTGCTCGCTGGCGAGATCTAGCAAAGATCGAGCAGGCGTACTTCGCGGAACTCGCACAGGCCAAAGTGGCGGACGCTCAGGCGCTCAAACGCCGGCATGCGCACGAGCCGGCATTGCCGGAAGGTGTGCAGCGCATTGTTGTGCTCGCCTCGCCGGATTTGCCACCCTTGCTGGATGAATGGATCGCAGGCTGTGCCAAACGTGGTTTGCAGGTGGTCATCGCGATTCAGGCTCCGCAGTCGATGGCGCACACCTTTGACGCCTGCGGGCGTCCCCTGCCGGAATGCTGGGGTGAAGACGCGGGCAGCAACCTGCCATTTCAAGACCAGCAGATCCATGTGGCGCGTGATCCCGCCACCCAGGCGGCGCTGACACTTGACCTTATGCGCGAACTCGTGCCGACGGGCCGCACGGCGCTGGGTGTGTGCGACGCGGAAGTGGGAAGCCTGGTGCTGGAAAAGCTCACGCTCGAAGAGGCACGTAGTTTTGAACCCGGCGGCATCCCTGTGCAGCGGGAGGGTATGTGGCATGTGCTGGACTGCTTCCGCGTGCTGCTCAGCTCAAGTGCCTGGCGTGCCTTTGCCGCTCTGCTGCGCATCAAGGAATTTCGAGCCGTGGTCATTCCAGGCGATGAGAGCACCGCCGCCCTGCTGCGTGAGGCCGATGATTTTGCCAGCGAGCATCTGCCCGTAACTCTGGCGCATGCTCTGGAACTGCCGCTCGCAGACCACCCTGCCCTGCTGGCTGCCATCAAGAACACGCTCGCTTTGCTCGACTCATTGCGGAGTCTCACTCCGGCCAAAGCGGCACGCAGCCTCATCCTGAAACTGCTTGGGGATCACGACTTTAATCCTGAGGCACCCGGCGACCGCGAACGGACGGAACTGGCCACCGAGTGGCTGCGCATCACGGAAGAACTCGAGCAGGAGGCGCAACGTTTTGGTTTGCAGCCCAAAGCCGAAGACACCCTCTCGCTGTCACTGGAATGCCTCGCGCAAGGCCGTCTCTCCGAACCGCGTGGTGACATTGATCTGGTGCTGCAGGGCTGGCTTGAACTTCTCTGGGAAAAGGCGCCCAACCTCATCGTCACCGGTCTCAATGAAGAACACGTGCCTGGCATCTTCATCAGCCATCCGTTTCTGCCGGACAGCCTGCGCAAGGCCCTGGGACTGCCCTGTCAAAACACCCGCTTCGCGCGAGACGCCTTCATCCTCGCCGCGCTGGCGCAGCAGCGCCTCGGCGAACGCGGAAGGCTGCGACTGCTCTGCGGGCAGTGGAGCGAGAGCGGCGATGCCCTGCGGCCATCCCGGCTGCTGTTTTTGTGTGATGACCTGGCGCTGCCCCAGCGCGTGGCTCATTTGTTTCCGAAGGAGGAGGACCAGCCCGCAACCACCGAACCGCCACGTACGCTGGCCTGGAAGCTGCAACCGGACTGGACTGCAAAGCCGTTGGACACCATCTCGCCTTCACGTTTGCGCGAGTATCTGAGCTGCCCTTTCCGCTACTACTTAAGCAGCGCCAAAAGCATGAGAAGCGTCGAGACCGGCAAACGCGAGCTGGATGCCGCCAAGTTTGGCAATCTCATTCATCATGCGTTTCATCGTCTCAGCCTGGACCCCAGCATGCGCGACTGCACGCATTCCGCACAAATAGCCGAATGCCTCGAAGCCGCAGCACGGGACCAGGTGCGAAAAATTCATGGTCTGCGACCAGCACCGCTGATCACACTGCAGCTGGAAAGCATTCTGCAACGGCTGAGGAAAGCAGCGGAGGTTGAAGCCAGGAACCGGCAGGAAGGCTGGCAGTGCATCAACGCGGAGCTGCTGATCGGTGACAAAGAAGACATTACGCCATTCCTCATTGCCGAAGCGCGTTTGAGAGGCCGTATTGACCGGGTGGAACGCCATGTGGACGGCAGCCTGCGCATTGTTGATTTCAAGAGCTCGGACAAACCGCGCACGCCCCAGGAGGCGCATTTCAAAGTGATCAGCTCCCGCACTAAACTGACCGAGGCTGATGAATGGAAGTGCTTTGACCTGCCCGACGACAGGCGCGGACTGTGGCTGGATCTGCAACTGCCGCTTTATGCCGCCGCCCTGCAGCAGCGTGGTCAAAACGTCAGCAGCGTGGCCTATTTTGCCCTGCCGAAAAGCATTCAGGACACCGCCATTCTGCCGTGGAATGATTTTGATCAAGCTTTGATCGACGCTGCGCTCCAGTGTGCCGCCGAGGCCGTGCAGCGCATCCGCAGCGGCCTGTTCTGGCCACCGGCAGAACGCTCTCCCAACGCTGATTTCGATGAAATGCTGTTGGGAGATGCGCTGCGCAGTGTGGAAGCGCCCAAGTGAAAAGGATGCGGAGTCTCAGCGTGGTGGTGGAGAGGATGAGCAGGGATGGCTTCTATTGAGGTCGTTGAGCGTGGGGTGGCGGCCTTGGAGCGCGGTCTGAACGCGGCGCGTGTGCGCGGCGGGATTCAGTGCAGACGCTGCTGGTGACCATGGGGTGTGGCGGCGTGATGGATTTGCTTCTCGGTCGTGTGGTGTGATACCCAGGGTCGCCTCGCTGAGGCTCGGCTGACCCTGGGCTTTAATCCGCAGCCCCGGTTGGGGCTGGTGTACAGCGGAGTGGTGGGGCGAAAGGTGGCGTCATTCTGCAGAGGAGCTTTAGGTTGCAGGTCCCGTGTGCCGGAAGGTGAAAAAACGAACGATACCCTGCCTTAACAGAGGTCCATTCAGGTCTGGCATTTTTTCGCTCATCAACTATTTAGGTGAGGTCACACGCAAACCATAGAATAATGAGATTTGGCCTGCTCTCCCTCGCCCTTCAATTGTTTCTGCTGAGCATCGCACTTTCTGCCGAACCATCATATACACCTGCTGCAATTGACAAACTGATTTCGTCTGGATCAGCCCGCAAAAATGGCGCAGGGTGCGCTACACATCAGGGGCTTGGGTGTGAGACATTTCTCTGGAAGGAATCTGACCGGCACTACCTGTACTTATTCCGTCGCAACGGGGTCTCTTATGGTGAATTTAGAGATGAGATTCTCCTGGATGAACGATTTCTCTCGATAACCGAGCAGCACCTTGTAGCTGACTCTGGTGAGAAGGACTTTTTGTTAAAATCGAAGGTGCTGCGGTTCGTTCGCAAGCATGAGCAGCTTATTTGGAAAGACGAAGTGTGTGTCGGATCAACAATTCAATGGTCGTTTCTCACG
>CAILZI010000107.1 GCA_903838675.1 uncultured Verrucomicrobiota bacterium
ACGCCACTGCACATCAGCCAGCGCCGCCTCGCGGTCGATCACATTGCCAAACACATCAAACATTCGCGAGAGCAGGCCCTTGCCTACCGGAGCTTTCAAAGGCCCGCCCGTATCCTCCACCCTGCTCCCTCGTGCCAGCCCCTGCGTCGGGGTCAGGGCGATGCCGCGCACATGCCGTGCATCACGCTGCACCAGGACTTCGATGATGATTTCTCCCTTAGCCCCGGCATGCAGTACCGAATGAATGGGCGGCAGCTGATGCTCAAAGCGCACGTCCACCACACTCCCCCTCACCGAGACGACAACGCCTTGGTTTGCAGACGCGGGCTCAACGTCTTGTTCTGCTGGAAGGTCCAAGCTCGGCGCGATCATCGTGTCTTTGTTCCTTTGATTAAAACGCAACATGCAGCCCCGGCTTCCTCGTGCAATGGGGTGTCCTGCCCATTTCATGCTTTTTCGGCTAGGCTGCCAGCTTATGCAGTGCACCTCCACCGTAAACGTTCATTCAGCTTACCCGCCCATGCAGGTGCGTGAAACGTGTCGCCCGCAGCGCCCGTAGAGAGCTGATGCGCCACGCCTTTTTATTCTTCGCCGCCTGTGCCTCCCTGCACGCTGCCACCCCTGCCAAGCTCGATTTCGGCTCTGTCCGTGAAGAACACCTCATGATCCCAATGCGCGACGGCAAGCGCCTCTCCGCCTATGTGTTCTTCCCGCCGGGCGAGGGCAAATTTCCCGCCATCTTTGAGCAGCGCTATGCGGACATCAGCAGCGCCGGATCGCGCAAGGCAGCGGCCAAGTTTGCTGAAGGCGGCTTCGTCATCGCGCTCGTAAACTACCGCGGCACGCACGAGAGCGAGGGCGTTTACCGTGGCTACCGTGGGCTGCAATGGGGACCGCTGCGCGATGGCTATGACGTATGTGAGTGGCTGGCCGCTCAGCCTTGGTGCACAGGCAAAATCGGTACCTACGGCGGCTCGCAGGCGGGCTACGCGCAGAACTACCTCGCCGTCACCCAGCCGCCGCATCTGGTGGCGCAGTACATGACCGATACGGGCCTGAGCCTGTATCAAGAGGGCTACCGCATCGGCGGTGCCACCAAGCCACAGCGCTTCATCAAGGGCGGCACCGTGGCGCGCGACCTCAAGGACAACGAAGACATGCTCCGCGAATGGGACCAGCACCCGGACTATGACGACTACTGGAAGGACGAGGACGCCTCGCTGCACTTCGACAAGATGAACTATCCCTGCTTCACCATCGGCAGCTGGTTTGACTTCATGTGCCAGGGCAGCGTGGCCAGCTTCATCGGCCGCAATCAGCACGGCGGCGCAAGCTCACGCGGCCAGCAGCAGCTTATCATCGGCCCCTGGCTGCATGGCGGCTATCCGAAGTCGAACAAGATCGGTGAACTCGTCTTTCCTGAGAACGCCATGTTTGACGTGTATGCGCACATGACGAAGTGGTTCAATCACTTCCTCAAAGGCGTGGACAACGGCGTCGAGAAGGACACGCCGGTGAAGTATTACGTGATGGGTGCCACGGGTGAAGAAGGCGCACCCGGAAACGTGTGGCGCGAGGCCAAGGACTTCCCGCCAGTCGCAAAAGCCGCTGACTGGTTCCTGCAACCCGATGGCAAGCTCGCTGCGGCGAAACCCACCGCCGAGAAAGCGAGCACGGCCTATGCGAGCGATCCAGCGCACCCCATGAGCCTGCCTCACGTTGGTTTCCCAGGTGCCAAGGATGCGCGGGGCTTTGAAGAGCAGGCGGAGGTGCGCACCTGGACGAGCGAGGTGCTGACCAAGCCGCTCGAAGTCACGGGCCGCATCAAGGCGGAGGTCTTCGTGTCATCCACCGCGAAGGACACTGACTTCTTTCTGCGTGTTACGGATGTCTATCCCGACGGCCGTTCCATCCTGATCGTGGATTACCCATTGCGGGCGCGGTACCGGGAAGGCTTCGATCATCAGAAGCTGCTGGTGCCGGGAGAGCCCGCGAAGCTCTCCTGGGACATTGGCTGGACCAGCATCATCTTCAACAAAGGCCACCGCATCCGCATCACCATCGCCAGCACGGGTGCCCCCTATTATGAGCCGAACCCGCAGACGGGCGCGCCCATCAGCCACTTCATCACCGAACCCGGCATTCCTGCCATCAACACCATCTGGCATGATGCCACGCATGCCTCGCGTGTGATTCTGCCTGTCATCCCATAAATTCTCTCATGACAGCTCCTACCATACCCCTTTCACGTCGTACTTTCCTGAGCACCGCACTCGCTGCGGGCGCTGCGCTTTCGGTTCAGGCCAAAGACCAGGGACCGCTGATCGCCTACGTCGGTACCTTCACCTCGCCGCTGCAAAACATGAAGGCGACGCAGGTGGATCTGCCGCCGGGGAACGGCCAGGGCATCCATCTCTTTGAAGTGAACCGCAGCACTGGCGCCATGACTCCCTGTGGTCTGTACAAAACGGGGGTGAGCCCCAACTGCCTCACCTTCAATGCCGCCAGGACAGTGCTGTATTCAACCAATGAAACCGATCACCAGGGCAACAACGAAGCAGGCTCCGTCAGCGCCTTTGCCATCAATCCCAAGGACGGTCAGTTGACGCTGCTGAACTCGGTCAGCTCCGGCGGCAAGGGGCCGACCTATGTGAGCCTGCATCCCTCGGGACGCTTTCTGCTGGTGGCCAACTACTTTGGCGGCTCGATGTCCGTGCTGCCGATCAAGGCGGATGGCAGCCTCGGTGAAGCCACGGACTTCAAGCAGGATGCGGGAACCATCGGGCCCAAGAAGGCCACGAATGCTCCTCCCGGCAGCTTCGCTTTCAGCGGGCATGATGGAACGCATTCGCACATGATCGCAGCCGATGCCTCGGGGCGCTTTGTGCTGTCAGTGGATCTCGGTTTGGATCAAATTCTGGTGTGGAAGTTTGATGACCAAAAAGGCACGCTGACGCCGAACGATCCTCCCCATGTCACCTTTCCTGCGGGAGACGGCCCACGCCACTTTGCCTTTCACCCCAACAACCACTGGCTCTACTCCTTGCAGGAAGAAGGCTCCAACATCGTGCTGCTTGATTACGACACTGACAACGGCCGCCTCACCTCGCGCCAGACGATCTCCAGCCTCCCGCCCGGATTTGCCGGCAGCAATTTCTGCTCCGAGATCCTCGTCTCTGCGGATGGCCGCTTCGTTTATGCTGGCAACCGCCTGCATGACAGCATTGGCGTCTTCGCCGTCGGCAAAGATGGTACGCTCACCTTCGTCAGCGAAGAGTGGACGCATGGCGATTACCCTCGCAGCTTCAACTTCGATCCCACCGGCGAGTTTTTCTACAGCCTCAATCAGCGCGGCGACAACGTGGCGGTTTTTCGCATTGATCGCAAAACCGGAGCCCTTAACTTCACCGGGCATTACGCAGCCGTTGGCAATCCTTCGAGCATCGTGTTTCTGGACCTGGCGAAAGGCGGATGATTCCCTTCACTCCTCCTCGGCCACCGCACGTTCGATGCGGCGGTCGGGAACCAGCCACATGCTTGCCACGGCCACATAGAGACAGGCGGAGAGCCACGAGTGATAAAACGCGGCTGGAATGGCGGCGAGATAGAATAGTGGCGACAGCTTGCCTTTGTAATCGCTTCCCAAAGCCACGGCGAGTTTAGAGTTGCTACCTTCATTCTTCAGGATGCAATTTTGCAAAATGTAGTAAGCAATGGCGGCGCAAAGAAGCACCCCGCCGTAAAGCGCCGTGGGCAGCGCAGCGATGTGATTCTCCCCCATCCAGCCCGTGGCAAAGGGAAGCAGCGAGAGCCAGAAGAGCAGATGCAGATTCGCCCACATGATGGAGCCCGTGACTTTGCGGCAGGCCTTCAGCAGGTGGTGATGATTGTTCCAATAAATGCCCACATAGATGAAGCTCAGCACGTAGCTGAGAAACACCGGCAGCAGCGGCTTGAGTGCTTCCAGATCGGCACCATGCGGCACCTTCAGCTCCAGCACCATGATGGTGATGATGATGGCCAGCACGCCATCACTGAAAGCCTCAAGCCGGTTCGATTCCATGGCTGTGTTTACGCCAGTGATGGCACACCGATGCTGACGTCCACCTCGGCGTTGTAATCCACGCCTTCGAGACCGAAGCCGAAGAGACGCAGGAAACTGGTCTGATAGCCTTCAAAGTCACCCAGCTGCGCGAAGTTCTCTGTGTTCACTTCGGCCCAGCGCTGGCCCACGAGTTCCTGCAAAGCAGGCTTCATTTCCCAGTCGTCCACGCGGATGCGTCCGGCTTCATCCGGCTGCGGGTTGCCGTTGTAGAGGCGCTCGCGGAACAGGCGGTCCATCTGCTCGATGCAATCCTCATGCGTGCCCTCGGCCTTCATGGCCTTGTAAAGCAGTGAAATGTACAGCGGCACCACAGGAATGGCGGAGCTGGCCTGTGTGACGAGCGCCTTGTTCACGGAAACCCAGGCCTTGCCTTTCAGCGCGGCGAGCTTGCCGTCCAGCACACGCTGCACGCGCTCCAGGTCTTCCTTGGCACGGCCGATGGTGCCGTTCTTGTAGATCGGCCAGGTCACTTCAGGCCCGATGTAGCTGTAGGCCACGGTCTGCACGCCTTCGGCGAGCACGCCGGCGCTTTGCAGCGCGTCGATCCACATTTCCCAATCCTCACCGCCCATGACGGCCACGGTCTGCGCGATCTCGTCTTCGTTGGCGGGTTCGATGGTCACTTCATTGACCACGCCGTTGCCGGTGTTGAGGTTTTTGTTGGTGAAGGACGAGCCGCCGATGGGCTTGAGCACGGATTTGAAAACCTCGCCGGTTTTCGGATGAGTGCGGCGTGGAGAGGCAAGGCTGTAAATGACGCAGTCCACCTGGCCCAGGTCTGCCTTGATGGCTTCGATCACCGTAGTCTTCATTGCATCGGAGAAAGCGTCACCGTTGAAAGAGCGGGCATACAGGCCGGCGGCCTTGGCTTCGTTTTCAAAAGCGGCGGAATTGTACCAGCCTGCGGTGCCGCAGCGCTCAGCCTCACCGGGTTTTTCAAAGAACACTCCCATGGTGGCTGCACCCGAGCCAAACGCTGCCGCGATGCGCGAGGAGAGGCCGTACCCGGTCGAGGAACCGACCACCAGCACCTTCTTCGGGCCGTTGGCGATGGTACCGCGCGACTTAACGACGGCGATCTGGTCAGCGATGTGTTTGGCACAGCCGGTCGGATGTGCGGTGGTGCAGATGAATCCGCGAATTTTAGGGGCGACGATCATAGTTGGATGTGTTCAGCGTTAGCAGTCGCGAGGGTGCTGGCAACTGGTTTTCCCCGACCGAAATGACCCACCCACCCCAAGAGCAGATGAAATGAGTTCGTGTATCCGTGTGCCCCCCATGGTAATTTGCCCGCTGAATTGCCGATCCAACCCATCGCCACGATGAAAACCACGATTCTCCTGTCTCTCATGCTGTGCCTGGGAGCCGCCGCTCCTCTCTGCTCTGGAAAGCCCCCCGCACCTGACACTTCCACCGCCACACGGCCCTTCGCACCCGGCCTCGTCGTCACGGAATATCCGCGCCATGCTGCGCAGGCGAATGACAAGGGGAACTTCTACGTGCCGCTGGAACAACTGGGCGAACCGGTTGGCGAGAAATACGTTGTGGAGTCCCTGGACCCTTGGAAATGGAACACCGAGCGCAATGCCGTGGCCAGTGGCTTTCTCGAAATCGAGGCCGATGGCGACTATTGCTTTACCACGCGCAGCTTTTACGATCGCAACCTGCTCATGATTCAAGGAGAGATTGTCTGTGGCTTTGGCGATGGTGATGAAACCGTGGCGACGATCCCTCTCAAAAAGGGAGGCCGGGTGAACATCGTTTCGGCAGGCTTTGTCGGCGGGCGTGGAGCCAGTGGCATCCAGGTTCGCTGGAAGCCACCGGGCCAAACTGAACTCAGCCCGATCCCACCGCGTCTGCTTTCTCATGTGGATGACGGCAGCGTGAAGCCGAAGCTTGTGGAAAAAGTGGGAAAGCAGACCAAGGGCCTGCTCGCCACGCATCTCATCACGGTGACGGATGATTTTGTCGTGGAAGCCTATAGAAACGGTGTGCGTATTCAGGACAGTCAGCGCACGCTTTTGAATGAAATTTTTGGCGCCACGGTGGAGCGTATGAATGTGGAAATTCGTCCCGGTGACTGGCTGGTGTTTCATGTGGTGAACAATCACATGCGCTGGGATGGCTCGAAGTATTTCGCCGTCGCCGGAATGCTGGGGACAAATGACTTCGGCTTTGTGTCGGATCCCGCAAGTGAGGCATGGTCGGTGTGTGATGATCCTGACCGCGTCCGTGATTTCATCCGCCATCGCGATGAGGGCACCGATGTTCGTGCCAGTCCCATCGCCAAGCCCTGGGAGGAAGGCGACGACCACATGCGGCAAAACGCCGGAGCCGGGTTTCCCGGCAAATCACTCTGGGGTGGTGGTGCTTCGACGTGGATCAAATTTGTTGCGCCGAAAAATCACCCCAAGCCAGCAACTCTGCCTGGGGTGGAAACCGCGCCTGTTAAAGAGGTCAGCGAACCAGAATCCATTCCCGTGAAGCCCGCGCCACCACCCGAGCCTAAAGCCATGCTTTCCCCCAAGCGGTGGCCGGTGCAGATCTTGTACGGCATGTATGGCAGCGGCGACAAGAATGCGGATGTCACGCTGCGCTTGAAGGAGTTCATTGAGCAGAAGAAGACCTGGTTTGCGGTGACTCCTTCCTCCCTCGGCATCGACCCCATTCCCTACTGGAACAAAAGTCTGTGGATCGCTTATGTGAAGGATGGCGTACGGAGGGAGGTGCGGCGCTATGAAAACGAGCATGTACTGCCGGAAAGCTTCTACGGCCCGCAGGACGCGCCGGAACTCGCGAAATGGCTGCCGGAAACGCGCTGGCGTGCCGAGAAGGGCGAGCTGCAGTTTCACGCCGATCACACCGCAACTGGCTACGGCTTTGAAGGGCTGCCGCAGTGGGAGGCGCTGGCGAATAACAAGATGCGCATCACCTGGCATGACGGACACAAAGTGGAATACTTTTTCGACTACACCTGGAGCAGTTTCCGCGAAGAGGGCAACGAAAAGGCCACGTTTAACGTAATGCAGTAGGCACGATGTCCCAGCTTTCATCCGCCCCCGAACAGCGCTTCTCCGACCGTGTGGAGAATTACGTGCGCTACCGCCCCAGCTACCCGCAGGAAATCATCGCGCTGCTGCAGCGCGAAGCGGCACTCACAGCGCAATCGGTGATCGCTGATGTCGGCTCGGGGACTGGCATCTCCGCCGAGCTCTTTTTGCGCGCTGGCTTCACTGTGCATGCCGTGGAGCCGAATCGGGAGATGCGAACGGCCGCGGAGCGTTTGCTCGCGAAGCATCCAAACTTCCACAGTGTGGATGGCAGCGCGCAAGCCACCACGCTGCCGGATCACAGCATTGATCTCATCGTCGCCGCGCAGGCCTTTCATTGGTTTAACACGCCGGAGACCCGCGCCGAGTTTACCCGCATCCTCAAGCCGGGCGGCCACATCGCGCTCATCTGGAACGAGCGCAAACTCGATGCTACACCTTTCCTGCAGGCGTTTGAACAACTGCTCATCAATTTTGGCACTGACTATACGAAAGTCCGTCACGAAAACGTGAACTCCGCTGCGCTCGGTGCTTTCTTCAAAGGTGCTTATGCCACGCATACCTTTGCCTATGAGCAGCACTTTGATTTTGAAGGGCTCAAAGGCCGCCTGCTCTCCAGTTCCTACGCCCCCGCTGCGGGACAGCCACGCCATGATGAGATGATTGCCGAACTGCGCCGCATCTACGATGCTTATGAAGTTTCAGGGCAGGTCTGCTTCGAGTATGACACACGGGTGCATCTGGGGCGCTAGCCCCGAACATCACTGGCCCAGCTTCGCCCGCAGATTGATCAAATCTTTCCGGGCCTCACCGAAGGCGTCCAGATTCGTCTCATCGATGGCTTCGGGCATGATCCGCTCGAGGAGCTTGAGCCGTGCCTCAATGAGCGGCAGATCGGCACGCGTCGGCCGCTTGCGGTTGGAGAATCCTTCCTCGTTCAAGTCTTCAATCAAATCCGACCGTTCCAGCTTCGGCAGGTTGGGATTGTTGATCGCCTCCAGCCAGATCTGCTCCGCAGCCGCATCCACGCCCACCAGCTTCAGCGCAGCACGTGCGGCGGGATCTTGCAGGGGTGACTTGCCTTTCTTCGCAGGCTTGCTGCTGGGTGGCCCAGGGTCTGAGAGCAGGTCAAACCCGGGCGGCAATTCAGCGACGGGTCGCTGCGTCATCACCACCGACTTGGGTTGGGCGGCTTGCACCGGAGAAGTCTTGACCTCCGTCGTCTGCCTGAGTTGAAACATCAACGTCACAGCAATCACCACGGCTGTGATTCCCACCATCCAGATGCTTGTGCGGCTGTTCATGACGTTCGGGATTGTGTCATGCCCATGAAACGGCGTAAATAAGATTCATCGACATGCCCTTCGCCTCTTTTTTCCGACTCCTGCTTGCCACCCTTGCGCTCATTCTCACAGGCAGGCTGCAGGCGCAGCCCAAGGTCGTCGCCTATGTGCCGAACTGGGCCGACCTCAAAGTCTTCGCCCCGCAGATCGACTACGCGAAGCTCACGCACATCAACATCGCCTTCGAGAATCCGGTCGATGCAAATGGCACGCTCTCCTTTCACGCGGAAGACGAACTGCTCATCACCCAAGCGCATGCGCATGGAGTGAAAATCCTTGTCTCCATCGGGGGCGGTTCCGCTTCGGAGAACGAGGCTGTGCGTGCGCGATATTTCGAACTCATCAGCGCCGCGAAACGCGCGGGCTTTGTGTCCCAGCTCGCCGCTTACGTCAGCGCGCATGACTTCGACGGCCTCGACGTCGATCTCGAAGGCCCGGCCATCAACAGTGACTATGGTGCGTTCATTCAGGAGCTGGCCGCAGTGTTGAAGCCGAAACACAAACTCCTCACCGCCGCGCTCTCCAAAGGGTATGGAGGCAAGGACGTGCCCGACACCGCGCTCGCACTCTTCGACTTCATCAACGTCATGGCCTACGACGCCACCGGCCCCTGGCAGCCCAAGAAACCCGGCCAGCACTCATCGCTCGAATTCGCCCAAAGCAATGTGGACTACTGGCTCCAGCGCGGCCTCGCAAAAACCCAGCTCGTCCTCGGCGTCCCCTTCTACGGCTGGGGCTTCGGCAAAGCCTTCCGTGAGAACGAGTACCGCTACGCCGATCTGCTGAAAACCTATCCCACCGCCGTCAGCAAAGATCAGGTCGGCGACACCATCTGGTTCAACAGCGTCCCCACCGTGCAGGCCAAAGCCAAACTCGTGCTCGAGCAAGAACTCGGCGGCATGATGATCTGGTCATTGAATTCTGATGCCAAAGGAATTCAGTCTCTCCTTTCTGCTATTTATACGACGCTTACGCTCCAGAAGTAAATCTCCATTCCATCTTCCATTCCTACGTTCATCCGCGTCCAGTCACTTCCCCTCATTCATTTTCGCCTCGATTACAACACGAATGAAGTTAGACTTTTTAAAGTGTAGATGCTCCGGTCCTACTACCTTCTGAAAACCTGCTTCGGCGCGCTTAATATAAGCCAACGCCTCCGCGAACTGATTGCGCTCCATAAGAATCACACCCAGGTTAAAGCAACTCTGGAAGACTGTGCAATGCTCTGGCCCAAGCACTTGCTCGCGAAGATCCAACACAACTCGATGCTCTTGCTCCGCCTCATCAATCTTACCTTGAGAACTTAAAGCTATGGCCAGATTGCTTCGGCTCGTCAAGGTGTCGGGGTGATCAACGCCCAATATGCACTTACGCAGGGCGAGCACTGCACAATGCTCCTTTTCAGCTTCAGCATACTTTCCTTGATCGCGCAGTACAATGGCTAATGCATTCCTGCTCATCAAAGTGTCAGGATGGTCTGGACCCAACACCCTATCACGTGCCGCAATCACACGACGAAGGAGTGACTCCGCTTTTTCAAATTCATTTGTTGAATAGAGCGCGCGGGCTAATGAATGCATGACCGCAAGTGTTTCGTCACTTTCAGGTCCGAACGATACTTCGCTTTCCTTTAACCATCGTTGTATAGAAATCAGAGGCGCATCATCCTGGGGCTTTTCTTCCAGATCCTGGACAGCAGCGGCAGCTTGGATCGGAAAATTATCAGGTAGTTCTTGCAAAGCCTGTTTTAATACTTTGGTACGTTCCCCGGAGTTGGGACAATTAATTAGAGCGGCACACCAATCACGCCAAGTTCGCTTCTCCAATTCTGGCAACTGCGCGATGGCAGCACTGGCCGATGCATTTTTGCTCTCGCCTGCCCCATCATTGTTAAGAAGAGCATCTTTTTGCTTTCGCTCATGCTCGGCCATTTCACCAAGCGCCTTGTTTTCGGCTTCACGCAATTCCGCAGCTATAATCTTGGCCTGATCCTGTAGTTCCTCGTGAAGCGGTTTGAGGTTGAATATTTCATTCAACTTGAGCATTAACTCAGTGAATCCGGGGCACTCCACCACTCGCAATGCCTTCACATCTGCCAGTTCTACACAGTAAGGAATGCGGTCAAAGCGCCGCGCTTTTCTTACAAACCAATAACAGCGTCTTTCGGGATCCCACGTTTTCATTTCGTCTAGAAGAAAGCGCATGAATCCTGGATCATTCCCGCCGTAGCCGATAACAATGGGCGTGTATGTCAAAAACAGAGATTTCAGCGATACTTTCCAATGCTCGTCAAGTTTTTCCAATTCCTCAGTAGCGTTGTAGGTCTGCAGCATTATGTCACCATGGATTTTGGCAACTACTGGATGCTTTGGCCTGCTTTGAACGAAAGCCGCAAGTTCCGTGTGTCCATAGCTCTGCACGGCCTCTTTTTCTGTTATTGCAATTGAGTCTTCCACCAACCGATCAAAGTTTGTCGTGATGACTACGTTGTGTCGAGTTCGGTTGAGTATACGAGCCAGAAGGTGGTAACCAATAGAAGGTTTTCGCTGGTGAATCAGCGTGCGGAGAAATTGTTGTCCGAGAACTGGTTCGCTTTCGAATCGGGCTTTATATATTTGACCATAGAAACGGGCGCGATCTGCAAATGTATAGTCTTTAAGACCGGCAAACCGCTTCTCTGACCACATTTTTAGCCGTTCCACTTCACCTTCAAGCAATGCGTCGGCATAGGTCTCAATTTCCGCATGCGGAGGTAACAACCGTTTTTCGGCACCGTCATCCATATCATGCAGTTCCACCAGCCAGCGGTTGACCAATGAAAGACCGGACGGAATTTTTGCCGTGGCAGCAGCACCCGAACCGATAATGAAACAGAAAGAGCGGTCCGAAGAATATTGATCCGTGTCATGAAAATTTTGTAAAAACTCCTTAAACCTGATGAGAGTAAGCCCCTTCGATGCTTCGACCGTCTGCGTCCCCTGCTTAGGCTTTGATTTGTCCGACATGGGCAAGAAGTAAGACCCTCCGTCTAATTGGCAACAATTATAAAAGCCTACAGAAATCCGCAAGAGGCCGCACGGACGATGATTATTTCACCCCACGCACCTCAAACCCTTCCGCCTCCAGCACCGCCCGCACCTTGGCCGCCTGGTCCCCTTGAATCTCGATGCGTTTGTCACGCACCGTGCCCCCGCAACCACAGGCCGCGCGCACCCGCTTGGCAATGGTCTCGATCACAGACAGCGGCAGATGCGTCGCGAAGTCCTTGATCACAATCACCGTCTTGCCACCCCGATGCGCCGTTTCACGCTGCAGCACAACGCGCCCCATTTTCCAGAGACGCTGCGGGGAGTTGGGGTCGGATGCGGGGTTCATTGATAGAAGAGACTGAATCTGAATCTGATTCTGTTGCTGTATCCCCTGATACGGCCCTTTGCCACCCCGCAGATTCCCAATGGCAGCTCCTAGACAAATTCAGCCCCATGGATACTCTTTGGCCATGACCAGCGCCCTCCCGCCTGCCCTCAGCGACGAAGTTATATGCGAGAGCTTGCGCGTGCTAGATCATCTTGATTGCGATGAGTCGCCAACTCTTGAAGCTGTCCTCCTCGAAGGCGTTCGCTCGCCTCACCAGACTTACGATGCCTCGACCTTGGATCGGATTCGTCAAAATGCCAGCCCATGAGCCTGGCGATTGTCCTGTTTTTGCCGATCGACAAGAGATTCGGGAGGAATGAATCATGTGCTCGTCCGTTTGAACTGTGCGTTGCTTTGGTTTTAAAACACCTATAGCAAAAATTCAGTAGAAACATTATCAAAATGCTTTCAGCCCCTACCGCAATCGCTCTTTCCAAGGAGCTCAATTCACTTCTTTGGACAAACGACACTCCAACTCTTGATGGCTCCGTAATTGCAT
>CAILZI010000108.1 GCA_903838675.1 uncultured Verrucomicrobiota bacterium
ACCATGTCCACCTTGTTCATGAACACCACGAGGGCAGGAACGCCGACCTGACGGGCGAGCAGGATGTGCTCACGGGTCTGGGGCATCGGGCCGTCAGCGGCGGAAACAACGAGAACACCACCGTCCATCTGGGCGGCGCCGGTGATCATGTTCTTCACATAGTCAGCGTGTCCGGGACAATCGACGTGCGCGTAGTGACGCTTTTCGGTTTCATACTCCACGTGAGCGGTGTTGATCGTGATACCGCGTTCCTTTTCTTCAGGAGCTGCGTCGATCTGATCATATGCACGTGCCTGAGCGAAACCTTTTTTGGAAAGGACGGTCGTGATGGCGGCGGTCAGGGTGGTCTTGCCGTGGTCAACGTGGCCAATCGTGCCGATGTTGACGTGCGGCTTGTTGCGTTGGAATGCTTCTTTAGCCATGGGTGGAGTTAGTTGAGGGGGTGCGCTTGGGACTGGTTCGTTTGTCGTGTTTCGAAGATCCCCACGGACTGCCACTGGAGCTGTTAGAGGGACTTGAACCCTCGACCTCGTCCTTACCAAGGACGTGCTCTACCACTGAGCTATAACAGCGTAACCGGCGGCGGTTCTGTGAGAAACCTCCTCCTCTTTCGACAAGAAAACCGGGACATGCAAATCTCCTAGACTGGCGTCAGGAGACAGTACAACCCGGTTCTTTTCCGAAAAAGTGGGGCGATACTAGGACACTAGGAGGTTCTGTCAAAGACTATTTCGACTGTTTGAGAAAGAATGGCGAATATGTTTTCGTCTCAAACCTTCCCCCCTGCTGCACAACCGTTCTCACTTTAGGCTTTGGTTATGGAGCCTTCGGAATCATACTCCCGGCTGGAAATCACGCCCTTCCCCTGGCCGGGCGAATTCTTCACTCCAGCTCCCATGCGCCCCCTTTCTGCATGCCTCGCCCTCCTGCTGTTGCTCGCCATCTCCAGCCTGCACGCTGCGGATGATGCTGCGGCGCAGCTCAAGGGCATCGTCAAAAGCGCCCGCGCTGGCTTTCAGGAGGCGCTGGCACCGCTGAAGGACCTGCACGCGCAAAAGCTGGCCGGGGATGCCGTGCTCTCACTCGTGAACGACAAACGCACAGGCATCGGCATCAAGCTGCGCCTGGCCGAGATCGTGGCCGACTGGCCTGCGGGTGAAGGGCGCAAAACCCTGGTGGACTGGCTGGCCAAGCACCCCACCTGCGATGACGATGCCCTAATGTTTTTCTCCGGCATCCACCTGCTGGAGACGCGCACCTTTTTCTGGAACCTGCTCGCCCAGGTGAAAGGCCCGCTCTCGGCGGTGAAAGAGCCTGAACGCATTGCGCTGGCGGCGCGGGCGCTCGGCGCGTTTCAGGACAACCCCGACACCGTGGTGGCCCGCGTGGCCACCCTGCTGGACCCTGCCAACGTCCACGTCATGCGCGCCTGTGCTGCAGAGGCTCTGGGCGGCATGCGCAGCCCCGTCGCCCTGCAGTCCCTCCTGCCCTACCTGAATGACGAAGCCATCGGCGACACCGTGCACTGCTCCCTCTTCCAGCTCACCGGTCAGGACTTCGCCAATGACCCGGACAAATGGAAGACCTGGATCACCGAACAGGGGGCGAACATCCCATGGAAAATGCTGCCCCGCAGCGACTACGCGGATTTCCTCAAGCTGCAGAAGCTGCTCAAGCCCCTGGATGACGACCCCGCCATGAACATGGCCTCGTTTTACGGCATGGAAATCCGTGGCAAAGGCGCGCTCTTCATCCTCGATGTGAGCGGCAGCATGAGCCGCGACGACCGCATCGGCAAGCTCAAGGGGCAGATGAGCAACCTGCTCACCGCCCTGCAAAACAAATCCAGCAAGCTGCGCTACGGCATCCTCACCTTCGGCGCCAACGTGGACTCCTGCTTCTCCGCCCGTGGCATGGCGGTGAACGACGAGAAAAACCACAAGCAGGCCGTGCAGTTCGTGGACCGCATTCAGGCCAGCGGCGGCACGCCCATGTGCGAAGCCTTCAACCACGCCCTCACCCGCATCATCCCGGAAGGCAGCATCGACACCGTCTTCTTCCTCAGCGACGGCCAGCCCAGCGACGGCAGCCCCGCCCAGGTGCTGGATCTCGCCCAGCGCATCCACACCCAGTTCAAAATCCGCATCCACTGCATCAGCATCGGCGAAGAAACCATCCCCGGCAGCACCGAGCCGTCATTGCTCAAGCAGATCGCGGATGCGTGTGGCGGGACGTTTACGGTGCCGCCGTGAGGGGTGGGTTCGTCCTCCTACTCGAACTCGTCCTCGATCATTTCGCACCCGCTAGGTTATGCTGGATGGAAGGGCCGAATGCTTCCGCAGGCCGGCAGCCCCCTGAGTTGCCGAGTTTCCACGCCTAAGCATGGCAACTCGGCAACTCGACTTTTCAGAGATGGCAAACCTGCGCAAACATAAGCCTCTGATAGCACTACGTGGCAATCCATGGTATTTCATGGCTGCATTGGACGCACCCAGATGGCAACTTATTGTCTCCTGCTGGTTGCCATGATTTCCGGGCGTGCAAGCTACAGCTCAGGATGATCCCTCTCCTCCAGCAGCGGGCGCGGAAACTTCCACAGTTTCCACAGTTTCAACGGGGGCTGGTGTGAGAACAATCCTGTACCGGTGGGCGATGGCAGGCTCCGAAGCGTGGGCGGAAACCAAGGCAACTCAAGCCTCCTCTCTGGTTGCCGTCTTTGGCGCTTTCACGCCCTCAATGGATTGCATCGGCCTGCACTGCTTTGCCGCTTCATGCATCCTGCTGCCACTTCCTGCGCCAAATTTTCGGGCTGTTTTCATCGCCTCGGTTGCCGGTTGCCCACCCTAGATTCTCGCGATGGCAACCGGCAACCATCGACGGTGCGACTTCGCCTGCCGATGGGAGACTTCCACAGTTTCCAAAGTTTCAACGGGGGCTGGTGTGATTCCGACCCAAGGCCCCAGGAGAAAGTTCGACAACTTCTCCCAATTCACCGGGGGGATGTACACGCGCAGCGTGCCGGGTGGACAAACCCATCCACTTTGGCCGCCATCTTTTCCGCTTTTCCTGTGGCATCTGTTTCCATCTCCGGCTTCCCTGCCGCATGCACAACGAGATCCAGCCCCTCGACGCCCTGCGGGATGAATGGCAGGCCCTCCAACCTTTGTCGGCGGAGAACGAGACACGTCTGTGGAAAAAGCTGCGCCTGGAATGGAACTACCACTCCAACCACATCGAAGGCAACACCCTGACCTACGGTGAAACAGAACTGCTCCTGCTGCATGAACGCACCACCGGCAACCACAGCCACCGCGAGTATCTGGAGATGAAAGCCCACGATAAGGGCATCGACTACGTGCGCGCTCTCGCAGCAGACAAAGACCGCCTCATCTCTGAGAGCGACATCCGCGACCTGAACCGCATCATCCTCAAAGAGCCCTTCTGGAAGTACGCGGAAACACCCGACGGCCAGAGCACACGCAAGGAGATCATTCCTGGCCAGTACAAGACCACGCCCAATAGTGTGCGTCAGGCCAGTGGCGAGATGCTTGCAGTTGCCAGTGTGGAAGAAACACCGGCACGCATGGGCGATCTTGTCGCATGGCTGCGTCAGGAGCTCACATCCCCCACCCTTCCCATCGCCGCCTGCATTGCCAAGCTGCACCACAACTTCGTCATCATTCACCCCTTTGAAGACGGCAACGGCCGCGTGGCCCGCCTGCTTGTGAACTACGTGCTCATACGCAGCGGCCACCTGCCCCTCATCGTCCGCACCGATGAAAAGGAAGCCTACCTCACTGCCCTCCGCCTGGCAGACGCCGGCGAACTCTCCGCCCTCATGGCCTATCTCCAGCGCCGCTTGGAGTGGTCGCTGCAGCTTGGCATAAAGGCCGCCAAAGGAGAAAGCATTGAAGAGCCCAGCGATCTGGAAAAAGAGGTGGCGATCTTTGTGCGAAATCAGCAGGGACCGAAGGGTGAAAAAAAGAAGTCAGCTCAGGCTATGCGCGAACTGCTTGATCTGGGACTTCGCGAGTTCATCGAGAAGTTTGACGCAAAGCTCAATAAGCTAGCGCCACTGTTTACTGACCATAAAGTTAAAGTAAGCCCCACAATAAGTGGTGGGGGTATAACCAGTGAGTCCAAACCCTTGGCAAGCTTGGAATGGCTCATTCAACACACCAACCAGCCTTCTCAATTCTCGGTAACGTATGAATTCCTTGGTTACGGGACAGCCCATCCATTTAATGTTCATGCCTCATTTAAGCTTCAATTCGGTGAGTATCGTTACATTCTAACCATCGATAATACAGAGCAGTTCCGCAGACCCTACTCCGAACCCGTCCTGCCAGACGAAGCCGAAAGCCTTGCCAACAAAGCCCTAGCCCACGCCTTCGCTGAGATCAAAAAACACAACGGCAGCCAGGAATGAACAGTGCGCTTGGACGAGATACATTCATACCCGGATGCATGACAGCATGCCATGACCAACTCACACCAGCCCCCCCGTTGTAACTGTGGAAACAGTGGAAACCTCCCATCGGCAGGCCGCCCCCCCCCGCTGGTTGCCGGTTGCCAAAGCGCGAATGCTGGGTGGGCAACCGGCAACCACGGCGCTGACACATGCGTCAGACACTGCGCAGTAATCCGCAGCAGGCGGCAGCCGTTGGAATGTGTTGGCAATACGACGCAAGCTGATGAGGACGCTCAAGTCCAAAAGCACCTTCAATGACGGCAACCTGAAGGGGGGTTTGGGTTTCCATGGTTTGCTGGGCAGGCTTCGGAGCCTTCCACAGCCCACGGCATCGGCTTGATTCACACCAGCCCCCGTTGAAACTGTGGAAGTTGTGGAAGCCTCCCATCGGCAGACGGAGCCACACCGACGCGAGTTGCCAAGTTGCCGTGCTTAGCACTGGAAACTCGGCAACTTCGGGAGAATGGCCGCGCTGACGCTGCGCAGGAATCAGCAGCAGGCGGCAGCCGATGGAACGCTTTTGCAACGTGACGCAAGCCGATGAAGACACTCAGGGCCATAAGCACTCCAATGATGGCAACTTGAGAGGGGGCTGAGTTGCCAGGGGTTCCGGCCTGTTCGCCCGCACGACTCGCATGCGGGACACTTCAACGAATTCAACGGAAGTACGCCTGCATTCCCGAAACAACGCGGAATTCATTTGGCCGGCCTTAAAGCCACATATTTTTTGGCAGCGGCCTTGACCCAACCGCTCAGTTTCGGAACAAGCCTCTCAACAGTTCCTTGGTGACGTGTATCCCTCAGTTTGGTCAGCGCCTTAAAGACATGCCCTTGAACCTCGGGATCATCCAGCAACGCAGAAATTTCGGTTGCTTCGCTTGTCCCGCCAAACTCGCCGAGCATCAGAATCATGTATTGCCGGCCCTTTGAATAGCTTTGATCATTGCAAATCAAAGCAAATGCTTTGAGCACATCACTGCCAGAACGCCAGTCCTTCCGGGCAGACAAGACAGGCCGTAATCGTCCGCTTAATTTCCACAAATCACTTTCGTAGCCTAGCCAGTCCGGGGCACCATCAATTCCAGCCATTGACAGGCCAGTTCTAGTTCTACGCAGGTGTTTGGCAATGATCGGCAGAGCCACTGCCACCGCCGTACCATCAAGCTCTTTTGGAGCGGTCACTCCAACAGATTCCATAACAGCTGATGCTTCTTCCAAGGTCATTGCTAGTTTGTTTTTGACGAAGCTGTGCGGGGTTTCCTATCAGCCAATCGATCCATACAGACAACAAACAGCAGATGCCAGATCCGCAGCGCGAAGCCTCACCACTCTGGTTGCCAGTTTCCCGTGGTTGCCAGGGGTTACGAGCATGCATGGGAGCATTCAAGGGCCACTCAGCACAGGCTTGTTCACACGCTCCCCCGTTGAAGTGGTTGAAGCCTACCACCCCGGCCCAGCGGGCAGGAATGCCCACACCACCTTCCCTCCCCTCACTCCCCACTTGAGCCACGCCCTCCATTGCACTACTCTGCCCCCGCCATGAAATTCATCGCCTCTTTCCTTGCTGTCGCTGTTTTCTCCCTCGCCTCCTGCCGTGGCAGTGGCGGGCCCATGACCCGCGCCGGACGCGGTGTGGACCACGCTTTTGAAAAGACCGGTGAAGGCATCGCCAAAGTCGGTCGCAAGATCGAAAGCAAATTCTGAGGCGCAGTCCGCTGCGGCCCCCGAATGCTTCCTGACAGCACCTTTTTCATGACCGGGCCCACGGCCTCGGGCAAATCCGCTTTGGCCATCGCCCTGGCGGAGCATGTGGGCGGGGAGATCGTGAATGCGGATGCCTTCCAGCTCTACGCAGGCATGGATCTCATCACGGCCAAGCCAGCGCCTGCAGAGCTGGCGCGCCTGCCGCACCACCTCTACGGGGTGATCCCGCTCACGGAATCCTGCGACGCCTCGCGCTACCACTCGCTGGCGCTGCCAGTCATCAATGACATCGCCGCACGCGGCCGCGTGCCCATCGTGGTCGGTGGCTCAGGGTTATACATCAAGGCGCTCACCCATGGCCTCTCTCCCCTGCCTGCCGCTTCCCCGCAATTGCGGGAACGCTTTCACCACCTCAGCCCGGGCGAGAAAATCGTGTGGCTGCTGCAGCGCGATCCCGAGGCCGCCACCACCGTGAACCTGCGCAATCCGCGCTACGTGGAACGCGCGCTCGAGATCTGCCTGCTGAGCGGACGCCCGCAGTCCGGCCTGCGGCGCTCGTTTGAGCAAGTCGAACCCAAGGTCAATGGAGTTATCCTAAGCTGGGACCGCGAGACGCTCTACCGCCGCATCAATCAACGCACGCTGGACATGTTTGCCACCGGGCTCGTTGAGGAAGTCCGCACGCTGGGACCGCTTTCGCCCACGGCGGAAAAGGCCATCGGCGTGCGTGAGATCCGCGCGCACCTGGCCGGGCAGGTGTCTCTGGAGGACACCGTCGCCGCCATTCAGCAGTCAACCCGGCACTATGCCAAGCGACAAATCACGTGGTTTCGGCGCGAGCACTGCTTCCAAACGATTTGCCTCGATTCCGTTCCGACGGCACAGTACACGCTTACTCCCCTTCTCGAACTTTTTCCATGCCTCCGCCCGTCCAGCCAGTCCGCCCCGTCTTTGTCAATCTAGGTCCACGCAGCTACCTTGTTCAGGTCGGCCGCGACATGCTCAAAACGCTGGGTGAAGAGGTGAACAAGAAGCTGCCGGACCGCACGACCTGCGCCGTGGTGACGGATTCCAACGTGGGCCCGCTTTACGCCGAAACCGTGCTGAAGAGCCTGCGCGACGCCGGTAAAACGCCCCACCTCGTGACCGTGCCCGCCGGGGAGTCTTCCAAATCTCTCTCCTGGAGCGAGTCCGTGCTCAGCGAGATGGTGCGCTTTGGCCTCGACCGCAAGAGCTTCGTGGTCGCCCTCGGCGGCGGCGTTATTGGCGATCTGGCCGGCTTCTGCGCCTCCGTTTACCAGCGCGGCATCCCCTACGTGCAGGTGCCCACCACGGTGCTCTCCCAGGTGGACAGCTCCGTCGGCGGCAAGACCGGCGTAAACCTGCCCAATGCGAAAAACATGGTCGGCTGCTTCCACCAGCCCGTCCACGTCATCGCGGATCTCGACACTCTCAACACCCTTGCCACCCGTGAGTGGAACGAGGGCTTTGCGGAAATCATCAAGCACGCCTGCATTCGCGATGCCTCGATGTTCAAGGCCATCGAAGACATCGCCGCCGGCAAGGGAGACATCGTCGCCCTCATCCGCCGGAACATCGCCATCAAGGCCGTCATCGTGGAGGCGGATGAGTACGAAACCATCGGCACGCGTGCGCTGCTGAATTTTGGCCACACCCTCGGTCATGCCATCGAGGCCGCCGCAGGCTACGGCAGGCTGCTGCATGGCGAGGCCATCAGCCTCGGACTGCGCGCCGCCGCCTGGCTCTCCACCCAGATCTCCGACCTCACTGGCGACGACTACGAACGCATCGTGACGATGCTCAAGCTCTGCGATCTACCCGTGCGCCTGCCCGATGATCTCGACACCGAAGAGATCATGCGCATCGCCCGCACGGACAAGAAATTCGAAAACGGCAAAATTCGCTTCGTCCTCCTGCGCAAGATCGGCGAAGCCTACGTGAGCAAGGACGTCATCGAAGGCCATCTGAAGCAGGCGCTGGACGAGCTGCGCAAATGACGAATGAGTAGATCCGAATGACGAATTTCCGACCACCGACTTAGACACTCCAGGTTCTTTGCTTCTTCCATCCCGTATTCGGCCTTCAATGATCGAGGACGAGTTCGAGTAGGAGGACGAGGACGAACCAGCAGCACCACAATTTCGACATTCAGGCTTCGACATTGTTTCGTCATTCGGATTTACTCATTCGTCATTCTGATCCCCGCCAATGCGCTTCCTCACCCCCAGCTACCTGCACCTCCTCTGGCTCGCGCTGATCCCGCTGGTGCTGTGGCTCTTCCGGCGGCAGGCGAAGCGGGTGCCGGTCTCCACGCTGCTGTTTTTCAAATCGCTCGCACGGGAGCATCAGGAGTCCGCTTGGCTGCGCCGCATCAAAAAATGGCTCTCGCTGCTGCTCACGCTGCTGGTGCTGCTCTTCGCCATCCTGGCCCTGGCACGCCCCAGCGGCAATCTCTCCGCCGATGCCGTCAGCGCCGTGGTCATGATGGTGGACTGCTCGGCCTCCATGGCCGCGCAGGATCTCCAGGGCCAGACCCGGCTGGATGCCGCCAAGCAGCGTGTGAAGGAACGCATCCGGGCGCTGCCAGACCAGACCGTGGTATCCCTCATCGCCTTTGATGCGCGCCCCCGGGTGCTGCTTTCCCGCAGCCGCAACCACCGCGAGTGCCTGCGCCTGCTCGAAGAGCTCACGCCCCTGCCCATCGAGGGCAAGCCCGAGGCGGCATTGACCGTGGCCCAGCGCCTTGCAGATCTCGAAACCCACTCGCGCATCTGGCTGGCGAGCGATGACCCGCCTCCGGCCGGCCCAGCGGTCGATTGGATTCCCGTGGCCCTCAAGGAACCGCTCAACGTGGGCCTCACCGGCTTTCAGATCCGTCACAGCCCGCTGGCGCGTGACCGCTACGAGGTCTTCGTGAAGGTCAGCGCCGCCGCTGGCAACAAAGGCAAAACCACCACCACGCTCGAAGTCTCCATCGCGGGCCGCATCGCGCAATTGCGTGAGCTGGAGCTTGCCCCGGGTGAATCCAGCGCGCTGATCCTGCCGCTCGAAGGCGTGCGCGGTCAGCAGCTGGAGATTCGCCTGAAGACCGCAGGCGACTGCTTCGGCTGGGACGATGGCCTCGCGGCACCACTGCCGAAAACCAAGCCGCTTAACGTGGCTTACTTTGTGGAGAAGCCCGATCCCTTCACCGAGCTGGCGCTCTCCGCACTCATCGAAAACGGCCGCATCGAAATGCGCAAAGGAGACCCCAAAGCATGGCCTCCGAAGGAACAGCCTGATGTCTATGTCTTTGAGCACTGGTTGCCCAAGGAGTGGCCCACAGACCGCCCGGTGATCGCCCTCACACCGCTGAGCAACTCCGGGCCGCTGCACACACGCAGCATCGGCAGCGTGCCGCATGACAGCGTGCGCTCCGTGCAGCCGGATCATCCGGTGCTCTTCCGCGCCAGCAGCAGCCGCATCGCCGTCACCCAGACCACCCTGCTGAATCTGCCGGCCTCGATCGAGCCGCTGTGGTTCGCGGGCAACGAGCCCGTGCTCGCCGCTGGTGAGTTCAATGGCCAGCGCCTCGTGGTCACAGCGTTCTCACCTGCCCAGTCGGAGCAGCTCGCCCTGCTGCCGTCTTTTCCACTGATCCTCGGCAACTCGCTCTACTGGTGCGCTGAAAACAGCGAAGCCCTGACGGACACGCGCACTCTGCACACGGGCGAGATGCTGCACACCGACAGCCTCGTGCAATGGCACGCATGGAATGGCAGCGCATTCATCGAAGTCTCTGACGATCCCGCGCACGGCCTGCTCGCGCTCAATCGCATCGGCAGCTGGGAAACAGGTCACGACCGCAGCGGTGCCTGCGCCTTGATCTCCGCCGCTGAAACCAACCTGCCCGCACTCGCCGCTGATGCCTCGCGTACCGTTCAGCCTGCCGCACCCGTCATCACCGCCTCCGCCTTCAGCACCTGGCCGAAGCGCCTGATCTGGCTCGCGCTTGCGCTGCTGCTGGCAGAGAGCTTTCTGTTTCATCGCAAAGCGGTGTATTAGCGGAACGTTGGATGGGTATGGCGACAGCATGTCCGTCTGCTCGCTCCTGGAGGGAACACGGAAATTAGCCGGTGGTGAAGCGAGGCTTGGCGAGCGAGAACCACCGGACCTGCGCACATCACCCCACGCATCTGAAGGTAGCACCCCGGCAGGGGTGCGAGAAATTGACCCATGCCCTCGACGCATCTCTCGTTGCACTATCATTTTGTATTCAGCACGAAGAACCGCGAGCCCTTGCTGGCCCCAACAGCACGCAAGCGCGTTCATGAATACATCGGCGGCATCATCCGCAGCATGAACGGAATTGCGCATGCGGTGGGTGGCACGGGCGACCATATTCACATCGCAGCAGGTTTACGAGCAACGCATTGCCTGGCCGATGTGATGCGCGAGATCAAGAGCGAGTCATCACGCTGGATTCACGAGGAATTGCGTCAGGCTGGATTCGCTTGGCAAGAGGGCTACGGCGCCTTCACGTTTGCCGCACCTGATTTGGAGTCGGTGCGCTCGTATGTCCTGAACCAGGAGGACCATCATCGCGTAAAGACCTTTCAAGAGGAATACAAGGCGATGCTGCAGCGCGGGATGGTGGAGTACGACGAACGGTATTTGTGGTAAGCGGAAATGCGGTGCGGTAAGAGCGCTTCTCGCGCCCTTTCAGGGCGCGGCCAAGACACACGCTGGATGATGCGGTGGTCCGGTGGTTCTCGGTCGCTACGCTCCCTTCACCACCGGCTAATCTCCATGCTCCCTCCGGGAGCCCTTCGCATGAGAGCCAGCCGAGCCATCAGGAACATGCAGGTCCCGCTCGATAACCCCACCCTTGAAAACTTGTTCACAGCCGCTACGATTATTCACAGGGAAATCGCCCTGAAAAATCCCACATCTTGTTTAAGATGTCTTAACGACCCCCAAGATAGCGTGGATTTTTGGGTTCACCCTTGCGGGCATGTGGCGCGGAATGGTTCAGTCCATCCCAGCAGTCATCTCGAAGTCATTCGTCATTCGGATTTCTTCACCCGTCTTTTCATCTCCGCCTCTCCACCGTCATGTATCTCAAGAGCCTCACCCTTCACGGCTTCAAGTCCTTTGCGGACAAGACCCATTTCGAGTTCCACAAAGGTGTCACCGGCATTGTGGGTCCAAACGGTTGCGGCAAATCCAACGTGGTCGATGCCATCCGCTGGGTGCTGGGTGAAACGTCTGCGAAGGCCCTGCGCGGTGATGAAATGGCCGACGTCATCTTCAACGGCACCGACAAACGCAAGCCCGTGGGACTGGCTGAAGTGACGCTGACCATGGCGGACTGCGAGCAGTCGCTGAACGTGGACTTCAACGAAGTCGCGCTGACCCGCCGCGTGTTCCGTGATGGACGCAGCGAATACCGCCTCAACAACACCATCTGCCGTCTCAAAGACATCCACGATCTCATCGCAGGCACAGGCATCGGCCGCGCGGCTTATTCCATCATGGCGCAGGGCCAGATCGACATGCTTCTGAGCTCCAAGCCTGAAGACCGTCGTACCGTTTTCGAAGAAGCCGCAGGCATCACCAAGTTCAAATCGCAGAAGCGTGAAGCCCTGCGCAAGCTGGAATACACCGAGGCCAATCTGCTGCGCGTGGCTGACATCATCGCCGAAGTGAAGCGCCAGATGGGAACGCTGCAGCGTCAGGCCGCCAAGGCACGCCGCTACCAGACGCTGCTGGAAGATACCCGCCTGCTGGACACCCACCTCGCACACAAGCAGTACACCGAATTCGCCGGTGAAAAATCCGAGTCTGAAAATCAGGTGCGCATGATGGCGAACCAGATCGAGCAGTTGCAGGGCAAACTGCAAGTGGCCGAGACTGAAGCCGCACAGACCCGCGAGGCCTACCACGCGCTGGAGTCCCAGATCAGCCAGGCACGCCAGCAGGCGCAGGAGCTCCGCTCTCAGATGCAGAGCGCCGAAGGCCGCCTGGGCTTCAACCGTGAGCGCAGCGAAGAACTCGAAGGACGCATCCGCCAGAACGAAGAACAGATCGCCGCGAACGAAGATCTTCTTGATCAGGCACGCCGTGATCTCGCGAATGCGGATGAGCAGCTGCTTGCCATCACCGACAACATCCAGACGCGCCAGCTCGCCATGAACGAGCACGCCAGCCAGCACCAGAGCATCCTGCCGGAGCGCAACCGTCTGGAAAGCGACCGCCGCGCCATCCGCGAATCCATCCGCCAGTTTGAAGGCCAGATCGCCTCCAGCGAAGCCCGTGCGCAGTCCCTGAGCAATCAGATCTCCGGCGACCGCCAGCGCCACGAATCCCTCGCGCATGACCGCCACACCGCGCAGCAGGCACGTGAGACGAGCCAGATCGAATTCGACGAACTGCAGCGCAACATCCAGGAGCTCGAAGAGACGCGCAATCAGCTCGACGAAAAGGCCAAGGACTGTGCCCGTGAGATGATCGAACGCCGCCGCCAGCGCGATGCGATGAACAATGAGCTGAATGACCTCCAGCGCAACCTGACGCAGCGGAAGTCACGCCTCGAAATCATCGAGCAGCTTCTGCAGAAAGGCGAAGGCCTCTCCGCCGGCACGCAGAAGGTCATCAGCGGTCTCGACAACCCCGAAGTCTATGGCGTCGGTGTGCGCGGCCTGCTGGCCTCCAGCATCGAGGTGGAGCCCGAATTCATCACCCCCATCGAAGCCGCGCTCAAAGATCATCTGCAGGCCGTGCTGCTCACGGAGAGCGAACTCGCCGCGCAGATCATCGACCGTCTCACCGATCACAAGATGGGCCGCGCCGCCTTGGTGCCGCATGACTTCTGCAACCTGCGCAATGCCGCAGATCGCGAACTCCTTACCGCTGGCGCCATCGCCTGGGCCACGGACAAGGTGCGCGTCAAAACCGGCGTGCAGAGCCTCATCGACCACCTGTTGCACAACGTCGTCATCGTTGACGATCTGCACACGGCCCTGCGCATGAAGCGCGAGATGCCCCACCTCGCCATCGCCACGATGCGCGGTGAATTCATCACGCATGACGGCATCATCACCGGCGGTGCCACGAAGGAGGAAGGCTCCTCCACACTGCGCCGCGAGGCCGAAGTGCGCCAGCTCCGCACAGAAGTCGAGGCGCTCGAACTCCAGTTCATGGAAAAGGAAGACGCCGTGAACAACGTCACCGCGCAGCTGGAAGAAATGCAGCGCGAGGAAGTGTCCCTGCGTGAGCAATCCCAGCGTGCACGCGAAGGCTTCTCCCAGTTCCAGGGCAAGATCAGCGTCGTGCAGCGTGCGCTGCAGCAGGCCACCACCAAGCTCGAAAGCGTCGAGTGGGACCAGAACCAGATTCAGGAGCGCATCGGCGGCTCGGAAAGCCAGATCCAGCAACTGCGCGAAGCAGTGGCCATCGCCCAGGAGCAGCTTGAAACCTCACGCGCGCTCGAAAACGAACTCGAGCTCGAGATGGAATCCTTCCTCCGTCGTGAACTCGAATCCAGTGAACGCCTCAACGAACTGCGCACCGCACTCGCCCTTGAGCAGAGCGCGCTGCACTCCATCGAGCGCCAGAAGGCCCCCCTCGGCGTGCGCTTGCAGGAGCTGCAGGCCGGCATCAATCGCATCTCCGAAGAGATCAACACCTGGCGCATGCGCATCCAGCAGAGCGAAGCGGAAAACGCCCGCTTCCAGGAGCAGATCGAATCCCAGCGCGACACCATCGCCGCCATCGAAGAGCACCTGCAATCCAAGACCGAAGAACGCGCCGGATTGTTTGAGCAGGTCAGCCAGCTTGAAGCGCAGCTCACGCAGCTGCGGCAGAGCTTCAACGGCCTCAACGAATCCCGCAACCGCGCCGAAGTCACGCTCACCCGTGTGGATCTGCGTCTCGAAAACCTGATCAATCAGGTGCAGGAACGTTACGGCTTCCACATCGAAGCTTTTGAGCCCGACTACCACGTGCTGATGGTCACCATCGAAGAGCAGAAGAAGAACCGCAACCGTGGCAAAAAAGGCGCGGCCAATGCCGCAGGTTCCAGCACACCTGCTGATGGCGCTGAACCCAGCAACGAAGATCCTGAAGATGCCGAACCGGCTGCCGAGGAAGTCGAAGCTCCCGTCATCCGTGCTGTTTCCAATCGTGACGACGATGCGGTGGACATCGACGACGTCGTCATTCCCGGCGAAGAAGCGCACCCCGACTGGGCTTTCGTGATGGAGGTCGTCTATGAACTGCGCCAGAAGCTCGAAGGCATCGGCCCGGTCAATCTCGACGCCATCCAGGAGTTCGAAGAACTCGAAGAGCGCCACAACTTCCTCGACACCCAGCACAACGACCTCGTCAAATCCAAAGACGAACTGCTACAGGTCATCGCCAAGATCAACGAGACCACCAAGACCATGTTTGTGGAAACGTTCACAGCCGTTCGCGGCTACTTTAACAACAACTTCCGCGAGCTCTTCGGCCCTGCCGCCAAGGCCGACCTCATGCTGGTGGATGAAAACGATCCGCTGGAAACCGGCATCGAAATCATCGCCAAGCCCCCGGGCAAAAAGCTGCAGACCATCAGCCTCCTTTCCGGTGGCGAGCGCAGCATGACTGCCGTGGCCCTGCTCTTCTCCATCTATCAGGTCAAGCCCAGCCCCTTCTGCGTGCTGGATGAGCTCGACGCCCCGCTGGATGAAACCAACATCGGCCGCTTCCTCAAGATGCTGGACGCGTTCATCGACAACTCCCAGTTCATCATCGTCACGCACAACAAGCGCACCATGAGCCGCGCCGATGTCATCTACGGTGTCACCATGCAGGAATTCGGCGTCAGTAAGCCCGTCGGCGTGCGCATGACCACGGAGGATACCCGCACCATGGACAAGACCGTCCAGGAACTCGCCCTCGAAGCTCCGAACCAGCCCAACCGCAAGCAGAAGTCCGAGGACGATTCCGAGCAGTCCGAGTCCGTGCCTGTGAACGAAGATCTCGATGAAGAGCAGGCCCGCCTGACCGCCATTGAGGAGCTGGAGGAACAGTCTCCTGCGGTGCTGGTGTAGAGGGAAGAGGATCAAGCAGTCAAGTCACGCCGCCGAAGCGGAATCCTGCTCGTCCTCGATCCTCATCCCGCAAACTTCTCCCGCAGCAACCCCTCATACTTCTCCCGCAGCTCGTCATCGCCAGCTTGTTTCGCTAGCTCGATCAGTTCCACATAGGCATCCCGTTCCATCGGGTAATAATACAGGATCTTCTCATACTCCTGCACCGCGTCATCCACCCGCCGCTCCTGCTTGTAGCGCCTAGCCAACTTGTAGGACAGCGGCGGCTTCTCAAATTCATCGGAAGGATAGAACAAGTCCGCAAACGGCTTCGCACACCACTCGGCGATCTTAACTGCCGTATCCGGCGCGATCAGCAGCACCGCCATCAGCAAGAGCAGCATGCTCCCGATCACCGGAAACGCCGCTGCCAGCCACTCCATCTTCAACCCCGCCGACATCAGCCACACACTCGCAAGGAGGGCGACTCCGGCTAGAATTCGGCGGACGGTCTTCCAGTGCATGGCAATGGATAACTGCCGTGGGGAAGAGGTCAAGGGGCGGCACATTGACTGCGCTGCAGCCGCGGAGCTGCGCTGCGTTTTCGAAAGCGGATTGCCGAAAAGCGTGCGTGGCGACACTCGGCGGCGGCTTGAGGACGAGCCTCCCCACCTCACGCAAATCCACGGCTGCCGGCGTGGTCTTGCCCCGGTCTGAGCACATTTTTTGCACCTTGCATGATGAGAGCTTGGCAAATCGGACGTTCTCTCTGACTATCCCGTAACAACCCAACCATACCATGCCGCGTAAAATCAGCCACATCGCACCGGACTGGTGGGACTACACCACGTTGGAAGACGACCTCATCAACGATGCCGCCCGACTCACGGAGCGGGATCTGCGGCAGCTCTCCCGCCCCGGCTTCAAGGTGGTGATGTATGACACCCTGGAGGATTTCTACCTGGCCGAGGCGCTGGAGTACATCCACGCCTGGAAGCAGGCCACCCCGGACAATCCGGCAGGCATCTGCGGACCCGTGGGCCCCACGGAGCAGCTCCCGCTGGTGGCACGGCTGGTGAACGATCTGGGTATCTCGATTAAAGATGGCCACTTCTGGGGCATGGACGAGTGGTACGACGAGCACACGAAGAAGGAGGTCACCCTGGAGCATCCGCTGTCGTTTGAAAAAGCGGACCGCGATCTCTGCTTTGACCGCATGCAGAAGAAGCTCTGCATGCCGGACACACAGCTCCACTTCCCCAAGGCAGACACCGCAGCCTACATCAAGAGCTGGCAGAGCGGCGTGCGCTGCGCGGTGATGCAAGGGGGCCAGGGCGACATCAAGCACTGGGCTTTCAACGACCCACCCAAACGCACCGGCAAATTCAAGAACGAGCCGCCACCGCCAGCGGAGTTTCGCAAGCTGACCACACGTGTCGTGGATCTGCATCCTGTGACGCTCATGCAGAACGCCCGCACCTCAGGCGGTGGCAACATCACCCTGGTGCCGCAAAAGGCCATCACCGTGGGTCCAAAGGAAACTTGGATGGCAGAGAAGGTCAGCATCTGGCACGCCGGACTGCATGACAATCCGCTAGGCCAGCGGCTCACCGCGTTCATGATTTCCAAGCGTCTCGCTGATTCAGCCGTGCCGATGTCGCTGCTGGCGGATCACCCGAATGTGCAGTTTAACTACTATCGCGGTGGCCTGGGCCAGTGCGAGGTGGAGATGCATTGAGCGGCCGCCGCCTGCGGCGGAATGACGAATGTCGAATGGGCCGACGTTCGTCATTCCTGTTTTATTTTGAGACGAGGGTTTTCGGGGCGGCGGTCATTTTGTGGCAAGTACAGTTCCCCCAGCGGTAGAGGTGCATGCGGTGCAGGAGCGCTTTGAGTTCCGCTCTGCCGCCGCCGATGAGTACTTCCGGCAGGGTAAGGCCAAACACGGCTAGGCTGACCGATGGCTCCAGGGCGACGACGCAGTGCCAGGTCTGCTTGGGAACAAAGAGCGCATCTCCAGCCTCCACCCGGGCGTACAAGCCGTTCGCCTTGGCAAAATCTGCGCGCAGTTGCGGCTGCTCCGCGAGCTTGGAAATGTTGATGTCGCTGAGCGTGGCACCCCAGTCGAATTTCTTCGAACGATGCATGTGCGGGGAGTTCTCCGGCGGGAAGAGGAGGAATTCCTTCACCCCCGCGACCTGGCAGAACCAGTTGTCGGGGAAATCGTAGTGCAGGCCGGTGACGGTGTTGGAAGGCCCGATGAAAACGTACTGCCAGGTCATGCGCCAGCCGGGCCAGAGCGTGCGGATGGCAAAGTCCTGCTTCATGGCGGGGAACTCACTCAAGATGTCCCACTGGGCGAGGTAGATGCGATTCGCGATGAAGCTCTGCAGATGTGCCCAGTTGAGGTGGAAGCGCTCCCCAGGCTTGAGTGACTTCCAAATCCGATCAGGGCACAGGCCGGTGTTCCCATCCCATTCGGCGCGGATTTTGTGCGCGAGTTCATCGAGCTCGCGCAGATAGGGGGCTACGGGGAGGTCCAGCGGTTCTTTGGTGACGCCCTGCTCGACCAGTCCGTTTTGAAAGCTGGAGATGACCTCAGAGCCGTCCGGGCGCTTGAGTTCGGCCAGTTTGGCAAAGGTCCATTTGTTCCAGGCTGGCCAGGATTTGACGGCCCCTTTCACCAGCAGTGGTCGGGTGCGCGGTTGGAAGCCGCCCTGACTCGCCAGCTCTTCGGCGGTGATGGTGTCAACCAGTTGGAAAGCGGGGCCTTGATAGTCGGTCATGGCGGCGGGAGTTAAAAGTTCCAGAGCACGACGGGGAAACTGTCCTTCACTTTGACACCAGCTTTGGTGCGCAGCAGTTCCTCCAGTTGTTTCGCCCATTCGCCGATGGCGAAATGCGCCTGACCTTTGGGGAAGAACTCCTGGATGGGCAAGATCAACACGGTCTTGCCGAACTCCTTGTCGGCAAATTCGAAGATGGACTGCTTGGATTTCGGATCGATCAGACGCCCTTCAATGGCAATGGATCCCCGCGAGCCTTTCATCGTGGCAGCGGCCACTCCATCAAAGGTCACCATATCCACCACTTCACGCACCAAGATGCTGCTGTAGGTGTTGGGCACCCACTCCAGCAAGGAGAGTTCCAAGATGAGGGCGTCCTTGTCGGCTGCGTTCCCGATGGCATAACGCGGCTTTTTGGCGTTCCGAAACACCTCGGTAAACTTTTTGCGGGTGTACTTGGCCAGTTCCGGCAGATTGTGATCACGGTGCTTCGCGCCGTATTCGACCTTGGCGAATATGCCCTCCATCGGGCGCACGTAGCTGTAGAGTACCGGCGCGATGCGGATTTTTTTAGCCTGCTCCGCCGCTGTGACAATCTTGGGGTCAGGATTCCACCAGTTGCCAAGGAAGGGCGAGCGCTTGCGGTTTTCCTTCAGGTCTGCGGCGTGGGTGAGGAATGTGGAAGGTTTCACCTCGATGGCGGCCACCAAGCCTTTGGCCGTGCGGCACCGCCGACGGCTTTGCTAACCGTGCAGGAGTTCTAGAGGCGTACGCGAAGCACACGTCACTCGACGTGAGCCATGTTTCGTACTATCAAGCATTTGGTTACTGGA
>CAILZI010000109.1 GCA_903838675.1 uncultured Verrucomicrobiota bacterium
GAGCAGCAGAGCGAATTCTGGGGCCAGAGCTTTGTTGCAAATCCGTATGGAGAAATCGTTGCAAAGGCCTCCGTGAGCGATGAAGAGATTTTGATCGTGCCGTGTGACCTGTCTGCGGTGGAAGATTTTCGCCGCATCTGGCCGTTTTTCCGTGATCGCCGCATTGACACCTACGCTCCCCTGACCAAACGCTACATCGATGAGTAAAGCCTCCTACCCCCAAAACTACCGTCTGCCCGCCGAATTCGAGCCGCAGGAGGCAATCTGGCTGTCCTGGCCTTCCAACAAGGAAAGCTGCCCCAAGACTTACCACAAGCTGCAGGACAAGTTCGGCGAGATCGCCAGCGTCATCTCCCGCTACGAGCGCGTGCGCATCAATGCCCCGATGCTCAGCCACATGAACATCCGCCTCAGCATCGCCGACAACGAGGGCGATCTCAGCCAGGTCGATCTCTACGAGAACGCCACCAACGACGTCTGGTGCCGTGACCACGGCCCGATTTTCATCAAGCACAACGAAACCGGCAAGGTCGCCATCACCGACTGGGAATTCAACGCCTGGGGTGGCAAGTTCCCACCGTGGGATCTCGACAACGCCATCCCTGAGAAAGCGGCCGCCGCTCTCAAGATGGAGCGTTTCACCTCAAAGATGATCCTCGAAGGCGGAGCCATCGAAACCAACGGCAAAGGCACGCTCCTTACCACCGAGGCCGTCTTGCTCAATCCGAACCGCCACGGCGGCAAGCCCGGCAACAAAGCCGAGGTCGAAAAAGAACTGAAGGCCATGCTCGGTGTCAAAGACATCGTCTGGTTCAAAAAAGGCATCGAAGGTGACGACACCGACGGCCACATCGACGACATCGTTCGCTTCATTCGTGAAGACGCCGTGATCTGCATGGTCGAGCCCCGTGACTCCGACCCCAATCACAAGGTGCTCAAGGAAATCCGCGAGCGCCTCGATGACGTCAAAGCCCCGGATGGCGGCAAGCTTGAGATCATCGAGATCGAAATGCCCCAGGCCATCGAAATGAAAGACTGGCGTCTCAGCCGTCTGCCCGCCAGCTACGCGAACTTCATGATCATGAACAACGCCGTGCTCCTCCCTCTTTTTGGTCACAAGAAGAAGGACGCCGCCGCCGAAGACAAGATCTCCGAATGCTTCCCAGGTCGCGAAATCTTCTCCATGATGGCCAAGGATCTCGTCACTGAAGGTGGCGCTTTCCATTGCATCGGCATGCATCAGCCGAAGTAGGAAGAACGGCTCGTTGCACCTTGAATATTTAGCGTCCTATAACAGTGGCGCTGAATATTCATAATCAATAGATAAGCTCACAAATAAACTCACAGGAGTTTACAAAGGCTTACTTGGAGGGACGTTTTCGGTCTGGTACGTTCGTGGCTCTATGACGGCTCCACGAAATCATAATGTCTCCAAATGCTGCCGAATGACAGGTGGCCTGTCAGCGCTCCTGCTGCTGGCCTCTTGCGCCCTTCCTGAGGAGGCTTTTAGAAATTACTCTGCTGCTGGCAGGGTCAGTCAATGGAGTGGTGTTCTTAATGCCCTGGCGGGCGGAAGCGTAAAACGTGCGGAAAGCGCTGGCAATGCACCGCTCTACAACGGCGCTTTGTCCATGAACGTGCCAAGGCATGCGGGCTCGATCAACGACATCGCCAAACTGTTTGGCGGCATGGACTCTTCCTACAGCCAGACCCCTGCTGTGATCGCTCACAAGCAGCGCATGGACACCCTTTGGTCCACCCACTTGAACGCATACCGCACCCCCTTGCAGTCCTGGGCCAGTGCAGAGATCGGCGACTTCAAGAATGCGAACGCCATGTTCTACCCCTTCAGCGGGCCGGACTTTCTCTTTGCCAGCGCCTTGTTCCCCGGCGCGGAGACCTACGTGCTCGCGGGTCTGGAACCTGCGGAGCCCCTGCCTCGGCTGAGTGACCTCTCTCAGGCAGAGATCGATTCCGGCCTCACCGGCCTGCACAATGCCTGCTCCAGCATCATGCACAGCGGTTATTTCATCACCACGGAGATGCGCAGCAATCTGCAGGCCACGCGGTTCCGCGGCGTGCTGCCACTGCTGATGGCCTTCATGGCTCGGACGGGGCACACCGTGGAATCCGTCGATACCGTGCGTCTTGATGGTGCCGGTAATGTCACCCTTTCCGGTTCATCAGGAAACACCGGCCTCATGATCCGCTGCCGCAGCGGTTTCGGTGCATCCAAGCGGGTCTTCTACTTCCGGCAGGATCTTTCCAATTCCGGCGTGAGTGCAGGCGGGCCGTTCCTGACCTTCGTTTCTCGTCTGGGCCGAATTCCAGCCTTCCTCAAAAGCGCTTCCTACCTCATGCAGGAGGGCGGTTTCTCCAACATCCGCGACTACCTGCTGCGCCATAGCCTCGCCATCGTACAGGATCCCTCCGGCGTGCCCTATCGTGAATTCGCCCGCTACGGCTGGAATCTCTGGCTCTATGGCAACTATCGCGGCACGCTGGAAATCTTCGGAGGCGCCAGCCAGCAGCCGGACTTGGTCGCGGCCTACTCCTCCGGGCGCTACCCCGTCAAGCCGCTGAATTTCGGTATCGGCTACCTCCTCAACCCCCAGACCACCTGTCTCATGGTGGGCCGTCCGGGGCGGTGAAGCCGGAAAGGCAGACTTTTGGTTGACGCCTTCCAGTCCTCGGCTATTCTCGCGACCCCAATTTTTCCCCAGAACTCATCATGGCTACCATCTGTCAAATCACCGGCGTCGGCGTCACTCGCGGCCACCACATTCATCGCAGCGGTAAAGCCAAGAAAGAAGGCGGTATCGGTCGTCACATCACCAAGCGTGTGAAGCGCGTCATCCTGCCAAACCTTCGCAAAAAGCGCATCTTCGTTCCTGAGCTCAACAAGTTCATCGAAGTCAAGCTCAGCGCCCGTGCTCTCAAGACGCTCGACAAGAACGGTGCCTTCGTCACCCTGAAAAAAGCCGGCCTGATCTAATCAGCCGCTCTTAATTTTCCCCCCATGGCGGATCTGGCAACAGATCCGCCTTTTTCGTGCTCGCATCACGAAGAGTGTGGCGCGACAGACCGCTTACCTTCGCGCCCAGCACGTTCAATGGCCAGTCGTGCATGGCTGGCCGGTGGTAGGGCGCTTGCTCCGCAAGCGCCGCCGCATGTCCCTTGGCTTCCTATCCAGAGATATGTGATGCAAACCGCTGAAAGCATCGAAGGCCTCCATGGCTCCCCGAAGCCAGGCTACCAGTCTAATCAATGATGATGCCCGATCGAAACACTGCTGCCTGGGATCGCCACACCAGGAACAATGCCATTGCTCTGCTGACCGAAGAAAACGGGCGCATTGTTGTTGGCGTTGGTGTAGCCCAGAGTCGGGCTGTAGTTCACTCCAGGAAAACCATAGAAGTTAATGCCGTTGCCCTGCGAATAAACACCCCCGGTGCCCGGTATGACCCTGGAAACGCCGGCATTGCTCCAGCCGCCGGACTGCCCCATCCCATGACCATGGTGGCCGTTGTTAAAATTCGTCCCGATCTGGCCCAGCCCCAGCACCGGTGCCAGGCTGCGCATGTAGCCACCATTGGGCTGCTGCATGTACACCACCGGCTGCTGTGAGGCGTATCTGGCCTGTGCGGCGATCATCGCCTCGGCCAGTTTGGTTTCGCGCTCACGTTTGGCCTTCTCGGCTTCCTTGCGTGCCTCGGCATGCTCTTTTTCATAGGCATCGGCTTTGACGGCGTCATAGCCCAGCGCGTTGCGCATCGGTTCAGACAGATCTGTAAACAACACCTTTGCCACACCCTTGCTATGGGAAAACGTCACACCGTCGGGATCACGCTTGATGATTTTGCATCGCTCATATGTTTTCCCTTGAGTGGTTTCAATCGTGGTCGGCTCGAAGGCAGTCGCAGCCACCACGAATCCCAATTGAAGGATGACAATCAGAAGTGAGAACGTTTTCATAATATTTGTGGATTTGACACTATAACGTCACAAATGCCAGTATTTATTGCTTCGGCTATCCGAAGCATCGTTCAGTGGTGATGGTGCCCGCCGCCGAAACCACCCCCGCCAAACCCACCCCCTCCGATACCAATGTGGATGCCATGTCCCACATTCCAACTCCCGAACACGGTGGGACTGTAGCTGCCGTAATACCCTCCGTAGCTCGGGTATCCCCCGTATGAATAGCCGCCGTAGTAGGGGTAGCTTCCGTACCCGTAGCCGCCATAAGGGTAGCCATAGCTGATGCCGGAATAACTTCCGCCGTACCCGTAGCCGCCGTAACCAAAGCGCGAGTAACTGCCGCCACTGTAGGATCGGCCTCCCACTGCCGGACCGGTGATCGGAGTGCCCACCCACGAAGGCGATTGATTACCCTCGGTCGATCCAGAAGTGGCCGCGAGGCGGCTGGCGGTCGCCAGATAGCTGGCTTCGGCCATCTTCGCCTCCATCAGTCGTTCCTGCATCACGATCTCCTGCTGCTTCTGTCGCTCCTGCTCGGCTTTGCGCAAAGCCGCCTGCTCCTTTTGGTATTCGGCCTCGGCCTTCGGATCGTAGCGGAATTCACTGCGCAGGCTCTCAGGCAGCTCGGCAAAGGAGATTTTAGCCGCGCCATTCCGGTGGGCGAAGGTGACACCGTCGGGGTAGATGTGCATGACCTGGCACTCGAAGAAGGTCTTGCCGTCACGTGTCGTGATGGTGCCATAGTTCTTCGGGGCGGCGCTGGCCGGAAGAATGCCGAACAGCAGGGCGGCGAACAGGACAGATCGTTTCATGAGTGACCTCCAAAAGGTGATGTTCAATATGACAACGAAGGCACGGCCGCCGTTGCATCGGATTAAACGTCAGAACTCAAAAAAACATTCAACCGCTGTCTCAGACCATCGGGCAGCTCAACCAAAACGTGGTCGTGTTGTTCTCTGACGCCACACCGAGCTGGATGTTCATTTGATGACTCAGCATCGCCGCAATCGTCAGCCCGAGGCCAAGGTGATTGCTGTTCTTGGAACCATGGAACGGGCGGAAAACCTCCTGAATCTTCTCCGGGGCGATCTGGGAGCCCGTATTGCTCACCAGAATGTCCACCCGGCGCTGTTCAGCAGGGGTGATTGTGCCCGGGCCGCAAATTTTCAGCGCGCAGCGGCCACCGCCCTTGGCGGCAGCTTCCGCGGCGTTTTTCAGCAGCTCGGTCAGGATGTCTTTGAACTTCGTCGGATCCACCAGGATCGGCGGCAGTCCGGCCTGCACGTCGGCCTCCAGCTGCACGCCCTCCTTTTGGAAGGGCTCCATCACCGCGCCTTCGATGACCGGAAGGTACTCATTCAGACCAAGTGACTGCGGAGTGATCTTGGCGCAGCCGCCTGCGGAACGAATGCGTTCGCTCAGATTGGTCACACCCACGGAGGCCTCGCGGATGTGCTGCATGTTTTCGCTCACACCCGCATCAAGGTCGTCCGTCATCAATATCAGGCTACTGAAGCCCTGGATCACTGCCAGCAGGTTGTTCAGCTTGTGCGTCAGTCCGCGTAGCAGTTCCTGGTGGAAGCCTTCGCTGTGTTCTTGGCCGAGATTGAGAGTCGTAGGGAAATAAAACTGCATGACGAGAGGGGGCGTGGACAGGTCGCAGTAATGCAGTCGGCCAGCCACGGTGTAAATGCGAATTTGGCGACTTCTTCTTTGCAACGTGCAGAGAGCGTTTTTTCAAAACTCAGAACACAGCCCGTCCTGCCGCCTGCTCCTCGCAGAATTCCAGGTAGGCCAGCTTGTCCCCAGTCCGCCGCCCAACCTCTCCACGCGCGCTTTCCACAATTCCACTTCGGAATTCGCTATAAAAACTGGTATCCGCAGCGGCATCTCGCCACTATTCCACTCCATGGCCCTTCTCGAAGTACGACATCTCACCAAGCGCTGGCCCACCGGGCGGCTGGCGCTCGATGACGTGGGCTTCGAAGTGCGCGAGGGCGAAATCCTCGGCCTCCTCGGTCACAATGGCGCCGGTAAAAGCACCATCATGGGCATCACCCTCGGCATGGTGCGGCCTGATGTGGGGGAGGTGCGCATCGGCGGCCGCAGCGTGCAGACCCATCGCGGCGCGGCGCTCCAGCAGATCGGCGCCATCTATGAAGCCGCCGTGTTTTACGATTACCTCAGCGGCTGGCAAAACCTCCGCGTCCTCTGCTCCCTCTCCGGCTGGTGGGATGAGGCGGAGGTGAAACGCGTCGTTCAGATGGTCAATCTCGGCCGCGCCATCCAGCAAAAAACCGCCACCTACAGCCACGGCATGCGCCAGCGCCTCGCCCTCGCTCAGGCCCTGCTGCCACAGCCAAAAATTCTTCTTCTCGACGAACCGACCGACGGCCTCGATCCCGAAGGCATCCGCGAGTTCCGCGAACTCATCCTCCACCTGCGCAAACACCACGGCATGACCATCATGCTCAACTCACATCTCCTCGGCGAAGTCGAGCAGATGTGCGACCGCTGCGTCATTCTCAAAGACGGCAAAAAAGTCTTTGAAGGCCCCGTGCCCTCGCAGGAAAAATCCCGCCGAATTTATCAGCTCGACACCAATGACATCGGCCTCGCACGTGAAGTGCTCGACCGCTGCGGTGCCACCATGGACAAGCACGGCATCGTCGAAGTCCCGCTCAACATGGAGCCGTATGAACTCGTCGCCGCGCTCGTAAATGGCAAAGTGCAGGTCAACACCTGGCAGGCGCATCGTCGCACCCTGGAAGAACTGTACATGGGCCTCTCCTCCAGATCATGACTCTCTTCTTCCAGCAGTGGTATGGCGAGCTCCTGAAGCTCTTTGCACGCCGGCGCACTTACATTGGCTTTGGTGCTTTTATTGCGCTGGAGCTGCTCATCCTGCTGCTCATCAAAAAATTCGGCATGGGGCCGATCCAAAAGGTGATCGTCGGTTCTGGGCAGAGCTTCGAGTACTACTTTTCGGCCCTCACCGTCGCCAGTACCATCATGGGCTTTTCCATTTTCCTGCTCGGGGCCTTGTTTCTCAGTCTCGTCGCGGGTGACATCGTCGCCAAAGAAGGGGAGGACGGCCACATGCGGCTCCTGCTCGCACGGCCCGTCAGCCGCTTTCGTCTGTTGCTGCTCAAGTTCCTCACCTGCAGCGGTTACGCTTTCTTCTTGGTGCAGTTTTTCGCATGGACGTCCTTTCTGCTGGGCCTCATCTTGCGCGGCTGGGGTGGCGGTTATTTCGCCATCGTTCCCGAAGTTTCAGTCGTCGCATTCTATGACTGGGGTCCTGGCTTGCAGCGCTATGCCCTGAGTTCGCTCTATCTCGGCCTCAGCATGACCGCGATCAGCAGCATCGCTTTTTTTCTCTCCTGCTTTCGCATCAAACCTGCTGCCGCCACCATCGGTGCCCTCACCTACATCCTGGTGGACTTCATCATGCGCAACAGCGGCTTCATGGACAACTATCAGCATCTGCTGGTGACAAAGCACATGGCCTGCTGGGGGCGCATTCTCGCGGAAAACATCGACTGGCCTCTCATCTGGCGTGGCTACGCCGTTATCTTTGCCGTAAACATTACATTATTCACCCTGGGCTACGCCGTATTTGAATCCAGAGATTTAAAATCATGAACGTCATCAACAACATCCGTCAGCTTCGTTCCTGGAGCAGCATCAACAAAGGCACCCGCTGTGTGCTGGTCCCCACCATGGGCGCTTTGCACGAGGGGCATGCTGCGCTCATCCGTACCGCGCGCGAGATCGCCGGCCAGAATGGCAATGTGGCTGTCAGCATCTTCGTCAATCCGCTGCAGTTCGGCCCCGGCGAAGATTTCAGCAAATACCCGCGCACCCTCATCGAGGACCTCGGTATCTGCCGTGACAACGGTGCGGACATGATCTTCGCACCAAAAGCCGAGGAGCTCTATCCCGCAGATCGCAGCATCGCCCTCTACGAAACCAGCCTTTCACAGCTCCTCTGTGGTGCCAGCCGCCCCGGCCACTTCGAAGGCGTCTGCACCATCGTCGCCAAATTGTTCAATCTCGTGCAGTGCGACGATGCAGTGTTCGGTAAAAAAGATTACCAGCAGCTCGCCATCATCCGCCGTCTGGTGCGTGACCTCGATTTCAATGTGGTTCTGCATGGCGTTGAAACGGTGCGTGAATCCGACGGCCTCGCCATGAGCAGCCGCAATCGTTACCTGAGTCCTGAAGAGCGTGCGCAGGCCCCCGCCATCCGTGCCGCGCTGCTGGCCGCACGTGATGCCTGGAAAAACGGCGAGCGTGACCCCGCCGCCCTGGAGCAGCTCATCACCCGGCAGATCCAGGAAAAGGCCCCCTTGAGCCGTATCGACTACGTGGCCTCTGCTGATGCCACGACTCTCCAGCCTGTGTCTGCCACCACGGAGCTCGTCGTCATTGCCGCCGCCGTCTTTTTTGGCACCACCCGTCTCATCGACAACATCGAATTGAAGTAAGCAAGGAATCGCAGAACAAGTCCATGCACCTCAGTCTTTTTCAGGAAAACCTCTGCGGCTTTCCAGCCTCCCGAATAACAAATCAACGGCTCTTCTGTGTACGTAGTTCGGGCTTCGCTTCGCGGCTTCGCAGCAGCCCGTTCTGGAAGACTCGCATCGCCCCAGATCTGAAACCAGCCAGAGCACGTTTTGTAGTACCGGTTTTAGCCGGAATCTGGGAAGCTTAGTTCGTGCAAACGGCTCCCAAATACCCCCTGTTATCCTCCGTTCCACAATCTAGCCGCCTTGAGTTCAGGTGCTCTGCGGTGTAAAACAGTATCTCGGCAAGATGCACATTGCTATCTGCCGCTCCTCCGTTCTCTCCATGCCCGAAACCCTCTCCAGTCAGCCCGCCGAAGGTTACGACCTCGAAGTCGTCCGTCGCGTCTGGAGCCTTGCACAGGTCATCCCTGGCAACGACCCCGAGGTCTGGCGCAAAGACGAATTCGGTGCCTGGATTCACCGCGCCGACTATCGCAATCGCCATTCCGACTACGGCTGGGAGATTGCCGATTACGGCTACAGCCGCCGCAGCATGGGCCTCGCCTCATTGCGCCCCATGCAGTGGCTCAATTATCTCGACTTCATGGTCGCCGCCCGCAATCAAGCCGTCATCACCGCCGACGGCCTCCGCAACACCCGCCGCCTCCTCTGACTTTGCAGTGCGGGCTTTAGGCCACGATCTATTGAGTGCAGGTCTATATTTCAGTCGAATCCTGCGCTCTGCTTTGGATCATATTTAGACTTTATCTCTCTAGGTATGATAGCATTGCGCGGCTGTTCTTTGATCCCGTAGGGATCACAGCGGGTAGCCAGGGATAAGCTCGCGAAGCGAGCGCCATCCCTGGAAAGAGCCCGCTCCGGAAAGCAAACTCAGGACTTTCTTCACCACACCGCGCCCTCCAGCAGCGTTCCATCGTCACGCCGCCGCACGCTCTGCCGCTGCCATTCATTCAGACCCATTTTCAACGGCGCTTGGTATCAGTCCGTTTGGCTCATACGCTCTATCCCCGCCCACATCCCGAAAGTCCGCCCCCCGCGCCTCGTTCATACACCAGCATGCTTCGTATCGCATTCATCGCGCTGTCCGCCACAGCCACCCTTCACGCCGCAGGCACCGACTTCTCCAAAGACGTCTACCCCGTCCTCCAGCGTGCCTGCTTCGAGTGCCACGGCCCTGAAAAACACAAAGGCAACCTCCGCCTCGACACCGCCTCCCCTCAGCACCTCAAAATCGGCACCGATCTCCTTCGCCGCGTCGCCCTGCCCAAGGAAGACAAAGACGCCATGCCCAAACGCGGCGATCGCCTCACCACCGCCGAAATCGACCACCTCCGTGACTGGATCAGCTCCGGTGCCAAGTGGCCCGACAAACTCGAAACCCTCAAGCACTGGAGCTACCTCGCGCCCCAGCGCCCAGCTTTGCCCGCCGTCAAAAACCAAGCATGGCCGCAGAACGAGATCGACCGCTTCATCCTCGCCAAACTCGAAGCCAGCAACCTCACGCCCTCTCCATCCGCCTCTCCCGAAATCCTCATCCGTCGCCTCTCCCTCGATCTCACCGGCCTCCCACCCACTCCCGCCGAAGTCGATGCCTTCCTCAAAGAGCACTCCCAGGATCCAGCCTCCAGCATCGAGCATCTAGCCGACCGCCTCCTCGCCTCCGATCAGTTCGGCGTACGCTGGGCCCGCCCTTGGCTCGACCTCGCCCGCTACGCCGACTCCCATGGCTTTCAGCGCGATGACCTCCGCGAAGTCTGGGCCTGGCGCGACTGGGTGGTGAACGCGCTCAATGCCAACATGCCTTTCGATCAGTTCACCCTCGAACAGATCGCCGGCGACCTGCTGCCAAACGCGACACCCGAGCAGATCATCGCCACCGGCTTTCATCGCTGCACCCCCACCAATGTCGAAGCCGGCACCGAGCCCGAGGAAAGCCGCATCAATCAGGTCATCGACCGTGTCAACACCACCGGTGCCGTCTGGCTCGGCACCACGCTGGAGTGCGCTCAGTGTCACAACCACAAATACGATCCCATCAGTCAGCGCGACTACTACTCACTCCTCGCCTACTACAACAACACCGAGAAGGAGGCCGAGCGCGCCAATCCCACAACACCGGGTTCCATTCAGTTCAAAGGTTCGCCGTACAAACTCAGCGACCCCGCAGGTGATGTGCAGCGCGCGCAACTCGCCACGCAGATGAAGACTCTGGATGCGCAGCTTGCCGCTCGTCAAAAACAGCTCGCCACCACCACCGCACCGACTGCCTCTCCCCCAATTAATGTCGAAACGTCGAATGCCGTCAAAGCCCTCAAACCCACCGCCTTCATCACGGAGAGCGATGCCGAGTCCGAACTCCAGCCCGACGGCAGCCTCCTTCTCACCGGCCCGGTACCCGACAAAGACACCTACACCTTCGAAACCGAACTCAGTGCCGGACAACTCAGCGGCCTGATGCTCGAAGCCCTCACCCACGCCTCCATTCCCGGCGATGGGCCGGGCAGGGGAGGTGCCAATCGTCCCAACTTCGTCCTCCACTCTTTCGACTGCACGCTCACCACTCCCGATGGCAAAACGCAGCCGCTGACCTTCAAGACTGCCTACGCCGACTACTCGCAGAAAAATTTCGAAGTCACCAGCCTCATCACCAAAACGGGCAGATCCGCATGGGCCATCGGCCAGCGTTTTCATGAGCCGCACTGGGCCGCCTTTGAACTCAAGCAGCCCGTGACACTCCCAGCCGGCACCAAGCTCAGCATCCACATGGCGCAAAATTTCGGCAACGGCCTCGTCATCGGCTGCCTGCGCATCTCCAGCATCACCGGCAATGTCGCCGCCTGCCTGCCCGAAATTGAAGAACCCGCGCCCGTCGCCCAAAAGGAGCGCAAAGGCAAAGCCGCACCCGCCCCCGTTTCCAAAGATCCCGAACTCGCCAAACTCGAAAAGCAGAAAGCCGCCCTGCAAAAGCAGATCACCGCCCTCGCCGCTCCCACCACCGAGATCATGCGGGAACTGCCCCAGCCGCGCATGAGCACCATTTTCAAACGCGGCGTTTACACCGATCCTGCCGATCCCGTCACCGCCGCTGTCCCCGCCATCTTCAACACCAAGCTCAACGGCCCGCCCAATCGTATCACCCTCGGCAAATGGCTCGTCAGCCGCGACAACCCTCTCGTCGCCCGCGTCACCGTCAATCGCTGGTGGGCCGAGCTCTTTGGCCACGGCATCGTCACCACCCTCGAAGACTTCGGCATCAAAGGCGCAGCTCCAAGCCACCCCGAACTCCTCGACTGGCTCGCCACCGAGTTCATCGACAGCGGCTGGAACATGAAGCACCTCCTCAAAAAAATCGTCCTCAGCGCCACCTACCAGCAAAGCAGCTCCATCCACAATTTAGCCACTCAGTCCCCGTCTCAGGAAATCATAAATCATAAATCAAAAATCATAAATCTCTCCGCCTCCTCCATCGATCCCGAAAACCATCTCCTCTGGCACGGCCCCCGCTTCCGTCTCGATGCCGAAGCCATCCGTGACAACGCCCTCGCCATCTCTGGCCTCCTCAATCTCAAACAGGGCGGCACCCCCATTCGCCCGCCCCAGCCCGACGGCCTCTGGCAGAAAGTCGGCGGCCAGCAGTACACTTACGTCGTCAGTCCCGGAGCCGAGCAGTACCGCCGCGGCCTCTACGTCGTGCTCAAGCGCGGTTCGCCCTATCCCAGCTTCATGAATTTCGACGCCAGCGCCCGCATGGCCTGCGTCGTGCGCCGCTCCCGCAGCAACACCCCCCTGCAGGCCCTCACCCTCCTCAACGATCCCGTTTACGTCGGCGCCACCCAGGCCTTCGCCAAACGCATCCTCACCGAATCCCCCAGCGCCGACCTCGACTCCCGTCTCCAGCACGCCTTCCGCCTCGCGCTGGCGCGCTCTCCACAGCCGCAGGAACTCGCCGTCCTCAAAACCCTCTGGGAAACCCAGCTCGAAACCGCCAAAGCAGACGCCAAAGCCACCAAGGAGCTCAGCACCGGCTTGGAACTCCCCCAAAATCTTCCCCCCGCCGAATTCGCCGCTTGGTACGCAGTCGCCAGCGCCATCCTCAATCTCGACGAGTGCATCACCAAAGGTTGAAGCCACGGTTGAACGACGCTCGGCTCAGTTAAGAACATGCATCGTGCGTTTGGGAGATTGGGTGTACGAGGCCACGCTGCAGCGTTTTGGAGTGCGGTCGCGAAGATGCACGGCGCAAGCCTGCATCGTAGCTACCGCTTTCGCGGGGTGAAGAATGCGCTTCATCCTGAACCCTTCGTCCAGCCAGCCAAAGCGGCGTCGCGCCCAGACTGCCGCAAGCATTGATTCGCTGCGCTCACCCTTCGGGCAGCCTGCCGCTGCCTTTCTGGCTTCATTCCGGTTCCAAGACGCTGTCGCGTTCGCGCGAGTACTGGGCCGAATAAGCTTTCTCAGACGCGGCAGACATTCGCCAATCCAGCGCATGTATTGTAGTCCCGGCTTCAGCCGGAATCTGATCTGAATGGGGCCCCACCACCATCAGAATGCAAAGCCCCTCCACCCACAAACCCTGTGTATGACACACCTTTAACCAAGAATCGACTGGTGATGGCGTTGTTTGTGCGGCTATTTTACCACTGCAATGCTTCCCCAGGCACCGACATCCTGCCCCCACTGCTCCTCGCTCGAGGCGCCGCTGGCCGCTGCTGTGACAGAAACCCTGTCACCGGCAGCTTACATCTGCCCGATGTGCGAGGGCGTTCGCTCTGACAAACCAGGCGCTTGTCCGCAGTGCGGCATGGCTTTGGAAAAGAATCCGCTCGCCCACCGCAATGAGCCCGAATGCTGTGGCGACGGCGGTGACGATGAAGTCAATGATCTATGGTGGCGCGTGCGCTGGAGCGCCGCCATGACCGCCCCAGTCGTCCTGCTTTCCATGGGCAGGGACCTGCCGGTCATACGCGACATCCACCCCGAAGCCTCCGGCTGGATGCAGTTCGTGTGGGCCTCTCCGGTGGTGTTCTGGGTCGGCTGGCCCTTGCTGGTGCGCTTTGCGAATTCGCTGCGCTCCATGCGGTTCAACATGTTTACGCTCATCGGCCTCGGGGTGCTTGCCGCTTGGCTCTACAGCACCGTGGCCCTGGCCGCACCGCACTTGCTTCCGCACAGTGCCACACACGGCGGCATGGTGCTCTACTTTGAAAGCGCTGCCGTCATCACCGTGCTCGTGTTGCTCGGCCAGCTCCTCGAACTCCGCGCCCGCAAGGCCACCGGTTCCGCAATTCGCGCTCTGATGAATCTCGCGCCCAAAACCGCGTTGCTCGTGCGCAATGGCGAAGAAATCGAGACCCCTGTGGATGACATTCAAATTGGCGATGTCCTCCGCATCAAACCCGGAGCACGCATTCCTGTCGACGGCAGCGTGACCGAAGGCAGCTCCACTGTCGATGAATCCATGCTCACCGGCGAATCCATGCCGCAGAAAAAAGAAGCGGGCGCAGCGGTGACTGGCGGTACGGTGAATGGCAACGGCACCTTCCTTATGCGCTCGGAGCGCGTCGGAGCAAACACGCTGCTGAGTCAGATCGTGGAGATGACCGCCAAAGCGCAGGCCAGTCGCGCTCCCGTGCAGCGTCTCGCAGACCGAGTCTCCGCTTGGTTCGTTCCCACAGTCGTGGGAGTCGCAGCTCTCACTTTCCTCCTCTGGTGGCAGTTCGGTCCGCAGCCCTCCTTTGCCTTCGCCGTCGTCAATGCAGTCGCCGTTCTCATCATCGCCTGCCCCTGTGCCCTCGGTCTTGCCACCCCCATGGCCGTCACCGTCGGACTCGGCCGCGGGGCTCAACTCGGTGTGCTGATCAAGAACGCCGAGACGCTCGAACGCCTGCATGAGATCGACATCGTGATGCTCGACAAGACCGGCACGCTGACCGAAGGCCAGCCGTCGGTGGTGGAAATTTTCCCCCTTCCAGGTCTCTCGGCCCGCGATCTTCTCGCCTGCGCTGCCGCAGTCGAATCCATGAGCGAGCACCCGCTCGCCACCGCCATCGTGAATGCCGCGAAGGAGCGCAACATACCGATTGCTGCCGTCACGGATTTCCAGGCCATCACCGGCGGCGGTGTGCTCGGGAATGTCGGTGAAAGCGAGGTCTTCATCGGTCAGGAGGCGTTCTTGAAGAAGAACGGCGTCTTCATCAGCGCCGAATGCCAGGCACATTCGATGAAAATGCAGACCGAGGGCTGCACCGTCGTGGTCGTTGTTCTCAATGAAAAGCCGCTCGGCCTCATCGCTGTCAAAGACAAGATCAAGGAATCCGCCCCGGCAGCCATCAAGGCGCTGCACGCACTCGGTCTGAAATTGCAGATGATCACCGGAGACGCGCTCGCCACTGCTCAGCGCGTCGCCAAAGATCTGGGCATCGATGAAGTCGCCGCAGAGGTCTCGCCAAAAGAAAAGCTGCTGCACGTTTATCAGGCACGCGGCAAGGACCGCCATGTGGCCTTCGCCGGAGACGGCATCAATGACGCGCCCGCCCTCGCCGCCGCCGATGTCGGCATCGCCATGGGCAGCGGTACGGACGTCGCGATTCAAAGCGCCCCGGTCACACTCGTGAAGGGGGATCTGCGTGCCCTGCATCAGGCCTTCGCCCTCAGCCACGCCACCATGAAGGTCATCCGCCAGAACCTCATGTTTGCATTTTTATACAACGGCCTCGGCATCCCCCTCGCCGCCGGCATCCTCTATCCCTTCACCGGCTGGCTCCTCAATCCCATGGTCGCAAGTGTGGCTATGTCCTTGAGCAGTGTTTCCGTGATTTTGAACAGCCTGCGCCTGCGGCGGTTCAAGTGACAGTGCCAGGAGTAGTTTTCTGCCTTGCGGCCATTACAAGGCTTGCCCGTTTCGTCGTTCTCTGAAACATTGCCGTCGTATTTTTCTTTTCACCCGTGAACCCTGATCCGGCCAAGCCAGCACCCCCCTCCTCGCCAGACGAGGATGCGAAGTTCATGCCACCTGAAGAGACGCCGACAGGAATGGTCACTCTCGGGCCGGAGGACGTGACCATTGCGATTCCCAATCTCAAGCCGCTCACCACTCCGGTCACTACAAAGCCTCCCACCGAGGAGACACCCACGGGCAATATCACCCTGGGGCCTGAGGATATGACCATCGCCATCCCGACTCCAAGCCGCAGCCTGCCTGCGGCCACGATGGGTTCGGGCCGTCCCGCTTCGCATACCGATACAGGCAACATCACCCTCGGCCCGGAAGATCAGACGATTGCGATCCCCACCGGCAAACCGGGTACTCTCCCCGGTGCAGCCACATTGCCCGGTGCCTCCACCATGCCGAGCCACGGCGGCCTGCCTGCCGCCACCGCCAGCTCCATGGCTTCCATGGGCACCACCTCAAAGCCGAGGTCGCACATGGAGTCCCTCACCGGCAACGACGGCTGGATCGGCGACCGCTACCGCCTGCTCGACAAGCTCGGCGAAGGCGGCTTCGGCGTCGTCTATCGTGCCGAGCAGGTGAAGCCGATTCACCGCATCGTCGCCATCAAGATCGTCAAAGCCGGTGTCACTTCCGCAGACATCCTCGGCCGTTTCGCCATTGAGCAGCGCACGCTCGCCATCATGGAGCATCCAAACATCGCCCGCATTCTCGATGCGGGTGAAACGGACATCGGCGCCCCTTATTTTGTCATGGAGATGGTCAAGGGCCGCTCCATCACTAGCTACTGCAAGCAGAACGACCTCAATCTCCGCCAGCGCCTCGCCCTCTTCATCCCCGTCTGCCGTGCCGTAAATCACGCCCACCAAAAGGGCATCATCCACCGCGACATCAAGCCCGGCAACATCATGGTGATGGACGAGGCCGGCAAAGCGGTCCCCAAAGTCATCGACTTCGGCATCGCCAAGGTCCTCGAAGGCGAAGGCTCCGGCCACACCATCGCCACCGGCGTCGATCAACTCGTCGGCACCCCCGGCTACATCAGCCCCGAGCAGATCGAAAACGGCAGCTCCCATGTCGATACACGCTCTGACGTCTATGCACTCGGCGGCGTCTTCTTTGAACTCCTCTGCGGTCGCGCCCTCATCACTCCGGCTGATGTCGCCGCAAAGCCCATCCACGTACTCCTCCGTGATCTCGCGGAAAAAGATCCCCCCAAGCCTTCCACCATCGAGCCCACCGTTCAGGGAGATCTCGACTGGATCGCCCTCAAGGCCCTCGAACGTGACCCCGACCGCCGCTACGGCAGTGCCGACGATCTTGCAGACGACATCACGCGCTACCTCAGCTACGAGCCCATCACCGCGCGTCCGCCCAGCAGGCGTTATCTCATCGCTCGGTTCGTTCGCCGTCACCGTGTCGGCGTCGCCGCCGCTGTCGCCATTTCCCTCGCCGTGCTCATCGGCGGCATCACCAGCACCGCGTTGTACTTCAAAGCAGAGCGCAACCGCATCGAAGCCGAGCTCGGGCGGGAAAACCTGAAAAAATCCTTCAGCCGCTCAGACGAGCAGATGGCGCGTCAGTTCACCGAGCGCGGTCAGTACAATGACGCCGTCGCCTACCTCACGCGCTCATTGCGCACCGATCCCACCAACGAGCTTTCCTCCACCAATCTCCTCTCGCTGCTGGCAAACGTTCACCTCATTCGTCCAGACACCGCCCCTCTCGCGCTTCCAGAAGGAGCCGTGGAAGCCGCCAAGGTCGCCGTCAGTCGTGAGGCAAACAAAGTGGTCGCAGCCTCTTTCATCAAGCCCAAAGCCATCGCTGCACCCGTGCCTGTGCAGACACCCCGGCGTGAAGTCATTTCCGTCTGGGACATGAAAACCGGCGAGCGCACCGATCATCCCGTCCCCCCCGGCGTTGAAATCACCTGCCTCGACATCACCCCCGACGGCCAGCAGGTCGTGGTCGCTCGTGACGATGGCAACGTCGAGCTCTGGACGCTCAAAGACGGCAAGCGCCGCAACCTCCAGCCGCGCATGCCCAATCTCGTCACCTGCATCGCATTCTCTGGCAACGGCACCAAGCTTCTCGCCGGCAGCGAAGTCGATGCCGCCGAAATGGGTTCCATTCACCTTTGGGATCTCCGCCAGCCGCAGGAGCCCGCCGTCGTGATGAAGCAGAAAGGCGCGGTCGGCGAGATCGCGGTGGACAACGACGGCGTTTTTGCCGCCTCCATTTTCAGTGGCAGCCTCATTGATCCAAAGGGTCCGGATGGTGCCGCCACCACCTGGGATCTTCGCCTCGGCCAGGCCGTGGGAGATCCCATCGAGGTCGACAAAGGTCTCCTTCACGTCGCCATCGAGCCCGTCAAGGAACTCATCGCCCTCGGCATGAACAAAGGCGAAGTCTTCGTCGGCAGCTTCCGCAACAACGGCGAGGTCCTGCCACCGCTCACCCATCCGTCCTCGGTGACAGCGCTGGCCTTCAGCGCAGATGGCCAGTCCGTCGTCGTCGGTGACGGCGGCGGTTACGTGCACATCTGGAATCTCAGCAACGGGCAGCTCCGTTTTTCCACCCGCAAGCATGACGGTGAAATCATCAAAGCCATGCCCGCCATGGACACCAGCCTCATCACCACCGTTTCAAGACATGGCGATGTCAGCGTCTTTGACATTCAAACCGGTGCGCTGCTCTCCTCCCACATTGAATATGTCATCAAGGATGCCAAATTCACCCGCGACGGCTCTCTGCTCGTCCTGGCTCCGAGTGGGAATGCATTTGTGCAGGTCTGGGACATTCATGAGCGCATGTCCGGGCGCAAATTTGTCGATGTCCTCGACAAGAACCTCATCACCCGCATCAAGGGGCCCGACAATTCCCCCGAGCAGCTGCGCTTTTCTGAGGCGGGCGGCGCCAACCGCAAAAAATCCCTGTATGCCGCCGCAGATCCAGACGGCACGGTCTTCATTTACGATGCCAAGACACTCAAGCCCATCGGCAAGCCCTTCCATCATCCGCCCGCAGTCGGTGCCGTGACGCTGACCCAGGATGAAAAACTGCTCATCACCTCCGGGCGTGATCGTGCCGTACGCGTCTGGGACATCGCCACCCGTCAAAACATCGTCACCATCAAGCATCGTTCCTACGTGCCCGTTCTCGCGATCAGTCCTGATGATCAGCGTCTCGTCACCGTGACGGACGAAGGCGAGCTGCGAGTTTGGGAGCTGCGTACCGGAGACCCCCTCACCCCCGGCATTCGCGACACACCGCGCAGCAGCAGTGATGAGGATGGCATCGTCGTCGCCCGTGTGTCAGATGATGGCAGCAGCGTCCTCTTCCGCGTCTCCGGCCACGGCTTCTTCAGCGCCGCCATGCCACCCAAGGGCACCGCCTTGCCCGAGTGGTTCCTCAAGCTCGCCGAAGGCCTCGCCCGCCTTCGTCTCACCCCTTCAGGCAATATCGAGGAAGTGTCGCTGGACGACTACGAGGCCGCCGTCGCCGCCATTCCCAAAACCCCCGCCAAAGGCGAAGAAACCGCCGTCACCTGGGCCCGCTGGCTCCTCGCCACCGCCTCCACCCGTCCGCTCTCACCGTTCGAGCGCCAGTCCTTCGACGAATACCTCACTTCCCTCAAGCAGCAGGGCTCACCCGCCGCCGCCCGCGAACTCCTCCGCTACCGCCCCAAAGACCGCGATGCCGTCGAGCGCGCCAAGCTCCTCGTCCCCGCCCTGCCAAAATAAAATCAGCCCAGTTGCGCCGCAGCTGGCCCGTGAATCAGCAGTGCAGGAGTCGCGACAGCCTGCCTGTCCCTCGTAGCCCGTAGTGTGAAGAATGGGCCCGTCCCCGAGCGTGTCAAACACACGCACACCAGCCGCGCCCATCATCAGTCCCATAGGCCCTATCGGCCCTATCGGCCCTATCCGTTCTATTCTGCAGAAGACGCGCCCAGCCACCGCTCACCCTCGCGCATCCAGCGCCGGGTAGGGCGGCTTGTCCTCAAGCCGCCGCCGCGCGTCTCCACGCGTGCTTTCCGCAAACACACCTTCGCAAACCCATCCCCGTTAATCCTGCCTTCCTGTTAATCCTGTCTCTCCACCTCCGCTTTACCCACCGCCCCACCATCACCCACCGCATTCCCACCCTTCATCCTTCATAATTCATCCTTCATAATTTCCCCCCTTTACCCCGCCACCACCGCCGCACGCGCATTTTCCTCCGCGCCCGTCTTCTGCAGGTAGTAGTCATAGTCCCCCGCATACGCCGTCACCTTCCCATCCACAATGTGCAGCACCTTCGTTCCCAGAGACCGAATGAAATGCACGTCATGGCTGATGAACACCAGCGTCCCCTCAAACTTCTGCAGCGCCAAAATCAGCCCCTCGATCGCCCAGATGTCCAGATGCGTCGTCGGCTCGTCCATCAGCAGCAGGTTCGGCGGATCCACCAGAAACTTCACCAGGTTCACCCGGCTCTTCTCACCACCGCTCAGCACCCGGCACTTCTTGTGCACATCCTCACGCTTAAAGAGGAACGAGCCCAGAATGCTCCGCGCCTCATCCTCACGCAGCTCCGGCGCCACACGCTTCAGCTCCTCCAGCACACTGCAGTCCGGGTCCAGCGTATCCGCCCGGTGCTGCGAAAAGTACCCCAGCTTCACATTCGTCCCCAGCTTGCGCTCACCCTTCTGAAACGGCACCTCACCCGCCAGGATCTTGATCAGCGTCGATTTCCCCGAACCGTTCGGCCCCACCAGCACCGTCCGCTCCCCACGTTCCACTTCCAGATCCAGCCCCGTGTACACCTTCTTCGTGCCATAGGCCTGGTGAATGTCCGTCAGCGCGATCAGCCGCTGACCACTCCGCTGCGGCTGCGGGAAGTTAAAGCGGAAGCCCTTCCGCAGCGGCCGCGGCTTGTCCAGCTTCTCCATCTTCGCCAGCTGCTTCTCACGGCTCTGCGCCTGTGAAGCCTTCGACGCCACCGAACGGAACCGGTCAATAAAGTCCTGAATCGCCTCGATCTCCTTCTGCTGATTCTTGTACGACTGCATCGCGCGTTCGTAGTTCTCCTCGCGCTGCTTCAGGTAGTCACTGTAGTTCCCCTGGTACGACTGCAGCTTCCCCTCCTCGATCTCATACACCTGCTGCACCAGCTCATCCATGAAGTCACGGTCATGCGAAATGATCAGCAGCGCCCCTGGGTAATTTTTCAGGTAATTCCGGAACCACATCAGCGACAGCAAATCCAGGTGATTCGTCGGCTCATCCAGCAGCAGCAGATCCGGCTCCATCACCAGCAGCCGCGTCATATGCGCACGCATCACCCACCCACCGCTAAACTCACGCGCCGGTCGTGCAAAATCCTCCTCCTTGTAGCCCAGCCCCTTCAGGATGCGCTTCGCCTTCGCCTCCGTCTGCGGGTCCTGCAGCGCATCATGCTTCGCATGCGCCTCAAAATACTCCGGGCTGGAGACATCCCCCGCCGCCTCAAACTCACGCAAAATCTTCTCCAGCGCCTCAATCTCCCCCGCC
>CAILZI010000110.1 GCA_903838675.1 uncultured Verrucomicrobiota bacterium
AATCACTATGGGTTTAGTGTGTGGATGGCGGGTGGCGGCATCAAGGGTGGCACCGTGTACGGCAGCACCGACGAGCTGGGTTTTGCCGCAGAGCAGAACCCCGTGAGCGTGCATGACCTGCATGCCACCATTCTGCACCTGCTGGGCGTGAACCACGAGGAGCTGACTTACCGGTATGCGGGCCGTGATTTCCGGCTGACGGACGTGCATGGCGAGGTGCTGCGGCGGATACTGGCTTGATTTGTCTGCCGTCCGCGAATGCATGACCGAGTGTGTCTGCTTTGGCACCGCCGCATTGGCTATGAGGTGCACGGCAAGGCTGCGTAAAATGGCTGGTTGATACGACTTGGGGAGGCTGCATATCATGGGCATTGCCTTGCGCTGGTGGACGGGCGGGCTGTCGCCACGCCCATCCTACGTCCGCGCATGCGCCGATGAGGTGGAACTCCTTTATTTGGGAACAAGTCTACTGTTTCAAATACGCGATCAAATCCGCCATCTGCTGGGGTGTGATGGCGGCTTCGAGTCCTTCGGGCATGAGGGAGATGCCGGGGCTGGTGAGGGACTTGATTTCGCTGCGGAGGACGGTGTCGGTGCCGCCGTCGGCGCGTTTGAGGGTGAGGTTGCCAGCGGTCTCGCTGTTGATGAGGCCGGAGAGGGTACGGCCGTCGTTGGTTTCGACGATGTAGAGCGCGAAGTTGGGCGAGACTTCGCGGTTGGGGTCGAGGACGTTGGTGAGGATTTGTTCTGCGGTCCAGGCTTTGATGGTGCCGAGGTTGGGGCCAACGTCGTTGCCGCGATCAAGATGGCGGTGGCAGACCATGCAGAGGGTTTCGTAGATTTTGGCACCGCGGGTGGGGTCTCCGGTCATGGACAGCACGGGCTCGTACTTGGTGATGACTTCCTTGCGATTCGAGGACCCGCCGTCACCGATGAGTTTGGTGATGCGCTCGGCGAGGGCGGGAGTTTTTTGGCGGGCGAGCGTGGCTTTTGTGGCGGCGCTGAGTTGTGCGGGAAGGATCTTTTTTGATTCGATGGCATCGAGGAGTTTGGCGATGCGGTCGGTACGGGAGAGGAGTATAGTGGCGGCCTTGTCGCGGAGTGTGGGAGTGAGCTTGGGCCATGCTTCGATGAGCATCTCGGCGACAGCGGGCTCGCGACAGGCCCCGAGCGCTACAATAGCGGCGAGCTGGACTTCGGTCGTATGGTTCGGCAGCAGAAACGGTTGAAGCCTTTTGATAAAGATGTCCTCAGTTTCGAAGACAGCCAGAGTGTTCAATGCATCCGTCACACGAATCGCATCGTTGCTGTCCAAGACCTTGAGGGCGTTGTCAATCCATTGGCCGCATGCCTGTGCTATCGCAGGCTGAGTGATGACTTCCTTGGTGCTAGTGCCGCGCGATTTCATGCCGTGCAGGAGGTTTTCGAGCATCTGTTGTTTCAGCACGTCTGGCATGCCCATGCCCATCATCTCCTGTGTCCAGGCCATACCCTCAGCAGGTGACAATGGAATCCCCATGCGCCGAGCGAGCTCCGCGAGCAAAGGATGGGAGGAGGATCCTTCTTTTTGCATACGGCCTACCAGCATGCCCAAGAGGAAACCGTTTGCCGTCGGACTGTCACGATAACTGAGCAATGCCGGCCGCATCCAGACATCATTGCCATGCTGCCATTGCAGCGCGGCGACACGGCGAAGCGCATTTTTGTTGTCGAGATTGCCTGCGAACAATGCCGCCCAGAACGCGACAGGAGCCTGGCCCATATCATCAGGTGAGAGCCTGGCGAAAAGATCGGGCTGCGCGGGTGTCGCATCTGAGCTCAGGCGCAGTTTCAGTGCAGCCTGATCTGGAGAACGCGAGTCCTGCCATTCGCAGGCGAAGCGCGCCGCATTGGCCCGAACCTGAACATCACGATCCGCCGCTGTGGCATCGAGCACGCTCTGAATCGCGGTCATATTTTTTGCAAACATGCCAACAGACCACATGGCGCTGATTTTGCCTTGAGGTGTCCTGGCTTCACCCGCCAGTTTAATCAGTGGAAGGATGGATGTTTGATCCTGCCGCTCAAAGAGCAGGCGCTGGGCGGTTTCGCGATGCCAGGCGTTGGGGTGGTCGAGGAGGGCGACGAGGTCGGGGGTAGTGGCGGCGCTGAGTTTGGAGGTGGGGCGGGGTTTGAAAGATTTGGGAGCGAGGCGATATATACGGCCTTTGTCGCGGCCGCGGAGGAGATCGACGGCGGAGTGGATGTCGTCGGGGATGCTCCAGGGGTGCTCGATGACTTCGCGATACATGTCGCAGACGTGGAGGCAGCCGTCGGGGGCGTTGACGAAATTGACGGGGCGGGACCAAAGGTCGTCGCTGGTGCAGAAGTTTTTGGTGCCATCGACCTGCACGGCTTTGAAGGTGACGCCTTCGGGGACGAGCTTCATGCGGTAGAAGAGATTGCCGGCGACATCGGCGACGAAGACGAAGTCGCGATACTCGGACGGGTAGGCATCGCCACGATAGACGGTAATGCCGGCGGAGGAGGTGACGACGCCAGCGCCGACGAGTTCGCTCTTGGGGAGGGTGCTGCCTTCCTGCACCCAGCGCTTGGCGCGGAACTCGCGCCAGGGCTCGGGCGGGCTGGTGCGATAGACGGGGAGCTGATCGCCGGCTTCGGCGCAGTCATTGAGGGCGCTGGGGACAACGAGGTAGGGATTGCGTGCGAGGTAGCGATAGGGCAGGACGACGTGCTGGCAGGGATTGCGGATGTTGCAGAGGAAGCGGTTACCCCAGTCGTCGAAGGTGTTGCCAAAGCGTGCGCCGCCACTTTCAAGGCGGACGTCTCCTGTGCTAGGATCGAAGCTGAAGTCGTTGCGCTTGATGGAGAGGGGTTTGAAGTCTGCTGGCAGCGGCATGACGGATTCGCTGCCGGGGGCGCGCTGGATTTCGCCGCCGTTGCTGCCGCCGGCGACGTAGATGCGGTGGTCGAGGCCCCAGATGGGGTTGTTCATCACAGCCTGGACGTTGAGCTTTTTGAAGCCGGTGAAGACCTTCTGCCGCACATCGGCGACGCCATCGCCATTGGTGTCCTTGAGATACCAGACATCGGGTGTGGCGGTGACGAAGATGCCGCCCTTCCAGCAGGCGGCGCCGGTGGGCCAGGAGAGGCCTTCGGCGAAGATGGTGGCCTTGTCGAAGACGCCATCACCATCGGTGTCGGTGAGGAGGCGCACTTTGCCGATGGACTGATCGGTGGGGTTTTCCTGCGCGTGCTTGTGATGCTCCTTGTCCGTGTAGGGGTAATCGTTCATCTCGCACACGTAGGCGCGGCCATCCGCGTCATAGGTGATGGCGACGGGATCGGTGACGAGCGGCTCGGCGGCGATGAGCTGCATCTGGAAGCCATCGAGGACGTGGAAGGTCTTCGCGGCGTTTTGCGGCGCGGTGGGCGGAGTGGTGGGAAATTTTAATTCATCCGCAGCCCAGCTAGTGAAGGGTATGCACGATGTGAGAGCCAGCAGCGCGATCAGTCTTCTTTGCATGCAGAATGGACGGCACAAATGTGCGCTTTCTTGCCTGCCCTTCCCGCCGCGAAGGCAGAAGAGGTGTTACTCAGCAGCGCCGGAGCTGTCCATGACGCACTGCACCCAGGTGAACACCGGGGTCGCTGGGGCATAGAGATGCCGCAACTGGGCGAAGCTGGCCTTGCCGGGAAGGCTGTAAGGGCCGGTCGCGCTCATGGTCTCATCTTCGCCATGGCAATGCTGGAGGCCCAGCACATGGCCGATTTCATGCGGGAGCCATTTGGTGATGGGATCGCCAATGAGGGCCACCGAGCGGGTGCTCCACCATTCGGAGGGGTCGAGGTAGATGTGGCCACGGTCACGGCTCCAGGGAAAAGACGCATGGCCCATGCTGCCGAGCTGACCGTCCCAAGCTCTTCCAGGAGGAGTGCCAAAGCTGATGGTGATGTCTGCTGGCTCCCCGATCCGGGCCTGGGAAAAGGTGAAGACGCCGGCTGCCTCCCAGCTTTTGAAGCTCTCACCGATTTCGCGCTTGAGCTCTTCCACAGCGAGACGCTCCGGCAAGGGAGTGGTGGTATCAAGCTGCCAAGTGAGGTGCCGTTTGTTCCAGAGCTGCGGCTTGGTGTAGCTGACGGGCTTGCTGGTACCGAAGGGCTTGACCTCCGTGAGGATCTCATTCTTCTGCCAAGCGACCTCATGGTACGCGCAGTTGCTGATCAGGCAGGCGGTCCATAAGCAAAGGCTTAGCGTGAATGCATTTTTCTTCATAGCAGAGTGGGATTCGACAATTTTGAATCTCACCCTTGATATGATTTCTCATATGTAAGAATTGTAAATGATTATTCAGCCGGAGGTGACAAATTCGACTTTCTTGCATCCCCGCTACGACTCGCCACACTGCCCACCCCCTTCTCTTGCCATGGCCTACATCAACGAAAACTACAACAAGCTCAAAGCCGGTTACCTCTTCCCTGAAATCGCCCGCCGCGTGAAGGTGTTCACCGAGGCCAACACGGAAGCCGCCAAACGCCTGATCCGCTGCGGCATCGGCGATGTGACCGAAGCGCTGCCAGAGGCGGTACGCACGGCGATGCACAAGGCCGTGGATGAAATGGGCGACCGCGCCACCTTCCGCGGCTATGGCCCGGAGCAGGGCTACGATTTCCTGCGCAACGCCATCGCCGAGCACGACTTCAAGGCACGCGGCATCCAGGTGGAAGCCGACGAGATTTTCATCTCCGACGGCAGCAAGTGCGACACCGGCAACATTCTCGACATCTTCGGTGCCGGGAACAAGATCGCCATCACCGACCCAGTGTACCCTGTGTATGTGGACACCAACGTCATGGCTGGCAACACGGGTGATGCCGACGAAAGCGGTGCCTACGCGGGCCTCCACTACCTCAAATGCACTCCGGCCAACGGCTTCGTGCCCGAGATCCCGAATGAGCCGGTGGATCTGGCCTACCTCTGCTACCCGAACAATCCGACGGGAGCTGTGGCCACGCGTGCGCAGCTTGAAGCCTGGGTGAAATACGCCCTGGCCAACGGCACCACGATCCTCTACGACGCCGCCTACGAGGCTTTCATCCGCGATCCCGAGCTGCCACGCTCGATCTATGAAATCGAAGGTGCGCGTGATTGCGCCATTGAGTTCCGCAGCTTCTCCAAGAACGGTGGATTCACCGGCGTGCGCTGCGGCATCGTGATCATTCCGAAGGGCCTCATGGGCAAGACCCAGGCCGGAGGCAAGCAAGCGATCCATCCACTCTGGAGCCGCCGCCACAGCACGAAATTCAACGGTGCCTGCTACATCGTTCAGCGCGGTGCAGAAGCGATCTACTCACCCGAAGGCAAGGCACAGGTCAAGGCGCTCATCGAACACTACATGGGCAATGCCGCGCTGCTGGTCGAGGCCTGCAAAAAGGCCGGTCTGCAGGTGTTCGGAGGCGTCAACGCCCCCTACGTTTGGGTGGGATGCCCGAATGGCGTGACGAGCTGGCAGATGTTCGACAAGATGCTCAATGAAGCGAACGTGGTCATCACCCCTGGCAGCGGCTTCGGCAGCGCCGGTGAGGGGTACTTCCGCATCAGCGCGTTCAACAGCCGCGCGAAT
>CAILZI010000111.1 GCA_903838675.1 uncultured Verrucomicrobiota bacterium
AGCAGCATAGCGGGCGGGGAGGGGGAGATCATGCTGTTCTGGCAGACGACTTTTGCGTGGCAAAGCGGCGCGCGGACACAGCGCTGGCGGTCAGGCTGGGTTTGACTGGCAGGATGTGATTAAATATCGTAATGCGATATATGTCAAACAAGGATGGCGAACCCGGTCATGGAAATGCTACACATGCCGCCATGTCCAGGCGCAATCCGATCTCCAAACTGCAGTATGAAAACCTCGCGGCATTTCGCTTCGCGCTGCGGAAGTTTCTGCGTTTCAGTGAAGATGCTGCGGGCGCGGCAGGACTCACGCCGCAGCAGCATCAGGCGCTGCTGGCCATCAAGGGATTTCCTGGGCGCGACCACGTCACGGTGGGGGAGCTCGCCGAACGTCTGCAGATCAAGCCGCACAGCGCCGTGGGGCTGATCGACCGGCTGGTGCTGGAGAACTTGGTGGAACGCGATGCTTCTGCGAAGGACCGGCGGCAGGTGCGCATTCGCCTCACCTCCCGCGGGGAGGGCATGCTGGAAGAGCTGTCCGCGATGCATCGGGAGCAACTGCGGCTGATCGGGCCCGAATTGAGCGCTTTGCTTCAGCGCCTGGGGCAGGGGGACGTTTTGTCTTGAGCGAGTCGGGACTTTCCCTGGTCGCTGCCGGCTACTTCCAAAACTTTTCCACTGCCGCTACTAGGCCGGGGATGCTGTTTTCCTTGGCTTCGACATCGACCTTGAGGCCGCGGGCCTTGATGGCGGCACTGGTGACGGGGCCGATGCTGGCGATCTTGATGCCGGCAGGGAGGGGGACTTTGAGGTTGAGGAAGTGCTCGACGGTGGAGGCGCTGGTGAAGGTGATCATGTCGGCGCCTTCTTCTTTCAGGCGGGCGAGGGCATCGAGGTTGTCCTCGGTCTCGCCGATGGTGCGGTAGGCTTCGCATTCATCGACGATGGCCCCCATGCCTGCGAGTTCGTTGGCAATGACTTCACGTGTTTCCTGTGCACGTACCCAGAGGACCTTCACGTTTTCCATGTCCTGATGGTCTTTGAAAGCTTTGACGAGGCCTTCGGCGACGTAGTTCTTTTTGTCGGGCATGAGATCCACGGCGAGGTGGCGGGCCTTCACTTTTTCTGCGGTGCCGGGTCCGATGCAGGCGATGCGCACGCCGCCGATGCTGCGGGCGTCGTTGTAGAGCTTGTCGAACATGGTGAAGAAGGCGTCCACGCCGTTCGGGCTGGTGAAGATGATCCAGTCGTAGGTATGGCAGTCCTGAACGAGCTCGCCGAAGGACAACTGATCTTCCACAGGGGCGATGCGGATGGTGGGAAGCTCGATGACATTGGCACCGAGTACGGAGAGCTGCTTGCTCAGCACGCTGGCCTGGGCGCGGGTGCGGGTGACGACGATCTTTTTGCCAAAGAGCGGGCGGTCTTCAAACCAGTTCAACTGCGGGCGCTCGGTGACGACGTCGCCAATCACGGCAACGGCGGGGGCTTTGAAGCCTGCGGCCTTCACCTTGGCAGCGATGTCGCTCAGGGTGCCGACGAGTGTCTGCTGGTGGCTGTGGGTGGCCCAGCGCACAAGGGCGACGGGGGTTTCTGGTTTCGCGCCGTGCTTGAGGAATTCGCGGGTGATTTCCTCAATGCGCTCCACGCCCATGAGGAAGACCTTGGTGCCGTCTGCCTGGGCGAGCTTGGCGTAGTTGAGCGAGGTATCAGGCTTGGTGGGGTCTTCGTGGCCGGTGAAAATGGTGAGTTGGGAGGCGTGGGAGCGATGCGTGACCGGAATGCCGGCGTAGGCTGGCCCGGCGATGGCGGAGGTGATGCCGGGGACGATTTCAAACTTCACGCCGGCTTCGTAGAGCTCGGCTGCTTCTTCGGCGCCACGGCCAAAGAGGACGGGATCACCGCCCTTCAGGCGCGTGACGGTTTTGCCTTCGGTGGTTAGCTTGACGATGAGTTTGTTGATCTCTTCCTGTGACAGCGTGTGGTCGCCCGCCTTCTTGCCCACGTAGATGCTGGCGGCACCGTCCTTGGCGTAGCGGAGGTGCTCTGGGTTGCAGAGATAGTCGTAAACGAGCACGTCGGCGGCCTCGATGCATTCCTTCCCCTTAAGCGTGAGAAGTCCGGGATCGCCGGGACCGGCGCCGACGAGGTAACAGATGCCAGGGGTGATTTTCTTGGTGGCCATGGTGGGAAGGGGGCGTACAAGGTGTCGAAACCATGGCACACCGCAAGGATGGATGATGGTTTCGCTTTTACTGATCGATGGGTGAGGTTAAATCGTTAAGGATGCCATCTGTGCCTGCCATCCTCTTAAATCTGCCTGCTGCCTGTGATCCTGCCGAACCGGTGCTGCTGGCAATCTCAGGCGGGCGGGACTCCGTGGCGCTGCTGCACCTGCTGCGGGAGGCGGGATACACCCAGCTCATTCTCTGCCACTTGAACCACGGTTTGCGCGGCAAGGAATCGATCGACGATGCGGCGTTTGTGCGGCGGCTGGCGAAGAAGCTGGGGCTGAAATGCGAGATCGAGACGGAAGACGTGGCAGCGCTGGCGGAAAAAAGCCGTACTTCGACTGAGACGGCCGCCCGAGAGGCACGGCATGCGTTTTTGCTGCGAATGGCGGAGAAATATGACGTGTGGGTCGTCCTGCTCGCGCATCATGCCGAGGATCAGGTGGAGACGATTTTTGCGAATCTTTGCCGTGGCAGCGGCCTGGCCGGAGTGGCGGGCATGCATGCGGTGCAGAGGCTGGATACGGGCCTGCATCTGGTGCGGCCATTGCTGCAAGTCCGGCGCAGCGAGATCGATGCCTATCTCAAATCAAAGCGCTTCAAGTTCCGGGAGGACTCCAGCAACACCTCGCCAAAACACCGCCGCAACCGGCTGCGGCATGAGGCGCTGCCACTGCTGAACGATATTTTTGCCCGTGACGTGGTGCCGCAGGTGCTGCGGCTGGGATCACTGGCTGAGCAAGATGATGACGCACTGCACCGGCAGGCGCTGGCGTTTCTGACGGCGGAAGGGCAGGTGAAGGATGATCGCTCGTTGGTGGTGACGCCGGAACTGCTGGCGCTGCATCCGGCGGTGTCGTCACGCGTGTTTGCGCTCTGGCTGCGCGAGGCGTGGGAACTGCCGGGCATCGAGCATGATGTCATTGAAGCGGCGATGGAAATGCTGGCCCCGGATGGTGCGGCCAAGATCAACTTGCCCGGAGACAAGCACCTGCGCCGCAAGGCAAAGCGGATGTGGGTGGAGTAACGAGGCTGAAGGCATCAACTCGCTCTGGGACTTCCAGAACGAGCTGAAGTTCCAGCAGTCAATCTCAGCCGAGCGGATCATTGACGATGGCTAGAGCATGGCTGCCCACGCTGTAGGTCACATCGGTGATGCCGATGACGGAGCGGAGTTTGCCGGGCTCCACTGTGAGCGGGCCGGGCTTGGGCGCGCTGCCGGGCGCGGGCTGGGGGAAGGCGGTGGACATGCCGGTGTGGAAGGTGACGCTGCCTTCCACTTTCTGCAGCGCCTGATGAATGTGGCCATTGAGCACGGTGACGGAGCCAAAGCGCTTGAGCAGGCCCAGAGCGCGTTCGCCATCGGTGGTGCCCCAGCCCCATTGCTCATAGACCATCCAGAGCGGGATGTGGGCGAAGAGGACGACAGGCGTGCTGTCTTTGACGGCACGAAGGTCGTCCTCCATTCAGGCAAGCTGTTCCTCGCCAAGCTGGCCTAGGCGGCCTTCACGTTGCAGCATCACGTTGTTCAAGCCGATGAAGTGGGTGCCTTTGTGGTCGAAGCTGAACCAGCCGTGGCCCTTGGTGCTTTTGCCGAAGCGCTCAAGGTAGAGCTTGCCGTGGGCCTCCATCACATCGTGCTCGCCGGGGACGTAAAAGATCTGCTTGGTTTTGCAGCCCTTGAGGATTTGCTCAAGCGTGTCGAATTCCTCGGCTTCGGAGAGGTGGGTGAGATCCCCGGTGTGGAGGATGAAATCGGGAGCCACGGGGAGGGCGTTGATTTTATCGACTGCGGCCTGCAGCGTGCCGAGTACATCTTTGTTGGCCTCCTTGCTGAAGCCGATGTGGCTGTCGCTGATCTGGACGAAGCTGAAGTCAGCGCCGCTGACAACGGGAGCGTCTGCCGCATGTGCGCCCGCTGGCGAGAGGATACTGGAGGCCACCACGCCGCCCACGGCATTGAAGAGCACGCCGGTGCCGGCCCAGGCCATGCAGTTGAGGAAGCCGCGGCGGTCGATGCCGTCGTTGGTTTGATTTTGGAGCAGGATTTTGTTCATGTTTTTGTGGGTGTCGGTTTGGATTGACATGAGCCCAACCAGCGTCGGCATTGGTTTATTCCCGTGCCAAAATTCTTTTTGGGGCGGGAATAAACTTATCCCTGCCGAAGTCTGGAACCGAAAGCCCCTCGCTTGTGGAACTCCGAATCGATCCCTTTGAACATACCATCCTCCCCCATCTGGATGCCGCCTACAACCTGGCGCGCTGGCTGGCGGGCAATGAGCATGATGCGCAAGACATCGTGCAAGAGTCGTGCCTGCGTGCGGTGAAGTTCTTTGAGGGATTTCGCGGCGGCAATCCGCGTGCCTGGCTGCTCACCATTGTGCGCAACACCAGCTACACCTGGCTGAAGAAACGAGGCGCTGCCCACATGCATGCCAGCATCGACGATGAGGAATTCGAACTGGAAGATGTGGCGGCGAATCCGCAGCAGTTGGAAATGGCGATGGACTATGTCGAGCGCATGAGGGCGGCCATTGATCAACTGCCGCCGGAGTTCCGCGAGGTCATCGTACTGCGCGAAATGGAAGAGTATTCCTACAAGGAGATCGCCGACATTGCCGCAGTTCCCATCGGAACGGTGATGTCGCGACTGGCACGGGGACGCCAGCAACTGCGCATGATTCTCTGCGCTGAAACCCAGACTGAGGGAGGACAACCATGAACTGCCAAGAAACACAACACTGGCTCTCCGCCTATTGCGATGGTGAACTGCCGATGCCGCTGACACTTGAGATCGAGCGGCATTTTGGCGGCTGCCAGAACTGTGCGCTGATGAGGGATAACAGCACGCTCATGAGCAAGCGCCTACGTGCCGCAGCCTTCACGGTACCTGAGGGGCTGAGGCAGAGTGTGCGTGCCGCTGTGCAGCCGCAGGCCCAAGCCGCACGCGTCGTCCGGCCAGGCCGCAATTGGTGGACGGGCATTGCTGCCGCTGCTGCCATTGTCATCGCTGCCTTCCTGGTGCAGACGCATGACCGTGCGCAGGACAAGCGCCTGCTGTTGAGTGAAGTCACTGACAGCCACATTCGCTCGCTCATCGGCGATCATTTGGTCGATGTCGCCTCATCGGACAAGCACACCGTGCGTCCGTGGTTTGAGGGCAAAGTGGACTTTGCACCCGCAGTGCCGGACCTATCCGCGCAGGGATTTAAAACCATTGGCGGAAGGCTCGACTACATTGGCGGTCATTCGGCTGCCGCGCTTGTGTATCAATGCCGCAAGCACTACATCAGCCTGCTTCTCTGGCCTGCCGGGGTGGATGAGAATGCCTCATCGGGCATTCAATCTGAGGCAGCGCAGCGGGGCTACAGCATCGTGCGCTGGAACGCGGGAGGGCTGTGCTACTGGGCCATTTCAGAGATCAGTCAGGAGGATCTGAAGTCCTTTGCAAAAGCTTTTCAGGGAGAGGTCGGAGGCGTGCAATAAGCAGCCGAGTATACAGCTCGGTCTGGGTGAAGCGTACGCGCCTTCCGGAACGAGCTAAAGCTCGAGAGTACTTTATGGCTCAGCCTTCCAGCGTGTGGACGAATAGGCCGCTGCGGAGCTTGGGTTCAAACCAGGTGCTCTTAGGGGGCATGATCTGGCCGACGTCGGAGATGGCCATGAGTTGATCGACGGTGGTGGGGAACATGGAGAAGGCCACGGTGTGCTCCTTGGCATTTACCAATTTTTCCAGTTCAGCCGTGCCACGGATGCCTCCGATGAAGTCGATGCGCTTGCTGGTGCGCGGGTCGTCGATGCCGAGGATCGGCTTGAGCAGGCGGTCCTGGAGGATGCTGACGTCGAGCTGTTCGATGGGGCTGGCATCCTTGGCGGGCTCCCAGTTAAGCTCATACCACTGGTCCTTGAGGTACATGCAGCACTGGCCGGGTTTGGTGGGGGACTTGAGGGTGGTGGGCTTGATGGTGAAGACTTCGCCGACCTTCTTGAGAAACTCCTCGCGGTCGTTGCAGTTGAGATCTTTGACCGCGCGGTTGTAGGGAAGGATTTTGAGTTCGTTGCCGGGGAAGAGCACGCTGAGGAACCAGTTGTAGTTTTCCTCGCCTGTGTGGTTCGGGTTGGCCTCGCGGCGCAGCTTGCTGACGCGGAAGGCGCTGGCGGCGCGGTGGTGGCCATCGGCGACGTAGGCGCAGGGAACCTGGCTTTCAAACAGGCCGGTCAAGGACACGCAGAGGCCGAGCGAGATGCGCCAGAGCTGATGGCGCACGCCATCGGGGGCGGTGAAGTCGTTGATGGGCTTCTCGGTCTTCATGAAGCTTTCGATCAGAGCGCTGATGCCGGGACGCTGGCGGTAGGTGAGGAAAATGGGGCCGGTGTTGGCATTGAGGGCATCGACGAGATTGGTGCGGTCGTCCTCTTTGTCCTGGCGGGTCTTCTCGTGCTTCTTGATGATGTCCTTCTCGTAGTCCTCGGTGTGGCAGACGGTGACGAGGCCGGTCTGGCTGTGGCCGGCGATGACCTGGCGGTAAAGGTACATGCAGGGCTTGGCCTCGCGGACGAGGATGCCATCCTTCTGCAGGCGGTCGAAGTTTTCGCGGGCCTTGGCGTAAACGGGGGCGGAATAGGGATCGATTTCAGGATCGAGATCGATTTCGGCGCGGTCCACATGCAGGAGGCTGAAGGGCTTGCCCTTGGCCAGGGCGGCGGCTTCCTCCCGGTTCACCACGTCGTAAGGAACGGCGGCGACTTCGGGGGCGTTTTTCTGGGTGGGGACGAGACCTTTGAATGAGCGGATGCGCATGGGGCGGGATAAGGCGAGGGGGGGCGGTTGTCAATCCGCACTCTTGGGCGGATTTGCTTCGTGATTCCGAACAATGCAAGGCATACTGGGGCAGAGCCTCAAGGGGCTGGTAAAAATGACTTAGATGAGGTATGAATGACTCGTGGACGACGACCTGGTGTTTTCAGAAAACGAAAGACCGCGCTACCTGCTGCCGGAAGGCTGCAAGGACCTTTATGACGTGATTCGGATGCAAGAGCGGGATGCCGCCATTGAAAAGGAGAGGGCTGCCATCCGTTCCAGTGCTCTTGAAAAATATGCCAGCAAGGAAATGGAAGATCCCATGAGCACTTTGGCGCAGCTTGCGGAAGCCTTTGAAAAGCACCTCGGTGCGCCCGCCAAGGAATTGCCTCAATGTATCGCGATTCCAATACCCGTGACCGTTGGTGAGCTGGCTGGCCTGCTTTTTATGCAGCCTTTCAAGATCATTTCTTTGCTGATTAAGCTCAAAATCTTTGCCAGCAAAGATTCAGAGATCAGCTACGAAACCGCTTCCAAAATTTGCGCTTTCTTTGGAGTGGCGGTGAAATAGCCATGCGAATCCTTAAACTGACTGCTTCAGAGATAGGTCATTCTTTTCAAACAGCACTCTTCGCAGCATTCGCCTCATGGTTCTCCCGAGCCAACTTGCGTGCCGCAGAGACGACGTGGGTGCAGGCCTCAATGCAGAGCAGGGGCATGGCGTTGAGGGCGTGATTGGGCTGCGTTTTGGCAGCGGCCGCTCCGGCCATGGGCTGGGTGGGGGTGAGGGGCCAGAGGATGCGGCGGAGGCATTTGGTATTGGCGCAGGTTTTGCCGATCAGTGCGTGGGCCTGATCATCGGTGATGGTGTTGACGAAGCGATACATGCCGGTCTGGCGGCCGAGGAGGTCGCGCAGGGGGACGGCGGCGAGCTTTTCCTGCCCCAGTGCACGAGCCAGGCCGATGGCGGCGGGGTAGAAGAAATCGAGCGCGAGGCGCAGTTCGTCGAGATCGGCGAGATCGAGACGCCAGCCGCGATTTAGGGTGGGCGCGGAATGCAGGGGGCGGAAGGTGCCGCTGGCATCGTTTCGCGCGATGAAGAGGGCATCGTGCGCTTCATGGTGGACCTGGAGATCCTCTTGGCCGCGATCGGCGATATGGCAGAGCGAATAGGTGCCATCGTCATTGGTGGCGATGAGGATCTCTCCGATCTCATCGAGGCCTGAGTTCAACCAGTAGGCTAGGGAGGATTTCACCTCGTCGTTCGGCATGCCTTTTTTGTCCTTCACCTGATGCTTGGCATCGAAGTCGTGCACCTGATCGAGGATGACGTCTGCCATGAGAGGCTCGGTGCCGATGGCACCGCTGTAGTAGATCTGACGGCCTTGGAGCTGATGCGGGTTTTGATGAAAGACGCCGATCTCGCTGAGCGCGGCACCGACTTCTTCGCGCATGCCGAGGAGGACGGGGATGTCCTGAAAGCTATGGAGGCCATCGGCAATGAAGAAGGGGACGACGACGACATTCGGAGCTGTGGTGAGTTTGGCCCATTCAGCGACGAGGGGGGCTTCCTCCATGTAGGCGTCGATGACTTCGGCGAAGCCGTAGTGGCCGCTGCGAATGAGGACTACTTGATCCTGGATGGCCTTGGTGGAGTTCTCGTTCAGACTGGTGCCGTGGCCGACGATGACGAGGCTGGTCTGCTCGCGTGGCACATGGGGTGCGACTTCATCGGCACGCTGGATGAGGAGGCGCGTCATGTTGGGGTGGACGCCCACGGGATCGCAGTAGTGGATCGTTTTGCCATCGCGGTGCGTGGTGGGGCCGTCGAGCTGGAGTTCACGCGGGAGCACCTGCTGGCAGAAGTAGCCTTCGCTGATGAAATTCGGGACGATGTAGATGACCTCGCTGTCCACCATCTCGTACACTTCGCGCATGTTGGGCTCCTCTTTCCAGAAGCAGCAGACGACCTCGCGGAAGAGGCCGCGGCGGCGGATGGAGTCGGCGTGCAGGTGAGTCGGGGCGCTGGAGTCCGGATTCGTGGTGGAACCGTGACCGACGATGATGAGGGCTGCGTGGGAGTAAGAGCTCAAGAAAGTGAGAAGTGGTGTGTCTGGTTCGTCCTCGTCCTCTTACTCGAACTCGAACTCGATCACGGCGTGTGCGCAGGCTGAGGCGATACGGAGAAACTGAAAACTGAAAACTGGGAACTGAGAATTGAAAACTGGAAATTTAAGAAAGGATGCGCGGAGTGATGGAGGGGTGGGATGATGAACGGCCCGTGATTACGTCACGGGAGGCACGGTTGGAAACAATTCGTCATGCGGGTTTCCTCATTTCTCATTCACCCGTGGCGGAAGCGCACGTCCTTGATCTTTGCATCGGGCAGCTTCTCCTGAAGGCGCTTGAGAATTTTCACTTTCTCCTGCATCAGCGCGTGGTGTGCGGTGGGCTGCATGAGACGGACGGTCAGGATGCCGCGCTCAAAGGTGTCCGGGCGGGTGAGTTTGAAGAGGAATGCACCGACGATCTCCTGCCAGGCGGCGAGGATGTCCTCAAGCTTCACGCGGTTGGCCATGCCGGCCTTGGCCATGATCTGCGTGGCGAGGTCTCCCACTCTGAGCGTGGGCAGGTCCATCAGCGGCCCGTCCTCCACGCCGCGCCAGGCCGAGATGAGGCTGTGGCGCCTGCGCATGGCGGCGGTGGGCTTGCGTTTGTCCATGGGCGCATCCTAGACGGCAATTGGCGGGTGCTAAATCGCAATTTTCAAATCTCGCATTCCGCCGGGTCACCGCTAAAGATGCCCTCCCCCGACCACCCGCCATGTCCGCCGCCCCTCTTCCCACCGACCACACTGACCCGATCAACGCGCAAATCCTCGCCGTGAGCGAAGACCGCATCAAAGGCTTCACCCCCACACCGTTTCAGGACATCGCGCAGTTGTCCGGCCTGCCGCTGGAGACGGTGGTGGAGCGCATCCAGGCGATGCTGAAGGCCGGGGTGATCCGCCGCGTGCGGCAAACCCTGCTGGCCAACAAGCTGGCTGAAGGCGCGCTGGTGGCCTGGAAAGTGCCCACGGAAAAGCTCGATGCCGCCTTTGAATTCCTCTTCAAGCAGGACCCCTTCAGCGGGCATGTGGTGCTGCGCTCCACAGACCGCGAAGTGAGCGGCAGTGACTACCGCCTGTGGACTACGCTGAAAGTGCCGCAGGGGTATGATATCAACCAGCATTGCGATGTGCTGGCGAAGCTGATCGGTGCGGAAAGCTACTACACCATGGAAGCGCATGGCATTTTCGCCCTGGGCGTGGGCCATGTGCGCCGCAAGACGCTGGAGCCCGGCGATAGAGCCGATGTGCCTGCTGTGATGATGACCACCAACATCGCCGAGCTGGATGAAGAAGAGTGGAACGTGCTGCTGCATCTCAAGGGAGATCTGAGCGTGGACGAAGTTGGCCCAAATCCATGGGAAGGCCGCGCCAAGGCTGCGGGTGTCTCGTTTGAGAAATTCTGTGAAGTCGCCAAACAGCTCGACAAAAAAGGCGTCATTGGCCGCTTCTCCACTTTCTTGGAGCACGTGAAGCCCAGCTCCACGGGCGTGCGCGTGACGCGCTTCAATGCTCTGTTCCACTGGAAGGTGCCCAAAGGCATGGAAGAACGGGCAGGCGGCGAAGTGGGCCGCCACACCATCATGACCCACGCCTACTGGCGTGAAGGCGGTGAGCGCTTTGCCAACGTGAACATCATGGGTGTCATCCACGGCACCGACAAAGAGATGGTGCTGGCTCACAAGGCCGCCATCGACAAGCATCTGGCCGAAGAAGGCATCCCGCTGGAATACACGAATGTGTTCTGGGGCGGCCGCAGCGAAATCAAGCCCAGCGAGATCTCACCGATCGTGTTCAAGGAATGGCACGCGAAGTGGAAGGATGTGGCGGGGCCGGTGGTGTGAGGAGAATCGATACTGATCGAGTCATGATGCCAGTGTGGAACGAACTTGAAGGTTCGCTCCACTGCGGCGTCCTGATGCTGCTTCAGGCAATCTTTCTATGCCTCAATCCACAGCATAGACGATGCAAGCAAAGCTGAATGTGGCATCCGTCTGCAACTCGCAGCGGCCGGTGCTGTTTTTCATGTCGGTGCGCTCAAACGTAATGATGCCGTGAAAATCAGGCAAAGCGTCAAGCCCCGGAAAGTCGGTTGTGGTGAAATAGAGATGATCTGGCTGGTAGTCGCTGCGGGTGAAGGGCGGACGCGCAAGAATGGCGCGCAGGCTTGCGGGATCGCAGCGGAAGTAGGCTTTCACCACATAGTCGGTCCACGCGTCTTCCTGGATGTGCAGATCATGGATTCCGGCAGGTATGTTTCCTGCAAATGCGACTCTGAGCGCCTGGGTGTCTCTTCCGCCGGTGATGAACAGACTGCCTGCGAGGATGAGAGCTGGCAGCAGCATGGCGCTGCGACGCAACCACACCGGGGAGCGAAAGCGGCGGAAAACCCAGCGCACGCACCACTGGCCCAAAAGGACCAACGGCAAGATGATGATGAGGTGGAAGCCGCCCACAAAAGCGTCCCTTGTGGACGCTGCTAACAGGACGAACAGCAGCAGGGTGGCCCAAAAGACTGGAAAACGGGGAGGCAAGGGACTCGATTAGAGGTTGAGTCGCAGGGTATTTCAAACCGGTTGGTGATGTCCAACTCTTTAACGTCTCTTGTTTTCAAGGAATGGCACGCGAGGTGGAAGGATAAGGTGGGCCGGTGGTGTGAGGGCTCTGGACGTTCGCTGTATCTTTTTAATGATGCACGCTCATGCACTCTCCAGGCTCCGGGTCATGCGCACCACGGGCAGACTCAAGCCGTCAAGCATCGGTATCTCGTAACGCTCCAGGACGGCATAGCCGAATGTGGCGTACAGCGGCTCGCCTGCCAGTGTGGCTACGATGTCCACTCGCTGAAAGCCTGCCGCGATGATCGCCTGCTCACATGCGACCATGATGGCACGGCCGATGCCGCGCCGCGCCCAGGCCGGATGCACGAAGAAGGCGCGTACGCGTGCGGCGTCGCGCTGGGGATTGAGCAAGGGGTCTTCGCCAGTTCGGTGGCCGTCTCCGCCGTAGAGTGAACTGCGGCGGCTCCAGCCACCACAGCCGACAATTACGCCCGCGCTTTCGGCGACGAAGTAGGTGCCGTCGCGAATGAGTTGGCGGTCAACGCCGAAGACCGGTCCCAGGGCTGCATCCATCTGGTCCTGAGTGTAGTAGGGGGCCTGCAGGCTGCGGACTGAGAGAGGGATCAGAGCTTCCAAATCCGGTGCGTCTGACTCAAGAGCCAAGCGAAGCTGCCACGTTTGCGGTGTTGGAGCTGAGTGCGTGGGAGTGGTCATTCACGGATTGATTGTAAACGCCCGAGTTGAAGCAAGCCCGAGAGCGGGGTTGGCATGGAGACGGATTTGCGGCGGCCCGCAGCAGCGCTTGCTTAGACCTCAGTTCACTTCTTTCGCTGCCATGGAATCGCAATGGTGACGGAGTAGTATCCGGCACCATTGGGTGAGTCGTCGAGATACAGGACAAAGCCGCAGCAGTTTGGCTCCAGTGCGATGACGTCGCGCCCTTTGCGACGGACGATTGTGGCATGGGAGAGATCAAGATTGGCAAACTCACTCCATTGGGTCGGTGTCTTGTCTAGGTCTAGCCAGCGCTTGCCCTGAAACTTCATGCTCACAGGCTCGGACCAATGGAGGTGTGTCCATTTCACGCGCTCCTTAGTGAAGGTAAACTTGTCGCTGCCGTCAATGACTCCAGAGATCGTCAGATATTCATAGGGATCCACCGGAGGCTTGGGGGCAGAGGTGCAGCTGCTGAGCAAAGTGAGCATGAACAAAACGGACAGGAAGGCGGGCATTGACTTCATGGTATGAAAAATTAGGAGGTAAACGTTGTCTGAGACTATCTGAAACAAGGTTGCCCTTGCCAAACCATTCTTTTGCCAATTCTCAACGTGTCCGTGCTGTCAGAGCCTGATGTTAATGGCCAGATGCGTTATCAGTCCGCCTGCCACCCCACCCGCACCTTCTTCGTGCCATCGGCATGCACGGTGACCCATGGCTTGGGTGGCAGCGGAGCCTTGCTGGGTGGCGGGGGCTGGGCCTCGGTGAGGAGGGTTGCATCGGAAAAATGGTTGTCGGTTTCGGTGAGGTCTGTCGCGCCTCCGCCGTTCCAGAAAGAGAATTCTTCGCCTTCCTTGTTCACCCAGTGCACGCGATTGCGTGCGAGGGTGATGTGGTCGCAGGGCTGCTTGCTCTGGTTCCACACGTACATGCCCAGGCTGGTGACGTTTGATTTCAGGCCGAGGACGTAGTTGTCCTCCACGCGGATGAAATGGCCGCCGGCCACGCCGATGCCCATCTGCCCGGCGGAGAGGATGGTGTTCTTGCGGCAGAGGATGTGCGCACCGCCGAAGTCGCCAAGCATGATGCCGGAGCCGTTGGGGCTTTTGTCCAGGCTGCCGGAGACGGGATCGCCGGTGAGGTAATTGTTTTCGATGAGGATGGGTGACTCGGCGGTGCCGGTGCAATTGAAGAGGTTGATGCAGTCTTCGGGCAGGCTCTTGCCGCGCTCGTTGATGACGTAGTTGCTGCTGATGGCATTGTTTGCGCCGGTCACGGTGTCGAACTGCGCGGCCTGACCGCGCGGGAAGGGGCCCTTCACATTGTGCACGAAGTTTCCCTGCACGCGGATGCCATGGCCGCCGACGGCATAGACGCCCGACACCACGTTTTCGATCCGGCAGCCTTCCACGATCAGATTCCGGCAACTGCCCGCCTGCACGGCGATGCGCTCGGAATCATGGATCCAGCAATTGCGAATGGTAATGTCCTCGCAGTCGATGAGCTCGATGGAGTTCAGGTCACAGGCGGTGATGACGATGCCCTTGCAGCTCTCCAGCTTGATGGAAAGCGGCCCGCCGATTTTCTGCGCATCCAACGTTTCACTGTTGCGCAGCTCCCAGTTGATGGCGGGTGCTGGCGTGAGTTTGACGGATTCATAGACGACTGCATCGCCCGCGTGTCCCCAGGTGAATGCGGCGAGGGTGAGGAGAGCGGTAAGGAGTGGTTGTTTCATGGGGTTGGATGGGGGCCAAAATTCAGCACCTGCGAATTCGTTCACCACGGCACATGGTCAAGCGACGTTCGCGATTTCAATGCCGGTCGTACCATTGCCTGACCTGTTCGCGTGCCCAGGCATGGTGGTGGTTCCAGGCTGCCCAGGTGGACTGACCCCAGGCCTGGGCGCGTGCTGAGTGGTCTTCGGCATTCTGTGCTTCGAGGACGGAAGCGACGGTCAGCGCACCCACATTGGCCGGGGGGTCCAAAAACGGAAAATCGCGGTAGTCTTGTTCGCGGGCGTTGTAGAAGGCACGGCCTCCGGCCCGCACCTGGCGGATGCTGGGATTGCCAGCGTGCTCGAGCAGCCAGCACAGGCGCATCAAATGAAAGGCGTTTGAGCGCGGGCCGCACTGCGCCGAGTGCTGCAGGCAAAAGGCATCGACGGTGTAGAGATGTGCTTCACCAAAGGCCGGGTTGCTGTATTCACGCTCCAGCACCGCGTTGAACATGGCGCGGCAGCTTCCAAAGCCCTCCAGCAGCATGGCACCACAGCAACTGCACGTCGTCGTGGCTGTTTGGGTTGAGGCTTGCATAAGGGATTCAGAATCAGAATTCGCTCAATGATCCAGGCTCAGTGAAGGATGCGGACAGCCGGTGAGACAGCCGGAGCCGTTGGTTGCCGCGCATGATGAGCGCAGTTCCATGCTCATGCAATCTCCTCAAGAAACTCCGCCTCAAGCCGGATATCGTTCATCAAGCCTCCGGAGCGCTGGTCGATTTCATGGCTCACGTCGAGCACGAACAGGCCATGGCTGTCAATTTCCTCGATGCGATACTTGCGTCCGAGGCAGAACGCAAAGACGCGACGGCTCTCTTCGGGAAGCTGCGCGACCCACTCTGGCATTCTGGCGAATTTGACGGTGCTGCCGGGTTGAATCATGGGCTGAAAAGCAGGAAGCGCCCGCTAAAGCACATGCACCGTCCTTTTTCAATCTCACACCAAAACGCCGCCGCCATCGACGTCGAGGGTGACGCCGGTGATGAAGCCGTTGGTCATCAGCATGAGCGTTGCGGCGGCGATGTCTTCGGCGGTGCCGACGCGACCGACAGGAAGTTTTGATGCGATGGAAGAGTACATGCCTTCGCGGGCGGCCTCGGGCATGGAGAGGTAGGCGCTGGTGCCGCGCGTCATGCCAGGAGAGACGGTGTTGACGCGCACCGGTGCAAGGTCACGCGCCAGAGCGCGGCCCATGGCTTCGACGGCGGCATTGACGCCTGCGAGAACGGCGTCGTTGTGGCCGGGGCGGCGGGAGAGGATGCCGGAGAAGAAAGTGATCGAGCCGGTGGGGTTCATCTGGGCATACTTGGCGCAGAGGTAAGGCCCAAAGAATTTGCTGCGGAAGGTGAACTCACCATCCGCCAGCGGGGCATCCTTGAGTGTGCCTGTGCGGACGGAGCTGCCCGTCACCACCAGATGGTCCACCGGGCCGACGGCGGCAAAAAAGTCACGGACCGAGGCCTCGTCTGAGGTGTCGAGCGTTTTGCCTGTGGCACCCAGCTCAGCGGCTGCGGCTGCCACTTTGTCGGCCGAGCGACTGGCGACGGTCACGTCAGCACCGTGGGCAATGGCCAGCCTGGCAATGGCGAACCCCATGCCAGAGGTGCCGCCGACGACGATGACAGTTTGATGAGAGAGATCGGAATGCATGAGCTGAGGAATGAACGAGTGCTGCGGCGTGTGGGATGCGGGGAAATGCGAACGCATTGAGTTCAGTGGCGGATGTGAGCGGGCGCTGCTGTGCATCCTTGCGCCGTGGCCGGGTGGCGGCGGGATGCTGGGCCTGTAGGCCGGGCGCGCCATGAGTTCCTCGGTGATGTCCGTGAGTTGATTCTGGCCTGATGTGTTTGAGTGTTCGTACATAGCAGTAAGTAGTTTGTATTGGTATTAAAGTTGAGCCTGAAGGCATGCGGGTGCGCAGAGGCGCAGGAGTGCGCGGCGGCGGGCCGGATGCGTGAGCAAGGCGTGGCGGCAGACCGAGGTGGCGGGTTCATGGACCGCCGTGAGCGGCTGGCCGGATGCCTTGCTCCGCTGTTCCCCTCAGGCCCCCGCGTTCTGCACGACGAAGCACCTGAGGATGAAGATGTGTCTTGGGCCGGTTTTGAGAATGTCAAAGAGAAAGGTGAGGCGAGGGGGGGCGTGTGGCCCGGCACATACGGGAGCGCGAAGCGTCTTGGAGTGCGGTGACAGAGATGCACGGCGCAAGCCTGCATCGACGACACCGCTTTCGCGAGATCTTGAGTAATCTGTGGCCTTAAACTGCAGTCCGGCCTGCGAAAGCGGCGTCGCGCCAAGGCTTGCCGCACGCAGTCCAAGACGCTGTCGCGTGGCACGAGAGCCCCCCCACCCAAACTCGCGACACTCCGCCTTCTCCAGCTGTCCTTCACTCCAATCCTTCTTTCCCCGCATGCAAATTCACAAAGGCCCCATCCACCCCCAGCTCCTTCACGCTCCGCCTGGAGCGCAGTTCCCACACGCAGCTCGCGAAGACTTCATATCCCCGCTGCTGCAGCGCCTTGACGAGCCAGGGCGTCAGCACTACTTGGTTGATCATGCAGCACTGCCAGGGCTGCTGCTTCCACAGCGCCACCAGGGCTGGAAGCAGACCAAAACGCGCCAGACGCGCGGTCGGCATCAACTTCCGCACTCTCCGCAAAACGCTGCTTCGATGAGAGGCAAAGATCACCTTCTCCAAGGGGAGATGTGGCGCCAGGTACTTGGCTGCGCGCAGGAGATCTGCATCGGCATAATTTCCCTTCAAATGAGCGACGAGGCCCATGTCCTCGCGGAGTTCCGCCAGGCAATCGCGCAATTCGGATTTCGAGTTCCACCCATGATGCGCGCAGTGGAATCCGCCGTGCGAAGCGCGCACCACGTCGAGCTCCACGAAATTCGCTTGGTGCTGTGCGGCGAGGCGCATCCCGGCAGGGGTATTCTGCATTCCCTTTCCCATGCCTCCACGGTGCGCGATGGTTTTCATGGCTGAGTATTAAGGATGGCAGGTCTCAGCGGTCTCGTCTTGCGAACACCCCCCAAAGAATGGCAATGCCTGAAAGCGCGGAAAAGGCACCCGCCACCCGCGCTCCGGTTTTCGACACATGTTCAAACTTAGCGTCGGTTCTCGGGGAACCCGGGCGTGACACAGCCATCTCGGTGGGGTGAATGACCAAGGCTGTGCCAGAGATCAGCAGGAAAGCGCCCAGCAGAACAAGGCCCAGTTCGAATCCAGAGGGGCGGCGCATGAGGCAAGGTTCCGGTGGTTGATGATGTAGGTCATTCATGCCTGACATCTATAATTTTTTAATTGCCGCTCCTGTTCTGTTGGAGACTATGATTTTGTTCCAAAGGGAGGTGGCGACGCCAGTCCACACATATTTGCATTGCTTCGATCCATGGCTTCGCTTTATGTTTTCGACAGTGAGCGGCGTTGATTGATACACGGCACGGGCTTCTAACTCACGCTCTTCGCCTGCCTTCATGGGAAATGGTAGAGTCCACTCGCTCAAAAAATCCACATTGACCAGAAGGTCATCTCCTGGCGCGAGTGTCATCACTTTAGGAAACCCCATGCTGCAGGTGTAACCGCGGCTAGTGTGTGCCTGAAAGACCTTGTCTCGCGCACGTGGATACCGAAACTCTATTGCCATTGCAGAATCTCCTTGTGGACAATAGGGGGCCCATAAGGTCAATGCTTTCTTCGTGGTGTTCGAGATTTTCAAATGGATTATCGTATGTGGAGCGAAGAGAATGAGGTTTAACAGCCCATCACGAGTTGAGCGGGCGGACCGACCGCTCGAGTCGTAAATTGTCACTGCGACATCGCTGCTACCCTTCTCGTGCGAGGCCAACGTTAAATGAGAATGGCCTTTCGAGGCGCATGAAGACAAAGTGCTCATGGTTGCAATTGCCAGCACCTTGATGATCAACTGCTTCGTTAGCTTAATGCAAAGTCTAGCGCGCATGGGAATAGTTTTACACGACAGTGGTCTATTCAGGCAACTCATATGTGAGTCTGGACCTAGTGGGTGCTGAAGGCTGTATGTCATTGCCTGACACAAAAACGCCCTCTCCCGAACGGAAGAGGGCGTTGAATCTCAAGAGTGTTTTGTTCTCTGCGATGCAGCTACTTACGCCACGATCGGATGCAGATTGGCTTTGCACCACTCGCCATTCTGCTTGGTCACGCCATCGGGGTCATCGACGGCGACATGGGCTTCGTCTTCGCAGATGATCCAGCCGGAGTAGTTGCGGGAGACGAGCCATTCGGTGATCTTGTGGAAGTCGAGCTTGCCGGTGCCCATTTGCGCCCAAGGCTCGGCGCCGTTGCCGGAGAAGTCTTTGTAATGGATGTGGTTCACCAGGTGCTGCCACTTGTTGAGGGTGGCGATGACGTCCATGCCGCCGCGGATGATGTGGCCCACGTCGGGAGTCCAGCCGGTGACTTTGGGGTCGAGGCTGCTGAGGACGACGTCGTAGTCTTCCTGGGTGCGGACGAGGGAGGCGGGCGGGGAGTTCGGGTGGTAGGAGGCCTTGATGCCGAGATCAGCGGCGCGCTGGGAAACGCGGTTGACGTTCTTGGCGATGTTGAGGCGGCGGCTCTGGAGGTTGTCTTTGCGGCCGCTTGGCAGCGTCACCGTGCCGAGCATGGAGCCGGGGAAGTGCTTGAGGAAGTTGAGGGTGAAGTCAGCGGCTTCCTTTTCATTGGGCGCTTCGGTTTCACCATCCCAGGCGCAGACGAGAGCGAGGCCAGCGAGCTGCACGTTGTACTTCTGCAGCACGTCCTTGAGCTTGATGGGGTCGATGAAGTCACCGAGCCAGTACTTGGAGCAGCCGAGGGCGCTCTGGGAGATTTCCAGCACCATGGGTTCGATGCCGGTGAAGCCTGCTTCGCCTGCGACCTTGATCATGTGGTCGAGCTTGTTGTCGTAGCCTTTGCCGGTGCCCTGCATGAACCAGGTGTAGACTTCGGAACCGAATTGGATTTTGCCCATGGTGTGAGTGTGGTGGTGGATTGCTTTGGAGAAATCACGACGGCCAGTGCGGCCGGTGGAGCGGCATTGGAGCGAACGAGCGTGAACTGTAAAGCGGCAAAATGCTGTGGGAGCCTACTGATCAGATCAACACCGCAGAGATGGGAACGCCGAAGAGTTCTTCTGAAACCACCTCTGCGGCGTTCCTCACTCTGCGGTGTAAATCTCAATGTTTTCTAGAGTACTACGGCTTCTCCGGCGGTGGTGGAAGTCCTGCTGGGATGGTGGGCTTGTCGCGGTCCCGGATGTCGTGGGCGATCTCGGCGATGACGTTGGTGCTTTCGCGGCTCTTGGTTTTGGTCAAGGTAAGAGGGATGTGGAGGGTGCTGCGGCTGAGTCCGCTGCGGCGCATGACGAGCACCTCGGCATCCATGACGATGTCGTGCTGCTTTTTGGCATCGAGGCTGACGTAGGGCCCCAGGAGCAGGCTGGCGCGGGTGGTTGCGGGAGTCAGGGTGGGCTTGAACTCGGCGCGGCCGGCAAAGCCCCGGGCTTCCATGACGGCGTTGAATCCCCCGGCACCGCTGAGGCGCATGCTTTTGACTTCAAACCACTGCTGATCTCCCGGCTGGCCAAAGGCGTGCAGGCGCATCTGGTAGGGGCCGACTTCGGAAATCAAGGCCCCGCCGACGACCATGGCACTGAGGGCGATGCCTGATTCCCGGGCCTTGGGGATGAACTCCACCCTAAAAGCGCTGCCCGCTGCCGTGGGGGCGGGTGATTTGGACTGGTAGTCGTAATGCGTGGTGAAAGTGTGGATGCAGGAGGGCAGCCAAAGGAGGGCAAGCAAGGAGAGCAGGGGACGCATGAGCGCCAAAATGCAGGGGTGGAAGGCGGGAAGCGAGCCCGAAATGGGGGCAAGAAACTTCGGATTAGGAAAACAATCAGTGGCATTGACAATATATGTGATATTTAATATAATTACAATAACATGCCGGTTTCTCGCATTCTCGCTTTGCTTGCTGCTCTCGCCCTGCCCCTTGGCTCGGCGCAGGCGCTGACTTGGGATGAGACGATCAACGGAGACCTGTCCGGCGATGGCACTGCGCCGACGCTGCTCGGTACTTTGTCCTCTGGGGACAATCTGATTAGCGGCACCATGGGTTCTCTCAATGGCACAGGGCCTCTGGATGCGGACATCTGGAATTTCACCGTCGCCTCTGGCTATGACCTGACGGGGATCAATCTGACGTATTATAAAGCCGCCAGCGGCAGCTTGTTGAATGAGTCCTTCATGGCGATCGCCACCGGTGGATCGATCGACCAGAACGATCCGTCGAATCACCTGAGCAATGCGCTGTGGGGCTACGGGCAGGACAGTTTTGGCAACACCTACACCGACCTTCTGGCGTTGCTGGATGCGGGTCCGGCGTTTGGGGGCATCGGGTTCAATGGGCCGCTGACGCCGGGGAACTACACCTTCTGGATTCAGGAGGGGTCTGACCAGATCAACTACAAAATCGATTTTGTGACGTCTCCCGTTCCTGTGCCAGAGCCGGGCAGCCTGCTGCTGCTGGGAGTGGCTGGTTTGTGGACGCTGCGCCGTCGGCGGCGGTGAATGGTTTGCAAAGCGCCGTGGCCGCAGCTAAGGCGGCACGCACATGATTCGGAATCTATTGTTCGACTGGTCCGGCACGCTGGTGGATGACCTGCCAGGCGTGGTGTTTGCCGTGAACGGCATGCTGCGCGCCGCTGGAGTGGCGGAAATGACGCGGGAGGAATTCAAGACGCGGTTTCGCCTGCCCTACACCGAGTTTTTTGCGGAGGTGCTGCCGGGCCTGCCGCTGGAGCGCCTGCAGCAGCTTTATCTGGAGCACTTCACACATGCACATGCAGACATCCGCCTGCTGCCCCACGCGCTGGAGTGCCTCAAGCACGCCGCCGCCACGGGGCGCCGACTCGTGGTGCTGAGCAGTGCGCCGCTGCCGCATGTGGCGGCCCAGGCGGAGGCTCTGGGGGTGCGGGATCTGTTTGAAGTCATGCGCTGCGGAGTCATCGACAAACGCACCGAAATCCACGGGCTGCTGGCGGAGCTGGACATGGCCGCCGCAGAGACTGCCTTCATCGGCGACATGCGGCATGACATTGATGCGGGCCATGCCGCCGGGGTGGTGACCATCGCCACGTGTACCGGCTACGAAAGCGCCGAGACGCTCATGACATCTGCGCCAGACATGCTGGTGCCCGATCTCTCGCGTCTGCCTGCCTGGCTGGGGCCTCTGGGCGGGAGTGATGGGGCCTACCCGGTGTCCACCGTGGGGGCGCTCATTTTGAACTCAAAAGGTGAGATGCTGCTCATCCGGACGCACAAGTGGAGCCACCGCTGGGGCATCCCCGGGGGGAAGATCAAACGCGGCGAAACCTGCGAGGAGGCGCTCATTCGCGAGATCCAGGAGGAAACTGCGCTCACGCTGCAGGGCATCGAATTCGTCATGGTGCAGGACTGCATTGAGCCGGTGGAGTTTCAGCGGTCCGCTCACTTTCTGCTGCTGAACTACATCGCACGCTGTGCCGATGACGCACCGCCGGTGGTGCTGAATGAGGAGGCGCAGGCCTTTCAATGGCTGCCGCTGGCCGAGGCCCTGCAGATGGATCTGAACATCCCCACGCGAGTTCTGCTGGACGAATGCATGAGGCAGGGGCTGCTGGGCGAAAAGCCGAATGAAGCTCCAGCACCGCAAGCCCTGGCCGGGACTTCCGCATTGTCAGATCCCCATCCCCGGCTAAAACCACCACCCCACATGCTTCCTCCTGACGAAATACGTATTTCCGCCCTGCGCCTGACCACGCACATCGGTGTTCCTGAGGAGGAGCGGGCCGGGAGCCAGGTGCTGGAGGCGGACGTCACCCTGCGCATTCGCCGGCGTTTTGAGGCGATGGACGATGACCTTGCGGCGACGATCGACTACGCCGCAGTCGCCGCGCGGCTGCAGGCACTGGCGGCGGAGCGGCCCCGGCGGCTGATCGAAACCCTCGCAGCCGAGATGGCGGCGTGTGTGCTGGAGGAATTTCAAGCCATTGGTGTGACCCTGGAATTGCGCAAACGCATCCTGCCGGACACGGATCATGTGGCGGTGCGTCTTGTGCGTGGAGACTGAACGGAATGGCAGGTGCGGCGTCCAAAGACCCCAGTCTTGCCGGTCAGAGCCAGCCCGCCTGGTGCACGTCCACACAAGAAAACCATTCTACCAAACCATGAAATCTTTGCACCTTATCGTGGCCGCATTGCTTGCCTCCACTCTTCTCATCTCCTGCGGCACCCATGCCGATTCGCGGCAACCCACAGTGTCCCAGCAGGATGCCTATGATTTGAGCTGGGGACTGACACCGCGCAAAGCGCGTGGCAATCCGAAGATGCGCTATCAGTACAATTCCAGAGCCGAGCAGGCCTCCGCGCCCTGAGTTTCGGCCCCGCAGCACCTGCCTGTGGCCAGGCGTGGTGAGCCTGGAGACTGAACGAAAAGGCTGGCGCAGCGTCCAAGACTTCGATCTTGCCAGCCAGTGCCAGCCCGCCTAGTATCGTGGCTCGTTAAGAATTCAATTTTGCCAAACAATGACATCTCTGCGCTACCTTTTTGCCGCTCTGCTTGCCTCCACTCTTCTCGTTTCCTGCGGTTCCTTTGAGCATGTTGACTCACGTCATCCCACAGTGGCCCAGCAGGATGTTTTCGATGTGAGCTGGGGCCTGCCCCCACGTAAATCTCGTGGCAACCCGAAGATGCGCTATCAGTACAACTCCAGAGCTGAGCAGTCCGCCGCTCCTATGAGTCTCGAGCCTGCGGCACGTACCGCTCCCGTGCTGGCACCCACACCTGCGCCGAGCCAAGCCGCCCCGAGCAGCCCAACGATCCCGCCCAATCTGCGCTAACTGCGGCATGGCTTTTGCTTTCCTGTTTTTTTAATTCGTACGACACGTGAAGACTCCGCTTCTGACCTGCCTGCTGGCCTTTGGCTGCCATGCCGCATTGACCGCCCAGCAGATAAAGGCTCCGGAATCGCTCCGGCCAAGCACGGCTCCGGCTGTGCCAGCTCCAACCAAAACTCCGTCCACCGAGGAGATCGACAAGCTGGCTGAAGAAGCGCAGAAGGCGCTGTTTAAGTCCGTGGACAAGGCTGGCGGCGGGACGGCCACCACCGGCGCAAATGACAGCTCCAAATACACCCCATACGCCTCCTCCACCCCGATGCGCCTGCCGGTGCAGCGTGCGGAAGATCCTGCGCTTTGGGCCAAAGATTCAGTGCACAAGCTTGCAGTCATGGATGTGGCGATTGGAGGCTCTCGTGAAACGGTCATGATCGAGCTGTTTCCGAACGACGCGCCGCAGACGGTGAACAATTTCATCGATCTATGTGACAGCGGTTTCTACAACGGTCTGGCCTTCCACCGTGCCATTGAAGGCTTTCTGGTGCAGACCGGCGATCCGCTGACATCGGATGAATCCGCACGCCTCAAATGGGGTACGGGTGGCGAAGACAAAACGATTCCTGCCGAGATCAAACTCCCACATCGTGTCGGAGCCGTGGCCATGGCACGCCGCTCAGACAAGGTCAATCCTGAACGCCGCTCGAACGGTTCGCAGTTTTACGTGACTCTGGGCAATTACGGTGTGCTTGAAGGCAAATACACTGTCTTTGGCCAGGTGGTGTCGGGCATCGAAACTTTCAAGAGCATCTCCATGATGCCAGTGGATGCCAACGATTGTCCCGTGGCCCGGATCGAGATCAAATCCGTCAAAGTCATCACTCAGAAGGGGCCCATGCAGCTGCCTGCGATGTCTGCTGGCGAAGGCCGGCGCTACATCAAACCGGATGCGGCGCGCAGCCTGATGGGCCGGTTCTTCCACCATGTGTGGTAAGTCCGCTTCGACACGAGCTTTTGCGTGAGGTCTGCTGCATCACTTGGCAGGCAGTTCAAAACAGACGGCTTCGCGGTCATTGCGCACCAGCAGCCAGCGCCCTGCCAGCGTTGGCGGATTCCAAGTCTTGGCATGCAGGGCCTCCAGCCGTGAGACTTCCTCCAGCTTTTCAGGGTTGGCTTTGACCAGTGCGACGAATCCTTTCTCCGCCTGTACGAGCATCCAGTGGTCTCCCACGCGCATCTGCTGGCCAAAGCCGTAGCGTCCTTCGCGCCAGCCGCGCTCACCGGTGGCCAGATCCACACAGCAGAGGGTGCCTTCATCCAGGGCGTAGCCATGGGTGCCGAACACACTGGCGCTGCTAAACTTCGTGCGCGGAGCGCTGGCCGCCCAGACGGATGACACGGCCAGCTTGCCGTCGGCCCCGGCCTTGATCTCCAGCAGATGGCTCTTCAAGCCGTAGCTGGTGGTGATGAGAATTCTCTCCGGTGTCACCTGTACGGGCTGGCAGACTTTGGGGAACATGCCGGGCCAGTCAAACTTCCACAGCACGGTGCCGGTGTCAGGATCATGCCCGGTGACGGAGTTGCTATTCACGCTCAGGATTTGTTCACGGCCCGCCAGCGACATGAGTACGGGTGAGCTGTAGCTGCCGCCATCCTCCCCGGCCTTCCAGACCAGTTGTCCGTCAGTGAGGCGGCAGGCGATGAGCGTGGCGCCGTTGTCACCACCACTGCATACGATATTGTTCCCCACGATCAAGGGGGCGGCACTTTTGCCCCACTCCGGGCTTTTGGTCGTGCCTGACTCCTTCAGGATGTCTTTGCTCCAGCGGACTTTCCCGTTGGCCAGATCCAGGCAGTTGAGCAAGCCCTTGGAGCCCATCGTGAAAACCATGTTTTGCGCCAGATCGACCGTGGGCGTCGAGCGCGGGCCGATGCCGCCCATCGGCTCATCGAAGCGGGTCACATCGGCATGCGCCCAGAGCAGCTTGCCGGTGGCGATGTCATAGCAGGTCACGTATTCCTCCGTACCCCGCTGCTCTTGCGTAAGCGCGCGGCCCCCGGCGACGGCAAAACCGGCCCAGCCGTCACCCACCTTGATGCGCCATACCTCACGCGGCGGGTGCGCTTTCCAGTCGGTCTGCCAGTCGGGTTCGGGCAATACACCGTCTCCCTTGGTGCCGAGGAAGCGTGGCATGTCCGCCACTCCTGTCGGGATGGCGGAGGGAACTGCTGCAGCGTCTGCACCGCCGTGGAGTTTCGGCAGCGCTTCCTGCTGCTGCCAGCGCCAGGCGAGGCTTGGAAAGGCTGAGCCGTCTGCAGAGCCATCGTAGCGGATCAGGAACTTGAACGCGGCCATGACGGCAATGACTCCCAGGATGAACAGACCCAGGCGCTTCAGCCGCACTCCACGAAGGTGCAGGGCCCACCAGAGACTGAAGAGGAGCAGCCAAAGAGGGATGAGAATCATCAAACCGCCGGAGCGAAAAACGTGGTCAGTGGCCCAGAGCCAGGCAAGCAATCCACCAAACAGGAGGGTGAGGAAAAGAGGGAATTTCGGGATCATGAGGGTGTTGTTCGCGTCTTTCTACGTCTGCCGCAGTTCAAAGGAAATGGCTGGCGTTTATTTGGCGTATGTCTCAACCTCCGCCAGTTCCCACCAATCCACATGAAACAGTTTCTCCTCTCTTTGCTTGCCGCGTCCGGCCTGATGGCTGCCGACCACGTCGTCTATGAACCCGCCGGTATGGCGAAAGGGAAGCACATTGTGCTGCTCTCTGGCGATGAGGAGTACCGCAGTGAGGAGGCCATGCCCATGCTCGGCAAGATCCTCAGCCAGCGCCACGGCTTCAAATGCACCGTGCTCTTCAGCCTCGGAGCCGATGGCACGATCGATCCTAACAACGGCACCAGCCTGAGCCATCCCGAGGCGCTGGATTCCGCCGATGCCATCGTCATGCTGCTGCGCTTCCGCCACTGGGATGAGGCCACCAGCAAGAAATTTGAAGCCGCCGTGAACCGTGGCGTGCCGATCATCGGCCTGCGCACCAGCACGCATGCCTTCAACGGCTACGCGAAGGACAGCCCCTTTGCGGCGTGGAACTTCAACAACGACGGCGGCTGGGGCCGCAAATTCCTCGGCGAGACCTGGGTCAGCCACTGGGGCAAGCACAAGTCTGAAGCCACCAAGGGCATCATCGAAGCCGCGAACGCGAATCATCCCGTGCTGCGTGGTGTCAGCGATCTCTTTGCCAACACCGATGTCTATGAAGCCGCTCCGCCCGCTGATGCCGTGATCTTGGTGAGGGGTCAGATTCTCCAAGGCATGACCGCCGACACGCCACCGGCGAGCTACACGAAGGCCACTGCCGCCAAGGTGGAGCAGGATGTGAATACACCCATGATGCCCGTGGCCTGGCTACGCGTGGTGAAGAACGACGCCGGCACCGCAAACAAAATCCTCGCCACGACGATGGGCGCCGCCACCGACCTCAGCAACGAAGGCCTGCGCCGCCTTGTTGTGAACGGGGTCTTCTGGGGCCTCGGGCAGGAAGTGCCGGAGAAGGCGGATGTTTCCATCGTGGGTGAGTACAAGCCCACAATGTACGGCTTCGGCGGCTTCCAAAAGGGCGTGAAGCCGGAGAGTTTTGAGCTGGCGAAGTAGTTTTTACTTCAGCTCAAACACAAAAGGCAGTCCCTGCGCGGTCATCATGGCTTTTTCCTTGGCCATGAAGCGTTCGGCGAGTTTGGTGAAGCTGCCGTCGGTGCGCATGCGGGCCAGGACTGCGTTGACCTTGGTCTTGAGTTCGTCATTGCCCTGCTTCAAGCCGACGGCCCAGACTTCCTCGCGCAGCGGGGCGAGCAGGGCGCGCGTCTTCCCTTCGTATTTGGCGTGGTAGTTCATGATCGAGAGCTGATCGTAGATCCAGGCATCGACGCTCGAATTCACCACTTCCATCACGCAGGACACATCGGCATCCAGGGCGATGATTTTGGCGTCTTTGAGGTTTTCCCGCGCCCAGCTTTCACCCGTGGTGCCGAGGCGGACGACGACCTTGCGGCCCGGTGTTTTCAAATCGGCTGCGCTTTGAATCGTGGAGCTGTTGGCGACGAGAACGGCAAGACCCGTTTTCACGTAGGGCTCGGAGAAGTCGATGGATTTGCGCCGTTCGGGTGTGGCCGTCATCGCCGAAAGCACGAGGTCGATGGAGCCGGTGCGCAGCGCGGTGACGAGGCCGTCGAAGTTGATGTTGCGGAACTCCACCTCACGTCCGAGCGCCTTGCCGATTTCGCGCCCCACCTCGATGTCCACACCGCTGATCTGGCCTGATGAATCAACGAACTCAAACGGCGGATAGGTCGCATCGGTGCCGATGATGAGCTTGTTGCTGCGTGAGCAGGCGCAGAGGGTGAAAAACAGGCTGAGGACGAGGTATCGAAGCATGGGATCAATCAGGAGTTCAAATCACCGGCATAGTCGCTCGGCATGCGCCAGTCGCTACGCGGAGAGAGGGCCACGGAGCCGACCTTGGGGCCGTCCGGCACGCTGGAGCGCTTGAACTGGTTTTGGGCGAAGCGTTTGAAGAAAAGCGCGAGCCACTTGGCGATGGTTTCATCGTCGTATTTGCCGGCAAAAGCCTGCGCCGCGAGCCAGCGGATTTTCTCGGCGTTGCTGCCATGGCGCACGAAATGGAACAGGAAGAAATCATGCAGCTCATACGGGCCGACGGTGTCCTCGGTCTTCTGTTGAAGCGATTCATCTGCGGCGAGAGGCAGCAGCTCGGGGGAGATCGGCGTGTCGGCGATGTCCAGCAGGATGGCACCTGCTTTTTCGGCGAAGGGGCCGGCGGCGCACCACTCGATGAGGTAGCGCACCAGGGTCTTCGGCACGCCAGAGTTCACATGATACATGGACATGTGGTCGCCATTGAAGGTGCACCAGCCCAGCGCTGCCTCGGAGAGATCGCCCGTGCCCACGACGATGCCGCCGGTCTTGTTGGCGAGGTCCATGAGGATCTGCGTGCGCTCACGGGCCTGTGAGTTCTCGTAAGTCGCGTCATGCTGATGTTCCGAATGACCGATGTCCGCAAAGTGCTGATGCACGGCGTCATTGATCGAGATGGTGCGCAGTTCGATGTTTAGCGCGTCGGCGAGTTTTTCGGCATTGCCCTTTGTTCGTGTGGTGGTGCCGAAGCCTGGCATCGTGACCGTCAGCGCGGCGGTCGTCGGCATGCCCGCACGTTTCAAGGCTTCGAGCATTACTAACAATGCGAGTGTGGAATCGAGTCCGCCGGAGAGTCCGAGCACGGCGGTTTTGGCGCGTGCTTGTTTCAATCTGCGGGCGAGACCGGTGGCCTGAATGGCGAAGATTTCCTCGCACACCGCCGCACGATCGACTTTGGCCGAGGGCACAAAAGGATGAGCTGAGATCGGGCGCAGAAGTCTGTCATCACCGCCGAGGGCTGCGCCGAGACTGAACGCGACACGCCGGAAGCCGATGCTGCCTGCTTCATCGCGGAAGGCGGAACTCTTCAGGCGGTCGTGCGCCAGCTGGTGCAGATCGACATCGGTGACGATGGCGCGGGTCTCGAAGGAGAAGCGTTCGGTTTCACCAAGAAGTATGCCATTTTCAGCCACGATGCCATGGCCCGAGTACACCACGTCCGTGGTCGACTCACCCGCGCCTGCTCCGGCATAGACATAGGCTGCCAGACAGCGTGCCGCCTGCTGTGCCACGAGGTGGCGGCGGTAGGGGGCCTTGCCGAGAACTTCGGTGCTGGCGGATGGATTGGCCAGCAGCGTGGCTCCGGCGAGTGAGAGATGGCAGGATGGTGGAATCACCGTCCACAAGTCCTCGCAGATTTCCACACCGAGCACGAAGCCCGGGACATCCAGCACCTCAAACAGCAGCTCCGCGCCGATGGCGACATCCTGGTCATTCAAGCGCAGGGTTGAAACGTTCAGCGTATGAGAAGGCGAGAACCAACGGCGCTCGTAGAACTCCGCAGAGTTTGGCAGAAAGGTCTTGGGCACCAGTCCGAGCAGGCGGCCTTTGGCCAGCACCGCCGCCATGTTGTAAAGGCGGTCCTGCACGCGCAGGGGCAGACCTACTACCAGCACGCATGGCAGATCCTGGGTGGCCTGCACGAGTTCTGCCAGGCCCTTCACGCTCGCATCCAGCAGTGCGGTGGTGTGAAACAGATCGGCGCAGGAGTAGCCGGTGAGGCTCAGCTCCGGGAACACCACCAGCCGGCAGCCGCGCTGCGCCAGCGTGCGCGCTTCACGGGCGAGGATCGCGACATTCTTCATCACATCCCCCAGCACCAGTTCCGGGGACACGGCAGCGACGCGTACAAAGCCAAGGCGTTCGCGCGTGGTGATCGGGGTGGGGGATGCTTGCGGCATGGGGGAACCTAGCACGCGGGGTTTGGGGTGCGCGAGGAGTAAGTTCAAAGGTGCCGAGTGTGGCGCGGGTGCTTAGCATGTTATTCCACCATGCGCGCCTTTAGCTCCGCCGTGGGCATCATGCAAGATTCATCTTTGCCGAACCAGCGGTAGCGGTTGCGGGCGATGAAGTGGTAGGCGGCGTCGCGCAGGGCACGTGGCAGGGTTTTGAAGATGAGTGCGAGCTTCCACAGTCCACCGAGCGTGCGGGCGATTTCGAGGACTGCGTCGCTGGCTTTAAAAGCGCCCTGCGGGGTGAGAAAAAGCATCGCGTTTGGCGCTGCGGGATCGAGACCGTGCTGTGCGTAGAGCTGGCTGCCCATGGGGCTTTGAATCGGCGCGAATTTGATTTTACCAAGCGGATCACGCTTCACGATGAAGCGCACGCTGGCATCGCAGAGATGGCAGACGCCATCAAAGAGCAGGAGGTGGTCGTGGCTGGGATCGTAGTGGGGCACGGCTAGTCGATCTTACGACTGTCCGGTGCCGTTGGCGCGGCCGAAAACCAAAAGAGGTAGGCGAAGATCAGCAGGGTGCCAAAGCCAAGGGTAAAACCCCAGGTGCGGGTATGTGCCAGGGGATGGAGAATGTAGGAGGCGATGCGGGTGAGCAGAGAAGCGGGCCGGTGCAGGAGGTCCCAGCTGTTCCAGCGGTCAAAGCGGCCGAGGTAAACACCAAAGCCGCTCAATGCGAGCGAACCCAGCGTGACACACCAGGCGGTGGCGTGGGAAAATTTCCGCACAAACCAGTGCTGGACGATGTGCAGCGACTGAAAACCGAACCAGAGCGCGACGAAGGCAAAGGAGAGCAGCATGAGGAGATCGAGCCACTTGGGGACGTTGCCGTTGTGTTCATTGAGATGAATCAGGTCGGTGAGGACGTAGGGAGCATTGGGGAAGAACAGCAGCCAGACCGCCAGCAGCGGCAGCGCCAGTACGAGGCGATTGATCTGGCGCAGGCCGAGGCTGAGGCCGAGCGGGATGGCCGCCAGGAAGAGATTCCACAGCATGAAGTCGTAGTAATAATGTCCGGCGAGATGGAAGCGCAGGTTCAGCACAATGCAGCACCACAGGCAGGCAAAGAGATTCAGCAAAAAGACGCGGGTGGACATGGCTGGCTCAACGATACGCTTCAATGCGCGATCACGGCAAGTGGTGGTCGATTTATGAAGATGAATTCACGCTGGGTTCACGGGAAATTCATACGAAGGACTGCCGCAACCTCCTCTTTTAAGGTTTGTCTTGATTTAGGTGTGCTTATTACAATCTTGCTCAAAATGAGTCGTCTCTGCCGAAGCTGCCTATTCGTTGCAATCCTTACGCTTGCTACATTGACTGTGGCTGAGGATGAAAAGACACCGTTGCAATCCAAGATCACTCAAAAAGGAAACAATCGTACGACTGTTTGGTCTCGGGGCAAAGAACGTGTAATGCTTAGTCTTGAGTCATCTACAAAAGGAGACGGAGTTTACGACCGACTCATTGAAGCTTTCTATTTGAACGGTAATCAAGTATTCACCTGCTCGCATTTTAAACCATCGCCACCAGGAAGGATGTACTTGTCAAATCGGGGCATGGAAGGGCCTTTCATTTTCAGTGGCAGCATAGGAATCAACTTTCCGGAAGAAGTCTTATTCATTGGGAATCCGTTCGTGGAGCAATTTGAATGTTTTGCTTTTGAAAACGGACGGCATCGGCCAATGACATTACCAGAGCGAGAGCAGCTCAAGAAAAGAATGTCTGAGTTTTTTCCAAATCAGCCTGCGGAGAAATAAAAAAGCCAGGTTCTCAAGCCGCCACTTTACGCCGATTCTTCGCCGCCTTGAGCTGGCCGCAGCCAGCCGCCACATCGATGCCCCGGCGCTGGCGGATGGTGCAGGGAAATCCGGCTTCCTGAAGGATGCGGTGGAAGGTGTCGGCTGAGCTGTCGCTGCTTTCGGTGCCGGTGTAACCGTCGGTGCGGTTGAGGGGGATGAGATTGATGTGGGCGTCCAGGCCGTGGAGCAGCTCGGCGATCCGCTGCGCGTGCTGGGGCGTGTCGTTGACGCCTTCGATCAAGGTCCAGGCAAAGAAGATGCGGCGGCCGGTCTGCGCATTGTAGCTGCGGCACGCGGCGATGAGATCGGCCAGGGGCCAGCGCTGATTGGCGGGGATCAGTTTGGCGCGTTCCTCCTCCGTGGCGGCATGGAGACTGACGGCGAGGTTGTAGGGCCGCTTTTCCGCCGCCATGCGCAGGATGCCAGGCACGACGCCGACGGTGGAGACGCTGATCTTGCTGGGGCCGATGTTCAGGCCCCGGGTGTCGCAGATGATGTCGAGGGCGGTCATCACGGCGTCGTAATTGTGAAGGGGCTCGCCCATGCCCATGAAGACGAGATTGCGCAGGCCTTTTTTCTCACCTTTGGCGCGCACGGCGCGCTGGGCATGCAGCACCTGGGCCACGATTTCGCCGGGCCGAAGATGCCGCACGAAACCCATCTGGCCGGTGGCGCAAAAGACGCAGCCCATGGCGCAGCCCGCCTGGGTGCTGACGCAGGCGGTGTGGCGGCCGGTGTAGCCCATGATGACGGTCTCGATCTCCTGCGCATCCGCCATGCGGAGGAGGAACTTGTGCGTCAAACCATCGCTGCTGGGGGTGTCCAAAGAGACGGGCGGGACATCGAGCGTCCAGGAGCCGTCGCCGAGCACCTGCGTGAGCCATTTGCGCAGGGGGGGGAGGAGATCCTCGCGGGCGAGGGGATCCGCCATCGCTTTGAAGTGCAGGGTGTTCCAAAGTGTGCCGGCATGAGCCGGACGCAGGCCTGCCGCCACGATCTGCTCACGCAGCTGGTCAAAGGTCAGGTCATGGAATGATTGTGGCATCAGGTGAGGTAGGGATTCTCGCGCTTCTCACGGCCGATGGTGGTGTCGTCGCCGTGGCCGGGGTAGACGCGGGTGGCATCAGGCAGGACGAACAGCTTCTTAATAATGCCGCTGAGCAGCAGGGCTCCGGAGCCATTGGGGAAGTCGGTGCGACCGACACTGTCCAGAAAGAGAACGTCGCCGCCAAAGAGGAGATTTTGGGATGGGAGATGGAAGCAGAGACTGTCCGGAGAATGGCCGGGTACGTGGTAAAGTTTCCAAGTCTCGCCGAGGACTTCGATCTGGCTTTTGCCTTCGAGGACTTCATCGACCTCAAAAGGTGGGACGGAGAAGGGGCTGCCCGTCACGGCTCCGTAGAGGATTTCCAGCGTCAGTTCGCGTGAGTAGGAGGCAAAGGAGTAAACCCGGCAGCCGTGCTCCGCTTTAAGAGTGGCGGCGTCAAGGACATGGTCAAAGTGCTGATGAGTAAGGAATAGCACGTCCACCTTCACTTTTTGCTTCTTGAGCCAGGCTGAGATGCCGTCAGGCGCATCCACGAGGAGGGTGCCCCCGGGCAGGGTAAGAAGGTGGCCGTTCGTGGCGGCGATGCCGCCGGTGTAGGTGGAGATTTCAGGCATGGAGAAGGCGAAAGACGGGAAAGAGTTGGACATTTCAACCCATAAAAGGCAAAATCTGGAAGCAAAACGCGCCGCGAGGTTCGTTATTGATTCGGACGACCCCCACCATGACTCGCTACCTACTCTCCCCCGTCGCGGCTGCGGCCACCGCCCTCGCGCTCCTTATTCCTGCAGCGCAAGCGGAAACCAATTTTGGCCAGGTGGCCATGCACGTGGCCTACATGCTGCAAAACCACCATTACTCGAAGCAGGACTTTGATGACAAGGTGTCTGGCGAGATGCTGCACAACTATCTGAACATGCTCGACTTCAAGCACATCTTCTTCACCGAGCAGGATGTCGCGGGCTTCAAGGACAAGTATGAGACCACGCTCGACGACCATGTGCTGATGCGGAACATCAGCCCGGCCATCGAGATCTACGACATCTACAAACAGCGCGTGAAGGAGCGCGTGGACTTCCTCAAGAAGGCGCTGGAGACCAACAAGTTCACCTTTGACTCAAAGCGATCCATCGAGATCAAGCGTGATAAGGCCCCTTGGCCTAAGGACAAAGCCGCGCAGGACAAGCTGTGGCTCGACATCATCGAAGACAATCTTCTGGCAGAGCGCATCGCCGATGAGACGCGCGAGCGTGATGAAAAAAAGAAGGCTGAAAAGGCTGCCGCCAAAAAAGCCGGCACCGCCGAGGCCAAGAGCGAGAGCGTGCCTGATGACAAAAAGGTGGCCGAAGCTCCCAAGCCGGCAGCCGAAGGAGACAAGACTCCCAAAGTGGCTGCCAAAAAGGACAAGGACGAAAAGGATCTGACCCCCAAGGAGCGCGTGCTCAAAGACTACACTCGCCTGCTTGAGAGCATCGACGAGAACGACACCAAGGACGTGGTGAACTTCTTCCTTTCCAGCCTTGCCACCGCCTATGATCCGCACACCGAGTACATGAGCACGGATGAGAGCGACAACTTCAAGATCCACATGCAGCACAAGCTCGTGGGCATCGGCGCCTTGCTCGGCCAGAAAGATGATGGCGCAGAAATTCAGGGCATCGTCGTCGGTGGTCCTGCTGACAAACAGGGGCAGCTCAAGCTCAATGACCGCATCATCGCCGTCGCCCAGGGAGACGACGAGTTCGTCGATGTGAAGTATCTGAAGCTGCAGAAGATCGTCGATATGATCCGTGGTGAAAAGAGCACCACTGTCCGCATTAAGATTGTCCCGGCTGATGACCCCTCCGGAACACGCATCATCGCCATCGTTCGTGATGAAGTTCCGCTCAAAGAGAAGCTCGCCAACGCCGAACTCCTCGTCACCCCGCCGGATCTCGGCAAGACGCTCAGAGTCGGCTGGATCAACCTGTCCAATTTCTACGCCGACATGGAAAACAACACGGTCAGCACAAGTGTTGACGTGGAGCGCCTGCTGCGTCGTCTGATGAAGGAAAAAATCGACGGCCTTGTGCTGGATCTGCGCGACAACGGTGGTGGCTCCCTGGATGAAGCCATCAAGCTCACCGGTCTCTTCATTCCTGCCGGCCCCGTGGTGCAGGCCAAGGACTGGCGCGGCAGCATCACCTGGCGTGACTGCGAAAATGAGAAGCCTGTGTATGACGGCCCCATGATCGTCCTCATCAACAAGGCCAGCGCCTCGGCTTCTGAGATTTTGGCGGCGGCGCTGCAGGACTACCGTCGTGCACTCATCGTGGGGGACAAGTCCTCCTTCGGCAAAGGCACCGTGCAGACCATCCTCCCGGTTGAGCGTTACATGCCTTTCTTCAGCGACAAAAAGGGCGCTGGTGACCTCAAGGTGACGATTCAGAAGTTCTACCGCATCGCCGGTGGTTCCACCCAGCTCAAAGGTGTTGAATCCGACATTCCACTTCCTTCGATCCGCGACGTGCTGGACATCGGCGAATCCTCCGCTGAAAATCCGCTGCCCTACGACACCATCCCCCCCCGGAAATATCCCCTCTTCCGCAAGGATGCGTTCCCGATCGACGAAATCAACGCTCGTGTGAAGAGCCGGGTCGCCGCAAATCCGGAGTTCCAAAACGTGGTCGAAGAGTCCAAGCGCCTGAAGGAAAAAATCGACAAGAACACCGTCTCTTTGAACCTGCAGGAGCGTGAGAAGGAACGCACCGACACCGAAGCTCGCCGTGACAAGCAGACTGAGGAACGGGCAAAGCGCGCCAAGGAAGTCGCGGAGCGCATCAAAGACAATGGCTTCAAGGCCTATCACCTCACGCTCGACAACGTGGACAAGGCGGATCTGGTGCCTGAGTCTGCCTTCAGCAAGGAAATGAATTCCGGCATGCGCACGGCCTCCAAGGATGACGACAGCGGCAATGACGAGTCCAAGTTCCCCTATGCTGTTGAGCCCGTGAAACTGGAGACGATTCATATCCTGCGTGATCTGCTCGAACTTGATCACAAGCCCACCACTGCGGCCAAGACCGAGGACAAATCACAGGTCAGCACCAAGCCTCAGGCGCAGTAACTGCCAGCCTGTCCTCCGAAGTTCTCACACATTCCACTGGTAGCATGCATCCAATGCAGGTCGGTATCATCACTGTTTCCGACCGTGCCAGCCAGGGTGTTTATGAAGATCTCGGTGGTCCAGCCTTGAAGCAGGCGGCGGATGGTTATGGCTGGGTGGTCGCTGCTGAAGCGATCGTCCCGGACGACCTCCTGCGCATTCAAGAGACGATTCGCTCCTTCTCGGCCCAGGGCTGTGCTCTCATTCTCACCACGGGTGGAACCGGAATCGCCGGGCGTGATGTCACCCCCGAGGCGATTCGCGGCATCATGCGCGTGGAGATTCCCGGTTTTGGCGAACTGATGCGAATGAAGTCGCTCGAACTGACCCCGAACGCCATACTCTCCCGCAGCCTGGCGGCAGTGGTCGAGCGCAGCCTGGTCATTGCGCTGCCAGGGAAACCGCAGGGAGCCGTCGATTGCCTCAGCTTTGTGCTCGGTGCCATTCCTCACACGGTGAAGCTGGCCCAGCGGGTGCCTACGAGCTGCTGAGTACGATAGACACTGCTGTCTGTCGATTAGCGCGCTCGCAAGCCGCATCGCCACTGAATCGACAGCCGACTTTATCATCCGGGTGATTTCGCTGGAGCGTGGGAGTGACGAGTCGTTTATTCCGATTGCGGTGTCTTTGTGGCAAAGCGGAGGGTTGGTGCTGTTGAAAGCGTTTGGGAAAATCGCACGCCAGTGTGTATGCGGTGCCACTGATCGACGGGCAAGAGTGCCCATCGTACCAAAGCGGTTCGTGAACTATTCAGCACCACGCACGCATTTTGCGGCTGGACTTGGGGGCAGACTTTCGATTAAAACTCTACTGCCAGCCAAACCACTCCCATGAAACGCATTCCAGTTTCCTCCCGCCGTCAGTTCCTCACGAAGTCTGCCGCCGCCATCGGCTTTCCCACCATCATTCCTGCCAGTGTGATTGGGCAGAATGCTCCCTCCAGCAAGATCACCATGGCCGTCTTCGGCTGGGGCATGATGGGGCCGAGCAACACGAGCAAATTTCTCCAGGAGCAGGACTGCCAGATTGTGGCTGCGTGCGACATCGACAAACGCAATCTGCAGAAGGCACTGGATACCATCAACGGCGCCTACAAGAACCAGGACTGCAAACCCTACCATGACTATCGCGAGGTGATGGCCCGCAAGGACATCGACACCGTGATGCTGGCGCTGCCTGACAACTGGCATGCGCTCACCGCCATCGAAGCAGCGAAGAACGGCAAGGACATCTATGGTGAGAAGCCGCTGGCGCGGACCATCGCCGAGCAGCAGGCGATTGTGAAAGCGGTGCAGAAGCACGGGCGCGTCTGGCAGACCGGTTCCTGGCAGCGCAGCGAGGACAATTTCCGCATCGGGGCTGAGATCGTGCGCAACGGTCTCATTGGAAAGCTGAAGGAAGTTCACGTGGGCCTGCCGAGCGGGCACAACGACTTTGCCAAGACCGGCGATAAGCGCAGCGTCACAGCACCGCCGCCCGAGCTGGACTACGAGATGTGGATTGGTCCTGCAACGATGCAGGACTACATCGAGTGCCGCGTGCACAAAAACTGGCGCTGGGACTACAACATCGGCGGCGGTCAGTTGCTCGACTGGATCGGCCACCATTGCGATATCGCGCACTGGGGAATGGACATGGACAGCAGCGGCCCGAATGAGGTGAGCCCCATCCAGGTGGACATGCCGCTGCGCACCGACATCTGGAACACCGCCACCAAGTACCGCGCCGAAGCCAAGTATGCGGGTGACATCACCATGACCATCGCAGGCGGTCATCCGGACATCCAGTCAGGCACCAAGTGGATCGGCACTGACGGCTGGGTCTATGTGAATCGTAACGGAGCTTACGACTGCTCGAATCCAGCGTTCAAACAGCTGGTCAAAAAGCGGAAGGACGAAAAGGATCCGAAGAGCGAGATCATCGAAGTCGCCAAAGCGCCGAAGCTGGGAGATGACATCATCAAGATGCGTCTCTACGAAACCAAGGGGCACCATCGCAATTTCCTAGACTGCGTGAAGAGCCGCCAGCCCACCGTTACGCCGGTGGAGACGGCGCATCGCAGTGCCAGCCCGGGTCACCTCGCCCTCATTTCCTTCCTCACCAACCGTTCCATCAAATGGGATCCTGTGAAGGAAGAGATCCTTGGTGATGCAGATGCCAGCAAGCTGCTGGGACGAGAGTATCGCGGGCCGTGGAAACTGGAGGTGTAGGCTGATGTGAAAACAGGCTGCCAGCCTGTGCAGATCGCATAAACCGGATGTGAACAGGCTGGCAGCCTGTTTCACGTTCAATGCCTACGTGATCACATCGCGGAGAACATTGCCATGCACATCGGTGAGGCGCAAATCCCGCCCACTGAAGCGGTAGGTGAGCTGTTCGTGATCAATGCCCATGAGGTGCAGCACAGTGGCCCACATGTCATAGACAGTGCAGGCGTTTTCGATGGCGTGGTAGCCGAAGTCATCCGTCGCACCGTAGATGTGGCCAGGTTTGACGCCACCACCGGCCATCCAGATGGTGAAGCCGTAGGGATTGTGGTCGCGGCCGTCGGTGCCTTGCGCAAAGGGTGTGCGGCCAAATTCACCGGCCCAGATGACGAGGGTGCTGTCGAGCAGGCCGCGTGATTTGAGGTCTTTGACCAGCGCTGCGATGGGTTGGTCCACCTGATGAGCCATGTTGGCGTGGCCTTTTTTGATCTGCCCGTGCTGATCCCATGGATTTGGTGCCTGGCCACCACCGAGCGTTTGCGGCAGGCAGCTCAGCTCCACAAAGCGCACGCCACGCTCCACCAGACGCCGCGCCAGCAGGCACTGCCGCGCATACGCTGTGAGGGTGGAGTCGGGGCCGTCCATGCCGTAGAGCTTCTTTGTCGCCTCGGTTTCACCCGTGATGTCGCACAACTCCGGCACCGCGGACTGCATGCGCCGGGCCATCTCGTAATTTGCAATCGCCGCATCCACATGAATGTCATGCTGCGCGGTGCTGGCAAAACGGTGGTCCATTGTGCCGATGAAGTCGAGCTGCCTGCGTTGCGTATCGCGTGGCTGGCGCGAGCGGATGTTTTTCACCGCCTCCTGCGCATCTGCCTGCACGATGCTTGCCTGATGCTGCGCTGGCAAAAAACCATTGCTGAACAAACCCACCCCGCCATGCGGCACGGCGGCACCACCACTTTGTAGCACGATGTAGCCGGGCAGATCACGCGACTCGGTGCCGAGGCCATAACTTGCCCAGGCACCGGCACTCGGATAGCCAAGAAACGGGAAGCCACTGTGCATGAAGAAATTTCCCTGCGCATGCTCGCTGAACTTCGCCGTCATGCTGCGGATGACACAGAGCTCATCCGCGACTGTTGCCATGTGGGGAAAGAGCTCGCTCACGGGCATGCCGCTCTGGCCGCGCTGACGATACTCCCAGTGTGCGGGCTGCACGGTGCCGTTGTTGTTGAACTGTGTTTTCTTCACCTCGACCGGCATGGGCTGCCCCGCGTATTTTTCCAGCAGCGGCTTCGGATCGAAGGAGTCAAGGTGGGACACTCCGCCGCTCATGTAGCAGAAGATCACGCTGCGGGCCTTGGGTGCAAAGCGCTTCGCACGATTAACCGGCGACTCCGCCTGCATCAATCCTGCGAGCGCGGCCATGCCAAAGCCGGTGGAGGCATTGGCAAGAAGCTGGCGGCGTGAAAAGGGGGCGTTCATCAGGCGATGATGTCTTTGAGTACATTACCATGTACGTCTGTGAGGCGCAGGTCTCGTCCGCTAAAGCGGTAGGTGAGCTGTTCGTGATCGATTCCCATGAGATGCAGCACGGTGGCCCACATGTCATAGACGCTGGAGATGTTTTCGACAGCGTTGTAGCCGAAATCATCCGTGGCACCGTGAACGTGGCCGCCTTTGACGCCGCCGCCAGCCATCCAAACGGTGAAGCCGTAAGGATTGTGGTCGCGACCATTCGAACCCTGAGCAAAGGGCGTGCGGCCAAACTCACCGGCCCAGACGAGAAGCGTGCTGTCGAGCAGACCGCGTGCGCGCAGGTCCTTGATGAGAGCGGCGATGGGCTGATCGATCTGATTGGCCATCTTGCCGTGGCCTTCCTTGATCGCACCGTGGTGGTCCCAGGGATTGGCTCCGTTTCCTCCGCCGATGTTGTAGGCAAGCGTGCTGAGCTCGATGAAGCGCACGCCGCGTTCGACGAGTCGGCGCGCGAGCAGGCACTGGCGCGCGTAGGCGGCTTTCTTCGGCTCGGGATCATCGAGGCCGTAGAGTTTTTTGGTCGCTTCGGTTTCGCCGGAGATGTCGCAGAGATCGGGCACGGCGGACTGCATGCGCCAGGCCATCTCGTAGTTTGAGATGGCAGCCTCCACGTGCATGTCATGCTGCGTGGTGCTGACGAAGCGGCGGTTCATCGCGCCGATGAAATCGAGCTGTTTGCGCTGCGTGTCCTGCGGCTGACGTGGACGGATGTTGACGACCGCCTCCGCTTCATCGGCTTTCACAATGCTGGCCTGATGCTGCGCAGGCAGGAAGCCGTTGCTGAACAAGCCCACGCCGCCATGCGGGGTGGATGCCCCTCCACTTTGCAGCACGAGGTAGCCGGGCAGATCGCGCGACTCGGTGCCAAGCCCATAGCTCGTCCACGCACCCGCGCTGGGGAAGCCGAGGAAGGGGAAGCCGGTGTGCATGAAGAAATTGCCCTGCGCATGCTCGCTGAATTTGGCCGTCATGCTGCGGATCATGCACATCTCATCCACCACCCCGCCGATCTGTGGAAACAGATCGCTCACCTCCAGGCCCGACTGACCGTAGCGTTTGTAGTCCCAGTGCGAGGGCTGCACGGTGCCGTTGTTGTTGAACTGCGTCTTCTTCACCGCACCCGGCATCGGCTGGCCCGCAAATTTCTTGAGCAGTGGTTTGTGATCGAAGGAATCGACATGCGACACACCGCCGCTCATGTAGAGAAAGATCACGCTGCGTGCTTTGGGCGCGAATTTCTTCGCGCGATGCACGAGCGGCATGTCTGCGAGCGCCTGCTCTTGCATAAGCCCTGCAAGTGCGGCCAGGCCGAAGCCAGTGGAGGCGTGGGAAAGGAGCTGGCGGCGATTGATCGTATTCATTGCAGGTAAATGAACTCCTTCAGGTTAATGAGTGACTGTGCGAGGCTGGTCCAGGACTGGATGATGGAGTCATCTCCGGCGGTGGATTCGCGGAGGGATTCGAGCTGGCGGGACTGGAGGTCGCGCTGGGATTGAAGTTGGGTGAGTTGTTTGCTTTGGTCGGGAGTGAGTGTGGCTATGATGTCTGACTCGGTGATGGAACTGGATTCGATGCGGACGGTTTGCGCGATCTCTGCGGGAGTCAGTGCATGATCATAAAGGCGGGCGCGGAAGATGCGACCGCTCAGTCCTTTGTTGCCTGCGGGGGTGGCGTGGCGGCAACCGAGGAGGATCTGGGAGGAATCTGCTTCAAAGAAGGCTGCGGGGGCTTTGCGATAGGTGCGGCCGTAGGGTTTGCCATCGCGGTAGCCGCTGATGGTGCCATCGGGTTGATAGACGACGGCCACATGCACGGGGCGTGTCGCGGCTTCGGTTTCGGCGCTGCCTTCGAAGAGTTCGCTGCGGTCAAAGAAGTTGCTGCCAGCGACCCAATGCTGCGGGGTCTTCTCGGCAAAGACGATGGAGTCAAACTGTCCGCCGTCTTTGTGCTGCACGGTGACGACGCCGCCGCCGCGCTGGGTGAGGTTGTCGAGCATGACCCAGGCTTCGAGGGTTTTAGCGGTGAGTGCTTTGGGCAGGGAGCCGGATTTGGCCATCGACTTGCCATCGAGAACGAGCGCACCGTTTTCGACTCGGGCGGAGCCGACGAGTTCGAGGTTCATGCGGCCCTCGGTATCGCGGGCATCTTTGTCGAAGGTCCATTCGGCGAGCGGTGCGGGTGTGTTGAGCGGCGCTGCGGGCAGCTTGCGCTGGGCCTGCAGCTTGGTGCGTGCGGGTTCGAGGAGAGCGGAGATTTGCTGGTTCAAACCGGCCAGCTTTTGCTCCTGGGTGGCAAGTGCCTGTGCACGCACGCTGTTCTCCTGCTGCAAGGCCGCGAGGTAGGCGAGGCTTTGCTTCACCTCATCCGCCGTGGCTTCGCGGGCGAAGGCTTCGTGAAACATTTCTTTCACGCGCTGTTCGTCCGTAACTTTGGTGGAGCGCAGCGCCCATTCGCGGGACCAGCGGATGACGTTGTTGTCGTTGAGCAGGGTGAGTGACTGAGCGGGGACGTTGGTGGTGTCGCGCTTGCCACGGGTGCTGAAGGGCACGGGGGAGTCGAAGGTGGTGAGGAATGGATCGAGGGCGTTGCGGATGACTTTGACGTAGATGCTGCGGCGCGGCACGCCGCTGCCAGTGGATTCGCCGTAGAGCTTGGGTTCGAGTTTGCCGGTCAAAGCGATGATGGAATCACGAATGGCTTCGGCTTCGAGGCGATGAATGCTCCAGTGACTCAGCAGCTTGTTTTCGGGGTCCTTCTGCATGGCGATGTCGGAGGCCTGCGCGCTGCGCTGAAAGGCTTTGGAACTCATGATGAGCTTCAGCATGGCTTTGATGGAGCCGCCGCTGTCGATGAAACGCTGCGCGAGGAAGTCGAGCAGTTCGGGATGCGTGGGCAAGTCGCCGAGTTTGCCGAAGTTATCGACGCTGGCGACGATGCCGCGACCGAAGACGTGATGCCAGAGGCGGTTGACAATGACGCGCGCAGTGAGCGGGTTGTTCTTCATGTCCGCCATGTGTTCGGCCAGTTGCAAACGACCGCTGCCATTGGTGTTGAAGGGCGTGGGATCGAGGGCGTCGAGGAAGCGGCGAGGGACGATATCAGAAGGTTGTTTGTGATCGCCACGGACAAAGAGCGGCGCGTCCTTGGCATCGGCCTCAATGACGCCGGGGACGCGGGTGGGCATGGGCAGTGCAGCTTCGACTTCGCGGTAGCGTGCGACCAGTTTGGCTGCAGCAGGAATATCCTTCATCTGGTTCGGCAGTGTGCCATCCTGAACAAGCCGGTCGAGCGCCTCGGCCTGGCCGTTGCTGAGCTTGCCCTGCTGCCATAGCTGAATGATTTCTGCGGTGGAGGATTGCGCGCGCGCTTCGCCTGAGGGTGGTGATTTATCCTTGGTGATGACGACATCGGTGAGGCCAAACCAGGAGCGCGCGTCTGCGTTGTATTCAGCCGGGAGGTCGGCGGAGGTGGTGATCTGAATGAAGATTTCATCACCCTTCCAGAATTCGAGATCGAGCGAGCGCCACTCAAGCTTCGCGTCCTTGGCCTCGCTGAGCTGAACTGCCTTATGAATTGTTCCGGTGCGCGGGTAGTTCTCCACGACGTACTTGGCTTTCACACCGCCATTGCCAGCCACGCGGAACCACAGCGTGCCGCCTTCGCATTTGAAGCGATTTGAAAACACGACCGCGCGTTCCTTGGTGGTGAGCAGATTGCTGAAATAACCGCCGGGATGAATTTGCGAAACGATGCCGTTGCCTTCAAGCGCGACTGAGAACTCGCCTGGAGGGGTGAGGCTGACGCCATGGGTGAACCATTGATATTTGCCAAGACCGGGATGCGCAGGGCCAGAGGTCTCATAGGACACGGTCTTGGGTGCTACCTTCAGCCATTGCGCAGCCACGGCGTCTTTGATCTGTTGTTTGAGCTGCGTGAGTTGTTCGCGTTCTGCTTTGCCGGTGCCAGGCGCATTCACATCAATCACGGCAGGGTGGGTGCTGGTGAAGATGCCGTAGAGGGAATAGAAGTCGGCCTGGGAGATGGCGTCGAATTTGTGATTGTGGCAGCGCGCGCAGCTCACCGTGAGTGACTGAAAGGCCTTGGTGACCGTGTCGATCTGGTTGTCCGTGAAGGTGACCATTTCATCGAGCGAATCGACGGGCGAAAATCCGTGCAGCACCATGCGCAGTTGCGCGATGCCGATGGCGCTTTCGTTGATGCCGTTCTTGATGCGTGGCTTGGCCAGAAGATCTCCGGCAATGGCTTCCTTGACGAGTTGCGGGTAAGGCACGTCTTCATTGAAGGCGCGGATGAGGTAATCGCGGTACTGGTAGGCGTAGGGGATGGCGGGGTCGCCTTCGGAGCCGTAGCTTTCTGCGTAGCGCACCCAGTCCATGAAGTGGCGGGCCCATTGTTCGCCGAAGTGCGGGGACGCAAGAAGGGCATCGATGCTCTGTTCACCGGAAGGAGGAAGTCCGGTGAGGACGTAACTCATTCGGCGGCGCAGTGTTTGGGCATCAGCGGGCGGTGCGGCGGGAATGCCTTGTTTGGAGAGTTCTGCGTCGATGTAGTCATCGATGGTTTTGTTCGCAGGCTGCTTCGAGACGGGCACAAAGGCCCACCATTGCTTGCGGCGTTCAATGATGCTCTTCCAGTCAGTTTCTTTGGCGATCTCTGCTTTGGAGGGCGGCGTATCGCGTGGATCGGCAGCGCCATCACGAATCCATTGTTCAAAGTCAGCGACGACTTTGTCATCGAGCTTGGCCCCGGCTTTGGGCATCTTGATGTCTTCGTGCTCGTGCTTGATGGTTTGCACGAGCAGGGAGCCGGCGGGATCTCCGGGCTTGATGACATCGCCGGATTCACCACCGGTCTGCCAGCCGGGGCGGGAGTCGAGCACGAGGCCGCCTTTCTTCTTGGTGCCGGTGCTGTGGCATTCATAGCACTCCTGCGCGAGGATGGGGCGGATCTTCGATTCGAAGAACTCGATCTGTGCAGGCGTGGGTGCTGCGAGAAGCCTGCTGCAAAGCAGCATGGCGGCGAAGTGTATGACGAGGGACTTTCTCATGCCAGGAGCCTCCGGGTGATGGTGGCTGCGGCTTCGAGGCAGAGCTTGCCGGCTTTGTCGAACTGGTCGCGTTTCAGACGGAAGGAAGGGGACATGACGGTGATGGCGGCAACGGGGTAATGGTATTCGTCGAGGATGGCTGCGGCGACACAATGAATGCCTTCGAGCCCCTCGGCGATGTCGGTGGCAAAGCCTCGCTTGCGCGTTTTGACGAGGTCGGTTTCGAGCGAATCTGAAGTGGCGAGTGTGGTGGGCGTGTACTGCTTGAGCTGTACGGCGGCGAAAAACTTTTCGAGCTCCGATGGAGGGAGGTGGGCCAGCACCGCCTTGCCGGGGGCGCAGGAGTACATGGGCACCTGCAGGCCGACGGTGCTGCTGACCTTGATCGGCTGCGAAGAGATGCACTGCTCCAGCACGGTCATCTTGTGATTCACGCTGGCGAGGATTTGAGTGGTCTCGCCGGTTTCATCACGCAGCCATTTGAGGGATTCCAAGGCGCAGACGACGAGGCTTTTCTCGCGCACCACCGGGCGGGAAAGGTCGAAGAGCTTGTTGGTGAGCACGAAGCGTTTGTCATCCTCACGGCGCTGCAGGTAGCCGCGGCTGTGCAGCGTGCCGGTGATGCGGAAGACGGAATTGACCGGCAGATCAAGCTCGCGTGCGATCTCAGTGAGGCTGAGTCCGGCGCGGTGGCGGCCGAGGAGTTCGAGGATGGCAAGCGTGCGCTCCGTGCCGGGCGCAAGCGTATCGTCTGTGAGTGGGATGGCGGCTTCTTTGAGCATTCTGAATTTAGAAACGCTCCCACATTTGGAAAACTATCGCACTATCTGGAACAGATGTTCATCGCGTTTGCATTCTCGGCGCTCTCCCGCATTCTGCACTGACATGAGTCAGGAAAAAGACCTCACATTGCTCGGACGTTCTGAAAATCGCCTCCCCGCCTCGCCGGACGTGGCGGTGCTGGAGACGTTTCCCAATCGCACCCCCGGAAGGAACTACCGCATTCACCTCAGCGCGCCGGAATTCAGCTCGATCTGCCCCGTGACCGGGCAGCCGGATTCGGCGCATCTGGAGATTCTCTACATCCCAGAAGCGACGTGCGTGGAAACGAAGTCGCTGAAATTCTATCTGGCCTCCTATCGAAATCACGCCTCCTTCAATGAGGCGATCGTGAACCGCGTGCTGGACGACATCGTGAAAGCGTGTGCGCCGAAGCAGGTGGTGGTGCGTGGCAAATTTGGCGCGCGTGGCGGCATTCAGCTCACCTGCGAGGCACGGTATCCTGATCTGGAAGAAACCCTGCGTCTGCCGGAATGAAAACGGTCGTGCTGCTCTCTGGCGGGATGGACTCGGTGACGGCGCTGCACTGGGCGCTGCGGGAGCATGAGGTCGTGGGAGCGGTGAGTTTTGACTACGGTGCGAAGCACAACCACCGCGAGATTCCACTGGCTGCATGGCAGTGTGCGAACTCCGGCGTGAAGCATGACATCATCGACCTGGATTTTGTGAACCGGCTGTTTGCTTCCGATCTGCTCAAATCCGGCGGTACGATTCCCGAGGGGCATTACGCCGACGAAAACATGAAGAAGACCGTCGTGCCGTTTCGCAACGGCATCATGCTTTCCATCGCCTGCGGTTTGGCGGAGAGCTGTGAGGCCGAGGGACTCGTCATTGCTGCGCACGCTGGAGATCACACCATCTACCCCGACTGCCGGGAGCCTTTCATGGAGGGAATGGCTGCGGCGATGCGTGAGGGCACCTACGCCCGGATCGAGCTGCTGCGTCCGTTCATTCATCTCGACAAAGCAGGCATCGCCAAACTCGGCGATAATCTGGGGGTGGATTACGGCAGGACGTGGTCGTGCTACAAGGGCGGAGACTTGCACTGCGGGAAGTGCGGCACGTGTGTGGAGCGCATCGAGGCGTTTGTGCTCGCGGGCCTCCCGGACCCGACGATCTACGAGACCAATTCTTGAGGCGGTGTCGTCACACGGCGGCGGTGCGTGCGGACCATGTTGAGGTCCTTGAGCTTGCGCTGCAGGGTGCGGCGGCTCATGCCGAGCATCTCGGCGGCCACGGTGCGGTTGTTGCCGCTGCGCTGCAAAGCGGTGAGGATGAGATGGTGCTCGGCTTCGGTGATGTCGAGATCACTCTTCGGCTTGATTGCGGGATCGGCAGTGGCCCCGGTGGGTATGGCGGCGGTAGCGGCATCCTTGGCGGCGATCAATGACGGGGCGCGCAAACCAATGCCCAGGCCGTGCGGATTGAGCAGGTAAGAGGGCAGGTGCTTGAGCATGACGCGGTTGCTGTTGCTCATGACCACGCCGTGCTCGATGGCGGCGCGCAGTTCGCGGATGTTGCCGGGCCAGTCGTAATTCATCATCGCAGGCAGGGCGTCTTCGCCGAGCGGCTTGTAAGTTTTACCATTGGCCTTGGCGAGTTCCTTCAGGAAGTGATCCGCCAGCACGGAGATGTCGCTCTTGCGGGCGCGTAGCGGGGGAAGCTGGATGGTGACCACTCGCAGACGCCAGTAGAGATCCTCACGGAATTTACCTTCCTCCACCATCTTGGCGAGGTCGCGGTTCGTGGCGGCAATGACGCGGACGTTGATCGAGATCGGTTTGCTGCTGCCGACGCGTTCGATGGTCTGCTCGCCAAGAGCGCGAAGAAGCTTCACTTGGGTGCTGGCGTCGATCTCACCGATTTCATCGAGGAAGAGCGTGCCACCATTGGCCTGCTCAAAGCGGCCGATGCGGCGCTCCTGAGCACCGGTGAAGGCGCCTTTCTCGTGGCCGAAGAGTTCGCTTTCGAGGATCTGCGGGGAGAGCGCCGCGCAGTGTACGGAAACGATGTTCGCCTTGGGCCGGCCGCTGAGATTGTGAATGGCACGCGCCACGAGCTCTTTGCCGGTGCCGCTCTCGCCTTCGATCAAGACGGTGGCGCGGGAGGGGGCCACCTGCTGGATGGTGTCGATGATGGGTTTCATCACCTCCGCCTGACCGAGGATGCCTTCGATGGAGAACTTGCGCTCCACCTGCTGCTTCAACGCGACGTTTTCATGCTCCAGCGAGCGGCTGCGGAGGGCACGCTTGATGAGAATCTCCACCTCATCGAGATTCAAAGGCTTGGTGACGAAATGGTAGGCACCCCGGCGCATGGCCTCCACGGCGGTGTCGACGCTGCCATAGGCCGTCATCATGATGCAGACCGGCGGCTTGGGAAGAGCCAGGGCGGCATCGAGCAGCTTCATGCCATCGTCCTCGCCGAGGCGGAGGTCGGTGAGCATGACGTCGATGCGGTCGTTGTTGAGGTATTCCATCGCCTCGGCGGCGTTTGAAGCCACGTAGCAGTCGAAGTCATCCTCCAGCGAAAGGCGCAGGCCATCGCGGGTGTGCTTTTCGTCATCGACGATCAGAACTGTGGCTTGGTCGTTCATGTGTGAAGGAATGGCACACTATGGAAGGTGAAGGCGCGGGCGGCAATCGTGGAGGTGGAATAATTGTTGACTGACCGTCTAGTCTGTTTTAAACCTCGCCACCTTTCTTTAAATTGCCATGGGACGCACCTCCACTGCCAAAGATCGTCTGATTGATGCCATGATCGAACTGATCTGGGCGGGCAGCTATGGCAGCACCTCGGTGGATCATATTTGCGACAGGGCAGGGGTGAAGAAAGGCAGCTTTTACCACTTCTTTGAGTCCAAAACTGAGCTGGCCCTCACCGCCATCGAACATAGCTGGATAGAGCACCGCAAGGAGCTGGACCAGATCTTTTCCCCTGTGGTACCCCCGGTGGAGCGCATCCTGAACTGCTTCCGCAATTTCCGGCAGGAGCAGGAGGAACTCTTTAAAAAGCATGGCCGGGTGCTGGGCTGCCCGATCCATTCCCTGGGGGCGGAGGTCAGCACGGTGGACGAGCGCCTGCGCGACAAACTGCAGGAGATCCTGAGCCAGTTCATCCGCTACTACGAGAGCGCCATCCGCGATGCCCAGGCACAGGGCAGCATTGTCACACATGATGCTATGGCCCTGGCACGCATCGTGTTTGCCTACAGCGAGGGGCTGCTGCTCCACGCCCGCATGTGGAATGACCTCGGCCGGCTGGATGAATTTGAGTCCGGCGCCAAGATCATCTTGGGCGTCAAAGGCTGATCCTGTGCCCATTTTTTGCTTTCAAACTAACCGACTAGTCAACTTCACACCCAAAACCAACGCGCCTCGTGAAACTTCAAACCCTTCTCCCCTTCGTCCTGCTCCTCGCCGCCTGTGGCAAACCGCCTGCGGGTGGTCACGGCGGCGGTCAGATGCCTCCGGCTCCGGTGACGCTCGCGCCGGTCGAGCAGAAAGAACTCGTCGAGTGGGAAGAATTCACCGGGCGTGTCGAGCCGATGGAGACCGTGGAACTGAAACCGCGTGTGTCCGGCTACATCACCGAAGTTCATTTCCAGGCCGGGGCCATGGTCAAGAAGGGGGACGTGCTGTTCATCATCGACCAGCGTCCGTTTGAGACCCGGCTGCGTTCCACGGGTGCCGAGGTGGCACGTGCCGAGGCCAATGCGCAGGGGATGAAGCGTGAGTTTGACCGCGTGCAGACCCTGCTCGCGGCGAAAGCCATCGCCCCAGAGCAGGCGGAAGCGCGTGAGTCGATGAACCTGCAGGCACTCGCCGGACTGGAAGCCGCCAAGGCTGCGCAGCACAGCGCGGAAATTGAATTCGAGCACAGCTCGGTGAAGGCACCAATCAGCGGCCGCATCAGCCGTGCGATCACGACCACGGGCAATTTTGTTACTGCAGGCAGCACGCTGCTTACGACCATCGTGACGGTGGACCCCGTGTATGTGTATGCGGACATCGATGAAAACAGCCTGCTGAAACTGCAGGCGATGCAGCGCAGCAAGACGACCTTCACCAATGGTGACGGCCGCGTGCCCGTGGAGCTCCAGCTCTCCAATGAGAAGGGCTTTCCGCATCAAGGACACATTGAGTCCTTTGACAACCGCCTGGACGCAGGCACCGGCAGCATGGTGTTGCGTGCAGAGTTTTCGAATGCTGACAACATTCTCACCCCCGGCCTGTTTGCGCGCATTCGCATCCCCATGACGGGCAAATACAAGGCGCTGCTGGTCGATGAAAAAAGCATTCTCACCGATCAGGCCAACAAGTTTGTACTTGGGATTGATGAATCCAAAACGCCTGCGTTGTCGGTTTACAAACCCATCGTGATCGGGCCAAACATCGACGGCAAGCGCATCATCCGCAGCGGCCTGGTGCCGGGAGACAAGATCATTGTCAATGGACAGGCGCGTCTGCCGCAGCCCGGCATGCCGGTGCAGCCGGTGGAAGCACCGCCAGCCAAGGAAACGGCGGCCAAGTAATCACGAAGCGAAACAACCCTCACACGCTTCATGAACATTTCACGTTTCTTCATCACTCGCCCCATATTCGCGGGGGTGCTCTCGCTGCTGATTTTCATCCTCGGCGCCATCTCGTTGTTTCAACTGCCGATTTCCGAATACCCGGAAGTTGCGCCACCGACAGTCATTGTCACCGCGACCTATCCCGGTGCTAATCCGAAGACCATTGCCGAAACCGTGGCTTCGCCTTTGGAGCAGACGATCAACGGCATTGAGAACATGCTTTACATGTCATCGCAAAGCACGGCGAACGGCGTGATGACGCTCACGGTCACCTTCAAGATCGGCACGGAGCTGGACCTCGCGCAGATGCAGGTGCAGAACCGAGTGGCTCAGGTGCTGCCAAAGCTGCCTGAGGAAGTGCGCCGCTTTGGGGTCACCACGGTGAAGTCATCGCCCAACATGACGCTCGTCGTGCATCTGCTGTCCCCAAATGACCGATATGACGAGATCTACCTGCGCAATTACGCGACGCTTAATGTGAAGGACGAACTGACACGCCTCTCGGGTGTCGGCCAGGTCAACATCTTCGGTGGCGGTGAGTATGCGATGCGCGTGTGGATTGATCCCGACAAGGCGGCCGCGCGAGGCCTGACCTCGGGCGACATCGTGAACGCCATTCGCGAGCAGAACATCCAGGTGGCGGCAGGCACCATCGGCCAGCAACCCACTCAGGATTCCGCCTTTGAACTGACGGTGAATGCCAAGGGGCGCCTCATCAGCGAGGAGGAGTTTGACCAGATCATTGTCAAAATCGGGCCGCATGGTGAGAAACTTCGCCTGCGCGATGTCGCACGCGCTGAGATGGGATCGGGTGATTATTCGCTGCGCGCCCTGCTAAACAACAAGCGCGCTGTAGGCATGGGCGTGTTTCAGCTGCCTGGAGCGAACGCACTCGCTGTGTCCAAGGCCGTGCGTTCCTGCATGACGGAACTGAAAAAGAAAATGCCCGAAGGCGTTGATTACGCCATCGCCTACGACCCCACGGTGTTCGTTGAGAAATCCATCGACGCCGTCATTCACACGCTCATTGAGGCGCTGCTGCTCGTCGTGCTCGTCGTCGTGCTCTTCCTGCAGACCTGGCGTGCTTCGATCATCCCGCTGGCGGCAGTGCCGGTGTCGCTCGTCGGCACCTTTGCGGTGATGCATGCCCTCGGTTTTTCCATCAACAACCTCTCGCTCTTCGGCCTCGTGCTGGCGATTGGCATCGTGGTGGATGACGCCATCGTGGTCGTCGAAAACGTCGAGCGAAACATTCAGAACGGTCTCAAGCCGCTGGCGGCGACTCAGCAGGCCATGACGGAGGTGACCGGGCCCATCGTTGCCACGGCGCTGGTGCTATGCGCGGTCTTCATCCCGACGGCGTTCATCAGCGGATTGAGCGGCCAGTTCTATAAACAGTTCGCCGTCACCATTGCCATCTCCACCGTCATTTCAGCCATCAATTCCCTCACGCTTTCCCCGGCGCTCTCCGCTTTGCTGCTGAAAGGGCATGGCGACAAGCGCGACATGCTCACCAAGCTGATTGATGCCCTGTTTGGCTGGTTCTTCCGGCCGTTCAACCGCTTCTTTGAATGGTCCTCCAACGTGTACGTGGGCATTGTGAAGCGCATCATCCGCTTCAGCGCAATTGCGCTCATCATTTACGGCGGACTTGTCTGGGCGACGTGGAAAGGCTTTGAAATCGTGCCTGAAGGCTTCGTGCCTGGACAGGACAAGCAGTACCTCGTCGGCTTCGCGCAGTTGCCGGACGGCGCATCTCTCGACCGCACTGACGATGTCATGCGCCGCATGTCGAAGATAGCCATGGACCATCCCGGGGTGAAAGACGCCATCGCCTTCCCGGGCTTGTCGATCCAAGGATTCACCATCAGCCCCAATGCAGGCATCGTTTTCGTCGGCCTCGACAATTTCGAAGAACGCACCACACCCGAGCTGAGCGGCGGAGCCATCGCCAATGCGCTCAACGGAAAATTCATGGCCATTCAGGATGCAATGATCATGATGTTCCCACCGCCGCCCGTCAATGGCATCGGTACCACGGGCGGGTTCAAACTCATGGTCGAAGATCGTGGCAATCAGGGCTACGCAGCACTTTACCAGGCCACACAAAAGCTCGTTGGCATGGCGTATGGCAGCCAGAAGCTCACGCAGGTTTACTCCGGCTACACCGTCAACGTCCCGCAGATCGAAGCGGATGTGGATCGTGAAAAAGCCAAGATCCAGGGCGTGCCGCTCGCGAATCTCTTTGAAACCCTGCAGATCAATCTGGGCAGTCTGTACGTGAATGACTTCAATCGCTTCGGCCGCACCTATCAGGTCGTCGCCCAGGCTGAGCAGCAGTTCCGTGACAACGCCAGCGACATCACGCGGCTCAAGACGCGCAATGCTGCGGGAGAAATGGTTTCTGTCGGGTCGTTGGTGAAAGTGAAGGAGGGATTCGGGCCGGATCGAGTCACGCATTACAACGGCTATCTTGCCGCCGACCTGAATGGCGCACCGCTGCCACCGCTGAGTTCCGGCCAGGCTGAAGAGCTCATCTCCAAGCTGGCGAAAGACGGTCTGCCGGGGGGATTTGAATTTGAGTGGACCGACCTCACGTACCAAAAGATCATCGCAGGCAATACGGCCATCTACATTTACCCGCTCTGCATCCTGCTGGTTTTCATGGTGCTCGCTGCCCAGTATGAAAGTCTGCGGCTGCCGCTGGCCATCATCTTGATCGTGCCGCTGTGCCTGTTGTTTGCCCTGGCTGGTGTGATGATCACTGGAGGGGACAACAACATCTTCACGCAGATTGGGTTCATCGTGCTGATTGGTCTCGCGTGTAAAAACGCCATTCTCATCGTTGAGTTTGCGAAGGAGAAATTCGACCACGGCCTGAGCCCCTTGGAGGCGGCCATCGAGTCCTGCCGCCTGCGTCTGCGTCCGATTTTGATGACATCCATCGCCTTCATCGCCGGGGTGTATCCGCTTGTTGTCTCCACCGGTGCGGGTGCTGAGATGCGCCGCGCCATGGGCACCGCCGTGTTTGCCGGCATGATCGGGGTGACCTTCCTCGGTCTGTTCTTCACGCCGGTGTTCTATGTGCTGGTGATGAAGCTTGGGCGGAAGAAAAAAGCCGCCGCTCCTGCTGCTGAGATTCCCGCCACCGTCCTTCCTGTCCCTCATTGATCCTGTTATGCGCCTCTTACTTACCTTTCTTCTCGCGACCAATGCCCTCGCCCAAATCGGGCCGGATTACGAACGTCCTGAAACGGTGACGCCGCCGAACTACAAATCCGCCATCCAGTGGCGTGAGGCGCGTCCGTTGGACTCCTTGCCAAAGGGCGCATGGTGGCGCGTGTATGGTGATGCGAAACTGAACGATCTGATGGAACGCGCCACGGCGCACAACCAGACGTTGAAGGCGGCGGTCGCGCGTTTCGACCAGGCGCGTGCCGGCACCGGCATCGCCCGTGCCGCCTTCTTTCCCTCGGCGGACATCAATTCGACGTTCTATACGCAGCGGACCTCGCCGAACATGCCGAGCGCCTTTCCTCTGCATGGCCTGCATTATGTCGGGCCTGGCTACAACGTGCCGATCGATTTCACCTGGGAGCTTGATCTGTGGGGCAAGATCCGCCGGCAGGTGGAAAGCGCACGTGCGGATGCCTCCGCCGTGGCCAGCGTGATGCAAAATGTACTGCTCGGCATGCATGCCGATGTCGCCACCAATTACTTCCGCATCCGTGCTCTCGATGGCGAACTGCAAACCGTGCGTGCCGCAGTCGGCTGGCGCAGGCAGGCGCTGGACATTGCGCGTGCACGCGTCAAAGCCGGTGCGGGCAGCGAACTGGAGCAGGCGCAGGCGGAGACTGAAGTGGCCACCGCCGAGGCGGAGGTGAGCGCCCTGCAGAATCAGCGCGACCAGCTTGAAAACGGCATCGCCCTGCTGACCGGCACGAATCCCAGCGCCTTCAAGTTCAGCGGCAATGCCAGCCTGCTGCCCACACCTCCGGTCATACCCACAGGTATTCCCAGCGACCTGCTGGAACGCCGCCCCGATGTGGCTGCGGCAGAACGCACGCTCGCCTCAGCCACAGCGCAAATCGGTGTGGTGAAAGGAAACTTCTTTCCCAGCATCAAGCTGATCGGGCATGGTGGCTACCTCAGCGGTGATGCGGCCAAGCTCTTCGAGGTCAGCAGTCTCAACTGGAACGTCGGACCCAGCATCAGCGTGCCTTTGATGGCGGGTGGCAGGAACCGGGCTGCGGCAGAGCGCAGCCGCGCCGCGCATGATGAGGCGCTGGCCAACTACAGGCAGGCCGTTCTGGTCTCCTTTGGCGATGTCGAAAACGCACTCGCCGCCCTGCGCAATCTCAGCAATCAGACCGAGGCGCAGCATCGTGCGCGCGACAGCGCCCAGCTGGCGGCCAAGATCGCTCATGCTCGCTACGAGGCGGGCACGAGTCCTTATCTGGATGTGATCGAAGCCAACCGCTCCCTGCTCACCACAGAACGTGCCTGCGCCACGCTTGCCGGGCAGCGTTTGATCGCCAGCGTCAGTTTGATCAAGGCGCTCGGTGGCGGTTGGGATCAAAGCCTGCCTGTCACGGTTCCCGTCGCGACGGCTGACCCTGCGGCGCGTGGTTCGACCGCTGAGAAGAAAGGCTTCTTCACGAAGGTGAAGGGCTGGTTCAAGCGGGATTGAGATCCCTTTCCTCGCGCATGGAGAACTGTGCTCTCCATTGTCTTGAACTACTTCGCCTGCTTCGGCTTGAAGATATTGATTCCGGCTATCTGCAGCAGGGCGTTGTTGGTGATGTAGAAAATATCGGGATCGTTTTTGATCTGACCAAAATAGAATGCAGTGCTGGCATTGGGCTGTGTTGGTGAGAAGAGAATTTCGATTTCACGCACAGGGCCGTCGGTGCGGCCGGGTTCGCCGAGAACGATCTGGATGGTGATGAAGGGAGTTTTCAAGGCTTGGAGCGCATCGCTGCGGTCGGCCGCCCAGTCCTGCACGGTGAAGCGCGAGAGGTTGCCGGCAAGCTGATCAGCTTTCACACGGTCGATCTCAGCGGTGACATCATGGCCGGCTTTTGAGACTTTCCATTCGGCAGTGACGGGGTTGTAGTCGAGCACGGTGGGTGCATTCGCACCTTGGGCCATGGTGATGCGGCGCAGGGCGAAGGTGGTGAATCGCAGGGCTCCGAGGCCTTTCCATTTGATGCCGTCGGTGGGCAGAGAAGGAAGCAGGGAGGCATCAATGCGGTAGACGAAGGGCTCGTTGTCGTATTTGGCAAAGAACTGGGTGTTTTCCGCATTGTGGCCAAACATGAGCTTCACCGGCTTTTCACGCTGCGGAGTCCAGGTGACGGTCTGGAAGGGATCGTCCAGGCCAAAGGGGGTGAGATCAGCGGCGGAATCCGCGGCGAACTGGAGAATTTCATAGGTGTTGAGTGCGTTGAGGCAGCGTGAGACACGATCGCCGTTGGCGGGGTCCCAGTTGCCATGGCGCTGGAGGTACCATGAACCGCCTTCGTTGCGCAGGTTGATCTCCGGGTGGGTCTTGCTGGTGATGGTGATGAAGTCGAGCCGCTCGCCGTCGATCTGCGCCAGCAGGTGGTCGCGCAGGGCATTGGGACTGACCCAGAGGGAGAGGAGGTTTTTGGCTACGACGGTAAAAGCAGGTTTGCGATAGGCGGTGGTCGCGGTGGTGACCGCCTGTTTGTCATCGGCGGGTTTCTTGAGCGTGTACTCAAAAGACTTGCCGCGTGTCTTGGATTCGACGGTGACTTTGATTTCGTCGGCATGGGCGGTCTGCGCGTCTTCCTTGGTCGTGGCGGTGACATCCTTGGCCTCGGTGATTTCGATGTTGAGGATGGTGGAGAGCAGTTCGGTGATGCGTTCCTTGCTGCCGCGTGTCTTGAGCGGTTTTTCGAGCAGCCAGGGCGCATGCTCGTTTTCACGACTGAGCACGATCTGACCGGAGGGCTGGTTCAAGGTGATGCTGGTGATGACCTCCGCCGGCAGCCGCAGGAGCTTGGGGTCGCGCCAGGAGGCGGCGGGAATCTGCAGGACCTCGGGGGCTTCGCTTTTGGCGAGATACCAGGATGTGCCAGAGTGGCCGGGGTCTGGAATGCCGATGTAGAGGCTGTTTTCGACGACTGCGGGGGAGCCGAACCAGCATTCATAGAGCGGCGCATCCCCGGCGAGAAGGCGCACCTTAAAGCGGGGTTTGTCGAGTCCGGTTTTCTGCCACTCGGCCGCATCAAATTCCTCCCGATGAATGCGCTCGATCCACTCGACTCCGTGGAGGGTGAGAATGAGCGCGGCGACTTTTTGCGGATCGGCCAGATCGTCATAGGGCGCTTCGATCCGCCAGGCAGAGCCGTCACGCACGAGGGTGAGCGGCACATTTTCAGCGGTGAGGATTTCGATGCGGGTGACCTTCTCTCTTTCGAAGCGAGTGGGGCCCCGCCTGACATCAATTCTATCCACCGCGGATGGGAAGTAGCGCTCGATGCCGAGGATGATCGCCCCCATGGCGGCAACGAGCAGGAACAGGAGAAGAGTGGTGCGTGCGCTCATGCGTCAAAGTCGGTGTTCATGCGGCCCGGCGGCTGGCCCAGACCATGCAGCCGAAGGCAAGCACGATGCCCGGCATGGTGATGGAGGTGATCCAGAAGATCAGCTCATGCTGCTTGTTGCTGAGCTGAATGCGGTAGGAGTGTTTCGACTTGGCAGGAATGCCGATGAAGCTTTCGCGGTTCATCAGCCAGTTCAGGCCGGCTGCAGCAAAGTCACGGCTCACGGCGAGCATGGTCTGCTTGTCGAGCAGGGTGGCGTTCGAGACCACCACCATGCGTGAGGTGTCCGCGCGCTGGGTTTCATCACCCAGGGCGCCGCGCTCGATGCTGGCGGCGACATAGATGGGCGGCAGAGTGTCCTCTTCATCGACGACGGGCAGTTCTTCCAGAAACTGCCGTTCACCCCAGAAGCGTGGTGCGGCCTGGATCAACGGCTGAACTTTGATGGACTGTTCCTTGAGCGAGGTGTTCTCGGCGAGAATTTCCAAGGACTCCGACTGGCCGGCCAGAGTGATCGCGGAAGAGGTGAGGTGGTGAATAAAAGGCACGATTTTGGAGAATTCACCCAGCACGGAAAACTCCTTCTTGGGGCCGGTGCTGGTGCTTTCCGCCATCAAGACGCGGTCGCCACGGGGATGCACGCCGTTGGCGGTGAGGAAGGCGTTGAGGCGCGAGGTTTCACCGCCGGGATCAAGCATGATGAAAATGCCGGCCCGCTTGGTCTGCCAGTAGTTGTTGAGCATGACGATCTCACGTTCTGAAAAATCGTAGCGTGCGCCGAGGATGAGCAGGCCGTCGGTGTCCGTGGGAATGTGACTGACTTCGGAGAGATTGACCTGAACGACTTCGAAGTTCTGCTGCTTGCCGAGATCAATGGCGGCGTTGTAGGCATCACCCTGGCCCACACCTGAGCGGCTGCCTTTGCCGACGACATAATAGAAACGCCGCACGCGGCCTTCCACGACGGAGATGAGAGCCGAGGAGATGGCGTCTTCACCGCGAAATTCGATGATCTGCTTGTTGGTGCTGGTGCCCTTTTCCCTGACCACGAGCTCTTCCTCGGTGATGAAGCGCTTGTTCACACCGCACCGGATCAGCACGCCGTTTTGCGAGAGCGAGAGGCCTGTGTCTGCCTTGAGCTGCTCGGCACGCTCGATGTCGCGCACGGGATCGATGGAGCGCACCTTGATGCGCTGCCTGCCATGCAGGTGGTATTCCTCCAGGAGGGACTGCACTTCTCCATAGACTTTTGAATCACGACCAAAGACGATGTAGATCTGCACATCGCGAGAGAGGCTGTCGAGGTACTTCAGGGTGGCCGGGCTGAGGGTGTAGTCCTGGCTGGGGCTGAGATCCCAGCGCCAGTAATGGTAGTAGTTGAGGCGGTTCACACCAGCAAACAGCGCCAGTGCCAGGAGCACCTGCATGGCGACGTTCAAGCCGATGCCGTAACGCTTCGGCATGGGTTTGGTGTCGGCGCTGGCTGGTGGGTTGTTCTGTTCGGAATCCGGCATGGTGGTGGATCAATCGGCTCACGGGCGCCAGCGGCGGAACTCGACCACGTGGTGGGTGAATGAGAGGAACAGCAGCGACATGCTGAGGTAGTAGATGATTGGCCGGCTGTCGATGAGGCCGGCGGTGAAGATGCGGATGTGCTCTGTGGCGGCGAAGTAATTGACGATGTCCACGATGGTGTCGGAAATCTTGCGGCCCACGACGAGGATGAAAATGCCCAGCAGGAAATGCATGAGGCTCAGGGTGAAGGAGATGATGGCGGCGACGATTTGATTCGACGTCAGAGAGGAGGCAAAGCAGCCGATGGCCAGATTGAACATGCCCATGACCACCAGGATGAGATACGCGCCGCGCATGGCTCCGGAAGGCAGCTCCACCTGGCCGGCGGAGATCCAGTGGGCAAACTTGAAATTGATCAGGCTGGGCAGCCACAGCACGCAATACACGATGACAGCGGCCAGATATTTGGAGCCGACCACCTGCCACGCACGCACCGGGGCGGTGAACAGAGTCTCCAGCGTGCCCATCTTTTTCTCCTCGGCAAAGAGGCGCATGGTCAGCAGCGGGAAGATGAAGAAGTAGGAAAGCCAGAACCACATGGCGTGAAAGGTCCAGCTCACGATGGAGCCGTCGCTGGGCGCGTTTTCCAGCACGGAGAGGGCCGCACGGAAGGCGAAACCATTGAGCACCATGACCAGCGCCAGCACCACGTAGGCGACGGGGGAGACAAAGAAGGCGTGCAGTTCTTTCTTGAGCAGAATCCAGAATATCCTCATAGGACGTGGGTGGGGATGTCGGTGGGTGTGCCCGCGTTCATGGAAAGTTCGACGAAGACATCCTCCAGGGTGGGGAGCTGGCGGTGCATCTCGCGGATGCGCCATTTTTGCTGCGTGGCGAGTTCCATCACTTCATCACGTACGTCGTGGTCGGGCTCGACCCGCAGGGTGAAGCGCCGCCAGGGATGAACGAGCAGCTCCTCTTCGGTGGCCTTGCGCACGGCGGTGATGGCGGAGAATTTTTCCGCCAGATTGCCGCTGCCTTCGATTTCCAAATGCAGCAGCGTGGTGGAGCGCAGCTGCCGTGTCAGGTTCGCCGGCGTGTCATTGGCACGGATGCGTCCATTGTGGATCATGATCACGCGATCGCAGGACTGCTCAACTTCATGCAGGATGTGCGTGGAAAGCAGCACGGTGTGCTTGGACTTCAGATTGCGCAGCAGGTCGCGCACATGGCGGATTTGCACGGGGTCGAGGCCGTTGGTGGGCTCGTCGAGGATGAGCAGCTTCGGTTTGTGCACCAGGGCATCTGCCAGCGCCACACGCTGGCGGTAGCCTTTGGAGAGATTGCCGATGAGGCGCTTGCGCATGTCGGTGACGCCGGTGAGTTCCATCACTTCGCCGATGCGGCGGCGCATGGCCGTGCCGGAGAGGCCTTTCAGCTCGGCCCGGAAGTGCAGGTACTCTTTGACCCGCATGTCGGTGTAGAGCGGGGCGTTTTCCGGCATGTAGCCCACGGACTGGCGCACCTGGATGGACTGGTGGAAGACATCAAATCCCGCCACAACGGCCCGCCCCGAGGTGGCCGGCATGTAGCCGCTGAGGATGCGCATCGTGGTGGATTTCCCCGCCCCATTCGGGCCCAGAAAGCCCACGATCTCCCCCGGTTCCACCTGGAAGGAGATGTTGTTCACCGCAGTGCGTCCGGCATACTGCTTGGTGAGGTCCTGAACATCAATCATGACTGGGAGGGAGAGGGAAAGGGAGTGCTGGGTTGGAAATGGTAAATTTAAGCCTATGCGCGCCTGAATGACAATTCGCAATGAGGCATTCGCAAAAATGAATGGGCGGAGGGGCGAGGCAGGCGAGAAATCATCCTGATCCCTCCACGCTCAGCCGCACCCACCGCTTCCAAACGGGGATCAAGATGATCCCCCTCCTCCTGGCCAGTCCCCTGCTTGCCCGCCTGGCGGGTGCCGGTGCCTTTGGGCATCTTCATGAGGCTGTCTCCCAGTTCGGCGCGGATGGTGGTGGCGTGCTTTTGCAGGCTGCTTGAAGACGATGTGGGTCGATCATTTCTTAAGCTCGGCTTCAATCGCGGCAATCGCCGCCTCAGCGCGCTGACGAATTTCTGGAACCGGATCCGTTGCTTTCATGTGAATGAGCGAAGGGAGAACGTGTTGTTGGAACAAAGTACGCATCTCCGCAAAATCCGAAGGTGAACAGGGGTTGGCAAGGCCGCTTTTGGGATTCGTTCGCGCCGCCACTTCACATTGATGGATCGCGGCCTCCCGCAAGAACGCATCGCCGTTTTGTAGAAATCCTTCAATCACTGCCAGCCCATCACGTTTAAACTCAAAGAGGGGAATGTTCTGTGGATGGAGTCCGCTCTTCTGGCAGTTGGAAAACACTTGTGTTAACAAGGGCAGGGCGTACTCGTAACGTGCCGATCCAAGCTGTGAAAGTGAGCCTTCAAGCTTGTTTTTGTCTTCATAGCTAAGCATGTTGAAACCTCGATAATTCGTCTGTACGAAGCTCATGCTTAGCAGGCACTGCGCATCGCGCACGTGTTCGCCCCCGCCGACATACCTCAAAACTTCAGTCCTCTCGGGCCTTCTGCGTTCGGCGGCTTCTATTCCAAGATACTCCTCGGGTGTGGTCAGCCAGGCAAGTGCTTCGAAAGCCCAACCCAAGCGCTGCCTGTTAGTAGCGGTTTTGATGTAGGTGAGCAGGGGTTTTTTCAATACATAAGGTTGCAACGCCTTGGCTCCTGCATCGCTTGGACTAGCCGCAACCATTGCTCTGTAGGGGTTGCCCTCGATTTCGATGGCTTGTACCGCTTCGGCCTGGGCAACGAGCCGATAGGCAAACGAGGTGAGCGGGTCCAAGGAGGGGGCATTGGTAAAAGAGGCCGTGTTCGACCAGCCATCGCAATGAACAGAGATGGAAGTTAAACCTCCGTCCATACCAGCCTGGGTTTCAGCCATGCGAGCCTCTCTAAAGCCTGTTGCCACGATGGTTTCCAGCAGCGCGCTTATCTCATACTCCGACAGCTTCGTCTCGTAAGCAGGAATGGCGGGCTTGTTTTCAGACCCGTACTTTGAAAGACTCACTTTAACTTCACCGGTGGGGCTGATCTCCACCTCAAGGTGTTGGTAGGCGGAGAGTGATCCTCCGTGCCGTAATTGGAACAAGGGGGGCTGCGCTGCGGCGGGCCAGACACCAGCAAACATGAGGCAAACGGACAGGGTCAGGGCATTCAAGCGAAACAGGGCGAAGATTGCACACATGGTTTCATCTATGCAGCTCAGCAGAATGGGAGTCAATCCAGCCCAGTGGTTCGGAAATGTTCTAAAAATGCCTTGTGCTCTTGCCCTACGGAGTGCGTGACAGTCCTGATTTCTCTAAATTCTGCTACTTCCCCGCCTCGCGCGTGCCACTCCCTTTGGGCATCCTCATGAGGCTGTCTCCCAGTTCGGTGCGGATGGTGGCGGCGTGCTTTTGCAGCAGGGCCACCTCGTCCGGGTTTTGGGCTGCCACGTTTTTGGACTCGCTGAGGTCGCCGTAGAGGTCGTAGAGCTCCGGCTCGGTGATCTTGACCGGGTTGTAATTGACCGGTTTGCCGCCGGTGGCTTTGGGGATGTCCGTGGGCAGGCTGCGGTAGGTGTGGGGGAGCTGGAGCTTCCAGCGGCCGTCTCCGCTGGTGATGGCCTGGAGCTGGTTTTGCTCGTAGTAGAAGGCGTAGAAATCGTGCGGGTTTCTGGCGTCGGGCACGCCTGAGACGATGGGCCAGCAGTTGAGGCCGTCGATGGGGTGATCGGGCAGTTTCGCCTCAAGGACGTGGGCGATGGTGGGCAAGAGATCGATGGTCATCATCATCGTGTCCGTGGTGGTGCCCGCGGGGATTTTGCCGGGCCATTTCATGATGCCCGTCACCCGTGTGCCACCCTCCCAGCAGGTGCCTTTGCCTTCGCGCAGGGGGCCTGCACTACCGGCGTGTTCGCCATAGCTGAGCCAGGGGCCGTTGTCGGAGGTGAAGATGATCCAGGTGTTGTCTTCGAGGCCGTTTTTCTTCAGCGTGTCCACGATCTGGCCCACGGACCAGTCCACCTCCATCATGACGTCTGCAAACAGGCCTTTGCCGGATTTGCCTTTGAACTTGTCGCTCACAAACAGAGGCACATGCACCATGCTGTGCGCCAGGTAGAGGAAGAAGGGTTTATCTTTGTTCTTTTCGATGAACTGCACGCCGCGGGTGGTGTAGTCGGAGGTGAGGTGGGTTTGATCCTCAGGCGTTACATTTTCATCCACGACATGGTCGTTTTCGATCATCGGCAGACTGGGGTAGGCACCCTTTTTGGCCTGCGGATGGAAGGGCCACATGTCGTTGGAGTAGGGGATGCCGTAGTACTGGTCGAAGCCGTGCTTGGTGGGCAGGAACTGGGGCAGGGAACCGAGGTGCCATTTGCCCACGGCGGCGGTGGCGTAGCCTTTTTGTTTCACCAGCTCGGCCAGGGTCAGTTCATTGGCGCTGATGCCGTGCTTGGCATTGGGGCCCAGGGCACCGTGGATGCCAAGGCGGTTGGGGTAGCAGCCGGTGAGCAGGGCGGTGCGGGAGGCGCTGCACACGGGCTGGGCGACGTGGAAATTGGTGAATTTGCGGCCATCGGCGGCCAGTTTGTCGATGTTGGGGGTCTGATAGCCCTGCGCACCAAAGCAACCGACATCGGCATAACCCATGTCATCCATGAAAATAATGACGATGTTGGGGGCTGGAGCGGCCGAAAAGGATGCCCCTGAGGAGAGAATCAGGGCAAGGAATGATGAAAGCAGGAGGCGCATGGCTGGGAAGACGACAAAATGAATGAGTCGGAATGAATTAGCCATCATGAAAACGCCTGAGAAAACTGCGCACTTCCGCACAATTTTTCTGCTTGCTGATTCCTAGCCCGCCTTTATGATCCGCGTCCTTCCCGGACAGAATTAGCGTTTTCACGGCGAGAGTGGGGTCCTCCCCGCTCTTTTTTGTCTGGTGAAAACACGAATTTCATATGATCAGCGAACTCAAAGCCCTCTTCGACTATTACGAGAAAGAGAAAGGTATCGACCGTGCAAAAATGGTCGAGGCCCTGTCACAGGCATTGCTCGCCGCCTCCAAGAAAAGCATCGGTCCCGCCCGGGAGCTGCGCATCGACATTGATCCTGACAACGGAACGATCAAGGCCTTCGCCAAACTGATCGCGGTGGAGACCGTCACCAACCGCTGGGAGGAGCTCCAGCTCGCCACGGCCAAGCGCTTCAAGAAGAACGCCGAGCTGGGGGATGAGATCGAGGTCGAAGTCACTCCGAACAACATGGGCCGCATCGCCGCGCAGACTGCCAAGCAGACGATGCTGCAGCGCCTGCGCATGGCGGAGAAGGAAAACCTCTATGAGGAATTCAAGGACCGCACCGGCGACGTCGTCAGCGGCGTGGTGCGCCGCTTTGAAAAGTCCGACGTGATCGTGGATCTCGGCAAATTTGAAGGTGTCATGACCTCCAAGGAGCGTGTGTCCACCGAGGACTACACTCCGGGTGACCGCATGCGCTTCTATGTGAAGGCGGTGGAAAAAGACAGCGGCCGTGGCCCTGAAATCATCCTTTCCCGTGCGCATCCGAACTTTGTGCGCCGCCTGTTTGAATTTGAAGTCAGCGAAATCGGTGACCGCACCGTTGAGATCGCCAGCATCGCTCGTGAGGCCGGCTACCGCACCAAGGTGGCCGTGCACAGCGCCGATGAAAAGGTGGACCCCGTGGGTGCCTGCGTGGGCCTGCGTGGCGCGCGGGTGAAGAACATCGTCCGCGAGCTGAACAACGAAAAAGTGGACATCATCCGCTGGAAATCCGACCCCGCCGAGTTCGTTCGTGAAGCCTTGAAGCCGATCAAGGTCATCTCCATTTCCGTGAACACGGACAAGAAAGAAGCGCGGCTCACCGTCAGCGACGAAGACCTCTCGAAGGCCATCGGCCGCCGTGGTCAGAATGCGCGTCTGACTTCCCGCCTCGTGGGCATGGACCTCGTCATCGAGAAGGATGAACACGCCGCCGAGGTCTTCGAAGGCCAGATGGGCAGCGCGGTGCATCATCTCGTGGATGTCCTTGGCATCACTGCGGATGTCGCCCGCCTGCTGACACAAGGCGGCATGGGTGATCTCAAAACTCTGGCCACCGGGGTCGATGTCGCTGACATCGCCGAGGTGCTGGGTGGAGACACCGCCCTGGCGCAGCAGATTTTCGACAAAGCAGCAGCACATGCTCTCTCTCCTGCAAAGGAGTAGCCCCTGTGCCGCCATGACAACGATTTCAAACCAACCCCCAACTTACGACCAGCCAGCCTACCACGCCGCTCGCCCGATCTCAATCTCTCATGCCCAGCAAACCCTCATCCGCCAAAAAGAGCAAGTCCCCCACCGACGAGGTCGTTGAGGCGGCTGTGCCTGCCGAAAGCGCCAAGCCCAAAAAAGATGTCAAAGGTGAGGTGCTGTCGTTGATTGAGGGAAAGAAGCCCCGGAGCAGAGGACCGGCCAAAGAGCACTCGCTGCCGCCGCTGGGAGCCAAAAAAGCGCCCGAGCCAGTGCCTGAACCCCAGCCTGTGGTGCCCGCCAAGCCCACGCTGGACGAGCGCAAAGCCGCCGCGCTGAACCTCTTTGAGGATGAAGACAAGCCCAAGGTGCGCCGTCGTCCGGCGGATGAAAACGCCCAGCAGAACGCTCTGCCGCCAATTTCTCTCCTGGGTGACAATGCTCCGCCTCCGCGTCCGGTCGCTCCGATCGTGCACGCCCCGCCGGCCGAGGTCGTGGTTCCTGAATTTGAGATCGGTGAAAGCGGTGAAAAAATCATCCACCTGAAGCCCCCGATCGTGGTGAAGGATCTGGCCGACAAGATGGGCCTGAAGCCCTTCAAGATCATTTCCGAGCTCATCGCGTTCAAGGTTTTCGCCAGCGCAGACAAGGCCATCGACATCGAGATCGCCGAAAAAATCTGCGAGAAGCACGGCTTCAAGCTGGAGCGCGACAAGCGTGAAAAAGGCGGCGGCGTCCACAAGGTGGAGGAAGTCATCGTCGAGCCAGTCGCCCAGGTGGTTGAAGAGGTGGAGGAGGAGAAGCTGGAGCTTCGCGCCCCGATCATCACGTTCATGGGGCACGTTGACCATGGCAAAACCTCGCTGCTGGATGCTCTGCGCAAGACGCAGGTCACCTCCGGTGAAGCAGGCGGCATCACGCAGCACATCGGTGCGTATTGCATCTTCCACCACGGCAAGCCCATCACCTTCATCGACACCCCCGGCCATGCCGCCTTCTCGGCCATGCGCGCCCGTGGTGCCAAAGTCACGGACATCGTCGTGCTCGTCATCGCGGCGGATGACGGCATCATGCCGCAGACGAAAGAAGCGCTCAGCCATGCGAAAGCCGCCGGCGTGCAGCTCATGGTGGCGCTGAACAAGTGTGACCTTCCTACGGCCAACGTGCTGCGCGTGAAAAGCCAGCTGCAGGACATCGGACTCGCGCCGGTGGACTGGGGTGGTGAGATCGAAGTCATGGAAGTCTCCGCCAAAAGCGGACTCGGCCTCGACAACCTGCTCGAAACCATGTCTCTCCAGGCCGAAGTGCTGGAGCTCAAGGCGGACCCCAAGGCGTCCCCACGTGCCACGGTCATCGAATCCTCCATGGTGGCCGGCAAAGGCCCGGTGGCCACAGTCATCATCGGCCAGGGCACGCTCAAAGTCGGCCAGGCCTTCATCTGCGGCCCGCTCTGGGGCAAGGTGAAAGCGATCATCAACGACCGCGGCGAATCCATCAAGGAAGTCCTTCCCGGCATGCCCTGCGAAGTCATCGGCTTCAGCGACATGCCACATGTGGGCGACGAAGTCGTCGTCATGAACAACGAGCGCGACGTGAAGAAGCTCAGCGAAGAGCGCCTGGAGGAGATCCGCCAGAAGAAGCTCAACGTGCCGCGCCGCTCCACCCTGGAGCATCTCTTTGCCAGCATCGAGGACAGCAACAAGAAGGCCCTCAAGGTCGTCCTCAAGTGCGACGTGCAGGGCTCCGTGGAAGCGGTGGCCAAGTGCCTCACCGACATCCAGAGCGACAAGTGCAACCTCGACATCCTGCACAAGGAAGTGGGTGCCATCAACGAATCCGACGTGCTGCTGGCCAGCGCCTCGGACGCCATCATCATCGGCTTCAACGTCAAGGTGGAGAACAAGGCCCTCGTCGTTTCCAAGCGCGAGACGGTGCAGATCAAGCTCTACTCCATCATCTACGAACTCATCGATCAGGTGAAGGAGGCCATGGCCGGATTGCTCGATCCGATCACCCGCGAGAAGGTCATCGGCCATGCCCGCGTGAAGCAGGTCTTCAAGGTCAACAAGGGCTTCGTCGGCGGCTCAGTCGTCACCGATGGTGTCATGAACCGCAAGCAGCGCGCCCGCGTGCTGCGTGACGGCCAGGCCGTGTATGACGGCGGCTTTGAAACGCTGCGGCGCTTCCAGGACGAAGTCAACGAAGTGCGCAACGGCATGGAGTGCGGCATCAAGCTCTCCGGCTTCAGCGACTACGAAGAAAACGACGTCATCGAGTGCTACGAACTCGAAAAAATCGCCCAAACTCTCTGATCCAGCTCGTCGTATCAGGTTTCAGGTCACCCGCGTGCCATTCACGCTTCTGACCGGAACCTGAAACCTGCCCCTTTAATACTGCCTTATGTCCCTCCGAGTCGATAAAGTACGCGAGCTCATTCGTCGTGAGCTCAGCACCATCCTCGAGAAGGATTTCCGCAACGAAGGCTGCCTCGTGACCATTCACGACGTCAGCCCCACGCCGGACATGCGGCAGTGCTTTGTGTATGTGGGTGTCATCGGCAAGCCGCACCAGCAGGACGCCGCCCTGGCCAAGCTCGTCAAGGCCCGTGGCTTCATCCAGCGGGACCTCTACAAGCGCGTCAAGCTGCGTAGCAGCCCCCAGCTCTTCTTCCGCCTCGACAAATCTGTGGAGCGTGGCGTGCCCTTGCTCAACATCATCGACAATCTTCCCCCGCCGCTGCCGGATCTTCCGGCGGAAGGTGAGGATGAGAAGAAGGATGCGGAAGCCTAGGGCAAGGCTGGGAAGTAGGACGGGAAGGGGATTGGCTCGGCAAGACATGCCTAGTCGGCTGTTTGTGTGCCTGATTTGGAAAAGCGAGCCCGGTCATCGCTGCTGGGCGTATCCAGGGCATGATGAAACTGTTTGCCATCGTCGCCTGTTTGGTCTTGATCGCCTTGGGCATCGCTGCGTGCGTCACGTCACGGGCGGGTTATGAAACGGCTCCCTACAAGGTCATCCGCACGGAGGGAGACTTTGAGATCCGGGAATACCCCGAGATGAAAATCGTCACCACGGCAAGGGACGCGGACAATTCGAGCTTCATGCGGCTCTTCCGCTACATCGACGGCGGGAACGTGGAAAAAGAGAAGATCGCCATGACCACGCCGGTTTTCATGGTCGGTGAAAAAATGGCCTTTGTGCTGCCGGAAAAGCACAAGGCTGCCACGCCCGTCCCTGCGTCTGCCCAGGTGGGTGTGGACACGCTGAAGGCGCAGCGCGTGGCGGTGCTGCGCTACAGCGGCAGCCGCACCCAGGACAGCGAGCCTAAGGCTGTGGCAAAGCTGGAAGCCTGGATGCAGCAGAACAAGCTCAACCAGGCCGGAGCGCCCTTCAGTGCCTACTACGACCCGCCCTGGACGCCGGGCTTCCTGCGCCGGAACGAGGTGCTGGTGCCGGTGAAAGTGGAGCATTGATGCCCGTCAAACGCTGTGAAGCCTGCGGGCAGGGTGGTCAGCGGGTTGTTGCGCACGCGGAGCTGGTGGAGGATCTGCACGCGCCCAAAGGCTTCCGGCAATTGCTCAAGACGGCTGCCGGTAACAAGATGCCTGGCATGAATGGCACTTGGTTAAGGCGGAGTGTCGTTCATTTTTGCTGGTCTGCCTGGCAGTGTTTTGGCCAAGCATTCCATGAGCGCACTGAAGCCTCCGATATGGAGTGCGGTCGCGGAGTGAGGCACGAACGCAGCTACCGCTTTCGCAGGCTGGACGGCGGGGTGAGGATGGAGAACGTTCTTCACCCCGCGAAAGCGGTAGCTCCGATGCAGGCTTGCGCCTTGCATCTTCGCGACCGCACTCCAAAAGCCCGGCTTGCTGAAGTGGTCAACCTTCCCCAACCCACGATAATATGCCTTAACCGAGTGCCATTCATGCCAGGCGTGATGGAGAGAGTCCCGTCTTGGTTCTCTGAGGATCAATGAGCGGGATGCCGTGGAAGCAGATGGTTTCTGGCGCGTGGCATGGGCTCCGGAGGCGGCAGAAGGCGGTTTGCCCATAATCCTCCCTCCATCCGCCGCTCTTAAACGCTGCGCCCACGCCAGTAGTCAGGCTCACGATTGAGATGCATGACGGCCACGACTTCAATGCAGTCGGGTTCGGCTTGGTGATAAATCACACCGTAGGGGAACTGTTTCAGGAGCTTGCGCTGGTATTTCTCGTCGAGACGACGCCAGGTTTCTGGGTTGCGTCTGACGGCTTCCAAAGCCGTTGTCAGCCGTTGCTTGAACTCCTGAGCCAGCTCCGGGCTGATGCGGCGATAGTACGCCCCGGCCTCGATGATTTCGAGTCTGGCTTCGACTGTGTAGATCAGACGCATCACGCAATGACGGCGTCGAGCTCTGCCATGACTTCTTCGTGGGTGTAGGAGCGGGTAACGCCGCTCTCGCGGCGCTGCACGCGGGCGTCCATTTCCTCGCGCCAGTGCGGCGGCATCTCGTCGTCATCTTCCAGGCTCACCAGCAGACGCTCGGCGATGTAGGAGCGCTCAGGGCGCGGCATGGCGAGCGCACTTTGGAGGACGCTGGTGATGTCGAGTGCGTCTGTAGGCATGTGCGGAGTGTATCAGCTGGCGGTTGGGATTTCAACCGGGGATGCGGGCCGCTCAACCCCATCCCGGAGCAATCTGGAGGCTTGTGCTACGGCACTTACCGCTCATTTCAACGGGGGGCTTTGTTCAATCCCAAGTGTGAATGTACACATTGCCACATTTGGTGGGCTGACAATGATTGAAGGAGACGAGGTGGGGGATGATCTCGCTGTAGAGCTTTGATGCGGTGAGCGCGGCCTGCTGGGGCGAACACCCCATCGTTTTTTGGCGTCAGACTGCGTAGCCTGGGGCATGTCATGGATCACCCGCCCCAAGCTGCGCCTGCTGCGCATCGTGCTCAGTGCCATCATCGGCATCGCCTTGCTGCTGTGGGTGGGGTGCGAATGGCTGGTGAGCACCGCACAAGCCAGGCTCAAGCAACGTCTGGCTGAGCGTGGGCTCTCGCTGACCGCCAGCAGTCAGTCATGGTCGATACGGGGTGGCATCACGTTCAACCAGGCTGCGCTGAGATACCTGTCTCCTGGCAAGGAGCCCTTGATCGAATTCAGCGGGCTGCATGTGGGCGTCTTGTGGAAGGAGGCATGGCGTGCGAGCACCGCCGTCACCAGCTGGCAGGCGGATGATGCCACACTGACCCTGACGGATGAAGAAGGGGCCGTGAGTTTCCAGCACCTCACCACGGACTTCACGCTGCGCGATGACAAGATCGAAATCACCAAGCTGGACACGAACAATGGTTCCATCGCCTACACCTTGGGAGGCGAAATCACCCTCGCGGCTGCAAACGATGCCGCCCCTGACGCAAAGTTTAAGCTTGGTCTCAAACCCCTGCGTGCGGTGCTGGGGACGCTAGCCATCAAGGCGAGCGCCAGCCCCTTCAGCATCGGCGGTACTTTTGCCCTGGACCTGCGGCCTTCACCTGCGACATGGAGCGCCGATCTGCATGGAGCAGGCAGGCAGATCCAGTGGCACGAGGTGCCGATGGAGGAGGCGGAGATGACCGCCCGGCTGTCTCAGGCGGAGCTCATGCTCACATCCCGCATCAGCTTCGCGCATGGCTCGGCGCAGTTCACGCTCACACGTTCGGACTGGGATCAAGCACCGTTGCTCATCGCCGGCACGCTGACTGACAGCGCAGGCCGCAGCGATGAATTCCAGGGGCAGAATGAAGGCAGCGCCAGCACCCTCACCATCGCCCGCATCAGCGGCAGCGCCAATCTGCTGGAACTCGCCCACAATGTGCCTTCGTTTGCCGCTGCGCTGCCTGCCGGTGTCACGGTCACCAACTTTCCCGACATCCTTGCCGAGAAGCTGGTGGTGCATACGAGTGCACAGTCACCCGACTGGACGCTTGAGTCTCTGCAGGTGCGCAAAGCGGCGTCATTGGCCGTCATCGTTCGGGGTCACCCTGTGAATGTCGATCATCTCACCGGCAGGCTTTCGTATCATCACCACACGTGGAAGTTTGAGGAGGTGAAAGGGCAGATGCTGGGCGGGCACTTCACCCTGGCTGGCAGCTACAATGGCAAGATCCTCAGCAAGGCGGATGTCACCATCCAAACGATGCAGCTGGGGCAGCTCGCGCCGTGGGTGGGCAAGATGCCCGCCAGTCTTGAGCATGCGGATCTGTCGCTGATTTATCGTGGCGACATCTGCAACGACCCGCTGGACTCCACCGGCGTCGGCTCCGTGGCGCTGACTCATGCGCCGATCGTTCACGTGCCCCTGCTCGACCAAGCCTACACGCTGTTTCCCAAGATCATCCCGCACGAGCGGAAATCAGGCGTCGGTGAAGTGGACGCCCGGTTCTCCCTGACCCGGGGCATCGTCACCGTGGAGCCCATGAAGGTGCGCGGCGAAGCGGTGATCGTCACGGCCCGTGGCACCATCGATCTGAACAAGCGCGTGGTCGAGGGTCATGCCCGTGCCAATCTGCGCGGCCTCCCAGGCGTGATTCTCGCGCCCGTCAGTGTGCTGTTTCTGGAGATGAAGGTGACCGGCCCGCTGGACAACATCCGCGTCTCCCCCCTGGGCGTCTTGGGCGCGGCGGAGACCGTCGTCGCCGAAGGTGCCAAACTCAGCAGCACCGTGCTGCGCCAGGCCCTGGCTCTGCCCTTTGAGGCTTTAGGTTTGTTTCGTGATGAGGAGAAGCCGAGGAAAATTGCGAAGCAGCATTGAGGGGCGTCAGGCGGGGTATCTTCTCTATCCATCCCTGGATGGCATAAGGCCAGAATCCATGCCAGCCCCGATATTGCCGACACAAGCCTGAGCCAGATTGAAGATTCTCCACAGCGCCAGAGGGCGCAAAGTCACAGCAAGCGTTCAGCATTTCATCTCATGAAATCACATAAAAAAACATACTTCAGCGCTTTTGCCAAATTCACCTCACGCGCCACAGGCAAGCCGGCTGCCTTCTGTCTGGCTGGGCTCACCATTCTCATCTGGGCCTGCCTGGGACCCGTGTTCAAGTTCAGCGACACCTGGCAGCTTGTCATCAACACCGGCACAACCATTGTGACCTTCCTGATGGTGTTTTTGATTCAGAACAGTCAGAATCGTGACTCTGAAGCCATGCAGGTCAAGCTCGACGAGCTCATCCGCGCCCTCGCTGGAGCCCAGAATGAGCTCTTGGATTTGGAGGACTTGGAGGAGGAAGAGCTGGACAAAGTGCGCGCCAAGTACGGAGCCCTTGCCGAGAAGGCCCGGGTGGCACTCGAAAACAAAGGCGAGGAATAAAGCGCCTGAAACAACCGCAGGAATAAAATGCCAGGCATTTTTTTACACATGCTCGGAGCAGCTCATGGCTGGGAGCGCCGACATTTTATCGGCTCTGGACTGCGCTCCGCGTGGTGAGCGCACGCCGCATTTTCTGTGGAGCCTCATTCCCTTTCGATGCACCAAGAACGCCCGCCCGGAGCCGACAAAATGTCAGTAGTGTTCGGCAGGGAAGGTGCTGGCCGTGAAAATTTACTGCAGGCAGTGAAAAAGAGCTGTACCTTTGACTCTCTGGTGGCATGAACTGCGCATGTCAGTGTCAATGCCAGTCTCCTCGGGTCTGCAGCAGATA
>CAILZI010000112.1 GCA_903838675.1 uncultured Verrucomicrobiota bacterium
ATGGCCTTCAATTTTTCTCGGGTCGGTTTACGGCCCGTTTTCGACTGCTCGATGAGCCGAAGAGCCATTTTGTCGACGCCCGCGACCATGGTGGCGGAGAAATCGGGATTCGGCTCCAACGGCTTGGTGCCCGGCAGGATCTGCGCCTGCAATGAGGATGCGATGAGAAGTGAGAGAAGAGGTCGGATCATGGGAGCCGGCAAACCGGTGAAGACCCAAACGCCCGACAAGCCCGCCACCTGTCACGGCTTCTTCTGCTCAAACAGCCAGCTCCAGAACTCCGGGTTGGCATACGTCTGAGTCCATGAATCATGACCGACGCCGGGGTAGATGGTGAGTTTGACCGGAGCTTCGATCTTTTTGAGGGCATCGTAAATCTTCTGGCTGTTCTCCACTGGGACGGCGCCGTCCTTGTCACCATGGAAAATCCAGCACGGCAGGTGTTTGAGGCGCTGGGCCGTCAACCAGCGCACACCGGCACCTCCACAAATTGGAGCGATGGCGGCATAAGTGTCTGGATGCTCAAAGGCGGTTTCCCATGTGCCAAAGCCCCCCATGCTGATGCCAGTGAGATAAACGCGCTTGGGATCCACATGCAGAGTTTTGATCAAATGTTCAGTGACCGCTTGGACGCCGTGCGGATTCCACAAGTTGTTGGGTTCGCACTGCAGGCTTGCGATGATGGCCGGAAATTTTTGTCCCGCAGCCAGCAGCTTTGGCGGCCCGTGTTTTTTGATCTGTTCGAGGTCTGTGCCGCTTTCGCCGGAGCCGTGCAGAAAGACCACCAGCGGCCATTTCTTGTCCGGGCTGTCTGCGTAGCCCTCCGGCTTGCTCAGCAGGTAGCGATAGTTGACCTTGATGACAAAATCACCGCTGAATGAGGTCGGCGTTTGCGTGTCGGCGAGAAGCATGGACGAGGTGGCAAGAATGAAGAGGGCGGCAATTTTAACCATGGGAGCACAACGTCACCCATGACGGACGCCTTGCCACACAAGATTACTGCGGACGCATCTTTCCCGTGCCGGGCAGGGCGCTGAGGAAGAAATAGCGCGGCGAGCGCAGCAGGTCGCCGACTTCGCGGATGGCCATGCAGAAAAGCAGTTCATCGAGCCGGCTGCCAGCCTGGGCATGATTTTTGAGATACTCATCAAGGAAGCGGCGCAGGCGCTTGTTGGCATTGAACTCCAACGGCACACTGCCGAGGTTCAGCAGCAGCAATAGAGTGATCACGCCGGCGGCAACTAGAATGGCGATCTTTGGCACCAGAACGCGGGAGACCATCAGGACTACGATGGCGAAAAAAGCAGCGGTGGGAATGTAGCGGCTCATGCGGATGCAGCTCTGCCGCCACTTGAGTTCGCCAAGGGTCTCACCGGTTTGCAGCGCATGGGCTGCTTCATGCAGGGCGATGGCCCAGGCGGACAAAGTGGTGCCCTGCGCGACATCACGACGCAGAAACAGCCGGCGGCGGGTCGGGTCGAAGTAATCGGTCACGACGGCGTTGTGCTCGACAATCTGCACGTCATCCACCCCTTCGGATTTCAGGAACATGAGGGCGATTTCTCCGCCATTGTATGCCGTGGGAGCGCTTGCTCGAAAGCCTTTGAGAATCATCGACTCATATCGTGCCTGCGCCCAGCGGGCGACGGCTAGGCCGAGGAAAAGAGCAGCGACAATGAGGAGGAAGAACATGAGAAGAGGCGGGAATCACCCTCGCAGTAATACGAGTGCTGGCAAACCGTCCGTGCGTTGATCTTGCGTTTAGGATGGGGCCATGATTGCATGGCTGCATGATTCGTTCCGCCATCCTGCTTCTCTTTTGCCTGCTCGCCGTGGGTCTCTCCCATGCTGAAGATATTCTTGGACAAGGAAGCTTTCGTTATCGGGTCGTTCCCGGCTGGGGCCGCGAGGCGCTGGCGCAGGTGAATGTGAAAAACGGCCACGCCGTGGCGATCGATTCTCTGGGGCGGCTCCTCTTTCTCACCGACGATGCCAGGAACAATGTGATCATTCTCGATCCGAAAACGGGTGCCTTGATCAAGCACTGGACTGCGCGCATGCCGGGAGCGCATGGCATGAGCCTCGTGCGTGAAGGTGGGCGCGAGGTGCTCTACATCACGGACACGCAGCTGCATGAGGTGCGCAAGCTTACGCTCGATGGAGAAGAGCTGGCGCATTATCCGTGGCCGGAACAAGCGAAGGTGCATGGGAGTGCGAATGAATACCGACCTTCGAAGACGATCCACTTCGCAAACGGGGAGTTCTGTGTGTTAGACGGCTATGGGAAGGACTACGTATTTCATTACAAGCCAGACGGTAAGCTGCTGCGCTGGTGGGGTGGAAATCTGGGGGAAGGGGAGGACCAGTTGAAGCATTGGGGGCCGCATGGCGGGGCCTTGGATGTGTCGGATTCGGCAAAAACACGCATTATCATCGCCATGAGCGATCAGCAGGAGATCAAGCGGTTCACGGCTGATGGGAAGTTCATCGACAAAATCGCGATGCCTGGCGGGAATCCGCGTGACATCGTCTTTTGGGGCGAGCACGTGATCGTGCCGCATCTGGGGGACCAGTGGCCGAAGGATAAGAACTCCCCTGGATTCATTTCCATTGTGGACCGCGAGTATCGGATCGTCTCAAACATTGGCGCACCGGCAGCTGTTTATACGGACGGTGTGCTGCAGCCGATGCAGAGCGACCATAAGACTTTTATTCATCCCCATGGTGTGGCTGTGGATGCGGAGGGAAATCTTTATGTGGCGCAGTTTTCGTCTCAGGCGGCCCCTTTGCTGAAACTGGAGCGCATCAAGTGAATGCAACTTTTGGCAGGCAGATGGGTTATTAAACGCAATGAAGACTGAGAACAGCTATCAGGTTGCCAACAGAGCGCAACGGCGGAAAATGACCGCCATGCGTCCTCTGGTTCTCCTATTTGCCCTCGCCTCGGCTGCTCTCGCTCAGTCTGAGGGGGACAAACCAACGCCGCCGCCAGCTTCCCCGCCGCATCGTGATGGCGATCATCATGGACCTCCGGGCATGATGCCTGGCATGGGCAGGCCACGTGGGTTTGACGGGTTCGAAAAACTCTCCGAAGGCGAGAAGCAGAAGGTGCGTGCCGCGTTTGAAAAAGCCTGGCAGCGTCCCGAGGTGATCGAATCGCGCGACAAGGCGCTGCGGGCGAATGAGGAGATGCGCAACACGCTGCACAGCGCGCTGAAGGAAATAGATCCCGAAGTCGTGACCATTCTGGAGAAGATCAAACCGCAGTTCCCGATGGATCAGCGCGGTCTGCCGGAAATGCCAAAGCCGGACTCACCTGAGTTTGCGCATATGGCGGCGATTCGGCTTGGGGCGGAGTTGCAGTCCATCTCCCGGCCTGAGCGTCGTGATGAGACGCGGGGTTTTCATGAGCGGCTGCTACAGCTGCCGCGTATTAAAGAAGCTCTGGCGAAACTGGATGCGCTCCCTCCTGGTGAACGCATCGAGGCATTCAAAAAATTTCGTGACATCTATCGTGAGGCGGCGGGTCAGGAATTCATGAAATTCCGTGAACGGGGAGGGGACTCCAAGGACGGGTTTCGCCGTCCGCCACCGGAGCAGGACAAGCCTGCTCCTCCTCCTGGGGAACCAAAGCAGTAAGACGGATCAATCGCCGCCGCCCGCTTCTTTGCGGGTGTTGCCAAAGGCGTCTTTGACGGCAGCCACCGCATAGTCGCGGTTGAGCTTGGTGATCCAGCGGACGCTGATCTCCTTGGGGCAGGCGGCTTCGCACTCGTACTGGTTGGTGCAGTTGCCAAAGCCTTCTTTGTCCATCTGACGGACCATGCCGAGGGTGCGGCGGTCTTTTTCAGGCTGGCCCTGAGGCAGGGAGTTGAGCTGGCCGGCTTTCGCGGAGACGAAGAGCATGGCACTGGCGTTTTTACAAGCGGCCACGCAGGCACCGCAGCCGATGCACTCGGCGGCGTCCATGGCGGAATCAGCGACTTCCTTGCCAATGGGCAGGGCATTGGCGTCCTGCGGAGCACCGGTGCGCACGGTAACGAAGCCACCGGCCTGCTGGATGCGGTCAAAGGCGCTGCGGTCGATCATGAGATCCTTCAAGACCGGGAATGCACGCGCACGGAAGGGCTCGACCCAGATGGTGTCACCGGTGCGGAACTTGCGCATGTGAAGCTGGCAGGTCGTGGTGGCTTTTTCAGGGCCGTGCGGAACGCCGTTGATCTGCATGGAGCACATGCCGCAGATGCCTTCGCGGCAGTCGTGGTCAAAAGCCACGGGGTCTTCGCCCTTGGAAATGAGGCGTTCGTTGACGATATCCATCATCTCCAGAAAGGAGGCGTGATCGGGAATGTCCGGGGCGTCGATGTCCTGGAAATGGCCGGGCTGCGAGCCGTTCTGACGCCAGACTTTGAGGTGCAGATTGAGTTGAGACATGGGGACAGGAAAAAATCGTTATTTGTAGCTGCGGACGGCAAGGTGGACTTCTTCGAAGGTGAGCGGCTCTTTGTTGAGCGTGGGCTGACTGAAGTTGCCGGTGTATTCCCAGGCGGCGGCGTAGCTGAAGTTTTCGTCGTCGCGCTTGGCTTCGCCATCTGGGTATTGATATTCGGAGCGGAAATGACCGCCGCAGCTTTCTTCGCGGTGGCGGGCGTCGAGGCAGAGGAGTTCGGCGAACTCCATGAAGTCGGCCACACGACCGGCCTTTTCGAGCTCGGGATTGGTGAAGTCACCGCTGCCGGGGACGTTGACGTTCTGCCAGAATTCTTCGCGCAGTGCGGGGATGCGGTTGAGGGCCTCGGTGAGACCTTCCTTGGTGCGGGCCATGCCACACTTGTCCCACACGAGGAGACCGAGCTCGCGGTGGAAGCTGTCCACGCTGCGCTTGCCTTTGATGTTGAGGAAGCGCTTGGTCTGCGCGGTGCAGTTTTCGACGGCCTTCTTAAACTCAGGGTGTTCGGTGGTGATGCTGCCGGGCTTTTGGTTCACCAGGTAGTTGGCGATGGTCGTCGGGATGACGAAGTAACCGTCTGCGAGGCCCTGCATGAGTGCGCTGGCACCGAGGCGGTTTGCGCCGTGGTCGGAGAAGTTCGCTTCGCCCAGCACGTGCAGGCCGGGGAGGTTGCTCATGAGGTTGTAGTCCACCCACAGGCCGCCCATGGTGTAGTGCACGGCGGGGTAGATGCGCATCGGGCGCTTGTAGGCGCTTTCACCGGTGATGCGCTCATACATGTCGAAGAGGTTGCCGTAACGCTCGGCGATGGTCTTGGCACCGAACTGGCCGATGGCTTCCGCGAAGTCGAGATACACGCCACGGCCGCCTGGGCCGACGCCACGTCCGTCATCGCAGGCTTCCTTGGCCGCGCGGGAGGAAATGTCACGCGGGGCGAGGTTGCCGAAGCTGGGGTACTTGCGCTCGAGATAGTAGTCGCGGGCATCTTCCGGGATTTGATCCGGATTTTTGCCGCAGTCGGCTGCATTCTTCGGCACCCAGACGCGGCCATCGTTACGCAGGGACTCGGACATGAGCGTGAGCTTGCTCTGGTAGTCGCCGCTGACCGGAATGCAGGTCGGGTGAATCTGCGTGTAGCAAGGGTTGGCAAAGAACGCGCCTTTACGGTGCGCGCGCCACGTCGCGGTGACGTTGCAGCCCATCGCGTTGGTGGAAAGGTAGAAGACGTTGCCGTAACCACCGGTGCAAAGCAGCACCGCATCACCTGCGTGGGATTCGATTTTGCCCGTGACGAGGTCGCGGGTGACGATGCCCTTGGCGTGGCCGTCCACGGTCACGAGATCGAGCATTTCTGTGCGCGGGAACATCTGCACGCCGCCGCCGGCGATTTCCTTGTTCAGTGCCGAATAGGCTCCGAGCAGGAGCTGCTGTCCGGTCTGACCACGGGCATAAAACGTGCGGCTCACCTGAGCGCCGCCGAAGCTGCGATTGGCCAGCATGCCGCCGTATTCACGGGCGAAGGGCACGCCCTGCGCCACGCATTGGTCGATGATGTTGACGCTGACTTCAGCGAGACGATGTACATTGGCTTCACGGGCACGGAAGTCGCCGCCTTTGACGGTGTCATAGAAAAGGCGATGGACGCTGTCACCGTCGTTCTGGTAATTCTTCGCCGCGTTGATGCCGCCCTGCGCTGCGATGGAGTGGGCACGACGGGCGCTGTCCTGGAAGCAGAAGCATTTCACCTTGTAGCCGAGCTCCGAGAGCGTCGCAGCTGCGGAAGAGCCAGCAAGGCCGCTGCCCACGACGAGCACGGTGAACTTGCGCTTGTTCTTCGGATTGATGAGCTTGGAGTCCTGCTTGTGCTTGGACCACTTCGTGGCCATCGGGCCGGAGGGAATGTTGGAATTAAGAGACATGGCGTGTCGCGGAGAGAATTAGCGGCCGTAGTGGAAGAACAGGATCGCGATGGGGATGGAGCAGTTGCCCACGAGGATCAGACCCGCGAAGGCGTAACCGAGTTTCTTGAACAGAGGCTCCGATTTGTCTGTTGCGACGCCAAGCGTCTGGAACAGGCTGCTGAAGCCGTGGCTGAGATGGCTGGAGAGCAGCAGCATGGCGATGATGTAGAAGATCGAAGCTGGCGCCCAGGAGAAGCCCGCGATGACCATGCGATAGACGTCATGCACCGTGTGGCCGTCGAGCGTGGTCTTGTAGGTGCCGTAGTCGTTGCCGGCGTGGACGGTGAAGTGCAAAAGGTGGTAAACGATGAAGGCCAGGATGGTCAGACCGCTCCAGATCATGGTGCGGGAGGATTTGCTGCTCACCTGCGCCTTGTGCTTGCCATATTGGGCCAAGCGCGCCGCGCGGTTGGCCCGGGTCAGTGAAATCGTCGCCACGATGTGAATAACTACCGCTGTCAGCAGTCCGATGCGGGCGATCCAGACACCGCCGCCATGCAACGCGGTCTGGAGCAGGTGGCCGTATTCATTGATGGCGTCTCTGCCGACAAAGATCAGCAGGTTGCCGATCATGTGGCCAAGCACAAAGCCGATCAGGACGAGGCCGGTCAGGGCCACCAGAATCTTCTTGCCAATGGAGGAGGCGTAAAATCGCGAAAGGGAGTCAAAAACAGCGCTCATGTGGGGAGGAATTCATCATGGAGATACGATGCAGCTGTGCAAGCCGTGCGTGCAATTTTCCTGATGAAGCAGTGCTGCGATTCCGTCTCAATCCAGCATAAGCGCGATGCCTAGCGCAGCATTGACTCCGCCAGACTCTTGAATGCCAGCCAGGAATCGGGTTTGAGTTTCTGGCTCAGAATCGGCAATCCCGGCCATTTCGGGCCACAGCAGCGAAGGAGGGCCACAACCATGTCGCGGGTGATCATTTGATTCCACGGTCTTTCATCCTCGCCATGACGAAGCACTTCCACCCAAGGAATTTTAAACTGCTGAGGCAGCGGGCTGACAAGACGGCCCAGCATGGTCTCAAAATCTACCATGCCAGTCAGTTCTGTGCGCTGCGAGGTTGGCAGCCGAGGGAAGGCGCGTTGGGCCAGCCGGGCCGCTTGTTCGGGATTCCATGCGCCGAGGGTGATGGCGGAAACCACCATTGCCAGAGCGCCGGTTTCAGATTCGACGAGCTGCCGCTGGCGGTTGAGTGAAACACAAAACTCATCCAGTCGTTTCGCATCCCCTTGCTTGCTCCAGAGGTCTGTCACCAGACGCAGCAAACGCATTTCACCGTATTTCAAATGCTCCAGCAGGCGCTCATCGGTGCAGGCATCTGCCAGCAGCGGGATGCTTCCGGCAAACAGGTCGATGAAAAGCAGCCAGCGGCTTTCCATGTTCAAATCATGCTTATCAGCAGCTTCGTCGTAGGCGGCCCAGGCAATGCGCACCTTTTGCCGCAGCTTTGATGTCACTGCGATTCGTAAAGACTCGAGTGCAGCCGTCACATCCGCATGAAGCTTAGGAGCGAGCTGCACCACGGGCGGCGCAGGCGCAGCGGCTGCTGGGTTAGTGGCAGGCCCTGCATCCGCCGCCAGCGGACCCAATGGCGCTGGCGGAGGGACAGCTCCGCCTTTGATCAGGATTTGAGCTGCTTCATAAGCTGCACGAAGGCGCATGAAACCCGCAGGATCTTGATCTGGACGGTTGAGCTTGAGCAGGCGTGCGTAGGCCCGTTTGACGTCTGGGAGCGAGGCTGTGCCGGCTTTCAGCTCCAGCACCTGCCAGGGATCCTCGGCTGATGCTTCAGTCTTCATTGGCAAAATAGGGTCGCATGAAGGCATCCAGCCGCTCTGCCGCAGTGGTGATCAGTTTGGAGTCCTGAGTGGCCAGGGCCGCTTCAAAAAGATCAAGCTCGTGGCTCAGGCTTTCACGCAGCAGGCCCACGAGTTCGGCAAACAAGCGTTGTGCCCGTTCCAATCGTGCCCGGTTCGCCGGTGCTTCCCGGGGGTGCACCTTCAGCGGCGTCAGCTTGCGCAAGGCCTCTGCGATCTGCTCCTGGCTCATGGTTCCGGGCCGTTGCTCGAAGACTTCAGTGAGTTTCTTCTGGCTGGAAAGGATGGTCACCTCGACCTCCAGAATGCCGTTCATGTCATAGGTGAAACGCACGTCAAACACGCCGCCTTTCTCCTGCCCTGGTGTGCTGCGCAGGCCGGGGATGCGCACCTGGCCGATGAGATGATTGTCCTTGGTCAGGCGGCTCTCGCCCTGGTACACTTTCAGCAGGGCTTCATCCTGCTGCGGGTGCATCGTGCAGTAGGTGCGGCTGCGGCTTACGGGCACGGTGGTGTTGCGGTCGAGGATGGGGTCAAAGTAACCCGGTTGCACATGTCCTGGCAAAAGTGCTTTGGACACTTCCACTCCCAGAGAGTGAGGGCATACATCCGTCAGGACCAGATCCTTGACCGCCGCGCCTCCTGCGCACAAGGCCTGCTGCACCGCCGCGCCAAGTGCCACCACGCGGTCAGGATCGAGGCTGCGCTGGGGTTCCTGGCCGAGATCACGCTGGACCATGTCCTGCACTGCAGGCATGCGACTCGCGCCGCCAACCAGCAGGACGGCCTCTATTTGCTTTGGGGTGAGCTGGGCATCGCTCAGCGCACGACGCACGGCGGGCCACAGTCGCGCGGTGATGTGCTTGGTGGCTTCAATAAAATCGATTCGTGAAACAGGGGCCGCCTTGACGCCAATCTGAACCTCCACAGTTTCTTCGACGGACAGTCTGCGTTTCAAATGCTCCAGCGTGTTGCGCCATTTCATCTCCTGCTCTTTTGGCGCGGTGTAACCGAGTTCCTTCGCCACCCATGTGGCGAATGCATCTGTGTAGTCTTCCCCGCCCAGTCGTCCGTCTCCGGAGGATGCTTTGACTTCGACCACTCCCTCGAAGCATTCCAGCACCGTCACGTCAAACGTCCCGCCGCCGAGATCGAACACCAGCAGGGTGCTCAGTTCATCCTGACGATTGTAGCCGTAGGCCAGAGCCGCGGCGGTGGGTTCATTCAGGAGTCGTTCGACCTTCAGCCCGGCGATCTTTGCTGCATCGACCGTGGCCTGACGCTGCTGGTCATGAAAAAAAGCAGGCACGGTGATGACGGCAGAATCAATCTCCCGGCCCAGATGCACTTCCGCGATGCGTTTCATCTCTCTTAACACCAGCGCCGAGCATTCCACAGGTGTCCATCGCCGCCCGCCAAACTGGTAGCCTGCGTTGGTGCCCATGTCCCGTTTGAAGAAAGCCCGGCCAGATTCCGGAGCCGAAATCAAGCGGTCGCGCGCCGCACGTCCGACCAGCATGGTTCCATCTTCAGCCACGGCGATCACGGAAGGCGTCAAATCTTCCCCCAGCTCATTGGCCAGTACGCGGGGTCCGTTTTCATCGCAAACAGCTACGAGGCTGTTTGTCGTTCCGAGATCGATTCCAATCATGCAATGCTCCCTTTGCCAAGTCGGTTAATCCGAGTCAACAGTCGGTTATGCCTCGAGCTCCACGGCCATCGCAATGCCCATGCCGCCGCCGATGCAGAGGCTGGCGATGCCGCGACGCAGGCCGTGGTCTTCGAGGTGGTGAAGAAGGGTGACCAAAACGCGGGCGCCACTGGCACCGATGGGATGACCGAGGGCAATAGCTCCTCCGCGTGGATTGAGTTTCGTGGTCTCAATATTGAGCTCTCTGTTGCAGCCGAGCACCTGGGCAGAGAAAGCTTCGTTGATCTCGATGGCATCGACTTCATCCAGATTCCAGCCGGTTTGGGCGCAGACTTTGCGTATGGCGCCCACTGGGCCAAGGCCCATCAAGGCGGGATCGCAGCCGACGGCGGCGCTGGCGATGATACGAGCTTTGGGTTTCAAGCCATGATGTGAAACGGCCTCCTCACTGGCAAGCAGGGCAAAAGCCGCGCCATCATTGATGCCCGAGGCGTTGCCAGCGGTGACAGTGCCCTCTTTGCGGAAGGCGGGCTTCAGCTTCGCCAGGGATTCAACGGTGGTGTCGGCACGCGGATGTTCGTCTTCGGTCAAATCACCTGCGGGAATCATCTCGCGGCTCAAGGCGGCACGGCTGGCGGCGACGCGGCTCTGGCTGAGTGCCGCGAAGATGTCCTGTTCGGCGCGGGTAATGGCGTGTTTGTCGGCGATGCGTTCGGCGGTTTCGCCCATGCCGATTTTGAGCAGGGGGTCGGTGAGGCCATCGACAAACATGGCGTCCTGCATGGCTGAGTCACCGAGCTTTTTGCCCCAGCGAAGATCCATTGCATAATGTGGGGCGCGGCTCATCATTTCCACGCCACCGGCGAGCACGAGGTCATTTTCACCACTGCGGATGGCATCGGCGGCGAGTGCGATGGCTTTGAGCGAGGAGCCGCAGGCCATGTTGACTGTGTAGGCGGGAATGTGTTCTGTTTGACCGAGTTTGAGCAAAATCTGACGTGCGACATTCATGCCACTGCCTGCCTGGAGAACCTGGCCCAGGATGACTTGATCCAGTTTCTCACGCAGTTCCCAGGGCACGATGGCGTTGGCAACGATAAAGCCAAGGTCTGGAGCAGTGAGGGCTTTCAAGCCGCCGCCGAACCGGCCGATGGGGGTGCGCTTGGCTTCGATGAGATAAACGGGTTTCATGGGATGGTGGTGATGGTTTCGGCGAGCACGGGTTTGAATTGCATCTGATCGAGCACGTCGCGTTGCAGATCGAGGCCGGCGGCGATTTCGATGAGGCGCAGGCCCTGGGGGGTGAGCTCAAACACGGCGCGTTCGGTGACGTAGAGCACCTGCTGGCCGCTAGCGAGGGCGGAAGGGCCGTGGAAGCAGACGTGCTGGATGTGATTCACAAACTTGGCGTTTCCCTTCGCTTGAAAGGTGCAGCAGAACACGAGGCGGCGCGCGCATTGGGCGATGTTCACGAAACCGCCAACGCCGGCGAAGCGGCCCGCGAAACTTGTGACGTTCACACTGCCTTCGGCATCGACTTCAACCGCGCCGAGCACGGCGATGTCAAGCCCGCCGCCGTCGTAGTAGTCGAATTGCGAAGGCTGGTCGATGATGGCTTCGGGAAAGTGACTGCAGCCAAAGTTGAGGCCGGAAGCGGGCACGCCGCCGGTGGGGCCGCTTTCAACCGTGAGCGTGAATTCACTCAGGCGGCCGGTCTCAGCAGCGACCATGGCCACGGCCTCAGGCAGGCCGATGCCGAGATTGACGATGTCGCCGCTGCGCACCTCACGCAGCGCACGTGCGCCGATGCGTTTGCGTTCGCACTCTGGCATTGGGGGAAGGATGAATGAGCCGTCGCTGGTGACGACGAAGTCTTCGTTGAACACTTCGCCAAAGGTCTGGTCATGATGCATGCCGCCTGAGGTGACGATGTAATCGACCAACAGGCCGGGAACGCGAACGGATTTGGGATCGGGCAGTTGATCGACGATGCTTTCGACCTGGGCGATGACGATGCCGCCGTGATTTTTCGCCGCCTGTGACATGGGCAGGACTTCACTGATGATGCCTTCGCCCTCCATGCTCAAATTGCCGCGAGGATCGGCATACGTGGCGCGAATGAGGGCCACGTGGATTGGCATGGGCTTGTAACGCAGCCAGATTTTTCCATCGAGCTCGATGCGCTCGACGAGCGGCTCGGTGGTGCGGGCGTTGAGCATGCCGCCGCCATTGATGGGGTCGATGAAGGTGTTCAGCCCGACCTGCGTGAACAAGCCGGGACGCTTCGCAGCGATCTCGCGTGTCAGCACACTGAGCACTCCCTGCGGCAGGTTGTAGGCCTCGACTTCGTTGGCCAGAGCCAGCGCTCCGAGCTTAGGCGCGAGATTCCAATGACCGCCGACAATGCGTTTGAGCAAGCCGCGATGCGCGAGGTGGTTCATGCCACGCTCTGCCCGGTCGCCCTGGCCGGCACAGTAATAAAGGGTGAGATCGGTAGGCGTGCCGGTTTGCAGGAAGCGCCGTTCCAAGGCCAGCGTGAGCATTTCCGGATGGCCTGAGCCCACGAAGCCACTCACGGCGACCGTGGCGCCGCTGGGAATGGCGGCGATGGCTTCGTCAGCAGTGGCGATGATGGCTGGGGCGCGCATTGAACTCAGCCTCTCCAGCCACCGTTGATCTCGATCGTCTGGCCGGTGACATACGATGCCAGCGGCGAGCAGAGAAAGAGGACGACATTGGCGACTTCTTCAGTGGTGCCGAAGCGGGCGAGGGGGACGTTTTTGAGCATCTCTGCGCGGACGGTTTCAGGGATGGTCGCGGCCATGGCGGTGTCGATGACGCCGGGGGCGATGGCGTTGGCACGGATTTGTTTGCGGGCGGCTTCACGGCTGAGGACGCGCATCATGGCCTGCACGCCGGATTTGGCGGCGGCGTAATTGGCCTGGCCGAAGAAGCCCTGGATCGCGGCGATGCTGCCAAAGCTGACGATGGCACCGCCGTCACGCATGATTTCGAGGGCGTACTTGCAGCAGTAAAACACGCCGGAGAGGTTGACGTCGATGACGGCGTCCCATTCATCGAGTCCCATCTTGGCGATGGTGCGGTCCTTGATGATGGCGGCGTTGTTCACCAGGAAATCCAGGCCGCCTTGGCGTGCCTGGATGTCTCCCATCATGCTCTGCACCTGCTCGGGTTTGGAAACATCCGCAGCGATGATGCTGGCGCTGTCAGTGCGGGTGAGGTTGAGTTCGTCTGCGAGAGCCTGAGCGCCTTCCGTCGTGCCGGGGGTGCCGAGATGGTTGATGACAACGGTGGCGCCGGCGCGGTGAAAAGTGCGGGCGACCTGAGTGCCAATGCCCTGTGATGCGCCGGTGATGAGGGCGACTTTGCCTGTGAGGTCGATGGAAATCATGGGTGGGTTTTTACGAGATGCTGTCGGACACATCAAGCTTTCCTCCATGTGGAGGCAAGCTTTCCTCTCCTTTAGGATCATTTGCCACGTCTGGCAGCCTGTGGCATAAGCAGGGTATCATGGTCAAAAAACTCCTCCACACCCGCTACCGGGTGAATGATCTCGAAAAGACGATCAACTTTTATACTCAGGTGCTCGGCCTGAAGGAAGTGCGCCGACACAAGTCCCCGCGCGGCTCGGAACTGGTCTTCCTGCAGACACCGAACAGCGATGAACTCATCGAGATCTGCAGCTTTCCGGCCAGCGGGCCGGTGACTTTTTGCAGTGATCTGACGCATCTGGCGTTTGAGGTGGAGAGCATTGAAGAATTTGCGAAACATGCGGCAGCGCTGGGGTATCCGCTCTCGGACGGGCCCACACCAAGTTCGAGCGGTGTGTTTGCTTTTATTGACGCTCCAGAGGGTTATGAGATAGAACTGATCGAATACCGCAAATAACCTCGTAATTACAACGCCATGGACTTTGACTGGATCGGTGCAGCCTTTGATCTCTCAGTACTTCCCCCCAGGGATATTGAGGAATCATTTGAGGATCCGTTTTCGATCAAGCTGCTGCCGGACGGCCAGCATGAGAATGCCGAGGCTCGCTACTACAACCTGGGAAAGTCACTGCAGGGCAAGTCGGTGTTCAGTGTGTTCTGGACTGACGGCAAACACTACCGCGTCATCTTTGCCCGGCTGATGACTCCTGGAGAGCATGAATTTTTTGAGCGCAAGAAGGCGGAGGAACTCTGATTTCAGCCATTAACATCATGGAAACCGCACCTGCCGATTTAAAGTCAGTCCGAGCCTGGAAAGACGTGCCTGCTTTTGAAGCTGAGGAGGCTGAAGGAAAGTTTTGGGCGGCACATCAGCTCGATGCTCGGCTGATGCAGTCATCCATTCATCGCGCAGATGTGAGGGAGTCCACCACGATCACGCTGCGGTTTGATCCGCGCATGCTAAGCCGTATCAAGCGAGTGGCACGCCGCCGCTACCTGAACTACCAGAGCATGATCAAGCAGTGGCTCAGTGAGCGCATGGAGCAGGAACTGAAAGAGGATTGAGGCACAAAAAACCCGCGCTCCGTAGCCGAAGCGCGGGTGGAAGGAGATGACGCGAGGGATTAAAGCGAACCTTTGAGGGCGGCGGAGGCAACGAAGCGCACGGTTTTGGAGGCTTTGATTTCCACCGGCTCCTTGGTCTTGGGATTGCGGCCCATGCGTGCGTTGCGACTGACAGGCTTGAAGGTGCCAAAACCGATGAGCTGCACCGGGCCACTTTTTACACCTTTGGTGATGGCAGAGAGTACAGCGTCGAGAGCTTCGGAAGCGGCCCGTTTGGAGGTGTCGCCTCCAAGGATTTCCTGCACGGCGTCGATGAGTTGAGCTTTGTTCATGAGCGTGGGTGAGATTCGTTGTTGGATTGAAGGTCAGACCGTTCCAGAATGAATGCGGCGCGGCACTTTTTATGGCGCTATCCAATTCGTTTCACAAATATAAAAACTTTCTTCTCGCCATGGAACCTCTAAAAAAATTCTTGCTTCCTGACGCGCAACCTTCTGTAGGTGGCGATGTATTTATAGCACTTGGGGCCGTTGTGCTGGGCGCGGTGGAACTGCGGGAGCAGTCCAGCGTCTGGTACGGCTCCGTTCTGCGGGGGGACATCAATCGCATCGTGGTTGGCGCTCAAAGCAACGTGCAAGACGGCAGCGTGCTGCATGTGAGCGATGATTGCGCCTGTGTGCTGGGTGACCGCGTGACCGTGGGGCACCGCGCCGTGGTGCATGCCTGCACCGTGGGAGATGAAGTGCTCGTGGGCATGGGGGCGATCATACTGGACGGTGCGCAGATCGGTGCGCGCAGCATCATTGCCGCAGGAGCTTTAGTGACAAAGAACATGATTATTCCAGAGGGCTCGCTGGTCGTGGGCTCACCGGCAAGGGTGGTGCGCGCGCTGACTTTGGAGGAGCAGCAGGCCAATGCGAAGCTCGCATTGAAATACGTCGAGGTTTCGCGGCGCTATCTGGCCATGGGACTCGGTGGCAGTGTGGTGGAGATCTCCGGAGCCTCAGTTTAGACACACAAAAACCCACGGTGTGTGTTGCCATCGGGCTGCGTGCGGTTTTTAATTGGCATTAATGAACAAGGATGTCATCGAAGTGCAGGTACGTGCGGTGCTGCCGCTGGAGGGCAGCTTTGCCGTCTTCCTGGGCAATGAAACCAAGGTCTTCGTGATCTATATCGACGAGTCGGTCGGCACAGCGATCTCCATGTTCATGCGGGGGGTCTCCAAGGAGCGGCCGCTGACGCACGATCTCGTGGGGCATCTGCTGCTGGCCTTTGGCGCCAGGGTGGAGCGCGTCGTGATCAACAACATCAACGGCAGCGTGTTTCACGCACGCCTCATCATTTCCGCCGAGAACGAACTTCAAACGACACGGAAGGTGATCGAGCTCGATGCACGCCCGAGCGACAGCATCGCCATGGCGGTGCAGCAAAGCGCGCCGATTTTTGTGGCGAAGTCCGTGTGGGACACGGTGGAAGATGTGAGCGACACTCTCGCTCAAATTGAAAAGAAGGGGCTGGAGGTGCAGCAGGCCGCTGAAGCCGCTGCGGAGGAGGACGAGGATGATGACGACATCGAGGAACTGAGCGATGAAGACATCAACACCATAGCCGGCCTCGAACCGGGCAAGAGCGATGAAGAATATGACGACGGCTTCGGCGGTGACGATGACGACGAAGAAGGCGAAGAGTGGAAGAAGGCGGATGGCTGAGCCTGCCAATCAGCGTCTTGTCAAAGCGGCGCGCAGTTGCAGCGCTTCACCGTAGCCGGGAGAGATGCTCAATGCGCGATCAAGTGCCGCGATGGCTTCCTGTTTGCGGTTCTGCCGTGCGAGAATGGTGGCGCGGGCGTAGGGAATGCCGGGATCGCGAGGATCGGCGAGTTCGCCGCGATGGAGGGCGTTGAGGGCGCCGGGGATGTCGCCCTGGCTGTTTTTGGCGAGGCCCAGATTGTACCAGGCGCGAGACAAAGCGGGATCCAGCCGGGTGGCTTCCTGCAGCGATTGAATCACGGCTGGGATGTCGCCCGTCTCGCTGAGAGCCAGGCCGAGCTCGTAGTGATATTCGGCGTGATTGGGGGCGAGTTTGATGGTGTCGCGCAGCTTGGCGATGGCGAGCTGCGTCTGGCCGGTCGTGCTGTACATCATGGCCAGGTCGTGATGGAAAGGCGGTGAATTTGGATCCCATTGGATGGCAGTTTCCATATGCCGGGTGGCGGCGGAAAGATTGCGCCGGGCAAATTCGAACTGGGCCAGCTGCATCTGGCCGCTGGGCTGGTCGGCGTTCCAGTTGAGCATGTGCTGCAAGTCCTGGCCGGCGGCGGAATCGAGATGCAGGCCTTCGCGCAGAGCCCACGCGGCGGAGACACGCACGCTGCGCACCGGGTCCTTGAGCAAGGGCTCGATGGCAAGACGAACCGACCCGCTCTGCAGCATGGGTTCGAGCGTGCGGATGGCGCTTTCGCGCACGAGTGGATGGGCGTGCTGCAACTGGGCGGTGACAGCGGTTTGCACCGCAGGCTGGTCTATCCAGCGGTCCAGAAGCAGCGTGGCGCTGGCTTTCCAGTGGGGGATTTCATCGCTGCTGAGCAGATCCACGAGTCCGCTGCGGGCGGCCTCATCCCCCTGGCGTGCCTGGGCGATCAGAGTGGCGCGAGTGCGCGTCTTGCGGTCCATTTTGGGACCCCACCACTTCTGCGTGGCTTCGAGAGCCCAGCCGGTGGTTTTGTCGGTGTGGCATTTGTTGCAGGCGTTTGGCACGTTGAACTGCTTGGTGAGCAGCGGATCAGGAATGGTGAAGCCGTGGTCGTGGCGGGGGTGGCGCTGCATGTAAACCGTCTGGGGCATGTGGCAGTTCACGCATTGATTGCCGGTGCTGGCGGTCTGATGAAAGCTGTGCGCCTCGGGCATGATGGGTGGTGCGTTGGGAAATCCGCCGGGGGTATGGCAGCGCATGCAGAGCTGGTTGCCGGGCAGAACTGTCTTCATGCTGTGCATGTCATGGCAGTCCATGCAGCGCACGCCGGCGTTGTGCATGCGGCTGCTCAGAAAGCTGCTGAACTCGTAGTCCTCGCCGCGAATCTGGCCGTCGGGGTAAAAGGTGTCGCTCTGATCGGTGATGGAGAGGC
>CAILZI010000113.1 GCA_903838675.1 uncultured Verrucomicrobiota bacterium
GATCATGGCTTTATTAATAAGCACGGCCACGGGGTTGAGGTCACTCGCGTAAGCCTCCAGCCCCAGCCGCTGGGCCTCCAGCGGAATGGCTCCGCCACCGGCAAAGGGATCGTGCATGGCTGGCAACTTATCGGGATTGAACAGCTCGGCGGCTTGAGGGTGGTCCTTGTTCAGCTCACACACCTCACGCCAAGAGCGACGAATCTCGGCGCGAGCACGCTGTAGCACCTCTCCGTTTGTGGTGTTCTCCCACAACACGAGGTCCTCGATTATTTTGAACAGCCGCTTCCGCTCGATGGCCGCCTCTTTCTTGTTTTTCCCATATTTGAAACCGCCGCCCTGCTGGTAGCCGGGATCATTGACTAACTGCGCGAAGATGACCGCACGTGCCGCCGCCAGCGGACGTCGTGCCCACCAAAGGTGTAAGCCGCGAGGGTGAGCCCCGATTCCTGGCTGTTTCTCCGCTGCACAAGCCGTATTGATCGCATCCAGCGGGAGCGCTACTTCGATGAGCTTGCGGGGTGATTTGATGGGGTAGGACATCAGGCGAGTCTTCCTTTTTCGAGCAGAGATTTTAGGTCGTAGTTTACGGAGGACACACCCCAACCCGGCTCAGAGTCAAACGGGTTTTGGAGATAAAACGGGCCTTCCACGGCATCGTCCTCACCTACGAGCACGATGGCGAGATGGAATTTCTCAGACTGGTTGAGCGCATAAAGCATTTCATTGCGCGTGATGGTGACGGTGGTCGCACCCTTCACCCTGCCTTTGACTTCAATATGGCGGGCCTCGGGTTGTTTGCCGTCGGTCGTCGGAGGGTATGAGGTGATGTCCCATCCGCATTTCTGCGCTGATACATCCACGGTGCGACAACCGCGTGATTCTTCGATGCGTTGGACCGCATCCATCGCCAGCTTTTCAATGCGGGAGCGGGCGGCTGGGTCGGTGGAGAAGGCCGACCCCGTGCCATTGTCGGGTGGTGCGTCGCCGCGTAGCTTGCGCAACAATCCGACTGGCACCACAAGCGCACCACTGAGCACGATTGGCGTGGCCGACGTGACGTGCCGCATGGACTTGAGTTCTCGTTCGCGGCTTTCGAGTCGCGATTCGAGGTCGGACAGGGTACGGCGGGTGTTTTCGAGATTAAGGCGAACGTCTTTTCCGGCTGCTTTGTCATCGGTGAGCTTGATGTAACGGTCGGACAGGAAATCAATTTCCTTGGTGAGTCGCTCGTGAACGGCTGCCAGCGTCTTATCCACATGGGCAATACGCCGTTCGGCAACTTCACTGTAATGTTCCGGCACGAGCGTGGAAGCAGCGAGAGCAAGCGCCCGCTGTTCCAAGCCTGAAGTCAGCCACGGCGCACCCTGCATTTCGGCAAGCAGCGGGCGCTCGGCAGGGTCGAGTGGTTCGAGATCAAGATGCGGTGCCCAACCAGCGAAGCTCGCGCTGCCGTCCGGCAACACACGAACAAATTGCAGCCGCTTGGAAATGACCATGCCATCGCCAGATTTGATTTCGTGCGTGAGGAGGAACAGGAGAGAGGGTTGCTCGCCATCGTCGGCTGGGTCCACAAGAGCAGCGCCTTGTCGCAGGAGATTAGCGTGCTGCTCCAAGAGCACGTCGCTGACTGCAAGCATGAGCGGGTGTCCGGGATGAATCATCACAGCAGGCGCTAGACCAGTGCTCTCGATAGGGCGGATGGCCTCCTTTGCGAAACACACGCGTTCGTAGCGCCTCAGCACTGGAGCGAGGTCGCGGCGGTTGCGCCCCGTTATGACACGATCCCGCTCGCGCAAGACGGCCGGGACATGAGTAATTTCAAATCGTCCAGCCTCGCGAGGGTAACTGGAGCCGCCTAGTTGCTCGAACCCTTTCATGAAGAAAGAGCGCACGAAGAACGGCTGGAGACGACGAGCTTCTGCCTTCTCCATTTCCTCTTTTACGGCGAACAAACGCTCAGGGCTAAGAGTCTCCTGAGCGAGCGCGTTGC
>CAILZI010000114.1 GCA_903838675.1 uncultured Verrucomicrobiota bacterium
ATCGCACATGCATTTGGCACGACGGAGAAGGCCATTCGTTCTGGCCGCATCAAGTATGGTGTGATTCCCACCTACCGCCTCGTGGACACCTGCGCGGCGGAGTTCGAGGCTTACACGCCTTACTACTACAGCACCTACGGCATCGAGGACGAAGTGCGGGACAATGACCGCAAGAAAGTCATGATTCTCGGTGGCGGCCCGAACCGCATTGGGCAGGGTATTGAGTTCGACTACTGCTGTGTGCATGCGTCCTTCGCCCTGCGCGAGCTGGGCTATGAGACCATCATGGTGAACTCGAATCCCGAGACCGTCTCCACCGACTACGACACCTCCGATAAACTCTACTTTGAGCCGCTTACACTCGAGGATGTGCTGAACATCTACGAGCGCGAAAACCGCCACGATCAGGTGCTTGGTGTCATCGTGCAGTTTGGCGGTCAGACGCCGCTGAATCTCGCGAAAGGACTCGAAGAAAACGGTGTCCGCATCATCGGCACCTCGCCGAAGAACATTGAGCTCGCTGAAGACCGCAAGCTGTTTGCAAAGCTGCTCGACGATCTTGAATTGCTCCAGGCACCCAGCGGCACCGCCACCTCGCTGGAGGAGGCCCTGGCCATCACCGCGACGATCGGCTACCCCAGCCTTGTGCGCCCCAGCTTCGTGCTCGGCGGCCGCGCCATGCAGATCGTTTATAGCGACGCCGAACTGACGCATTACATGAAGAACGCCGTCGAGGCCACGCCCGACCGCCCGGTGCTGGTGGACCGCTTCCTCGAAGACGCCACCGAGGTGGATGTCGATTGCATCAGCGACGGCGAGACCACCGTCATCGGCGCGATCATGGAGCACATCGAAGAAGCCGGGATTCACTCTGGCGACAGCGCCTGCGTCATCCCGCCCTTCAGCCTCAGCAAGGAGATGCAGGACCGCATTCGCGATGCGGCAAAGAAGCTGGCCAAGGCCCTCGGTGTGCGCGGCTTGATGAACATGCAGCTCGCCGTGAAGGGCGATGACTTGTACGTCATCGAAGTCAATCCGCGTGCCTCCCGCACCGCGCCCTTCGTCAGCAAGGCCATCGGCGTGCCGCTGCCAAAACTTGCCGCCAAGATCATGGCGGGCATGACCTTGAAGGAACTGGGATTTACCGAGGAAGTGATTCCGAAGCATCACAGCGTCAAGGAAGCCGTCTTCCCCTTCAGCAAATTCGCCGGCGTGGACATCATCCTCGGCCCGGAAATGAAGAGCACCGGCGAAGTCATGGGCATCGACTACGACCTCGGCATGGCCTTCGCCAAGAGCCAGATGGCCGCCGGCGGCACCCTGCCCACAAAGGGCAATGTCTTCATCAGCGTCAAGGAAACCGACCGCCCCAACGTCGTCCGCATCGCCAAAGGCTACGCCGACCTCGGCTTCACCCTCTACGCCACCAGCGGCACCGGCGGTGTCATCAAGGATGCCGGCATCGCCGTGAGCATCCTTCCCAAACTCGCCAGCGGCCAGCGTCCGAACGTTATCGACCTGATGAAGAACAAGGACATGGCCCTCGTCATCAACACCCCCAGCGGCAAAAATCCGCGTGAGGATGAAATCAAGATTCGCACGGCCTCGATGCAGAACCGCATTCCGATCATGACCACGCTGCGTGGTGCCGATGCGGCGCTGCGGGCGATCAAGTCATTGCAAGGCACCGAGGTGCAGGTGAGGGCATTGCAGGAGTATCACCAGTAAGCCAGCTAGGTCAGGTTTGTAGGATCTTCTAAGCGCGGACGAAAGTCCGCGCTTTTTCGTTTCTGGTCAGCTCTGCCATTTTGAGGTATGAAACTCCGATGAACTACCATCCCCTTCCTGCCCTCCGCAATCAACTCCTCAGACTGCACAAGATGCTCATGGACGCCGAGCGGGCGGCGTATGAGAAGGAGGGGAATGTCATCCAGTCGCCGATGCAGTTTCTGCAACTGCTCATGGAGAGCGAGCGCTTTGCGTGGCTGCGGCAGCTTTCGCAGCTGGTGGTGATGATGGATGAGGCGATGGAGGAGAAGCCGCCGATCACGAAGGAGCGGATGGATGCGCTGGTGAGTGAGGCGCGGCATTTGCTCCTGGGCTCGGAGGAGCCGGGGAGTTTTGCGGTGCGTTATGCCGCGGTCAGGGAGCGCGAGGCCGCAGTGGCGGCGGCCCATGCCGAGATCGCGAAGAGTTTTGAATAGCCTGACTTCGTGATGCGCGGTGGCTGAGGGGAGCGCGGACACTTTGTCCGCCCTTCCCTCTATTCAGGCGGCTTTGCCGCGATTTTGGGAGGCGGACAGGAGTGTCCGCGCTCCTCTCGAGCTATTTTAATGAAGTGGGTAAGAGTGCCCACGCTCCTATCGATATGCTGTGACATGAAGTTTTTCGACTCACGCAAAGACATCGAAAAGACCGTCCACAAGCTGCCGCATTGGAAACAGGGGGAGGTGCCGGTCTTTGTCACGTTTCGGCTGGCGGATTCGCTTCCCCAGGAGGTTTTGAAGAGATGGTTCTCAGAGCGTGAGGCCTTCCTGGTGGCCAATCCGCCGCCGTGGGACGAGGTCGTCGAGGCGTGTTATCATGGGTGGTTCTCGGATGCTTTGGAGGAACACCTGGACGCGGCTCACGGCTCGTGTGCGCTGCGTCAGTCACGTGTGGCCCAGATCGTCGCTGATCGGCTGCATCATTTTGATGGCGTGAGGTATCACCTTAGGAGCTATGTGATCATGCCGAATCATGCGCATGTGCTGTTCACTTTGAGTGAGGGTGAGACCTTGCCCGACACTTTGAAAGGGTGGAAGGGAGTTTCGAGCCGGATGATCCACAAGGAAGGGCTCAGTGATCTGAATCCTTTCTGGCAGCCGGACTACTTTGACCGGCTGATTCGGAGTCCGGAGCACTTTGAGACGGTGAGAGCTTACATTCGGGAGAATCCCGTGAAGGCGGGGATGAAGTCTGGCTTCATTCACTGGGAAAGAAGTTAATTGAGGGGAGCGCGGTCACTCCTGACCGCATCATTATCCACGCGGCTTCGCCGCCATTTTAAGAAGGCGGACAGGAGTGTCCGCGCTCCTCTAAAGCCTTTTTAAGAAGGCGGGCAAGAGTGTCCGCGCTCCTCTCGATCCTGCAAGAGCATCCGCGCTCCCTTCGAGTCACATGCTCAAGCCAGCGCTTCTTTGCAATACTGGACGCACTTGGCCACTTCGGCCACGGCGGTGGATCCTGCGGGGATTTTGTATTCCAGCTCAATCTCGGCGGGGAAGGTCCACTTTTCCTTCTTCATGAGCTGCAGCACTTCCTTGATCGGGGTCTGGCCCTGGCCCCAGGGCACGTTGCCGCCGTCGGCGGTGCGGTCCTTCAGGTGCAGATTGGTGATGCGATCGTGGTATTTCTCCAGAACAGGAATGGGCGACTTGCCCTTCGTGCCGGCGACGTAGTGGCCTATGTCGACGTTCAACCCGATGTACTGGCCGAGTTCCAGGATGGAGTCGAACTTGTCCATCTCCGGCAGGTTGTTCGTGTGGTTGTGAAACCCGACCCAGATCTTGTGCTTGTCCGCAAACGGGGCGACGCGGGCGGCGAGGATGGCATTGCGCTCGGTGGTCACGCCCGTGCAGCCCAGCGCCTTGGCCACGAGGAAGTTGAACTCGATTTCCTCATCTGACTGGCCGAAACCCATCTTGTGGATGTGGATGTTCACACCTGCGTCGTTGTACATTTTCCGCATTTCAGCGCACTTGGCGAGTTGCTGCTCACGCTCGGCGTCGGTGATCTTGCCGCCTTTGAGGCCTGCGTAAAGCTGGGTCGGTCCGCCCATGAGCTCGGTCTCGCTGAGGCCGTCATCGAGCAGCGCCTTGAGCGTCTCTTCGGCTGTTTTCGCCATGTCGCGGTAGCTGTAGGTGATGCAGCCGATGCGCACGCCGTTGAAGACGGAGCTGGGCTTGTCGGCGGCAGAAGCGCGACGCGGAAGAGTAAGGCCGGTGGCGGCAGCGACTGCGGCGCGGAGAAAATGACGCCGGGAATGTGGGTTGGATGTCATGGTGAAAACGAGGAGCGGTGGAGTGGTTTAGTTGATCCCCCCTTTTTTGCCACATTCCCCTCGTGAAGTCACGCCAAACTGCTGCGCCATTGAATGAAGCGGAGAAGAGTCTCCGCGCTCCCTTCTTGCCGCGTTCGCTTCCCCGGTTTAACGAACGAGCATGACCCTCACGCTACCCAAGTGGTTCGATCTTCACACGCATTTCCGCCAAGGCCCGGCGATGGGCTCGTATGTCCAGGCGCATCTGGACATGGGCTGCGCGGGGGCGCTGGCGATGCCCAACACGCAGCCGCCGGTGTCGCGGATTTCTGGGGCGGCGCAAAGCGATGGCTGGTCGATCGAGAGCTACTCGGAGGAACTGCGCGTCGCAGGTGCAGCCGGCTTTGAGCAGCTCATTGTGCCACTGTACCTCACACGGCAGACGACGGCGGCAATGATCCGCGACGGTGCAGCCTCCGGGTTGCTGCGGGCCTGCAAGTATTACCCGCCGCATGGGACGACGAATGCAGAGCATGGCATGCCGATGGATGACCTGATCGGCGGCGAGGTGCTGCGGGCAATGGAGGAGCATGGCATCGTGCTGTGCATCCATGGAGAGCAGCATGCACTGAGCGGGCCGGACTACATCGACGCGCAGCAGAATGCAGAGACGCGTTTTTACACGGAGCGCATGCCGCGGCTGATCGCGGCGCATCCAAAGCTGCGGATTGTGTGCGAGCACATCACCACGCGCACGGCGGCGGAGTTTGTGGCGCGGGCGCCGGAACATGTGGGCGCGACGATCACGCCGCAGCATCTGCTCTACACGCTGGGGCATCTGATTCAGGGGCTGAAGTATCACCTCTACTGTCTTCCAATTGTGAAGTTTCAGGATGACCGTGCGGCCTTGCGATACGCAGTGACGACGGCGGGCCAGAAGAAGTTTTTTGCGGGCACCGACAGTGCGCCGCATACGACGAAGGCGACCGCTTGCGGCTGCGCGGCGGGTTGCTTCACCGGAGGCTGTGCGCCGCAGCTCTATGCAATGGCCTTCGAGGAGGCCGGCGTGGATCTCGGCACGGCAGAGGGGCAGGCGCTGCTGGAGCGTTTTCTATGTCTCAATGGGCCGGTGTTTTATGGGTTCCCTGTGTCGGAGAAGAGTTTCCAGATGGAGAAGGCGGCGCAGTCCATGACGCTGCTGGAGACACCTGCAGGGCCGGTGACGCCGCTTCCTCTCGGCATGGGGATGGAGCTGACGTGGCGGATCGTGGGCTGAGGTGGCGATCTGCTTGGTGCGGTCACTCCGGCTTGGCTGAGAACTGAATGCTTCGCACCTTCATCCATGCCCCAGCTTCACCGCTGCCCACGGGATCGATTCGCAGGCGCAGCATGCCGCCACGGTAGGAGGGGATGGCAGACAGCGAGATGACATGGCGGTGAAACTCGCCATCGGCGATGAGGGGAAAGGAGGTCATGTTTTCAGCCGCAAAACCCGGCTGTCCATGCATCTGCCACATCACGGAGCCTTGTTTCTGCTTCGTGTGAAAAGCGGCGTCGATGATGAGGTAGGGCGCATCGGCCGCCTGCCAGAAAGTCAGCGGGCTGATCAACTGCGGATCGTCCTGCTCCAGAAGCATGTGGAGGTAGTTCTTCACCGGCCAGCCGGTGTCACGGGCGTTTTGGTAGTGCCAGCCCTGACGATCCTGCGCAAAACTCCACTCTGGTGGTCCCTTCGGTTGATGCGTGGCGGCACGTGCGCGGATCTCCTGAACGGTGCCCAGTACCAGCTCGTAGCGGAATTCATAGACGATGTTGTGATCGAGAATTTCCTGGCCTTGACCCGCCAGATAGCCGGTGCTGTTGCCATGCGTGTCATTGGGGCCGGGCTTGCCGGCAAAGCCGCCGGTGAAATGCACGCGACCTGGGGTGATGAGGCCGAGGCCGTAGTCATGCTGATCCAGCAGCGCCGCCCAGCCTTCAGTGCCCGTCCAAAAAGACCAGGGGTGCTTGCCTTGAGGCGCTGGCGCTGAGGACACCGCATCCTGCGTGAAGGGCTTCTCATTAATGTAGCTGACCACGCGTGGAAACGCGGCATTTGCATACACGGCGGGGAGTTCCTGCAACCGTGCCTGATACTGCGTGGTGTCGCTGCGTGTGTTCGTGAGCCGTGCCCGTGCCTTCACCACGGCACCGTCGAGTTCCAGCCAGGAGTCGAAGGTGCATTCGCCAGGCACGTTGTTGAGGGGCCACTGCAGGGGCACGCAGGTGAGGTGGATCTGCTTGCCGTCGTTTTCATGCGCGAGAATGCGGCTGGCGTTTTTGAAATCGTCTCCAGTCTGAATGGGATTCCATCCGATGTGCCGCCAGTGCTCCGCTGGCTTCTGCCCGTTCGCTTCAAACGGCACCGGACCGGAGAAAAACGAGAGCTGTACCTGACGTCCCAGATCGAAATTGTTGATCACATTGGCGCCGTCCTTCACGCTCGCCAGAAAGGTGATGGCTCCGCCTCGTTCAAGATCCACGCCCAGTTTCACCCGGTCATTCTCCAGCCAGCTCATGCGCTCGGCATGTGCAGATGAGGTGAGGAGCAGAAGGGTAAACAGCAGACGGGCAGGAGGCATGCGTGGGCAAGATGAAGCTGCCACCGGATTCAGCAAGAGATGAAGAAAAGGGATGCGGATGTGTGAGCGCGCGCTCACTTCGCACCATGATTTCATTGAACGTCATCGCCACACTGCGCACGTGCTACACCGACAAGTTCGGCGTGCCACGGCAGTCGGGGCTGGTGCCCAGCGCCTGGGGCGTGGTCGAGTTTGAGCCGGCGTACCGGCGCATGGAAGCGGTGCGCGGCATGGAGCAGTTCAGCCACCTGTGGCTCATCACGCAGTTTCATCTGGTCACTGAAGAACCGACCTCGCTCACGGTGCGCCCACCGCGGCTCGGGGGCAATGAACGGCGCGGGGTGTTTGCCACGCGCTCGCCTTTTCGGCCAAACCGGCTGACGCTGAGTGTGGTGAAACTTGACCGCGTCGAGCTGGAAGGCGATGCCGCTCCGCGTTTGTTCGTATCGGGCGTCGATCTCGTGGATGGCACGCCCATTCTCGACATCAAACCTTACGTACGTTTTGCCGACTCAGTGCCTGAAGCCCAAAGCGGCTTTGCAGATGAAGCGCCGCCACGCCTGCCAGTGCGCTGGGACTGCGACAGCTCTGTGCCGGATGACGTGCGGGTGATCATTGACGAATCACTCGCCCTGCAGCCACAGCCGGCTTATCACGATGATGAAGCGCGGGAATATGCGACAGAGATCTCCGGCTGGCGAGTTCGATGGGCAGCGACACTCGCCGGAGCGTGTGTGAAATCCTGCGATTGGGTTGGGCCCGGCGCTTTGAAATCTCATGACTGACACCGATCTTCCCATTCGTGCCGCCACCGAAACGGCCATCGCTCATGGCATCATACCGGATCGCTGTGACGTTCTGCAAAATGGCAGCACGCTGGTGCTGCGCCTGACTGAAATGCTGGTGGCACGTGTGGTGCAGGATGTGGACGGGCCACGGCAGGGCACGGAGTGGTTTGCGCGGGAGAATGCCATCGCCCAGCATCTGACGGCGCACGGTGCACCAGTGATCCCGCTGCACCCGGAACTGCCGCCGGGGCCGCATGAGCATCTTGGCTATCCGATGAACTTCTGGCAGTTCGTCACCCGCATTGATGCCGCACCTGATCCCCGCGAGATCGGCCGCACGCTGCGCGAGTGCCACGACATCATGCGCCGCTTTGAGATGCCTTTGCCCAAGCTGGCGATCCTCACCGAGAGCCTCGCGATTTTGCGTGACCGTGAACTGTTTCCTCAAGCCACGCAGCAAATGCTGCGAGATCATCTCACGCGTTCCATCGAGATACTCGGCCAATTTCCGCACCAAGCGCTGCATGGCGACGCTCATATGGGCAATCTCATGAACACCACTCGCGGATTGTTGTGGACCGACTGGGAGGACACCTACTACGGACCCATCGAATGGGATGTGGCTTCGATCATCTGGAATGCGCAGATTTTGGAGGAAGACCACACCACGGTGAAGGTGATCTGTGATGCCTATGCCGAAGCCGGTGGTACGATAGACGCCCAGGCACTGCACCACAGCCTCATTGCCCGTGCGGCTGTGATGACTGCCTGGTATCCGATTCTCTATCCCAATCCGAACGCGGAACGCCAGACGAGGCTCGAACGCAGGATCTACTGGTTGGAAGGCCAGTCCTTAAGGTTGAACACATTTTAAGGCAGCAGCAAAAGGTGCGTCGGGTGAATCCCCTGGAAGCATTTGTTGATGCTTAGCGCTTCTTTGCCGCCAGCCCAGGCACCTGCGAGGGGTCATACTTTGCACCCTTCGACACCTGAATGAGCGTCATGCGTACCTTGGTGGGGAAGAACTTCTCTGGATCGGGCCGTTTGTGAGCGTGGAGGTTGTGATCGTCTTTGATGACCAGGTGCATTTCTTTGATTCCCTGATCCCAGAGAATGTCGTTGTTTTGCCAGAAGGTGGTCATGTCGAGGTCCTTCTCATGCACGCCCGTCGTTTTGTAAGCGCCGGTGCCGATGCATCCGTAGCCGTGGTTCTGCCCCTTGTAGGGAATGTAGCAGACGCTCCATGTCGTGGGCTGATCCCCTGAAGGCTTTTCGAGGACTTCGAGCCGCACATGCACGGTGCCGTTGCGGTAATCCACGGGAGCGGTCCAGTCTTTGGGACGTGCAACATTCAGCATGTCACCTTTGACATAGTAATGTGATTGATTGGGCTTCGAGTTGAGCGCGTCCTCCTGGGTAAAAGTGAACGTGACATCAAACAGCACGAACTGATCGGCGCGGGTGATGGTTGCGCTAAGGCAGAGCAGAAAGAGCGAGATGAGCAGGGTGAGGCTTTTCATCGTGGGATGATGGTCGCAGATGTTGTCTGGTCAATGTTGGATACTGCCGCCACGAATTGAAGCGTGCGAAACACAAGGCGGCGCAGGGTGCATGACCCTGCGCCGCAGTGGAATTGATTTCGATATGACGGTTACTTTGTTGTTGTCGGCTTGAAGTTCTTTACGAACTCCATGCACTTGGTCACGTCAGGCAGGCTGGTCTCCCAGTCTTTTTCCCATTCTGCATCCAGCGGTCCCAGGAAACCTTGTTCGGCGTAGAGGTTAAGCACGGCTGGGATGTCGGACTGGCCGGTGCCCCAGATCATGTCCTTGGCTTCACGCACGCCGAACGCGTCGAGGTCTTTGATATGACTGTCAAAGATGCGGCCTTTGAGTATCTTGATCGCGTCGGTGGGTTTCACGCCCGAGCGTACCCAGTGGCCGATGTCAGCACACGCCCCCATGCGTGGATCGCGGTCTTTTACGAGGCTGAGCACATACTCGGGGTCCCAGTAGCGATAGCTGCGGTCGAGCGGCTTTTTCGGGTGGTTGTGAATCGCCATTTTGATGTCGTATTCCTTCACCAGTTTTTCGATGAGGTCGAATGCATCGTCAGCCGGTTCGCTGACGACCACGCCGACTCCCATGTCCTTGCAGAAGTCGAAAATTTTGCGGCACTCGTCTTCTTTTTTAGGCAGGCGCACCACACCATAGCCCACGGGCGTGAGGCCCAGCTCCTTGAGCTTGGCCTTCACCGGCGCACGCTGCTCCGCTGTGGAGTTGTGATCGAACTTGGACTTCGGATCGGCTTTGTTAAGCAGGTGACCGGGGAAAAATTCCACCGTCTTGCCTCCGGCAGCGGCGATTTTTTCAAACGCCGTCATCAAATCAAAGGACTTGAAAGTGTAGGCCTGGCAGCCGGCATAGAAGTAGCCAACTTTGGCGCTTTCGGGCAGAGTTTGACCGGCAACAGCCATGGAGGCCGTGCCGAGAATGAAAGAGAGGAGTGTCTGGCGAATCATGGGAGCGTTTCAACGGCTGGCATGCGGACTTCTTGCAAGTTCGGATGGAGGAGGTGCCGCTTCCAGGAGCGGCGATGAATCAATCTCAGCACCTCAAATTATTCGGCGTTCCGTCCAAGGAGATTACTTGCGTGATGGTGCTGCGAGTTCATTCTCCCGCATATGAATATTCTAAAGCGTGCTTGGATCATCGCCGCGTTTGTCTGTGAGTTGTTCGTGGGAGTTTCATCGGCTGCGGATGTGAAGGGCGGCAAAGACCATCCACTGCTCAAGCGGTACGAAGGATCGTCGCTGGTATGGTATGAGCAGAAGAACTACGATGCACTGAAGATGGCGCTGGAGTGCATCGTGTTTGATTACAACGAAGGAAAGATGAAGCCCTTCAAAAAGGTGGAGGTTGAAGGGCGCAAGACCACGCTGTTTTACAATTTGCCTGCAGGCATCGGCACCTTGGAAGGCGTGCGCCAGTATGAGAATGAACTGAAGGAAAAAGGCTTCGAGATTCTCTTCCGTGCCTCGGGTGAAGAGGTCGAAAAGAACAAGGGCGACAATCTGGCCATGGAAGTTTATGGCATGACGTCGGCGAACACGAACCGGGATTATCCGCAGATCATGGCCATGCAGGGGCCGGACAAGACCAAGTCGCATTATCTTGCCACTCGACTGACCCGCCCAGAAGGAGATGTGTTTTGTTCTGTCTGGTCATTTGAAGCCTCATGGACGGCAGCCTCGCTAAAGGTTCCCGAAAAGAGCACCATTGTGCGCGTGGACATCTGCGAGGTGAAGCCGATGGAGCAGAAGATGGTGCTGGTGAAGGCGGAGGAAATGGCCAGCCAGATCGCCCTCAACGGCAAGGTGGCCCTTTACGGCATCCAGTTTGATACGGACAAAGCCACGATCCGCCCAGATTCCGAAGCCACCCTGGCCGAAATTGCCAAACTGCTGCAGGACAAAGCGGACTTGCGTGTGCTGGTTGTGGGGCACACGGACACGGAAGGCAGCTTTGAGTACAATCGCAGCCTGTCCCAGCGGCGTGCAGACTCCGTGGTATCCAATCTGACTGAAAAAGGCATTTCCAAGGAGCGGCTGTTTCCCGTGGGGATTTCTTTTGCTTCTCCCGTAGCAACGAATGCCACTGAGGAAGGTCGTGCGAAAAACCGCCGCGTTGAACTCGTGGACATGGGCGCGGCGAAGGCCAAGTGAGACGGCTGAGTTAGCTCGGGGCCATTCCGATGGCTATCTTAGTGCCACGAAATCACCTTCAAACATCACGCAGACTTGATCTGCCTGAATGACTTGGACCTGCAGTTTGAGGTGGGCTTTGCCAGTGCTCTGGAAAACCACCTTGAAGCTTGCCAGGGAAGTTTCGTCTGGCCTCAGACACACGGCACGCAGCATGCCTCGCACCGGGTGTTTGTACCGGATGTTGCTCTCGCGGATGACGATATGGGCATTGCGGTCGCCCAGTTGCAGCCAGAGCATCGCGTAGCCGGTCAGTGTGGTCAGGGCGCTGAGGCTGCCGCCGAATGCGGTGCCGAGGTGGTTGTGATTTGGCTCCAGCGGAGCCGTCACGACGAGTTGTTCTCCATCGTAGCTTTCCAACATTATGCCCATGGCGCGTGTGAGCGGGATCTGCTCATGGAGAAAGCGTTCGGTGTCACGCAGAAGGTCGTCGTTCATGGAGGCAGAACTGTGGGGATGCTGCGCCAGTTCGCAATGATGTTTGAGGTGGGGCGGGGCCTATTTCGCCCACCAGCTCGACAGACAGGCCTTGGGCGTATCAGGTTTGATCAGCGTATCCTCGGAGTAATGCGAGGTATCGTTGAACAGCATCAAGCGTGCACGCACGGGATCTTTGAAATCCACGACGTTCAGGGCCGCAGGGTTCTGATCCAGATTGTCCCGATACCGTCGCGGATCGAACCCGAGCAAGGAACTGAGCAGCAGGCGGATCGTCGCTTTGTGCGAAACGACGATCACCGACTCGCCTTCATGATGTCTGACAATTTCCAGCAGTGCGGGCAGGGCGCGTGCGGTTACTGCGAGGCCACTTTCGCCACCGGCAGGTGCAAAGGTAAAGGGGTCTTCATCCCAGGCGGCAGATTCGGCGGGGAATTGCTGATCCACTTCGGCGCGCGTGAATTGCTCCCAATGGCCATGGGAGATCTCACGCAGCCCGTCACGTGGATTGACCTCCAGTGAATGGGGGGCAGCCAGGATGCGAGCGGTTTCCATCGTGCGGTCGAGTGGTGAGGCGTAAACCGCCGTGACTGGCAGTCCATTCAAGCGCTGCGCAAGGCGTCCCGCTTGTGTGCGGCCTTCATCCGAAAGAGGCACATTGGTGGTGCCGGCAAAACGGTCTTCGGCAGTCAGAATGGTGGCACCGTGACGGATCAGGTAAATGCGGGTAAGAGCCATGGTCCTGTCTTATAGCACAGACAATCTGGGTCTTTCGAGCGGTTTCGCATTTTGAGTGGGCATTCACCGCCGTCCGTGATTGAAGTCCACCGGTTTGCGGACGGTCGTCGCTCCCTGGTTGCTTTCGATCAATGCATTCTTGCAGCTTGGGTCCACGACGATGATCGCTGCCTTGTTTTGGAAGGTGTTCCCGGTGAATTGCAGATCGTGGCCATTGGGCGCAAAAGTGACGGCCTCAGTGGGGGCGGAGTCGCCAAGGATGAAGATGTTGTCGCGTACGATGATGGGGCCATAGGTCGCCCCAGGCTCATAGATCGTGAAGTAGAGCTCGGGGAACTCACCCGGTTTTGCGGTGCGGTAGGCGATGCGCCCACGACGCATGTCGGGCTCGTTTTTCGTGGTGTTGTTGACGAAGACATTGCCGGTCATGATGAAATTGACCGGTTGATTGATCCACGCGCCGCGCCCTCCATTGCGAAAAGTGTTGCCCGTCATCGTCACGTCTGTGCAGCTTTTCTCCACACTGATCACGCGAGAACCATTCGTGCCATCGACGAGGTTGCCGGTGATTGTGGCATTTTTGCAATACTCCGCCAGAAAGAAGGCCCCCATGCGGCTGCCGAGGATGTGGTTGTTTGCAAAGATGATGTTTTGGCTGCGCTGGATGTGCATGGTGTCTCCCGCCGCGCTGAGCTGGCAGCCGGTGACGCGGACGTCCTTCGCCCCCACGATGTCAAAAGCGCCTTTGCCCGGACCGCTGCCAGTCGGGGCATACGCGCCAAGATAAGTGCCGCTGAGGTTGAAGGCCAGGCTGCCGCCGCCATCTCTTTCAAAGTGAATCGGCGTACCTTTCGGCTGGTCGGAGACCTTGATAAATTCAGGTGTCGATTCGACGACAAAGTACTGCCGACCACGGACGAGGTTTTTGGGCAAGCCAGCACCCATGAAAGAGAGGGCTTCGCTTGGCTCGTCAGTCTTGCTGATAACGAGCGGACGGTTGGTGTTGTTGAATTTCACGAGATCGCCGCTGAACGTCACTTCACGCATCAGATCGGTGCGGAAATATTTCCTGGCCCGATCGACTTCCAATGGCTCGTAAGACTCCGGAAAAGTCATGATCTGCCAGAGGTGGCCGTAGTCCCACATGAATTTGCCGCTGCGCAGCAGTGTGCAGCTTTCCACCGCAACGCGCTCGGCATAGGCCTTCACCTCGCTCTCGCTGCTCTTGCCGGCCAGACCATGAATCCCGATCACGGCTCCGGCCATGCCGTTGGACTTCACTTCACGAAACAGGATGTCATGCGTACCGCCTTCTTTCGTCGTGGTGATCTCGATGCCCTTGGTGTTCGCATTGGGTTCCCATGAATTTTCCGCTTGGGCCGGATCAAACACATAGCCAACAAATTCGCCGCCATGCCACGCGAAGTTAGCGATGTCGGCACCTGCAAACAGCACCACCCGTGCTTTGTCCGGCAGTGACTTTGGCAGAATGAATCTGGCCCCATGAGCGAACACGGTCATGTTCGCAGCCAGGGGCAACGGACTGGCGCCATCAAGATGGTAGTCTCCCGCCGGAATCGTCACCACTCCTCCTTTTTCAAGCAGCGCGGTGAGTTTCGCTGAATCATCGGCCGAAACAAGGGCGGTGAGCAGCAGCAGGCAGATGAAGATATTCATGATAAAGAACGCGCGAAATCTTTGATTCAAGGCTTCTTCACCTTCTGCACCGGTGTGCTGGGCAGAGACGAAACATCCAGTGTGAAGGCCTTGGCTGGCTGCTTGCCGAGCAGTTGCAGATTGAACCACTCGACCATGCGTTCCGTGTCCTGCGGCATTTCCTGCCAGCCACCGTGGCCCGCGCCTTCGCGGATGACAAGCTCGCACACCACTCCCTCTTCATGGCAGCGTTTGAGAAAACGCTGCGACTGGGTGATTGAAACCTGCGGGTCGGCATCGCCATGCACAATGAAGATGGGCGGCTGTCCTTTGTGAACCCAGTAAATCGGCGACAGCTCACGGCCCAATGCTGCACGACCTTCTTCCGTCGCTGCTTTCGGACCGAAAGCTCCTGCATACGCTGCGAGCTTGCCAATGCCCACCGCATTGTCGCCCGGCTCGAACCAGTTCAGGTAATCGGTCGGTGGGTAAAAGCACGCCACGGCATTCACAGCGCTGCTTTCACGGTCAATCGGGTCAGTCGCCTTCGCATCGCCTGGGCCTCCACGCGTTGCCAGCATCAGGCTCAGGTGTCCGCCTGCGCTGCCGCCCGTGACGCCGAGCTTCTGCGGATCCACGCCATAGTCTGCCGCATGGGCGCGCACAAAGCGCACAGCGCGGTTCAGATCCGCCACGATCTCCTCCACCTGAAACCTCGGCTGCGTGCCATGAACGACCACAAACGTGGTGTAGCCCGCCTTCGGCCAGCCACCGTCGTTGATGCCATTGTGGTTCGATTTCCAGCCGCCGCTCACGATCTTGATGATGCCCGCGCCGTTCGGCTTCACCGGCTTGAACACATCCATGGTCAGCGCCACGCCATCATGCTTGGTGTAGATGACATCGCGGATGCGTTCCGGCTCCTGGGCATGCAGCGCAGCAGTGAGCAGAACAAGGCAGGGACATAGATGGAGCAGGAGGTTTTTCATGGTTGGGTCAGTGTAGTGTCTTACTTCTCAAATTTCGCAATCGCCTTCACCACCTCTTCGCGGAAATCAGGCTTCATGACGCAGGTGATATGTCCAGCGCCTGCAATCTTCGTTACCGGCCAGTCAGGGCGTATGCGAGTCAGTGGCACGATGTAAAGTTTCTCCACCGGATCGCGGTCACCCACGATGATGGAGGCGGGCATCTTCAGCGCCTTGACCTCCGCCTGCGTGACCGCGAGACGCGCCATGCCCTTCATGCAGGCGGGGCCGCTGCTGCCGCCGATCAGGCGTTCCCTCACGGGAATGTGCTCCCAGAAGCTTTGCAAAGTGCTGCCATCCTGCAGCCAGCCCATGCCACACAGCAGCAGGCTCTGCACGCGCTCGGGATGCAGCGCCGCTGTCTTCAGTGCGATCATGCCGCCCATTGAGTAACCGACGATGTGGGCTTTTCGAACATCGAGGTGAGCAAGCAGTGCTACCACATCCTCCGCCATCGTGGTGCCGTAGGCTGCATCGGTATCGGGCTTGTCTGACTTCCCGTGGCCACGGCAGTCCATCACAATGACGCGGTGATTCTGTGCCAGTGCAGCGGTGATGCCTGGCATGGTCCAGTTCATGGCTCCGCTTGAATGGAGGCCATGAATCAACACCACTGGAGTGCCGCTCCCTTGTACGGTGTAGAAAATTTTGACACCGCTCGATGTGAACTCATCGGCTCTCGAAAAGACTGCGAACAAACACAGACAGATCAAGCTGAGGTGAAGTCTCATGGTGTTTAATAGAATGTTAGACGGGACCGGCTGGGTTCACTTTTTCTCCGGCAGCAGCCAGCGGTTCTGGATCTGATCGGTCTCCTGGCTGTTGATGAGCCAGTTTAGCAGGCGCGTACGCAGGTCGAATTCGATATCACGCTTGTCTGCCAGTCCGGCGAGGTTCTTCGTTTCGAGTGGATCGGCGTGCAGGTCATAGAGCTCCGCATAGCCATCGGGATAGTAGCAGTACTTCCAGCGCTCGGTTCGGACCATCTTGGCATCGGGATGGCGGATGCCTCCCACGCCCTGTCCTTTTTCAAAGGGCATGTCCGTTTTCCCGCCAGTGATGACTTCGGGAATGATGTTTTCGCTGAAGACCTCTGCATGCGGTTCGTAGCTGCGGCCCATGGCGGCAATCAATGGCGCAAAACTGCGGCCCTGCACTTCGCGCGGCTCAGGAATGCCGGTGAACTCCAGCAGCGTCGGCAGCAGATCAACGGTTTCAATGAGCTGGTCGTACTGCGCACTTTTAATGCGGCCCGGCAGGCTGACCATGAACGGAACGCGCACGGAGGGATCAAAGAAGCAGTTCTTGTCGGTGATGGCGTGTTCATAAAGCTGATCGCCATGATCGGAACTGAAGACGATGAGTGTGTTTGCTGCTTTGCCGGATGATTCGAGCGCATCCAGCAGCAGGCCGATCTCGGAATCGACGTGGGTGATGGTGCCGTAGTAGCTGCGGTAGGCCCACTCGAGCCGTTCGCGGTCCAGCTTGGGGCCGCCGTTGCGCATGGCAAGCTTTTGCACCGGCAGCGGCAGGTTCTTCACAGTGTCGAGACTGACCGTGTCAGGGATCGGAATTTCCACGTTGTCATACATGGATGCATAAGGTTCAGCGACTTCATACGGCGAGTGTGGTTTCCAGAAGGAAACATAGAAGAAAAACGGCTGCTCATTTTTCGTGAGGTCATTCAGTACAGCGCGTGAACGTTCACCGGTCCATGCGGTGTCGGTGAATTTCAGATCAAGGACCGAGCGAAGTGGATTCTTGCCCGGCGCGATGTTCTTGGCCGTCGCCCGGTAGTACACATGCGGCTGCGGGTCGTTCTCCCGCTGCCATCTGACGTAATCCGACCATAGGTCGGTGATCGCGGAGCCATCATGCAGTTCGGCCGTATCAAAGCCGGTGCGCAGCGCCTCCTCCCGGTTCGGTGGGTAGTAGTGCAATTTGCCAACTGCGGCGGTGCGATAACCCGCCTCTTTGAATCGCGCCTGCATCAAAATTTCATTTCGGTCCAGTGGAGTGTAGTTCACGCGATTTCGATGCGAGTGAGCGTAACGTCCCGTGAAAAAGCTGATGCGTGAGGGCACACACACAGGTGAGGACACAAAGGCATGGGTGAAATTGGCACCGCGTGCGGCCAGACGATCCAGGTTGGGTGTCTTGATGAGCTTGTTGCCATTCGCTGCGATGCAGTCCCAGCGATGCTGGTCGGTCATGATGAACAGAATGTTCGGTCGGCTTGCTCCGCCGTTTTCGGCGGCTTCGACTGCGGCACTGATTAAAAGTAAAAAGACGAACAACGCGAACTCGTGAAATCTTAAATGCATGTTCATGTTGGTAAAACAGTTCAATGGACTTTGGGCAGGCTTGCGAGCTTCTCGCTCAGGAATGCCACACAGCCGGGTACCTGCGCCTCGCTCAGTCCGTGTAGCAGCAGGGGGCCGCAGAAGCCATGTGAGTGAAGCAGGGAAAGGTAGCGGTTGTAGTCGAGCAGTCCGTGGCCTGCGGCTTCGTGGCCCGCCTCGCCATCAGCGCTGAGATCCTTGGCGTGTGCCAGAATGATGTCGCGGCCGACCAGATCAAAGGCATGGCCCAGCACCTCTGCCATGCGCGGAAGCTCACCCGCATGAAACAAGTTTGCGCCATCCATGGTGACCTTGAGGTGTGGCGAGCCGATTTCGTCGAGCAGTCGCCGAGCCTTCTCAGCCGAATCCACCACGTTGGTGACTTCAGGTTCAAGCGCCAGCGTCACGCCTGCCTGTCGTGCGATCTCAACGGCCTCGCGCACGCATGCTGTCATGTCGTGCCATGCTTGCGGTGTGCCATTGTCCGGATGATGACCCCACATGTTTTGCGGGTTTCGGGTGCCAATGCAGATGGCAATGACTTTGGTGTCCAGGAGTTCACACACAGAGGCAATCTCGCGCAGCCGTCGCAGGCCATCACGGCGAAATTCCACATCTGGATGAGTCATGTTAAACGTTCCTTGCACGGAGGCGATCGCAATTCCGCGGCTTGCTGCAGCTCCACGAATCCGGCCGGCAAGGCTTGCAGGAACCGCCTCCGGCATCGGTATCAATCCGGCGCTTTCCAAATTGAACTGCACGCATTCCAGTTCGGCATCTGCCACGGCATCAAACACCTCCTCCAATGTGGGACGTGCGAAGACTTTGCTGAGAATGCCGATGCGCATGGTGGGAGAGATTGGGAGGATTAACGCAAATCTGGAGTCTATTTTACGGGGCCTTTGGCTCAGAACCTGCAGCGGACGATTGTGCTGACAAGTCGCGGGTGTGACCGGCATCGCGCTGTTTTCGCAGCAGTGTTTCCAGCTCTTTGACGATTTCAGGATTTTCCGCGCTGACATCTCGGGTCTCGCCAGGATCATCGTGGAGGTTGAAGAGCACTCGCTGAAACTCTTTCGCGTGTGATTTGCTCAGATTCGGCGGGAGATGCCCCGCGGGCACGCCTTCAATCCATTTCCACGGTCCCTTGCGGATTGCGAACACGCCGGCATTGCTGTTCAAGATCATATCTTGGCGTGCAGGTTTGGCATTTTTTTCACCCAGCAGCGCGGGCAGAATGTTCCGGCTGTCTTCAGCTGCGTCACTCGCAGGTGGCAGCTTGTAGCCAACAATCGCCGCAGTCGTCGCGAGCAGGTCCACCAAGTTCACCATTTCATCGCAGACCGTTCCCGCAGGAATCTTGCCCGGCCAGCGTGCGATGAACGGCACGCGGAAACCACCTTCATAGATGTGCTGTTTGCCGCTGCGCCAGGCTCCGTTTACTGCGAGACCGGCATTCACCGCCTGGGTTTCAGATCTTTTGGCATTGCCGAGTTCGACGACACCTCCATTGTCGCTGGTGAAGATGACGAGCGTGTTGTCGGCGAGACCGTTCATGGCCAGTGCATCGAGCACGCTGCCTACGCTGCGGTCCAGCTCATGAATCCAGTCGCCAAACTTTCCTGCGGCGCTTGAGCCTTGAAATTCCTTTGATGGTGTAACCGGCTCATGCACCGCGACCGGTGTGTAGTAGAGGAAGAACGGACGGTCGGGCTTTTGCTGGCCGATCCACTGCGCCGTCTTGTCGGTGAGCACTGACATCACCTGCTCGTCTTTGCGATGAGGCGCATCAATGACGAGCGGCGCTTTGCCTCGACCTTGCAGCGCTTCACTGGTGTATGCGGAGGTGAAGCGGTCATCATCCGGTGTGGGCCCTGGCAGTTTCATGTCAGCGGGAATTTTCCCAGAGCGCAGGCCATACACAAAATGGTTCTCCACGAACACGCCTGTCACGTCGCCATGATTCTGCGGCACCGAGAAATGGTAGTCAAAGCCGAACTCCAGCGGTCCTGGTTTGAGCTCTCCCGAGTAATCTGTGCGCCATTTGGGATCGCTGCCAGCCATGCCGTAACCCAGGTGCCATTTGCCGATGGCGGCGGTTTGATAACCATGCGCCTTGAGCATGGAGGCCATGGTGAGCCGTCCTGGCTCGATGTGCAGCGGTGCGAAAGTGCTGAGCGTTTCAAATTTTAATGCAGTGCGCCAGCAATAGCGCCCGGTGAGCAGCGCGTAACGTGTGGGCGAGCACACCGAAGAAGGCGTGCTTGCATCCGTTAAACGCCGCCCCTCCGCCGCCAGACGGTCGATGTTGGGGGTGCGCACAAGTTTTGCGTCAGCACCGTAGCAACCAGCACTGCCGTAGCCGTAATCGTCTGCGAGAATAATGACGATGTTGGGTGGGGAAGCATGGGCTTGCAGGCCGGCTACCAAGAGGCAAATGCCGAGATGGCGGAAAAGTCTTTTCATGCGAAAACGTTTGGAATCAGTCGGCGAGTGCAGGGATGAGTGAGAGCGAGCCCTCCATGAATTGCCCCACGATGCCGTTTGCGGTACGCAGACGTTCAGCAATGGCGATGTCTGCGCGCTGGTGCAGCAGCATCAGGCACACGCTCAAGACATCACCTGTGCCTGCCGAGTGGGCGAGTGAGCGCACAGGTGCTGGTGGTTCGGTGAGCAACGCGCCATCTTGATAATAGCCGGCTCCCTGCGCGCCGAGATGAACCACCACGGCCTTGGCTCCCCACGTCGTGAGCTTTCGCAACGCGCTGTCGAGCTCTGGCGCTCCGGTGAATTCCACCAGTTCACGTACATTGCCGTGCGCCAAGCTCACGAGAGGCAGGACATCACGCACGGCTTGCTTGCGAGCTTCAATCTGCGCTGCAGGGGCATGCCCCCATTGCGGATCCCAGTTCAAATCCAACGAGACCGGAATGCCGCGCTCAGTTGCTGCCTGAAACAGCCTGGCATTACCGCCAAATAGCATGGCCTCGGAAAACCAGACATCCGCACGCAGCAGGTGCTGCACACCTTCTAGGGCGTGCAGATCAATGTCCTCAAAGGTCAGTGCTTCATTGGCAGGCAGACAGCTGACAAAGTGACGATGGCCGTTGTCGAGCATGAGTGCGATGGAGGTCCCGCTCGGATGAACGGGGTCTTTGGCAAGGTGCGAGACGATGTCATGCTTTGCCATTGTGCGTTCCAGCCGGTTTCCCAGGGCATCATTGCCGACCTTGCCAACGAACGAGATCTTGGCTCCCAGAGCTGCCGCCGCAAAAGCGCTGTTGGCTCCGCCGCCGCCGATGGTTTCGCTGATGGAGCTGACCGACGACTCACCATCGCGCAGAAGATGTTCACCGGCATGGAGCGGCGATGTCTTCACATCGCGGTTGATGTTGCCGACGACGCAGAGTGATGAGCCTTTAAACATGTGCCAGCGCCTCCTTCACTTCGGCCAATGTGGGAATGGAAGATCTGCCGCCAGCCTTCCGCACCGACAGCGATGCGGTCATTGACGAAAGGCGCAGTGCTTCGAGAAGCGGCATGCCGCCTGCAATGGCATATGCAAAAGCGCCATGAAAAATGTCTCCTGCCGCGGTGGTATCAACGGCAACGGCCGGGAATGCGGACAGCTCGCTGTATCCATCTCCTGCATCATAGATCAGGCCACGCTCACCAAGAGTGACGATGGTCTTGGTCGGGAACTGCTCGCGCAATTTGGACAAACATTGGCGGCGTTCAGCGTCATCGTGCAAACTCTTCATGCCTGTGGCCTGCAAGGCGAAGCGCTCTGATGCCGCGAGGTAATGGACTTTGCCTGCCAGCACTGCCGTGCCTTCGCGCCATGAGCCAGCATCGAGTATGGTGATTGCATCTGGAAACGCCTGCATGGCAGTCAGCGAAGCCTCAAGTTCATGGCCGTCGAACAACAACACGCGTGGCTTGAGTGGAAACAGTGCGGCGGCATTCAGAGAAAACGAAACTGCTTTGACTTTGCGGTTGATGATGGTGCGGCTGCCGCTTTCACGGTTGATGAGGATGATCGACAGCGGAGTCGCATGTCCGGGGCGCAGCTCCAGCAAAGAAACGTCGGTGCCAGCAGCCGTGAATTCATCGTGGGTTCGCTTGCCATGGACATCGTCGCCAACCAGGCCCGCGAATCCGGTGCGAAGTCCCCAGGATGATAGCAGCCATGCCGCATTCGCCGCCGGCCCGCCACAGGCTTCGAGCGACTCGTGCGTTTCGCACTTTGAGTTCTCCGGTGGATATTGATCCACGAAGAGACTCACATCACAGGCGGCGTGGCCGATGCATAGAACATCAAGCATGGCTGGCGGCAAGTGCGTCTTTGATCAGTTTCATGAGCAGATGCTCGATGACGAGATGAATCGCTTCGGTCTGCGGTGTGGAGTCCACCGGCACCAGCAGCGAGCAGGTGCACTCCCGATGCAAAATGCCTCCGTCAAAACCCACAAGCGCAATGGACTGAGCACCCACCGAGTGCGCATAGCGTGCGCCATTGACGAGATCCGTCGAAAAACCGCTGCCACCATGTACCGAGATGACGATGATCAGATCTTTGTCCGTGATCAGTCCGCGCATCTGGTTGGCAAAAACATCCTCACGCGCAGCATCATTCGCCCAGGCTGTGTAAAGCGACACGTTGTCTGTGAGGCAGCGCACGTCAAACGGGCGATGTCCGTCGGGGATGACATACTTCGAGAGGTCGCAGGCGAAGTGGGAGGCTGTCGATGCCGAGCCACCGTTGCCAAGCGTGTAGATCCGTCCACCGCGGTGATAGCAGTCGAGCAGCATCTGCGTGGCCTTTTCAAGGGCGGCTATGTCGAGCTTGTTGAGCAGCGTCTGAGTTTCACTCAGAAACGAGGTGATCGAGGTGGAGATGGAGATTGAGCAGTTCATAAGGGGGTGTTCAAATTCTTGAGTTTCGTGGATTGAAAAGCCGCAGGGGATTCATTCGATGCATGCTGCAACGATCATATTAACTGCATTAGCACTGGTCATGATCTGCTCCGGCAGGCTCTTTTTCTTCCACCAGACGGAGCCTTCACCCTCAGCAGGGCCGGACCATGAGCCGCCGTAAAAGCCAGCCGATGTCCGGTCTTTGGAGAAAATGCTGTCAGCCGTTTTGCGCAATGCATCGCGTAGCGCGCTGTCTGCCCCGGGCAAACTCAAAACTTCACGCGCCCAGTCGCCCGCAAAGACGCCGTTGGTCCAGGCGTCACGATCATCGATGAAGTTGCCCTCCGTCGTGGTAATTTGTTTAACCAGAGCTGTGGCGTTTCGCAGCGCGCGTTCACGATACTTGTCATCTTTGGTTGAGTGAAAGAGCCGCGCATGGATCGCGCCCATGGCCATGTTGCCGCCCAGAAAGACCACGCTGCCAGCTTCGTGAATGTCCTTCGGACGATTCTGACCGGACGGGCCTGCGGTCCCATAGTCGCACCAGTAGAGTCCGTCTTCACGCAGCAGATGCGTTTCCATCCAGGTGTAGCATTTGAGCGCCTGCTCACGGAAGTATTCATCACCCGTGAGTTCGTGGATTCTTAGCGCTGCCAGTACGAGTGCGGTTTGATAGAGGGATTTGTGATCCCGTTTGTCGCTGTACCACATGCCGCCGCCCATCTGGTCATCCAGCCAGTGGTTGAATGAAGCACGGACCAGTCCGCGTGCGCGCGCCAGTGCATCCGCATCGCCGGTGGCGTGATGCGCCGCCAGATACATCAAGGCCGACCATCCGGCATCATCCGCCGCCCAGTTGATGCCCGAGGCCTGGCCACAGGCTTCCAACTCCTGGACGGAAAACATCCTTTTGGTGTAGCTCCAGTCCGCACGCAGTCGTTGCTGCAGTGTGGCATCTCCAGTTGCCTGCCAGAGATTTTCCAGTGTGATAAACAGCATGGCTCTTTCCCACAGGATGCCTCGCTCGTTCTTGGGCGATGTTGTGGGCATGCCATGAGATGTTCCAACGATATGCCCCGAAATAGGACTGCCAGTCCAAAAGTGGTTCAGCAGATCCCCCATCGCAGCGACTGCTTGTTCGCGATGATGCTTTGCTGATGTGTCAGCAGCGGATGCTGAACACAAGCAAATGCATGTCATCAGGCAGGCTGAGGGCAGCTTGGACAACAGATGGGAAAAAAAAGACATGTATTGTTGGTTCGGGGCTTCTTCCGGGGAGCATCCAGACTCTTCAGCACTGCATCACGCGTTCAATCATTCTCAGGTGGCTGGTAAACGTAGAGGTAATCGATCGCCACTTCACCATCGCCTGAAGTCACAATTTCGATCGTGTGCTGACGGTTGGCCAGGTTCCGCGCGAGCGGTGCACTGAAGGTCTCTGCGTGCTCGCTTTTGAAACTCAGCTCACTCACAGCAGCGCGATAAACGTCGAAGGAGAAGAACTCTCCTTGGGCGACACCGTATTCCACAGGCTGGTCTTTCTTTTCCAACCGGCCTGCACGCCAGAATTTAGGGTCGATGCCGATTTGCCCTGAGCGGCTGCGGAAAGGGGCTGCGAGATTGCCCACACCGTCGGGTCCGGTCACGGTGCCTTTGAGGTCGTAGTCGCCCGTGTTGCTGGTCATCGTGATCGTCCATTTTTGCGGCATTACATTGGCACCCAGATCGACGCAGTGAGGGATCCGCCAGTTCTTCTTGTCTGGCTTGATGCAGTTCATGACGAAAATCGGTGCCTGATCAGCGGGTTCGCCATCGAGGAAGACTTTCACTGTGCCTCCTGATGTCGTTTTGCGACCAATCAAGTCAACGCGATTGCCGGTTAAGGTAAGTTTCAAACGAGCACCCGCAGTGCTGCTGCGCAGCACTCCATCGCTCGTGGTCCAGTCGCCGGAGAGACTCAGTTTCTCGGTGGTACTTTCCATGGGTTGCAGCACTGCAATGCGCCGCTCCCGAGACTCGGGCTTGTAGGTGGTCTGATCGGACTTCGTGAGGTGGCGGCTCACATTGTCCCAGATCCGAATTCGCCCATGCATGTTTTGATGATTGTGATCATGCAGCAGGTCGTCCGGGTTTAGCTTTTCACGTGCAATGTATTCAGCCATCTCACGCCGGTTCTCGACGAATTCGGCTCCGTGTTTCTGGCAGATCTCCCGCACCTTGTCCCACACCACGCCTGCACCGTGCTCGATGTCATCGGGTGTCATCTTGCTGTCCGGCTTGAAGTGCAGCGAAGGAACGATCACTTCGGCGGTGGTGTGCCGTCGTATTTCCGTCAGCATGGCATCCAGACCTTCCAGCGTGCCGCTGGTGTAGGTGAAAATGAGGTCGGGCTCCTCGACCGCCACAAACTGTTTGATCCAGCCATCAACGAATTCCCACGGAGTGCCAGGACCTCCATGCTTGCGATAGATGATCTGCGGTGCCTTGGGGAAACGCTGGCGAATCGCCTCCATGAGTTCGTAGCCTCCGCCCTGCCAGTCGGTAAAGCTCGACCCCAGCGCCCAAATCACGAAGGGTTTGCCCGGGATGCCAGCCCTGCCTTCCCACTTCGCCACTGAGAGCGCCAAATTCTTGCCGTCACCCGGGCGCGGCGTGACATCGTACGGCGGCAGATTCGACCGCTCGTTCTGGTAGGCGGCGGACATCTCAGCCGCGTCAACGGTGCGCAGCCGGATGTCATCAAGACTGATGAACTGCCCCTCTGTGCCATCTTCCCGAGGATTCAGATTCAGCTGTATCGTTGTGCACTGCGGGGGCAGCATGAAAAAGAAACCCACCTGCCGCCACTGGGCCCACGTTTCGACAGGGACGACCGGATAATAGAGCGGCGTATGGATGACGGTGAAACTTGGCTCCCGTTCATCCGAAGTGAACGCAATGGTGCCCCAGGGCTCGATGGGGGCTTTGAGCCAGAAGCTCAGAAAATAAAATCCCCCAGGCTGGCCCGACATAATGGGGCTGTTGAGGCCTGCTCCCTTTTTTACTTTCATGCGAAAGTAGGCGTGGCCTTGAGGCGCATCGGTGCTGGAAACGATTTCATCCAGGCCATGGCCCCAGCCTGGTGGAAGCTTGCCGTTGCTTTCAAAGTCATTGCCCATCAGGGAGATGAACTGGCTGTTGGCAGCCGCAGGGAAAGGTTTGCTGCTGACGCAGCGCAGGCCGGAGCGTTCGGCTACTGCATCTTTGCTTGGTTTGGTTTCGTCACCGAAAGCGGGGATGGCAAAAGCTACCAGCAACAAGGCTGCAAAATGAAGACGGGCAATCGAGGAATAGTTCATGGTTTGGCCTTGGGATTGCCAGGTTTGATATCGGGATTCGTCACGGGCAGTGCAGCACCCACGGCTGTGCGCCACGCATGAAGCTGATCGCGCAGCGCTTTGGCCTTGTCCGGCATCTCCTTGGCGAGATCGTGCTGCTCGCTGATGTCGTCACTGAGATGGTAGAGTTCGAGATGCTGGTCTTCGAAGAACTCCAGCAGCTTCCAGTCTCGGGAGCGCACGGCGCTGACTGGGGTTGTGGTATGGTAGTAGTGCGGATAATGGAAAAACAGCGCGTCACGATCCAGTTTCGACGACGGCTGTTTCAGCAACGGCGTTAGATCAAGACCGTCATTCGCCTTCGCGGGCAGGCCAGCGGCGCTGAGCAGGGTGTTGAAGAGGTCCATTGTCGCCACGGGTTCATCACAAACGCCGCCGGTACCGGTGATGCCCGGCCAGCGGATGATCAGCGGAATGCGAATGCCGCCTTCATAGAGAGATCCTTTGCCAGAGCGCAGCGGCGCATTGTTCGTCACCGGCATGTCGCGGCCGCTGGCTTTGTCTGAGCCGATGTAGCCACCGTTGTCACTCGCGAAGATGACGAGCGTGTTTTTGTCCAGGCCGCGCTCTTTCAGATGATCCAGAATGAGGCCCACATCGTCGTCGAGATTCTTGTTCATGGCCGCATAGACAGCGTGCTTGTGCTTCATCCCATCGCGCAGCCTGGCATCAAAGAGTAGTACATCGGCCTCCTTTGCCTCGATCGGCGTGTGCACGGAATGATGCGCGAGATAGATGAAGAAGGGTTGTTTGCCAGCATTGTCGATCACCTTGATCGCTTCATCGGTGAGCCGGTCCGTGAGATACTCGCCTGACTTGCCGAATTCCAGATGCGGCACATAACGGAACTCATCTCCGAAACGACCGCTGCCGCTGTAAGGCCACCAAAAGGACTGCGGCGCTCCCCAGTTGGTGCCGCCGATATTGATGTCAAAGCCATGCGACTCGGGGTAATGCAACCAGTCTCCCAGATGCCATTTGCCGATAAGTGCCGTGAGATAACCTGCGTCATGCAGATGCTTGGCGATGGTTGTTTCCGTATGCGGTAGATTCCAGATCGACGGTGCTTCGCGCAGTTTGCGGTTCTTCGGGCCGCCGCTCTCGGCGCCTTCGGCCCAGATCGTGAAATGCAGCCGTGCCGCATGTTTGCCCGTCATCAAGGTCGAGCGCGTGGGCGAACAAACTGACATGGCATAGGCATTGGTGAAACGCACCGATTCGCTCGCGAACCGATCAATATGCGGTGTCTCGTGCAAATCCGCCCCATAGCAGCCGAGGTCACTCCAGCCCATGTCGTCAGCAAGAATGAAGAGGATGTTGGGGCGCGTACTGTCCGCATGCGCGGCATGCGTAATGCAGAGCAAAGCGATGCAGAAGATGAGCAATTCTTTCATGGCGGGCCTTTTGGCAGCGGCAGCGGTTCGACTTTTTCGCCTGCTTTGATGAACCAGCGGCTGGTGCCAGGGTTGGTTTTGAAAAAGTTCAGCAGCAGTGTGGTGGTCTTGCGGCAGCCGGATTCATTCGGGTGAAGCTGATCGGGGCGCACATCGTTTTGTGTCCAGGTCAGTCCGTCGAGTTTGCGTGTACTGGTCCCTTGCGCCCACAAGTAGGGGCCCCACAGCAGCAGGGGCGCTTTCACCTCCTCCTTGGCGGGGTCAAAATTGAGCTGCGCATCACCCTTGATCTGGTTCTGCACCAGCCAGCGTGTGCTGAAGCCGGACTCATAGGCATAAGGTTCCGGGCTGCCGCTTGCGCGTCCTGACCATCCACCAAACGTTCGGCTCGACAGATAGACAATGCGCAGATTGGGGTAGCGCTGATGAGCGATGTTGAGCATGGCCGTGATGTCAGCCTGCAGTGCTCGTGCATGCGCCGGGAATTCTCCCAGCGGTTTCGGATTGGCCTCCACCTGCTTGAGCCAGGCGATCTGCACCTGTTTTGCCGACAACCCCGCATCTGCAATCCGCTGCGCAAGCGTGGGCCAGGTGTCCTTCTCCCGATTGGTGGACTTGCGTTTGCCCTTCGGCATGCCCAGCAGATCCATTTCCTGGTCCAGCCGCTCCTGTTCGGCCTTGGGCAGCACGTCCGCGCCGTCCCATGCCCACATCACGGCCGAGCGTCCACCAATGCAGCCATTGACGATCACCACCTGCGGATTCTTCTGCGGATCATTGTCAGCGGTCCGTTTGAAATCCTCGGTCTCAATGGAGGAATTTGAGAAGCCAATGGTGATGAAGCCGATTTTGCCTTCAGCCGAAGGCTCGCCATTCGCATCACGCGGCACGATCATTGCAGTCCCGCGAAGGTGAGCCGCTTGATGGGCCTCAGGCGGTTCATTTTTGCCACCCCCGTAAAGGCCGCCATCTTCACCCTTGTAGAGCGTTGTCATGTCGGTGATCGGCACCAGCATTTTCCAGTCGTCTGGGTTGACTGAGGAAGTGGACGCGGCAGAGACATTGGGTCCTCCTCCAGTCTGTTTGTTCATGGACCGCTCGCGGATCGCCTGCTTGACTCGTTCGAAATAGGCCTGGTCTTCGGCTGAGAGGGTTTCTCCGGCCTTGAATCGTTCCATCAGCTGCCTTCCCCGTGCCACATCAATCGCGGGCTCGTCAGCAGCAGTAAGTCCGCATATGCTCAGGGAGAGCAGCGCAAAGGAGAGGCGGAATGTTTTCATGGTGGAGGAGCAGTTGAACCATCCAATCGATCCCACGGTTGCAGCTTATCTCCCCGCCTTCCCAAAGGCAGCCACTGCCGCCTTCATGAAACCGCCGTACATGATCTTCTGTTCATCACCGGTCATGTCGAAACGCTCGACGAGAATCACCATGGCGAGTTCACTCTTCGGATCGATCCACATCGCCGTGCGCCGGGCGCCACGGTGGCCGAAACTGCCGACACTGGGGCCTTCGTCGTCCTTGATCTTGACCGACCAGCCGACGCCATAAGCTTCGTTCGGATTCACAGGCACGTCGCCCGTTTGAATGGCGGACATTTGCTTCACGGCCTGCTCGGAGAGGTAGCGTTTGCCATCAAGGGTGCCGCCATTGAGCAGCATGCGGCAGAATACGCCCACGTCGGCCGCAGTGGAGTAGAAGCCGCCGGCCGGCTCACCATAGTGCTTGGCATAGCTGAAAGCCACCCCGGCACCCATGTCGGCGGTGACGGCGCGCGGCACATGGACACCTTCACTCCATTTGTCGATGATGCGCTGTTCGACATCCTTGTCCTGCTTGATCTCTTCAAGACCTGTCTTGTCCGCAGTGAAGCGTGCGGTGTGCGCCAGCCGTGCCGCCTGTTCCTCGTTTGGCCAGAAGGTGGTGTCTTTCATGCCCAGCGGGTCAAACAGACGCTTCTGCATGAAATCAATGTAGTTCATGCCGCTCACCACCTCGATGATGCGACCGCCGGTATCGATGCCGCAGTTGTTGTATTCGTATTTGGTGCCGGGCTCCTGACGCAAAGGGTAAGTCGCAAACAACTTCACGTTATCCTGCAGTGACTGCGTCATCTTCAGTCCCTTCTCATTTGCGAGCACAAGGCCGCTGGTGTGGCACATCACCTCACGCACAGTGATCGGGTGCTTCGGCGCGTGCAGGATGCCATCCGCATCCTTGATTTGCTGGCCCTTGAACTCAGGCAGATATTTTTCCACCGAATCATCCAGGCTCACTTTGCCTTCATCGATGAGCATCATCAGGGTCGCACCCGTGAGCGACTTGCTCATCGAGGCAATCCAAAACACCGCATCTTTCCGCATGGGCGTCTTGTTCGCAAGACTGGCATAACCCGCCGCCTCAAGGTCGAGCACTTTGTCCTTGCTGGCGACCAGCGCGACCACGCCAGGAGCAATGTGCTTGTCCACCAATGACTGCAGGACAGGCTGGAGCGGACTCTCGGCATGAACGAATGAAGCAAGGGCGAGAAAGCTGAAAAGTACGATGGGTTTCATGTGAGTAGATTTTTACTGGGAAGAAACGGCGCTGTCAGCCATCCCGCTTTTGTAGGCGATAGCCTGCACTTGAATGCCAGGCTGAACACTGATCGCCCCACAATAGACATAGCCACGGGTGCGTGTCGGTGTGGTGCCGTCGAGCGTGTAGCGAAACCACGCGCCCGGAGTCGAAGACTTGAGCGTGATGACTTTGCCATCGCTGCTGAACTGCGGCTTGCCACAGGGCTCCTTGCCCTCTTCATACAGGCCGCAGTCGGGGTAGTTCTTGATCACATCCCAGGCAAGGCGTTCGATGGTGCGTGCCTGCTCAGGAGTGAACGTGGTCTCGATGGGCTGTGTTTTGCCTTCCGGTGCCTCACGGTAGAATGCGGAATACCAGGTGAGATCGACGAGATACGCGCCATTCGCCGAATTGTGGATCGGGCCGCTGGCGGGATGCACCTGATCGTTGAATAGCAGCGGGTAGAAGGAGCCTGGCTTCACGCCAGGAAACTGGCCGTGGTCGATCATGTTCTTGATCCATCCCATCGCCAGCGCGCTCGGGATGATGTGCGCCGGTTTGCCTTCATGGAGCTGTTCGCCGAGCCGGTGCTGCAGCTCCTCGACATAGAGCAGCATGGCGCTCATGGATTCTTCCCAGGTCAAAGCCGGGAAGGTCTTCTTCATTTGAAAGCTCGGAATCGTGCCGTTGTCAGTGGGGCGCGCGCGTTTCATCTCCACCCACTCGCAGTAGAGCCACGGCTGAAGATCCGGTGACTTCTCACGGAATTTGCGGATGAAGCTGATCTCCGCGGCGATCTCCTTGTCCAAATCGAAGTCACGCGGCTGCAGGGTGATAAGGTCCACCTTGCCGATTTTGCTCCAGTACTCATCCCATGTCGGCGTACCACGTTTCTGTGACTGCATCTCCTTGGCGTTGGCCAGCTTGTCATTTTTGTAGTCACCGGTCGCGACCGCCCAGTTCTCGCGCGTCAGCGCACCCGGACGCAAAAACGATTCCTGATGATGCGCGTAGCCCGCCGTGCGTGCGTAGCGCCAGAAATTGCCGCAGGTGCCCGTGAGACTGTTGCCAATGTGCGCGGTGAAGAGGCCCGGCTTGGTCTGCTCCTTCAGCAAATACGTCACCGGTACGGCCAGGCTCGGCGCGGCGCGGTCGGGCGCTATCGTAATGGCCGTGATCGTCGTGTTCTTATCGATGTGGATCGGTTTCGTATAAGTCTCGCCATGATCTGCCGTTGGCGTGCTGCCATCGAGCGTGTAGCGAATGGTTGCGCCGCGCGGTCCGCTGAGTGTTACATCCGTGGGTCCGCCCAAATCGCTTTCCGCTGGTGAAAAGGCAGGCCGGTTGGGAGTTGCCGTGGCGAATAAATCAAAGCCAATCGCGCTGTCGTTCACCGCATCTTTGCCTTCAACGAAAGGGGTGAACTTGGCCCCTTTGCCGTCGTCTGCGAGAAGCTGGTCATTGGCAAAGATCTCCACCTTGCCCATCTTCAGCGTTGAGCCTGCTGGCATCGACAGACGCAGCCAGCGGTAGAGCTTGGCATTGTCAAACTTCACCTCAGTCCAAGTCTTGGCCGCCGGTGCGTCCTTGATCGTTGCCAGCGTAACATAACCCTCGGTGCGCGAGATGTTGGACCCCTCCAGCTTGGCCCCCACCATTGCTTGTTCACTTCCAGGCAGCGCCTCAAATCGCATGCGGTTGCAGGCTGGCAGCGGTTTGTCTGCGGCACTCAGCCAGAGAGAGGTGAGCAGGAAGATTCCTCCCAGGAAATTGCGTGGGTTTGTTTTCATTAAAATGGAAGGGCGGAATCGCCTACTACGGCCAGTAAATGGCGATCTTCTTTTTCAGGAACTCCACACTGCGCGCGAGCTGTTCCATGCCATCCACACCGTCCTCGATGCTGATCCAGCCGTTGAAGCCTTTGCTCTTCAGCTCGGTAAAGATCGCGTCGTAGTCATTGAGGCCCTTGCCGATCTCGCCGTGGCGCAGACGCTTGGCATAGCCCTGCGCGCCGCCTTCTTCTTTGCGCAGATCTTCGATGGTGCCTTCCGCCAGATAGCGGTCGCTGGCATGCATCGTGACGACGCGGTGCGAGACACGCTTCAGCAGCTCGATCGGGTCTTCACCAGCGAGGTAGGTGTTGGATGGATCATAGTTCACACCAAAGTTCGGATGGTTCACCGCATCGACGAGTTTGCAGAAGACATCCATTTTCTGCGCGAATTCGGGATAATCCCAGAAGTCGTCCTTGTAGTGATTTTCAATGATCAGCGTGATGCCGCGCTCCTGCGCATAGGGTAGGCAGGCGTAGATCGAATCCGCTGCGAGTTTGACACCTTCATCAAGCGTCAGTTCAGGACGACGCTGTCCGCTGAGCACGCGGCAGTACGATCCGCCGAGCGTGTGCGTCATGTCGATCCAGCGTTTCTGCTTCGCGATCTCCTTGTCGCGAAATGCGGCGTCCGGGTGGGTGAAGTCGGGGGAGCAGCACATCATCGGGATCGTTTTGCCTGTGTCTTCGACTTCCTTGCGAAAGCGCGGCCAGTTGCTCTCATCAGCCATCTCCAGAAAGCCAGCGTACCATTCGAGGCCCTGCACATCGAGCTTGGAGGCGAGTTGAATCCATTCGGAAACGGTCATGGTTCCTTCTTTGCAGAGGGCCTGCATGAAGGCTTTGGGGAAAGCGGCGAGTTTGGGCATGGTAGTTATTTGGAGGGAATGGTGGTGGTGTCTTTGGGCGGATTGCGGCCGATGAAGGGATACTGTTCCAAGTCGAACACCTGGCCGCTGATGGGACCGCATTCATCGGCCAGCAGCCATGCGGCGCACGCGGCGATCTCATCAGGCCAGATGATGCGTCCTGAGGGGGCATAGACATTTGGCAGATCAGCATACCAGTCTTCGCGCAGGCCGTGTTCGCGTTTGCGCTTGGCCTCGTTTTCGGTGAGCACCCAGCCGGGATTGATCTGGTTGACCCGCACACCATCTTCGCGCATGAGCGTGTCGCCGAGATTGCGCGTCAGCGTCATGAGCGCACCCTTGCTGACACTGTAAGGCATGAGGTTGGGCTCGCCGCAGTAGGCATTGACGCTGCCAATATTGATGATGCTGCCACGTGTTGCACTCAGGTGCGGCAGAGCGGCTCGGATGATGAGGTAAGGGACGACGCAGTTGATCTCCAGCATGCGGCGAAACCACGCACCGTCGGTGGTCTGTAGGTTCCCCGCGCCGACCTGCGCCGCGTTGTTGACCACAGCATCCAGCTTGCCGAATGCCTTGATGGCTTGCTCCACCAGCAACTGCGGTGTTGCCTCATCGGCGAGATCAGCGATGACAAGAGTGGCGTTTTCTGCGCCGAGTTCAGCGATGGTTTGCTCGCCGAGGTCCTGCTCAAGACCATGAATGAGCACGCGGGCTCCCTCTGCGACGCAGCGCTTCGCGATGGCTTTGCCAATGCCTGTGACGCTGCCTGTGACGATGATGACTTTGTTTTGAAGACGAGACATGTGTTAAGAATCAGTAAAAGGACCGGAATTTTGTTGGGAGAGAGCTTCACGTACGCGCTGACCATTCAGGGATGCGACCGAAGTTTTCTGCTTCAAACTCATCGCTGCCGCACAACCTGCCGCCTCGCCGAGTGCCATGGCGGTAACAGTCACGCGTGTGGAGGCGTGGGCACCACGGGTGGCGCTGTGGCAACGACCCGCGACAAGCAGGTTTTCGATCTGCTGCGGCACAAGTGAGCGATACGGAATGTCATAAGGCCCGGGCTGGACCTTCTTGGGATCGAAGTCATTCGCGCTCCCCACGACAGTCTTGTTCGGATGCAGATCAAGATACCAGCATCCGGTGGCAATGGCATCGTCAAAGCGGCGGCCCTGCATGATTTCCTTCTCGTTCAAAATGTGCTGGCCGATGAGGCGGCGCGATTCACGCACTCCGATCCACGGATAGGCTTCGAGAAAGTAGGAGTCCGCAAAGGCGGGAATGTCGCGCTTCCACGCGCGGTGCATGGCCAGTGCATCAGCCCGGCCCTGCATCTCGGCACGGCTCAGATCTGCAGCATCGGTGGGATTGGCAGGCACGCGCACGCCGTGGATGTAAACCTCATCGTTGGAATACATGAACATCACACCCGGGCCATAGAAGTGCGGCAGCTCTCCCAGTTCCTGAGCTTTCACCAGTGCAGCGCGGCAGAGCTTGCTGATGTCAGGCACTCGCTGGACTTTGCCGATGCGGAAATGCAGCGTCAGCGGCTGCACTTCGGCGCTTTGCTCGGTGGGCGCACCCGCGCGGGCGGCCACATCGGCATCGCCCGTGCAGTCGATCACCACCTTGGGTTTGATGCGGACCAGTCCGTCCTTGTTGGCGATCACTACCGAGGTCACACGACCATTGGCGGACTCCGCATCACACACGAAGGAATTGAACAGCACGGTCAGTTTGTCGCCACAGGCCTGCAGTTCGCGATCTAGCAGCACCTTGAATTCAAAGGTGTTCGGGATCGTGGGATTGTGCGGTTTGATCTCCTTTGCATCTGCTTTGCACACGCCTGTCTTTGCCAGAAGTTCCAAGGCGATGCCGCGCACGACGACGCGATGCGTTGTGATGTCCGCAATGCCATCGAAATAAGGCAGGCCCACGCTGGTGATGATGCCACCCGCGAACGGGGCCTTTTCCACCAGCATCGTCTTTGCACCATTCCGTGCCGCGCTCAGTGCCGCCGCCGTGCCTGCGCACCCACCGCCGCATACCAGCACATCCGTCTCTATCTCGCGCATGGGTGCCTTTACATGCACCTGATCCGCCGCCGCAGATGCCATGGGTGCCACTGCCGCGACGGCAGACGCCTTCACGAAGGCACGCCGCGTGCTTGGGTCACTGCTGGTTGGGTTGGAATTCATGACGGTGAGCATAACGGAGGCTCGACCCTCAGTTCCACGACAAAGTCTGTGTGAAATGCGCCAAGACAGCAAATCTTGGAATCAATATTGGAGTTAGATGCAAAAACGCCGAGGCCAATGCCAGCCTCGGCGTCAATTTCATCAAATCCTGAGGGGCTGTTATTTCGCCACGCCTTTGATGCTGAAGTCGTCGTAAATCACGTCAACGCGGTTGGTGGTAAGACTCACGACCGTCTTGTGATCATGCGCGACGCCGGGCGACTGGAAACTGCTGACGACCTTGCCGTCGATGCTGGTTTCGACCACATCGTTCTGCGTGCGCACGGTGAGCGTGTGCCACTCTTTGAGCGACACCGTGGTAGGCACCGACTTCGTCCACTTGAGCATGTTGGCCTTGTCCTCGTCGGTCAGCGTGGGTGGGACCGTCTTCTTGCGTGCGTAAATGTCGTTGCTGAAGGTGCCAGCTTTTGCATCGGCAACCACGACTGCCTTCGGATTCACCGAGATGCTGCAAATGTGCCCTGCGTGTGAGCCTTTGTAGTCCCTGTCATCAAGCCAGACATTGAAGCCCTTTGCTTGATCGCTGACGAACTGGAACTTCACCGACACTTCCAGATCGGTCTCAGGGTCGATTTTGATCACATCCACCGCCGCATGATCCGACTCCGGCGCGGTGATGCCCACGAGCACGCCGTCTTTCACCACACTGGAGCTCTTGTAGTGGCCCCAGGCCTTGCCAAAACCGTCGGCGGCGAAGTCATCCGAGAAAATGACGCGTGGATAATCAACCGCAAACGCGGCGGTGGAGAGCAGGGCAAGACAGAGAATGGATTTCATGGATGGTGATGGGGCAGGGAATGAAGAACGGCCGGTCGCCGTCCATCACACAGGCTATTTGACGAACTTCTTCACAAAGTCCAGCACCGAGCGGGTGAAGGTCCAGTTGCCCGTTTCGGGAAGGCACTGCGATGGGGCGCTCACCCAGCTCTCAATCACGATGTGATCCGGCCTGCCGTCCACGGCGGCATAGTCGTAGCCTTGCTGCATGATGGAGGTGTACCAGGTGCTGTCGTCAGCGAGGCCGCGCTTCTGCATGGAGGGATAGCCCGAGGCCCAGTAAATCAGCGAGAAGGGCAGCTTCTTCTGGCGGCAAAAGAGCTCCAAATGTCGCACTTCTTTCCATGAGCCCTTCTGCTGCACGTTGAAGCGCAGCCAGTCCACATCGAGCCGGTAGAAGTCGAGACCGCGCACTTTTTTCTCGGCAAGCTGTTGCTGCAGACCGTCGATCCACTTGCGGTGCTCTTCGATCGTGAAGGAGGGATAAGCCTCAATGTCACCCACCAGCACATCTGGGAAATTCTGACGCACGAGGGCGATGTAGGCGGCGGTTTCCTTCATCGCATACTCATCGCTCTGATGGATCTGCTCACGGGCGCAGACCAGCGGCTCATCCATCGCGATGGCATAGAGGTTTGCGCCCAGGCTTTGCAGCCGCTCCCAGTTCTTGCGCTCGGCGTTGAAGCATTTTTCCCCGGTCTGCCCCCAGGGCTTCACCGCACCGACCTCCATCGCGAGCTTCAGCTTCCACTCTTTCATCATGCCGAACCACTTGCGCAGTTCGTCATCGGTAAAATGGCGCTGCAGGTTCAGGTCGGTGATGAACAGCACGTCCGTCACCGCCCGGGTTTCCTTCCAGGCATCCGGCTGCTCAAACAACTGACGGAAGGCCAGGCACTTGTCCTGGCCCGGCGGGCTGATCCAGACCGAAGGCTTGGGTGTCTGTGCCTGAGATGCGGCCATGCAGCCACAAACGGACAGCACCAAGGCCGTCAGGAGTCGAATGCTCATGCGATTTATAGGGATGGGGGATGATCGGGCGATCACACCGGACGCAGCACGCTCTTCACGACTTCGCCCTTGTGCATCTTTTCAAAGGCTTCGTGCCATTCGGTCACGGGCCAGACACCACCGATGATCGGCTTTACATCAAACTGGCCGCTGCTGAGCAGGGCGATGACGCGCTCCCAGATCGGCCAGTTGTGGCTGAAGCTGCCTTGCAGCGTGATGTTCTTTTGCACGAGCGGGTCGAGATTGAAGCCGAGAGGCTGCGGGCCCCAGCCGACCTTGGAGATCCATCCGGCGGGGCGCACGATGTCGAGCGCGATCTTCAGTGTGATGCTCGCACCTGCAGCGTCAATCACTCCATCGCAACCAAGGCCATCACGGGCAGTGGCCCAAGGCTTGGCGTCACCGATGATGACTTCGCAGCCATACTGCTTCGCGATCTCCAGACGATGCGCATCCTGAGGTAGGCCGACGATGGCAACCTGCGCACCACAAAGGCGCGCCATGGCAGCACAGAGAATTCCGATGGTGCCTGGGCCGAGCACGACGACGCGGTCTCCGGGCTCAATGTTTGCGTTTTTCACAACGGCACTGTAGGCCACGCAGCAGGGCTCGGTGAGGCAGGCCTGCTCGAAGGGAAGCTGATCCGGCACGTGATGCAGGATGCGGCTGGGCACGCGCACATACTTCGTCATTGCACCGTTCACACCATAACCAAAACCTTTGCGGGTCGGGTCCAGGTTGTAGAGGCCACGCTTCGTCATCGGATTGTTCGGGCTGATGATGGCGGCGGTTTCGGAGACGACGCGGTCGCCTTCCCTCCAGCCTTCCACATCCTTGCCGACTTCGACAATGCGTCCGCCGAACTCATGGCCGAGCACGACCGGGTAGTTCACCGGCCAGGAGTGGTCGGCGGTCCACTGGTGCAGATCGGAGCCACAAACACCGACATTGGCGACTTCGAGGAGCACGTCCTCGCTCCCGATGGTGGGCGTTTCGATTTCACGGATTTCGACTGAGCCTTTTTCAGGCGCGTAATTGACGACGGCGGCGGATTTCATGGGGTGGGAAAGGGATGGAATTAAAACGCAGGAACGTCCTGAGCATGCACGGCTTCGCAAATCATACGCAACGAAGCTTCGAGATTGCCATCGGCCGTTTTGAAGGCGTCAGCGTCGATGGTCAGGGGAGCGCCGAGGACGACAAGCGGGGCACCGTATTTGGGGCACTGGATGGCCTGCTCCAAACTGAGGCCGCCGACGGCCTGGACGGGGATTTTGACGGCGTTGACCACTTCACGGAGCTGATCCAGCGGGCTCGGCATGCGTTTGCCGGCGGCGGCGATGCCCCGGCGCTCGTCATAGCCGATGTGATGAATCACGTAGTCGCAGCCGAGGTCTTCCAGCCATTTGGCACCTGCGATCATGTCTTCGGAGATCATGTTGTCTCCCATGACTTTGCAGCCAAAGTCTTTACCGGCGTTTACGACGCATTTCACCGTTTCGGCATGCGCACGCGCCATCACGACGACGTGGGTGGCACCTGCCTTGGCCATCATCTCGGCCTCGAGGTAGCCGCCATCCATCGTTTTGAGGTCGGCGACGATCGGGATGTTTGGGAAAGCTTTTCTCAGGGCGCGGACACCGTGCAGGCCTTCCGCCAGGATGAGGGGGGTGCCGGCTTCGAGCCAGTCCACGCCAGCGCGCAGGGCCATGGCGGCGGTTTCGAGCGCTTCGTCGATGTTGGTGAGGTCGAGGGAAATTTGGACGATGGGTTTCATGGGCGGTTGGTAGTGGCAGATTAACGCAGAACCAAGCCGTGTCGTCACGACAAAGATCATGCGAAATGCGACAGGAGGGAGGTTGCGCGCTTTCTGCGCCACGCCATTCTGTGCCTTGTGACGACCCCTCGGCGATTCGACGCACCCCTGAGACCCCGCGAGCGCCCCAAGCGCTCGGCGGTGGAAATCGCACGCTGGAGGAAGCAACGGGCTGCATGGATGGCAGCACTGGAGCCGACGCTGCTGTTTCAGCGGCTGTTTGACCACATTCCGGGGGTTTACTTCTTTGCCAAAAACAAGGCGGGGCACCTCATGTTTGCCAGCGATGGGCTGATGCAGCGTTACCAGATGCCGGATGATTCGGAAATCATCGGGCGGACGGACTTCGACCTGAACCCGGACACGATGGCGCAGGCCTATGTGGATGACGACAGGCGCCTCCTGGCCGGCAAGGTGGATGTGATTGAGCGAGTCGAGCTGTGGTGGGACTCCCAGGGCATCCCAGACTGGTTTCTCGTGACGAAGCTGCCGCTCTTCGACTCCAAACGCCGGGTGCAGGGTGTGATGGGCACGTTGAGGCGTCCAGACGAAGCCGAGCGCAGATTGCCGGTGTTTCAAACCGTGGCGCAGGCGGTGGAGATCATCCGGCATGACTACTCAAAGCCGCTCCTGATTGAAGACGTGGCGAAGTCGTGCGGTCAGTCGCTGCGGCAGTTGCAGCGGCGGTTTCAAAGTGCGTTTGGGATTACTCCGCAGGAGTTCCTGATCAAGACGCGGGTGCTGGCGGCGGTGCGTCTGCTGGAGCGGACAACCCTGACGGCGAGCGAGGTCGCGCAGCAGTGCGGCTTTGTGGATGCGAGCAGTTTCACCCAGCATTTCCGTAAACGCATGGGCGAGTCGCCGGCGGTGTATCGCCGCGCACGCCGATGAAACTCAGTGCAACTCGTCACACAGAGCCAGCGCCTTCAGGGCCTGCGCCGTGGCGATGTAAGTGATGTAGCTGTAGTTACCGCGATAGAGCGAGTGCATCCACCAGCGGCCAGACACTCGCTGCTCCTGCTTCAGCCACTTCAGGCCGCGCTGGATGCGTTCATCGCCCACTGGGACGCTGTTTTGGCGCATCAAGACGATGGCAAAGGCAGTCATGTAGGCGTCGCTTTCCGGCTTCGCCGCATCGGGCAGGCCGTTGATGAGCTTCACCACGGTGTCGCTCATTTTGAAGTGCCAGTCGTTCAGGGCGGACATGTCGCGCAGGGACCAGCCGCCATCGGCATGCTGTTTGGCAGACAGCAGGGCCAGAGCCGTATCGCGTTGGGCCTGTGGCACGAGTTCGGGCATGTAAAGGGCCAGTTGGAGGTGCAGGATGCGGTCGTAGTCGTTCTTCGGCTGGGCATCACGCAGCCAAGATTTCATTTTTTCTACACGGGCGAGCAGTTCTGGGTCCTTGAGGCTGGCGAGCCATCCGGGTGCGGTGGTTGCTGCGCGAGCGGCCTGCAGGGTGAGTTCGAAGTCGGTGGTGATGTGGGGGATTTCGACTTCACCGTAGCTGACAAAGGAACCGTCGGCGGACTGGCGCATGAGCATTTCCTGGAGGGAGCGCTCCGTATGGGGAGAGAGTTTCCCCGTCACATGCTTGTCCCATTCCGCGAGGCCCAGAGAGCGCCAGATGCTCGTCCAGGAGCCGCCGTAGTATTTGATGCCATCCTTTTCCGTTTCTTTCTGCGGCTTGACCTCTGCAGGCACGGTTTTGACAAAGTCCGCCAGCACCTCCTCCAGTGGCATGCCGAGCTGTTTTGACAAAGCCGGGCGCTCGCTCAGGTAGGGGCCGGTGGTGTGGCAGTTCACGCAGGTTTTCTCGCGCACCCAGCAGATAGCGCCGTCATCGAGGTATTTGGCGGCGGCTTTGATGGTGTCGGGGCCAAAGGCTTTCACTTTCGGTTCATCTGCCGTCGGCAGACTGACCTGGATGCCTGCCGTTTGGTATTGAAACTCGGGCTTGGGCTTCGGTTTTGGAGCATCGGCGGCGAATGCCGCAGAAGTGGTCAGCAGGAGGAAATAGGCGTGCTTCATGCACGATCCTGTACGCTGCGACTTTCGGCAATCAATCGGCCGAGCGAAATCGAATCGTCTTCATACAACCAGGTGCGCATTGCTGCCTCAATATGCGGCCATTCGTGGTCGAGCATGGCAAACCAAGCGGTGTCGCGGTTTTCGCCCTTGATGACCATGTGCTGACGGAAGATGCCTTCAAACGTGAAGCCAAGGCGCAGGGCCGCATTGCGGCTGGGTTCATTGCGTGCATCGCATTTCCACTCCATGCGCCGGTAGCCGAGATCCTCAAAGCAGTGACGCAGCAGGAGGTAGCAGGCTTCGGTGTTGGCCTTGGTGCGCTGTGCTGCAGGTGCATACCAGATGTTGCCCAGCTCTGCCACGCCATGCTCGGCGCGGATGCTCATGAGTGAAATGCTGCCAAGGCAGTTATGGGTTCCGGCATCACGCACGGCAAAGGCGATCACATTCGGTGTGGCCTGCCATTCGCGCAGGAAGGTGGCTTGCTCCTCGACGTTGGCAAACGGCCCGCGGGGCATGTAGCGCCACAATTTGCGTGTTGCTTCATCGACATGCGAGATGGCGAATAGTTCTGCCACATCTGCAGCGACGTCGAGTGGTTTGAGCGTGATGAAGCGACCGTCAAAATTTTGGGGTGTGGGCTGCGGTTTCATGTCAGTTTCTTGTTTGCACGACCACGTCCGTTTTGATCGAATTGGCAATGAAGCATTGCTCGTGTGCAAGATGGTGCAGGTGTTCTACTTCGGTGGAAGTCGGACGCTTGTCACCGCCCCAGATGATGAGGGGGCGCAAGGTGATCTGGCTGATCCAGAGCACGCTGTGTTCGTTTTTCGTCATGATGCCTTCTGCAGCATCTTCATAGCTCTCGGGGAGAAACCCTGCGTCACAGGCCACGTGGAGGAACCAGAGCATGTGACAGCTTGAGACGGAGGCGATGAAGGTTTCCTCGGGATCGACTCCTGCTGGATTTGACCAGGGGGCAGGCACGATTTGCGGTGAGGGGGGGGCTGGCACGGTGGCACCACCGTCGAAGTGGAGGGTGTGCTCGCGGGAGTAGCGGCGGCTGAGGAAATCGGGGCCTTGGTTCTTCCAGCGGACGGTGGCGGTGTGTTTGGACATGCGGTCAGAGTCTCTCCTGCATCATTTTGGCGGTGTCACGATCGGTCTGATCCATGCTGTCTTGCAGCGCGGCGATGACAGATGGTGCATCTTGTGGACGGTTTTGGCTGAGCTTGAACTTGCCTTCGAGGCGGGTGATCTCAATCTCAATGCCGACGATTCCTTTCATGAGACCGTCGCGGAATTCGGCGGGGAGAGTGCCGTGCCAGCGGTTGGGGCGTTCTGCTTCGTAGAATTCGACGAGATCGTGCAGCATTTGAGCGAAGCGGTCATGCTGCGTCACGATGCGTGGAATGCCGTAGGCATGCACGGCGGTGTAGTTCCAGGTGGGCACTGCGGGCTCGGTGACGTACCAAGCCGGGGAGATGTAGGCGTGGGGGCCGGTGAAGATGACGAGGACTTCGGTGCTAGAAAAATGCCGCCATTGGGGGTTGGCGCGGGCCATGTGAGAGAGCAGACAACCGTGCGGACCTTGTGTCGGATTCAGCAAAACGGGCGTGTGAGTGGCCTGAGGCACGTTGCCGTCCGATGACACGATCGTAGCAAAGCTGTGCTGGCGCATGAAGGCATTCAGCGTGTCGCGGTCATCGATCTGGAAATGAGCGGGGGTGTACATTTAAGGCTGCTTCTTCACTTCGGGCAGAGCGGGAATCGGGGTGGTGTCGATGGTGGCATCTGTGCCGCGCAGGGTTTTGCCAATGAAGAGTTTCGCGCGAGAGATGACTTCGGGATGGCTGACAGAGCCGTGGCCGCCGCCGGTGATGGGGATGAGCAAGGATGGGACTCCGGCTTTTTGAAGTGCGGCATGGATGGCCTCGGCATGGAGGAAGGCGACGCGTTGGTCGGCGGTGCCGTGGAAGGTGATGAAGGACGGATCGTCCTTGGTGACGTAGGTCACGGGTGATGCGGCGATGGCTTCGGCGTGTTTTTCTACGTAGGTGCCACCGAGCAGACCCTTGACTGCCGCGTCATCGACAATGGGTTGCTTTTCTTTGTCGAACATGAGCGCCTGAGTGAAGTCTTCGGGGCCGCAGAGGTTCACCACGCACTGGACGCGACTGTTGAAGGTGGTGTTGGGGCCGAGATCGCCTTCGAGTTCTTTGACGTCGCCGCTGGTGCCGATGAGAGAAGAGAGGTGGCCGCCGGCGGAACTGCCCATGACGGCGATTTTGTCGGGGTCGAGATTGAACTCCTTGGCGTGGGCGCGAATCCAGCGAATGGCGGCTTTGCAGTCATACACCTGAGCGGGCCAGTGAGCTTCTTTGGTGAGACGATAGCCGACGGTGACGGCGGCGTAGTCGCCGGTGCGGGCAAATTGGATGGCGGCGGCTGCATATCCCAAGCGGTCGCCATTCACCCAGCCTCCACCGTGAATGAGGGCGACAACAGGCAGAGGTTTGTCGGATTTGCGTTTCTGTGGAAGGTAGAGGTCCACCTTCTGCTTGGCGTTTTCATTGCCTGCGTAGGGTTGATCCAACCGGAGCTCGACCTGGCTTTTTTCGGCGGAGCTTTGAGCATTCTTTCGTTGTGCATCCAGGTCTTGAGACCAGAGGGGGGATGCGACGAGCAGCAGGAGTGGAAGAAGATGTTTCATGAAGTGAGGAAAACGGGTGAGGTGCCGCAAATTAGCGATGGGATGGCCGATGAATGGCTGACCCGTTTCACTCATTGGGGGGCGATTGTTTTGGCACCGGGGAGAAGCCATGCGTTGGTGATCTTGCCATCAACGACTTCGTAGGTGATAAGGATTTCAATGGTGCCAGGGCCTTCGGGGAAGGTGCGGGTGATGCGTTCGTGATCCACCACGAAGTTGTTCAAGACGATGCGGTTGATGAGATGCGCGTGGAGATTGGACTCTTGAAAACGCAGGGCGAAACGGGCGCGCAACTGAGCTGCACCGGAAGCCAGCAGGGTGGCGGGATGTTCGAACAATTGCGCGTCCTCGGCGTAAGTGGCGAGGAGGGCGTCGAGGTCACGTGCATTGTAGGCTTCGAGTTGTTGTTGAACGAGGGCTTCTGCGGTTGTGTCAGTGGTGGGATGGCTCATGGGATGAATGGAAAGCGGTTGAGGGATTAGTCTTGAGCTTTGGAGATTACGGTGCGCTCTGCGCGTGGCGGGGCTTGATGCAGACGCTTCTGGTGGGCGTGGAGTTTGGCGGAGTCATGGGTTCGCTTGCCGGTTGTTACATCGTCACCCAGGGGAGCACTCGCCAAGGCTCGGCACCCCTGGGCTATATTCCGCAGCCCCGTTGGGGCTGAAGAGTGCTGCATACGGAGGCAATGATGATTTCGTTCCATGTGTCAAGAACAGCTCGGCGCAGTCAATAAGATGAAGGAAGCCCGTCTTGACTGAAGGCCGGTCTTTGAGGGAATCAAGGGTTGTTGGTTGGTGTGTCGTCGCTTTTGCGGATCCAGCGGTAGTCCATTTGTCTGGCGGTGGCGAGGGCGAGGGATTCGGATTCGAGGCGGGAAACCAAGTGAAGAGCCATGTCGATGCCAGCGGAGATTCCGGCGGAGGTGATGAGGGTGCCTTGATCGACCCAGCGAACGTTTTTTTCGACGGTGACGTTGGGGAACATGGATTTCATGTCGTCGATGTCCGACCAGTGGGTGGTGGCGTGTTTGCCATCAAGGAGTCCGGCTTTGGCGAGGAGGGAGGAGCCGGTGCAGACGCTGGCGGTGAGCTTTGCTTTGGAGGAGGAGGTGGCGATCCAGTGGATCACTGTTTCCTTTTTGAGTTCGGCTGAGACGATGCCGCCGGGGATGAGGA
>CAILZI010000115.1 GCA_903838675.1 uncultured Verrucomicrobiota bacterium
CTCGAACTCGAACTCGAACTCGAACTCGAACTCGTCCTCGAACATAGCGGGTGAAGTGCAGAACGCGTGTCTCGGAATGGAACGGCCAGCACGTATGCGTCTGGGAGCGGGGGCATATGAAAAGGGGGAAAGCGATGCGACCTCAGACCACGCTGGAGCGGAGTCTTCCACGGACGCGCACAGCGCATCCCTACCATCCAGAGCAGTGCGTGCCGCAGGGCTGGTAGGGAACCGCTGCGCCGGGTCCGAAGTATCGGGTCTGTGGCGTCGCGGGCGCTGAAAAAGGTGCGCCGTCCTTGGAGCGAGGAAAGGCAGCAGATGCGGGCCGTTGCCACGATCATTTGCAGATCGAGAGAAATACCACCAAATACCATACATTCGCATCACTCCCATCCTGCCACCTCGGCTTCATCTCACGATCTTCAAATCGTAAGATGCCCCGCGCTCTTCCCCGCCTCCTGCCCCAGCGCAGCGCGGATCGCATTCAGGTTGTCATTCAGCCCACGACGAAACAGCGTGAAATCCGTGCGGTGCATGATCAGGTTCATCCCCTCGCGGCTCCAGCGGATCTCCTGCTCCACGCGCGGCAGATTGTGAATCCCCGCGCCCACGTTCCGCGCCCGCGCCTTCTGCACGATCTCCGCCACCGCCGCCTCAAACGCCGGGTGGTCATACTGCTCCGGGTGCCCCACGCTGCAGCTCAGGTCATGCGGGCCGATCAGCACCGCATCCAGCCCCGGCACCGCCAGGATCTCATCCAGCGCGTGGATCGCCGCCACGCTCTCGATGTTCACGATTAAAAGGTTGCTCGCGTTGCGCGCCTCCACGTACTCCGCCAGCTCGCCCTCCAGCACCGTTTTGCCATGCAGCAGGTCATCCAGCTTCCGGCCCTTCAGCGGGCGCAGCTTCGTCGCCCCGCGCAGCAGCTTCACTTCCTCGGCGCTCTCAATGTACGCCGCCACGATCCCGCCCGCGCCCATGTCCAGCGCACGGCACGCCTCAAAGGGGTCCGCCCGTGGGATGCGCACCAGCGGCACGATGCCCATGCTGCGGTACGTCCGGCACAGCCAGCCCAGATCATCCCACAGCATCGGGATGTGCTCCGTGTCCAGCATCACGCAGTCCAGGTCCAGCCCCACCAGCCCCTCGATGGATTTTGGCGAAGTCGAGGCGATCACCGTCCCATACACCTGCCGCCCCTCATGCAGAGCTTCGATCATTTGTTGTTCAGCGGTGCGTGTCTTCATGTCAGGAGTGTCGGGTGGGGTTAGGGCAGGGGAAGGGGTTGCGACCTCCCCACTATGTCGAAAGACAAACAAACTTTCCGCCCCGCTCTATCAACCAAGTGCCTTTGCCTGACATGCCATCCCTCCTAATTCGGCGGAATGTAATAGATCCGGAGCAAAGAGGCGGACAGTTCCTCCTCCCGCATGCGAATGACTTGGTTCTCCGGGATGCGCCCCGGGTACTTCAGGATGAACTCTCCACGCTTGCGGTTGTAGCCGATGATGACTGCAGGCTTGGTGTAGTAAGTGGCATCCTCCACATGGCGGGGCCACCGGCTGTTCTCCGCAGGGTCTTTGGGGCTGGGCAGTTCCAGCTTCGGGTTTTGCGCGTACTGCTTGTTAAAATCAATGAGATAATCCGCCCTGACATTCGAGTGCGCATGCAGGTAGATCAGCGGCCGGCCTTTGTCGAGCCAGCGCCGGACCTCCAATAGATCGAGTTTCTGCCCCGCCTTTTGCAGTCGCACGATGCCGTAATCGGTCACCTCGACTTTGGCCGCCTTGGCCATGGCCATCATGACCTCATAGGTGCGGTCGGTGACTCCATCTGCCGCAACCCAGCCAGCGTCTTTGGCCACGGCTTCCACATCCATGGTCCAGCCATAATACCCGGCCAGGCATTGAGCAGCGCGCAGAATGTTCTCCGAAGAGAAATTGGCTGGCTCGAGTTCTGGCAGGCCCGTGATGATCACATCCCCGTTCGCCTTTTCTTCCAGCCGTGACTTGAGGTCACCTTTCTGCGCGGCGGGTTTGGTCTTGGCGGCGGCGCTGCCAGCGGCGGCCCCCGGCGCCTGACGGGGAACCATGGAAAGATAAAGCCGTGCGCCCGGCTCCAGCGTGAGGCGGATCGTGGCCGCCTCGCCGGACCATTCCTGCACCACCGTGCCGGCGGCGGCACCGGCAGCCGGTTTCACCGTCTGCCCAGGTGTGCCCACCTTGGCCTGCACCCCGGTCGCTGCCTGGCTTGCGGCCTGTCGCATGGCCTGCAGCAAAGCGGCATCCGCAGCCGCCGTGCCGCGCTCCATGAACAAGACATCCAGCCGCGTGAGTTTCCCCGCATCCTCCGTTGCCACAATCCGCTGTGCCGCCGTGCCAAACACCGGCTCCGCAGCGGGTGCCTCCTTGCGTGCCGGCCGTGGAGGTCCGGCCACGGGTTTCCATTCACCCGGCAGCGGAGTGGTCTGCCAGCTTGCCGCCTGTTGCGCCAGCCCCTCCACAAACAGGGAAAGGCTTTCCCCTCTGGCAGCTCCCAGCAGCAGCAGCACAGCGACACACTTGGAAAGACCACGGGCCACGGATGAATCAATGGTTTGCATCGTTTTAGTGAAAACTATCAAGACATCCATCCATCAAGAGCGGTGGATGGCACTGTCTCGACATTAAAAACATTTATCCGGCATCGTATTTATCCCGTTGAAAAAATGCCAGAGAAAAGTGCCATGCCTGTGTGGCTTGAAGGGCGCTTAGGTTAGGCGGGATGGCGTTCGTTATCGCAGCCTGCCGGCAGCGTTGGGTCCAGAGCCCCCCGCGAGCGCGACAGCGTCTTGAAGTGCGTGCGGCAAGCCTGGGCGCGACGCCGCTTTTCGCAGGCCGGACGGCAGGGCAGAGCCAGCGGAGCATTCGACACCTCGCGAAAAAGCAGTGCCGCCGATGCAGGCCTGCTCCGTGCATCTCTGTCACCGCAGTCCAAGACGCGGGCGCGTGGCCTCGTGCTGCCGACCTCCAAAAAACACGATCGATACCCTGAACTGAGCGCACTCATGCCCAGCAATTCATCCTCATCGCCACACTCTTTTTGATCACCGCTCGCAATCCTACAACTCCCGCTTCCACGCCTTCGCCAGCGCGGTCGCCTCCCGGATCTGCGCCGGCTTCATGTCGAGCTCGAGTGTGGCCTGATGCAGATCCGCTGCTGCATTCCCGTGCTTGGCCGCGAGGTGGATCCACATCCAGGCCTGAATCAAATCTTTGGCCGTGCCTTCGCCTCTCTCATACTGGATGCTCAGATTGAGCTGCGCCAGGGCATCTCCCTGATCCGCCGCCTTGCGAAACCACTTCACCGCCTCGGCCGCATCCTTCGCCACGCCAGCGCCATTGCGGTAGGCCACGCCCAGATTGATCTGGGCTGCGGCAAATTCTTGATCCGCCGCCTTGCGGTACCACTTCGCAGCCTCGGCGTCATTCTGTTTGACGAGGGTCCCGTCACGGTAAAACACGCCCAAATCGCTCTGCGCCTGGGCATAGCCGTTCTCCGCCGCCAGGTGGAACCACTTCGCGGCCTCGGCTTCATCCTTGGTCACGCCAGTGGCTCTGAAAAAGCACACGGCCAGATTGTACTGTGCCTGGGCATTGCCCTGATCCGCCGACTTGCGGAACCACTTCACCGCCTCGCCTGCATCCCTGACCACGCCCGTGCCATGAAAAAAGCACGATCCCATGTTGAGCTGCGCCTTGGCGTCTCCCTGCTCCGCCGCCTGGCGCATCTTCTTCAAGGACTCGTCATCAACCTTCGCCATGCCTGCACCGGCACTAGCACCGTCGCCGGTGGCTGCGGCCAGATCGATCTTTGCCTGGGCATGACCCTGGGCCGCTGCTCGGCGGAGCCACTTCACCGACTCCGCGGCGTCCTTGGCCACGCCTCTGCCATCGCGGTAGCACATGGCCAGATTGAACTGGGCCTCCACATCTCCCTGCTCCGCTGCTTTGAGAAACCACTGCGCGGCCTCGTGCTCATCCTTCCCCACGCCCGTGCCAAAGTAGTAGCACTTTCCCAGATTCATCTGCGCATGGGCCTTGCCTTGATCCGCCGCCTTGCGCAGCCACTTCAGCCCCTCGGCTGTATCCTGGGCCACACCCGTGCCATTGAGGCAGATCACGCCCCAATTGAGCTGCGCCTCGGCCTGTCCCTTCTCGGCCGCCTTGCGCAGCCACTTCGCGGCTTCGGCGGCATCCTTGGCCACGCCGCTGCCTTCGACGTAAAACAAGGCCATATGATACAGAGCCTCGGCATCTCCCTGATCCGCCGCTTTGCGGCACCACTGCATGGACTGTTCGTTATCCTTGGGCACCCCAAGGCCTTGATAGTAACATGCCGCCAGATTGAACTGTGCCAGCGCAAAACCCTGCACCGCCGCCTTGCGAAGCCACTCCACCGCCTCGACCGCGTCCTTGCTCACGCCAGTGCCATCGCGGTAGCACAGGCCCAGCAGGCACTGCGCCTGCGCCGTTCCCTTGTCCGCCGCCTGGCGGAGCCACTTCACCGCCTCGGCCGCATCCTTGGCCACACCCTTTCCTTCGCTGTAGCACAGCCCCAGATTCGTCTGGGCTAAAGCCTCTCCCTGCACCGCCGCCTTGCGGAACCACGCCACCGCCTCGGCCGCATCCTTGGGCACACCGGCGCCATCACGATAACACACGCCCAAATTGTACTGTGCCCTGGCAACTCCCTGCTCCGCTGCTTTGCGGAACCACTTCACCGCCTTGCTGAAATCTTTGGCCACTCCAGTGCCCAGGAAGTAACACTCGGCCAAATAGGATTGCGCTTCGGCATCGCCCTGATCCGCCGCTTTGATCCACCACCTCACCCCCTCGGCCGCATCTTTCGTCACGCCAGTGCCTGTGAAGTAACTCACCCCCAGATTGTGCTGTGCCTGGGCCAGTCCCTGCTCCGCTGCTTTGAGCGACCACTTCAAGGCCTCAGCGTCATCCCTGGCCACGCCAATCCCAGCATGATAACACGCTCCCAGTTTGTATTGCGCTTCGGCAATCCCCTGATCCGCCGCTTTCCGAATCCACTTCACTCCCTCCGCCTCATCCTTGGCCACCCCCGTACCATCGAAGAACGCATTGGCCAGATTGTTCTGGGCTCCCCCATGCCCTTGCTCCGCCGCTTTACGGAACAGCTTGAAGGCCTCCGCCTCATCCTTGGCCACACCCGTGCCATCGCGGTAGCACACTCCCAGATTGTACTGCCCTCTCGCATATCCTTGCTCCGCCGCTTTGCGGAACCATTTCACCGCTTCATCCCCATCCTTGCTCACGCCCATGCCTTCATAGCTGGCGAGACCCAGCAGCGTCTGCGCCTCAGCATTGCCCTGGTCCGCCGCTTTGCGCCACCATGAGACAGCCGCAGCGAGGTCTTGCGGCAGACGTTTGCCGTCCTTGTAAATAGTGCCCAGTTCCAACTGAGCTGTCGCATCTCCCTTGCCCGCCATGGCGCGGGTTTCGTCAAGGGTTGCCGCCAGTGCAGCAACTGACAAACATCCCAGGAAGGCGAAGACGAAAGCAGCGTTGCGGTGGATCATGCGCACCATCTAGAAGCTTTTCACTCCGCCTGACAAGGCTTTTGCTGACCATCGGGCGGGCTTCGGTTCCTGTAGCTGGGATGGTTGTTTTAAACTGCCACGCATCACAAACTTTCAAAAGTAACCCTCTCACAAAAGTGGGTGCTGCGCTCCCGTCTAGCGACCACGACAAGGACGGCGGACCTTTTTGGGCGCCTGCGCCGTGACAGACCCGAAAACACGGACGCGCACAGCGCATCCCTACCATCCAGAGCAGTGCGTGCCGCAGGGCTGGTAGGGACGCGCTGCGCGCGTCCCTGGAATCCTTCTTCCCAGCGCACGCTGCTGATTCACAGCTCCGCCCCTTTCCAGCCGCGCCGCCTCCGATTCGTGCGGGACTACCGTGCAGCAGCCATCTGCAAAAGCAGCCCCTCTCAAAATGAAAGTGAGCGATGCGCGGCAGAATGTTTTTCCCATCCACACCTGCCCGTGCAGCCGATTCGTCAGTGCAGGAAACCTAACCCCCCAGCAACTATGAAACCCTATCTGACAGCACTGTTTCTCGGGACTGCCCTGGCTCTGACGAGCTGCACGCATCATCTCGCAGACACCTCACCCGCCTACTACAACCCCAGCTGCTACGTGAACCTCTACGACCACACCGGCTTTCGTGGCGAGGTGGTGCAGGTCCAGGGCCCCGCCACCTACTCATCCCTCAGACGCTTCAAAGGGCGCAACTGGGACAAAGCCATCGGCAGCCTGCAAACCGGCCGTGGCTGCTGGGTCGCCCTCTACCGGCACAAAGACTTCAAAGGCGCCAGCACCGTCATCGGCCCCAACACCACCGCCTCCAATCTCGGCAGGCTCACCAGAGAAGCCGAATCCCTCAAGATCCTCGACCGCCTCCCCTGAAAACCCCACAAAATGGGGTCAGGATGCAAATTCTTGACAAAAAATTTCGACGAGTACACCGCGCCCACTGCCAGCCTCTGAGCTGCGCCTCTCATCCCTTTTTACTTTTCACTTCCCCTCCGCCAGCCGCAGCTCCCTCTCGCCCCGGCACTCCTCATCAAACCGCTGCGCCAGCACATCACACGCCGCGCTGAATTCAGCCGGGCGCAGTTTCTCATTGGCCGAGACAAAAATCAGATGCACCCCCGGGTCTCTCCACGGGCAGAAGGTGCTCTGCACATAGGCCGGGTAGTCCGCCAGCATCTGCCCGCCTTGTGCAAAGAATTCGCGAAACCAGTGCTTCCCGTCCGTCATCACCAGCGGGCTGCCCTCCACGCTGCTCAGCTCGATCCCCCGGTACTTCAGGCACACCGTCAGCGTGTGGTGCCGGTCGCGGCTCGGCGAACTGTAGCACACCAGGCCGATCCCTTTCGGCTGCCCGAGCAGACGCACCTCAAAGCAGTTCGGCGAGATGCACCGCGACTCCACCCCCACCGGCGGCTCCCAGCTTTTCTGGCCGATCGCCAGCAACGTGGACGCTAGAAACGGGAGCGTGAGGCACGCAAAGAAAGCCCCCTTCACCATCCAGCCCCCAGCAGGCCGCGCACTCACAAGCACAGCGGTCACAGTCGCGTCATCAGCAGCAGCAGCTTCAGAGCGCGCAGGGGCATCCGCACCCACCGTCCTGGTCTGCTCATCCTCTCCATAAAAATAGACCCAGGCCACACCCACGCCTGCCACCACCCACGACCACGGCTGCATCACCAGCACCGAGTGCGTGCATGCCAGGCACGCCAGGCCCGGCACACTGAAAACCCACCGCGCCTGCACCAGCAGCGGGCACACCAGCAGCCACGGCAGCCAGAAAGACTCCATGCCCACCACCGCGATGGCAGCACCCGCCGCCACCCATGCCGCCATCGGCCACATTCCGGCACGCGCCGCCACCTCACGCACCCGGCACTGCGCTAGGCCCACCACCGCCGCCAGCGTCAGCAGCAGCGCATTCGGCGTCCCCGCCATGGGGGCCAGCAGCGCCACCACCGCCGCCGCATGCAGCGTCTCCATCAGCCCCGCCGCCAGCGGCCGCTTGTCCCGGGGCGTGATCAGCGTGATGAACGGCACCAGCCAGATAAAGCCGATGAAGTAATGCGTCTGCGGGCTCTCCACTCCCGGGTACGCCACCGTGCGGTAGGTCAGCAGCGTCAGCACCCGCAGCACATTCGCCACCGCCGCCGCAGGCACCATCCCCAGCAGGCACAGCCAGAAGCGCCACGCGCGGCTCTCCTTGCGGTTCACCCACACCGCCAGCGCCAGCAGGATGAAGAGCAGATTGATCCCCGCGCAGTCCCGCGTCCACGGCACCAGCAGTTTTCCCACCCGCAGCTCCTCACCACAGTCCACCGCCTCATTGCCAAACCACCGCAGCGTCCCCAGCACCAGCGGGCGCGTGAAATCCACCACCACATCACGCGACTGCGCCAGGTGCACCGCACCCGCCACCACCGCGGCGGCCAGGCCCGTGCGCAAACTGGAAGATGAAAGTCGAAAATTCACGGCGATGGTAGATTTGGATAGGAAGTGGTAGAAGCTTGGGAGCGCACAGCGCCAGTTTAAGCCGCCTTCTGCCGGCGCGTCCGCACCTGGCGCAGCACGATCACACCCGCAAACGCCGCCAGCAGCGTCACCGGCGGTGCCGGTGCTCCCGGAGCCGCGCCCACCGCCGATTTTGTCAGGCTAAAGTCCGCACCCGCGCCCGAACCCGAAGTCCCGCCCTGACCGGAGCCATTGCCATTGCCATTGCCATTGCCATTGCCATTGCCATAGCCATCGCCATTGCCATAGCCATTGCCATAGCCATTGCCATTGCCATTGCCATTGCCATTGCC
>CAILZI010000116.1 GCA_903838675.1 uncultured Verrucomicrobiota bacterium
AGATGCATGGCTTCATCCACTTTATCCGTAGCCTGCATGATCCAGTCATCCGCACGACTGGTGTCCACGGGCGGTGTTTCCAACAGCATGGCCACGGCACGGCAGAAAATATGGCGTGCTTTGAGGCCTATCTCGGCGGATTGCAGATTCAGATGCTCCGTAGACTGGCACCAAGTCAGGGCCTCCTCTGTGACCTGCATGGCCTCCAGCATCCTGGGGGAAGAAACTTCCAGCAGCAACGCAGCGCGGTTGATCAGCAAGGTCGGAAGAAGCGCGGTATTCATAGGGAGTTCCTTTGCCACACTCTCCTCGATCACGGTTTTGCCATGATCGAGCGACAGCAGTGCGGTCTGCAGGCTTTCAGAGGTTCCTTGAGCACGGAGGGCCAGCGAACGGTTCATCCACGCCAGCGCCAACCGTCCGCGATACTGAGAGTCTTCCTCCAGAGGCAGCTTCTGGAGGTGATGGATGGCCTCGTCGAAGCTGTGAACCGCTGCGACCAGCTCAGCTTGATTGCCAAGGCGTGTCAGGACATCTCCCCGGTTCATCCAACAGGCTGTAAGCAGCCAGCGGAACCAAGAACTCTCCTCGAACGGAAGCTCGCGACGTATCGCCAAAGCTTGGTCAAAGCAATTCAGGGACTCTGACAGCACTTTTGGGTTATTGGCGGAGAGCAGTGCGATGCCTCGTTTCATCCAAACTTTTGCCAAGGCGTTGCGTTCGTCAGGTGAATCTTCGTGAGTGGCAGGGGGCATTTGGCAGGGCTTGGAGAGCAATGAGAGCCGCATCGGCAGCAAGATAAGAGCAATAATGCGACTGAGTCGCAATTGCAAGTTGACATGCCAATCTTACGTTTCATCCTCCGCACCCGCCCCGCCTTGTGCAATGACCTCCTCAGTGATAAACACCCTGCCCACCATGGGCTACGACCTTCCAAAACCAAGACCTGCTGCTGCACCGCCAGTCGCGTCTGTGTTGAGGCGTCGAAGTGGTCTGATGCAGATAGTCATCACGCTGTCTTGGATCGTTGGGATCACTGGAAGCTTTTTGACCGTGGGCGTCATTGGCATGTTTGCGGATGATCTGCCGCCGATTCACCTGAAGACGCTTGAAGACCTCGAGAACGCCACTGAACTGCCGATGGTGGAGACATCCATGGCTGAACTGATGTCGATGGAAGCCAGTGCGGATCAGCCTGCTGAAACTGAGCCGGTGCTGCCCGTTGAGATTCCCGAAGCCATTGAGACACCGCCTGAACATCTAGATCTACCGGAGATCGCGGAGGCGATGACGATGGAGGACATCTTTGCCGTTCCAACTGCGCCGAAGATTGAGGATGCGCTGCGTCCGATTGATCCTGTGAAACAGCAGACGCCCACCGTGCCAACACGCCCGCGCAGCGCTCCCGTGGCCAGCAGTGGCGGCACACGTTCCAATACAACGCAGGCGGGCACCGCAGGCGGCAGCGGCACTGCAGGAAGCGGTGGCAAAGGCAAGTTTCCACAGCCCTCCTATCCGGACTTTGCGCGCAGTTCAGGCATGCAGGGAACGGTGCGCCTGAGCATCAGCGTGGGCCCTTCGGGGGCAGTCGATGGCGTCAGCGTCATCAGCAGCACCGGCTTCAGTGCCCTGGATGAGTATGCGGCCTCCCATGTGCGCCGGAACTGGCGCTGGCCAGCGGGCACAGCGCACCGCTACACCTTGCCGCTGACCTTCCGCCTGCGCTGAAGCCATTCTTATTTCCGACCTGCCTGTTTTGATTCTCCCCATGCCTATTCTCGCCAACGCCGTCGTCGATCTCTTTCACAAGGGTGGACCCATCATGTATCCCATCGCAGTGGTCACGGTCGTGGCTGTCTGCATCTTTGTGGAGCGTGTGTTTTGGTGGGTGCGCTTTGCCACCAAGCGCTCTGTCAAACAGCTGGATGAAGTCTATGAGAAACTGGAGGCCGGAGACCTCGCCCAGGCTATCGCGCAGTCGGCGAAATCCAGTGATCCGGTGGTGCGCATGATTCATCATGGGCTCAATCACCGCCACACCAGCATGCAGGGCGCGCTGGAAGTCGCCGCAGGTCAGGAGCTGCGAGATGCGGGCCGCTACCTGAGCGCGATGGATACGATTGTTACTCTCGCACCCCTGCTGGGTTTGCTGGGAACTGTGACTGGAATTATGGGAAGCTTCACCAGCATCGGCAGCAGTGAACTTGCCGTCGAAAAAGTCACGGGTGGTATTGGTGAGGCACTGATCGCCACCGCTGCCGGTCTCGGCATCGCGATTGGCACACTGGTGCCGATGAACTACTTCCACTCACGACTTGCTGCCTTGAAGTTCGATCTCGAAGCTGCGGCAAACAATGTGCTGATTCTTGCTGTGCAGCACGGGTTTGACAAAGTCACTCCAAAGGCCTGATCCCACTGTGAAACTTCATTCGCCATTGCCCGAACGAAAGACGCGGCTGGAAATCATCCCGCTCATTGACGTGATGTTTTTCCTGCTGGCCTCCTTCATGATGGTCAGCCTCACGATGAGCAAGCAGCAGACCATCAAGGTCAACCTGCCTGTGGCATCCTCAGCGCAGTCCGACTTCAAGCCGGACATGATCAATCTCGCGGTGAACGCCACTGGCGATGTGTTTTTCGACAAGGCAGCCATCACGCTGCCTGAGCTGGAGCGCAAACTTGGCGAACGTTTCGGCAAGGACCCTGCCACGCCTGTTTACATCAGCGCCGATGTGAACACGCGGTACGCCGATCTTGTGAAAGTGCTCGATGCCGCCAAGCGCGTCGGATTCACCAAGGTGGCCTTCAACGTCAAACCCGTGAACGCGGCCAAGCCGGCACTCTGACCATGAAGCGTCTGCTCACCACGTTGCTGGTTGTCATCTCGCTGGGGCTTTGCGCCGTTTGCCTCGTGCAATGGAAGCGAGAGGCGCGCCTGCGCGATCACATTCAGGATCTGGTCAAACAACTCGAAGCGGAAAATACCCTGCGCATCGAGGCTGAGCGCAAGGTGCGTGAGTATGAAAAGGAAATCGCCCGCCTGACTCAACTGCGTGCGGAAGTGGAGGCCAAACTCGTTGAAGTATCCCGCGAGTACAACGATCTCTCTGCCGACTCCGTGGCGCGTGGCATCTCCATCGCCATCTACATGCGCGAGCTGATGCAGATGCAGCATGGTCTGGAGGCGACCCAGCGCGCGTTTGGCAAGGAAGCGGAGGCGATCAAAAGCCACAACAGCGTTGTGACCACGCAGAACAGTGCGATGGAAAAGCAGAATGACCTGCTCAAAAAGCTCGTGGAAGAGCGGAATGATGCAATAACCAAGCTCAATGCCCGTACGCGGGAGTTCAACGAGCTGGTGGAGAAGTACAACAAGCTGGCGAAGAGCCGGTGATCCGTGCTTGCCATTCGGGCCCGGCTGCGAAAGACTCGCGCCCGCATGAGCCAACCAGCCACTCCTGACATCACCCGACTTCGCGATCTGTCGCCGCAGCAACGCCGTTCCGGACTCGCCGCATGGCTGGGCTGGATGTTTGACGGTCTCGACATGCATCTCTACACGCTCGTCGCGACGGCCTTCGTGGCATCGCTGCTCGTTGTGCCGGAGAGCGATCCAAGCGTGGGCACCTATGGTTCCATCATCCAGGCCGCGTTTCTGGTGGGCTGGGCGGTTGGTGGGGCGTTTTTTGGCCGCATCGGCGATGTGCTGGGCCGCAGCAAGGCACTGACGCTGACGATTCTGACCTACGCGTGCTTCACCGGGCTGTCGTTCTTTGCGCAGACTTGGTGGCACCTCATGATCTTCCGCTTCCTTGCCGCACTGGGCATTGGAGGTGAATGGGCTGTGGGCGCTTCGCTGCTCTCGGAGACGTGGCCGAAGAAGTGGCGGCCGTGGATCGCCGCCACGCTGCAAAGTGCTGTGAACTGCGGTGTGCTGCTGGCATGCCTGGCGGGCTATCTTCTCGCGGGGCGTGAGCCGCGTTACATTTTCCTCATTGGCATTCTGCCGGCGCTGATCACCCTGTGGATTCGCAAAGCTGTGCCTGAGACCGAGGAGTGGACGCAGGCGCGCGAAGGTCAGGAAGTGCCGAAGATCGGCGATCTCTTCAGCCCCGCTGTGCGGGGTGTGACGTGGCGGGTGATGCTCATCTGTGCTGTGTCTCTCACAGCGCATTGGACCTTCCTGTTCTGGCAGCAGAAGCATGTGCTGAGCCTCACTGAGATTGCGTCTCTCAACAAATCCGGCAAGGATGCTGCCGTGGTGACGGCGCTGATGTGGATCATGTTTGGCTCGCTGATCGGCAACTTCATCAACGGCGGTCTGGCGAAGATCTTTGGCTATCGCAACACCATCGTCGGCATGATGCTGGCCTACTTTGGCATCATGTACCTCTCGTTTTCGCAGGTGTGGAGCTGGGAGGCCACGAAATGGCAGTTTGCCGTCATTGGTGCCTGCCAGGGGGTGTTTGGCCTCTTCACCATGTGCCTGCCGCCGCTCTTTCCCGTGCTGCTGCGCACCACGGGCTCCGGCTTTTGCTACAACATCGGCCGCATTGTTGCTGCGGGTGGCACGGTGTTTTTCGGAATCTTTGTGAAGGTGGGAGACTTCCGCACTGCACTGCTCTATGCCGGCTTCCTTTTCATCCCCTCTGCCGCCGTGGCGATGCTGCTGCCGTCTGAGCCGAAGGAGGCCGATGGCATGGCGAGCGCGGTGGACTGATCAAGCGCGCCGTTTGCTTCAATGGCTCGGCGTGTAAAAGGCGTAGGTCTTCGAAAAACCCTCCACTGTGCAATCACACACATGGCGGACTTCCTGTTCTGCCTCCATTCGCTTCACTGCGGCTTCGGTGAACAGGATTTTTTGCTTTTGGGTGGCGGCCACTTTTTCGACGCGAAAGACGAAGTTTACTTCAGGTCCGTGCAAATTGAGCTCATTCATCGTCGGAACGGTGCCGAGCATGGCGGCGCCGAAATGCAGCACGACTCGGAAGGGAGGATTTGCCGCGAGCTGCGCTTCGTAAAGCTTTGACACGGCCTGGCGCACCTGGATGGCGCTGTCTGCGGTGTCGTCCCAGTAGCAGAAGAAACCATCACCGAGGTACTTCGACATGTGGCCGCCACATTCGTCGATGATCTGGCGGCAGGTTTTGAACCAGCTGCCGGTCATGCGCGGAAACTGCGCACCCGGGAGTGTCTGTGAGAGCTGGGTGGAGCCAATGATGTCCGCCACCATGAGCCAGCACTGGGCCTGACGGATGTGGATCATCGTCGAAGCCATGACCTGCTGGCCGGCAGGGTGCATGGCGCTGAGAATTTCCGAGGCAAATTCCAGCTCATTGCTGGCGATGCGAATGATGTCGCCATTGTGCAGCCGGACCGACTGCGAGATGCGGCGGCCGTTTACATAGGTGCCGTTTGCACTGCCAAGATCGACGAGCCAGAATTCGCGCTCGCCCTGCGCCTGGATGATGGCGTGGCGGCGCGAGACTTCACTGTCGGCCAGCGAGAGTGAGTTGTCCGGAGCACGGCCGATGGAACTGGTGCCGTTCAGATCATGGCGCTCCCCATTGGGCAGGCGCAGCCAGGATTGGAGGAGGTTGGTGCTCATTCTCTGAATTAACGTGAATTCTGACAAAGGATGTCATCCAAGCCAAGATTCCTTGTAAAGAATTATCATCGGGCCGGACCTTGCCCGGGTGCGCACAGCGGGGAATGTTCATGCATGAACGAAGAGGTGCCGCTTTCACTGCATGCCGTGTTTAACTACGCTGAAGCCGGGCTGTGGTTCATTATTGCGCTGGTTTTTGCCATCCGGCTGCGCATGCGGCGCCCCTGGCGCTGGCTGCTGCCTGTGGCCTTTGCATGCTTTGGCGTGTCAGATCTAATTGAGGCGCAAACCGGCGCGTGGTGGGAGCCTTGGTGGCTGTTTGTTCTGAAAGCTGCCTGCGTGCTAGTGTTTCTGCTGGCATGGCGCGCGCATCGGCTGCAGGGAAAGAACCATGGCTGAATCTCCCTTCAAATATTGCAGCGACTGCGGCAAGGACGTGTGGATCACGAGGAGTGACCGCGAGTTTGTCTGTGACGCCTGCGGGTTTCGACATTTCATCACCCCTATTCCCGCAGCCGTGGCGCTGCTGCTCGATGCTCAGGACCGTATTCTCGTCATCCGCCGCGCGCATGAACCTGGCTTCGGCCTGCTGGGCCTGCCTGGTGGCGTCATCGAACCTGAAGAAAGCGGAGAGACGGCTGCTGCGCGCGAAACACACGAAGAGGTGGGCCTTGATCTGCCGGCGAGTGCGTTTACCTACCTTTGCACGCTGAACAATCGCTACCTGTTTCAAGGCTACAGCTGGCCCACGCTCGATCTCTGCTACATCGCCCGCGTGCAGGACTTTAACAAGGTGGTGATGCAGGCCTCTGAGGTGTCTGAATTCATGATCTGCGCGCTGGATGAAGTGCCGCTGCAGGACTTCGCGTTTGAGTCGAATGCGGAGGCGGTCAGACGAGGGAGGATCGTGAATGCGGAGGCGGGATGAGGGCGCAGGCTGCGGGCACCGCAGGATTGCTTGCCATTTTGGCTTTTGAACTTAGGCTCTTTTTATGCTGCCTATCCTGTCGCAACCAGCCTTCCAACAGCGCGCATTGCCGCTGTCGATCGCGGCATGGCATCAGATGATCGACAAAGGACTGGCTCCAGAACGGGCAGAACTCATCCGTGGGGTTATCATCGAAAAAATGAGCAAATCCTTCCTTCACACCAAGCTGGCAGATGCGATGATCGAATTTTTGAGGGCTGCCGTCAGCGGTCTGTTCTGGATTCGGCAAGAGGCTCCTTTGACTCTCAAGGATTCCGAGCCAGAGCCGGACATCTCCATCGTGGACGGTCGTCGTGACGATTACGACGCGCACCCTGTCACCGCCCGCCTCGTCGTTGAAGTGTCTGTCAGCAGTCTGTTGGTGGATCGCGAAATGGCTTCAGTTTATGCAGAAGCCGACGTGGCGGAATACTGGATCGTCAATGCAACGGAGCGCTGCATCGAGGTGTATCGTGAGCCAGTTAACGGACGTTATCAAACCCAGCAGCGTGTTGCCGAAGGCGAAGTGCTGGAGTGTGCTGCGCTCAGTGGAGTGAGCGTGAATGTGGCTGGCCTTTTTGCCGGAGTTTCAGCGTAACAGTGCAGGCTCTCACGCCGCCACGGGCGCAGGCGCATCAAACCAGCGGTCGTGTTCCTTGATGAGGTCGATGAGGCGTTCGACGGCTTCGCCTTCGGGGATGTTGAACTTAACTGCGGTCTTGCCGACGTAGAGATTGATCTTTTCGGGAGCACCGCCGACGTAGCCGAAGTCGGCGTCAGCCATTTCACCGGGGCCGTTGACGATGCAGCCCATGACGGCGATGCGCACGCCTTTGAGATGACCCGTGGCGGCGCGGATTTTCTGCGTGGTGGTCTGCAGGTTGAAGAGAGTGCGGCCGCAGCTTGGGCAGGCGACGTAGTCGGTCTTGAAAATACGCACTCCTGCGGCCTGCAGGATGTTGTAGCTGATACGCAAAGCCTGACCGGGGGCAGCTTCGCCGTTTACGATTACGGCATCGCCGATGCCATCGCACAGCAGTGAGCCGATATTTGTGGCGGCGACGAGAAGGTTCTCGGTGAAGTCATCGCTGCCGTTGGATTGCAGCGTGTCTTTGAGCAGGATCACATGACGTGGCTGCAGTTTGGCGGCGAGCAGACGATAGGCGGCGATCACGGGCAGCTTGAGGCCGTCCTTGATGGTCACGAGCTTTGCCTCGGCACTGTCATAGAGACTGGCGATGGCGGCATCGTCGCGAGGGTCGATCTCGATGACGCCGCTGTCTTCGATGACGACCTCGGGTTTGTAGTCTCCGAGCTTGTCGATCTTGTGAGCGACGGCGTCCCACTTCTTGCGGGTGGTGAAGACGGGCACGGTTTCATGACCGCCGGCTTTGACGCCGTTGATCGTGAGCACCTGCGACTCACGGCGCACGTAGTCAAAGGGATCGTAGCTGACCTGCGGGGCGTTCGCGATGTGCTCGAACTGCGCAGGGACGCCTTCGTTGTAAGGCTTTACGAGTTGCTGAGCCACGGGGATCTCGAAGATGGCGTCCTCGGTCAAGGAGACGCGCACGGTGTCGCCGATGCCGTCAGCCAGCAGGGAGCCGATGCCGATGGCGCTTTTGATGCGGCCGTCTTCACCGTCGCCGGCTTCGGTGACGCCGAGGTGGATGGGATAGTTCCAGTCGGAGCCGAGTTGATTGAGATGCGCGATGAGCAGGCGATAGGCCTCGATCATGACCTTCGGATTGCTGGCCTTCATCGAGAAGAGGAAGTTGTGGTAGCCTTGCGCCCGGGCGATGCGGGCAAATTCCAGCGCGCTCTCGACCATGCCAAGCGGTGTGTCGCCATGGCGGTTCATGATGCGGTCGCTCAAGGAGCCGTGATTGGTGCCGATGCGCATGGCGCGTCCCAGGCGGATGCAGTCCTTAACCAGTGGTATAAACTGCTCTTCCATGTAGGCCACTTCAGCGGCGTACTCGTCATCGGTGTATTCCTTGACGGCAAACTTCTTCTTGTCGGCGTAGTTGCCGGGGTTCACGCGTACTTTTTCGACCCACTTCACCGCTTCCATGGCAGCATCGGGCTTGAAGTGGATGTCGGCGACGAGGGGGACATCGCAGCCAGCCTTGCGGATGCCATCACGGATGTGCTGCAGGTTTTCGGCGATGACACGTGTCTGTGCGGTGACGCGGACGATCTGGCAGCCGGCTTCGGCGAGACCCAGGGCTTCCTTTACGCAGGCTTCAGCGTCACGCGTGTCACTGGTGAGCATGCTCTGCACCACCACGGGTGCACCGCCACCGATCTGGACGTTTCCAACCATGACGGGGCGTGTTTCGCGGCGCTGGTAGTTGTAGAGGTCGGGGCAGTAGCGGAGCAGGGGGGAGGACATGGCGGGCGGTTAGAATGCCGGATTGCCGCCACGACGCAAACGGGAAGCCATCGTGGGAGGTGAGGCATTACAAGTTTCTTACATGCTCCTTGCCGATCAACTGTTGAATGCTACTATTTGATTCAATATGGCAAATATTGTTGTTATCGAGGATCATCCAACGGTGCTGAAGCTTCTTTCCACCCTTTGCCGGGCAGAAGGACATGAGGTGATGGGTTTCGACAATGGTCGTGCCGGGTTGGAAGCGATTCGGGAAATGGCACCCGAACTGGCGCTGGTGGATCGCCGACTCGGAGACATTGATGGCCTAGATATGATCCGTGAGGCTCGTGAGGCTTCACCCTTGACTCGATTTGTGATGGTTTCCGCCTGCTCGGAGACCCGCGACATCGTGACAGCAGTAAGGCGGGGAGTCTGTGATTATGTGACCAAACCCTTTGAGCCTGAAGAAATCAAAAGTGCGGTGAACCGTGCGCTTAGCGAGCCTGCCGAGCCCCAGCCGATCTCACGCCAGAAGCTTGTCATTCTTTGTCCGAAGCGGGCTGCCTGATGATCCCTGTGGGTTGCCGTGTGGCGCAGGGCTCACAACTTTGAACTTTGAAGTTGGCAGCCGCTGACGCATTGGTACTGCATGGAAAACTTCCGCCGTCTGCTGTTTGCCTTGTCCGTGTTCGCCCTGGCCGCGCTGGTGTTTGCGTGGTGGCGTCATGGGCGGGAGGGCTATGGAGTGCTGAACCTGCTGAAGAGCGAGAAGCCGGGACCCGCAGCGCTCACGACACCGCTGAAGCCGAAGATCGCGCCGGATGAGCTGCCCTTGTTGAGCCGGTTGAACGACGAGTTTGCGAAGATTTCAGCCGCTGTGCTGCCATCGGTGGTCAGTATCACAAACAAGACAGGACGGCCAAGGCCGATGAGCTCCCCTTCAAAGCTAGGTGCAACCGACCAGAGTGATCTGACCGAGCCCAGCCTCGGCTCCGGAGTGATCATCAGCAAAGAGGGGCATGTGGTCACCAACTATCACGTTATCGAGGGGTTGCAGGAAGCCATCCATATCACCACCAACGACAACAAAAATTATGTGACCCTGATTCTCGGGTCCAACAAAGAGCGCGATATCGCCCTGCTGAAAATCGAGAGCCCGCGCACGGACTTCCCTGCGCTGAGTTTTGCAAACTCAGATGATGTGCGGGTGGGCCAGATCGTGCTCGCGGTGGGAAATCCCTTCGGACTCAGCGGCACCGTGACACAGGGCATCATCAGCGCACGCGACCGCCATCTCAGCGACAGTCAGTTTGACTTCCTGCAAACGGATACGGTGATCAATCCCGGCAACTCTGGAGGTCCGCTGGTGAATATTCGTGGGGAGATCATCGGCATCAACGTTGCTCTTTATCGAGGTGACAAGAGCACCACCAGCTGGCAGGGGGTGGGGCTGGCCGTTCCTTCCAACGAAGCCAAAATGATGGTGGAAGACATGCAGGCGAAGTTCAAGGAAAACGCGAAGCAAACGACGGGCGTCAACAGTGTCACTGGAAAGGGGTATCTCGGCCTCGAAGTCAGCAGCGAGCCCGTGGAGATTGATCCTGTCTGGGGCACCTCGCGCCGAGGTGCGCAGGTGACTGATATTGGGATTAATTCACCTGCGGCCGAAGCCGGATTGCGCCAGGGGGATGTGGTCACCAAGTTTCAGGGCATGAGCTTTCGCTCTCCGGCAGATTTGCTACAGATCATCCGCACCCAGCCGCCGGGCTGCGAAGTGAAACTCGAAGTGATCCGCAACAATAGAATGGGTGATATCATTGCCCGACTTGGGGCCAGACCGGATGCAAATCCATAGCCTTTGGGGGGGGCACCGGATTCATCAGGAGGGCATTTTTCATGCTAACGCGTCTTAAGCACCCAGCTCTGCCCGCTGCGATTGGAGACGATGTGAAGTTCGCCATGGTGAAACTGCAGGTCGATGCTGCCCGAGCTCCAGGTGTCGAGCAGCGGGATGTTGAGTGCTTTGGCTGTTTCAATGAGTGATGCGGGCAGAGTCGTTTCGACTGCGCGTGCATCACTCCCGCATAGAATGATCTGTGGCTGGGCTTTGAGCAGGAATTCTGCGCTGGTGGAGAGATCCACCTCATGCTGGCTGCGGATCAGTACATCGCAGCGCAGATCCGCAGAGCTGGAGCAGAGAGCTTTTTCGGCGTGCCAGCCGGTGTCGCTCATCCAGAGCACGCGCCAGGGCCCGAGCTGAACCATCAGCACCATCGCACGATCATCCCCACGGCCGTTTTGCACCTGCTGAGTCGGGTAGAGCACCTGGGCTTCGATCTTGAACTCCCTCGCCTCTGACAGCGTGACTCGTTCATCGACACGCAGTTTGCGCAGTGATGGTGGGTGGGGTTGATCGAGCAGGTGCCGAAGTGCGGAACGTGAAGAGTCATGTGGCCCTGGCTCCTGGGCGCTGCAAAAGAGCAATGGCGCACCAAATGTCGTGATTACTTGTCCTGTGGCACCGATGTGGTCGGAATCGTTATGGCTAAGGAAGACGCCCTTGATGGCATTCACGCCATTGGAATGCAGATACGGACGAAGCACTCTGCGGAAGCTGGCTTCGCCACCTGTGTCAAACAGCCAGTGTGTCCTGCCGATGCGCAGATGATTTGCCGCGCCGCCATGGGGAAGCTCCAGCATGTGCCAGACGGCGGGGGCCTGGGTGAGAGAGCTGCTGGGTTGGAAATGAAAATTGGCCCCAGGCAGGCCGGCGAACCACATCGCGCTGGCGATCATCGCCTTCGCGAGAGCCCAGTTGACGTTGTTGAAGATGATTTGAGCGCCGGTCAAATGCAGCGCCGCTGCGCAGAGGCTCAGGCAGGTGGCACCGAGACACAGGGACGACAAAGGTACGAGCACGCAATTGGCGATGACGGCCACGGGAGTGATGGATTGAAAATGCCCCAGGATGAACGGCAGGCTGCCGATCCAGGCGGCAAAGGAGACGCTCAAGGTGGTGGCGAGCCACAGGCGGCATTTGCTCCAACTGCGCTGCGACCAACTGGCGAGCTGGGGAGGCAGAAATGGATCGAGCCGGGTAAAGGGCAGCAGTCTTTTCAGCAATGGTGCTGAGCCAATGGTGCTGAGCCACAACACACCGAAGGACAGTTGAAACCCCGGCATGAAGAGTTGATGCGAATCCGTGGCCAGCAGCAACAGGGCTGCGGCGCCGAGGCTGTTTTGCAGGGACGATTCGCGATCCACCAGCGTGGCGCTCATATAAATGGCGACCATGAATGCCGCCCGAGCCGCCGAAGGACGCCAGCCGGTGACAAACGCATAAGCGAATACGACGAATATCACAATCCACAGTGACATGCAACGCGGTGTCCCGGTTTGCCGCAGCAGCGTCAGTACGATGATTCCCAGAAGGCCGACATGCAGGCCACTGACGGCAAACACATGCAGCGTGCCGCTGTTGCGAAACGCATCTTCGATCTCATCGTCCGCCTCGGCAGACACTCCCAGCGCCATGGCGCGGAGCACAGCAACGGTTTGAGGGTCTTCTTCGAGATCCTGAGTGAGCTGGCTGCTGATCCAGCGCCTGCAAAGCTCCGCACGCTCCAAAAAAGCGCACCACCATGCCTCACCACTGCCGCTGATGCGCTGGATGTGGTCGATGTCAAAACGAGCCACCCGTCCCATGCGCAGGGAATACTCCTGCGCATCAAAGGTGCCTGGATTCGATGCGGTACGCGGCAGGTAGATGCTGCCGTGGAGTTCAAACACGCCTGCACCGGGAAAGGGTACGCCTTTGGGAAGACGCACCAGCAGCGTGGTGCCTTGATCGATCACGAGCCCTGCTGCTGGAATTTCCATCTTCCGGGTGGTGCAGAGCGCATGCGTTCGCTCATCTGTCGTGCTGTCGAATTCCGGCAGCAGGCTGCCCCGAATCGTCGCTGGAACGGGCTTGTCCTGCTGCTGCAGGGCCAGGCGCAAAGGATGGCGGAACGTTTCGTCAGTACGAACGTTGTGAATATAGGCGAAGACCAGCGCCGCGCCCGGAATCAGCAGCCACGAGCGCCCGCTGATCAGCGCCGCACTCAACAGCACCGTGGTGACCATGAGGAGCCACGCGCCATGCGCGGGCAACCATCCCATTTCAGCGGCGAGGATGCCGCTGACTGCCGCCAGTGCCAGCGTCATCAGCGGGTTTGCCCGGGTCCAGAGCTGGAGCTTTGCGAGCATCGACCGCTGCGATTGTTTCGATCACGCCTTCACTGAGTCAGAGGTGGTTGTTTTTGCACGTTGTTCCATCAGCAGCTTGTACTGCAACTGTTCAAGTTCACTCATGCGATGGTGTGCATTTGCGCTGTGGCGGGTGTTTGGGAAGTTCCCAATGATCTGCTCAAGCATGTCGCGTGCAGCTTCAAAATCATGCCGGTGCGTCAGCTGCACTTCGGCAATGCGGAACATGATGAAGGCTGCGTCATCCACCGGCCAGTCCTTGCTCTGGAGATGTTCCTCCAGCACTTTCAAAGCTGCCTGTGGATCGCGCTGACGCTCGGCATGTATCTTGGCGATTTCAGCCACTGGGAATGGATCGTCAGGCTTCTCCTCGAGCATTTTTTCATATTGCTCGATTGCTCCCGGGTAGTCACCCTGGGCAATGCGGGCGGCAGCTTTGGTCATGTGATCCTGCTCCACCTTTTCGCCGGAGGAGAACACCGCCTCTCCAAGCATATCTCCCAGCCAAGGGATGAAATACTTCACAGCAAGGAGGCCCCCGGCCAAGCCCATTAAAATCACAAAAACGAACTTTGTGCCGTCTCCGGCATCTTTCATGAAGCTCCAGATCAAGGCGAGGACCAGAAGTGCGAGCGTGATGACACAGATTCGGATGACAAGTGCAGTGTTCATTATTCGAGATGTTGGGCGAGGCTATCAAAACGCCTATCTTCCGCCAAGTACGAAATTGGCGACCCTCCCATTCAGCCGCGTCCGAGTGCTCGATTAAGATGGGCCTGCACCTCGAACTGCCGCTTGGTCACACCGATATTTGCCGCCGCGCCTTGAGCACCACAAGCAGGTGGCACGAGGCGTGAGAAGCAGCATTCTATGGGCCACGCAAATCCAGGCAGATCAACCGTGGGCCCGACTTCCGCAGCAGATCCTGTGATTGCTGGCGAACATAAAGAAGGCCGTGACTGAGCGCTGGCAGACTCCAGGTATTGAGTGCATAGAATGGCTGGGATTGAGCCATCACTTTGACGCCCGCCGGACTCAGATCGAGCCAATGCAATGAACCGGTTTCTCCGAGGCAAAGGAAAGAGCCGTCGGCTTTCAACAAGCTGGCGCGCAGGATGCTGAGGCGGGTGGGGTTGGTGCGTCCGGTTTGTTTGCTGAACTCAGCATCCACCCATTCGATGTGCTGTTCCCATACTTCCGCGCCGGTGTCCGCGTTCACGCAGACAAGGCGTGATTTTGGCTCTGTCTCACCATCGATGGCATAGAGATGGCCGTCGTGATACACCGGATTCATCCAGTGTACGGCGAGCTTCTTTGACTGCCAGACTTCTTTGGCCTGAAACTCTGCGTCATACTCGACCATCACGCCACCGAGCGGGCGGCCTTTCGGATAGGCGGTGGTGATGAAGGCGCGATTTTTTTCCGGGATCACTACAGGCGAACTGCCGATGGCCTGGATGTAATCCTCACTACGCCACGGAAACTTGGAATGCAGTTTACCGCTTGCCGGATCAATGCACATGAGGCCGCCCGTGGCGGGATCGCTCTCGCCACCGGCATAGATGAGCACTTTCTTCTGTCCATGCAGTTTGGCGGGGATGGGTGACGCATAGCTCGCGCCCCAGGCATCCTCGACCGTCCACAAGACTTTGCCGCTCTGCAAATCAAACGCCGCAACACTCACGCCTGCTTCGGCGAGACGCTCTTTACGGTCGCGCAATCCTTCGTTGTCTTCGATCAGTGCTTTTTTGCCGCCGACATTCAAGATCACCCGCCCATCGAGGATCAGCGGGGTGCCGCCTGCGCCGAAGAAATCCTGCGGCACGTTGTACTCTTTGCGCAGATCATGCTGCCACAGTGCCTTGCCGGTTTTCAAATCGAAAGCATGCAACTCCGCCGTCACGCCATAGGTCACAACAACACCATCGGCGATCACCGGACTGCCGCGCGGGCCATTGCCAAAGCCGTAGCGGTCTTGATATGAGATCGTGTAATCCTGTGACCAGAAGCGTTTTCCGGTTTCGCGGTGCAGGCATTCGATGGTTTCCTTGCCGTCGAACGCATGGAAAATCACGCAGAAGTCGCCACTGATGGCAGGGGAGTTGTAGGCTTCCCCCATTTGGACTTCCCACACCGGTTTCGGCGCACCTTGCGGCCATGTTTTGAGCAGATGGGTCTCCGGTGAGATCGCATCATTCGTGGGGCCGAGCACCCGCGCCCAGTCGCCCGACTTCGCATCTGCCGCGACCGTCTTGGGGGCCGCATGAAAGGTCAGCCGGTCAAACGCCTCCTGTGCTGGGCAGACGCGCAGGGTCAGAAGGAGCAGAAACAGGATCGACGATTTGTGCATATGATGCCATGCTAGCCAGAGCCATGAAAAACGCCACTCTCATCCTCGCCGCCGTCTGTATCCTAAGCGCCTGTGCCGGTGGCCATGGCGGCAGCAAGGCCGCCCCCAAGGCCACGACCAAGGGCAGCAAGGACAACACCGCCTTTTCCTGGCTGAGCACAACGTCCGTGCCGCAGACTGTTTCGCGTTGATGGCGGCGAAGAAGGGACTGGTGGATTGCATCAGAGGGGGGCGGCGGATTTGACACAGCAAAAGCCAATGATCGTCCGTTGAGCCGTCTGAATTCCGGCGTATGAGACAGGCAACCCCAATCAATCCAATGCTTATTCCAACCACTTTTCCCACGTCCAACGGCCCTGCTGAATCCAAACCGCTGATTTCCGAGGAGGGCTGGGTCGTGCAGCACCTGTTTTTCACCATCGATCACGGCTACTGGGCGGCGTTGACACCGGAAGAGCGCCAGGAGCGCCGCGAAAACTTCACGCGCACGATTGAGGCCATCCGCAAGCACCCCGGCACGCAGCTGCTCGCGTTTGCGATGGTGTCGCCGAAGTCAGAGCTGGGTTTCATGCTGCTCACGCCGGATTTGCACGATTCGCAGCGCTTCGAAAAGCAGATCAGCCTGGCGCTGGGCCCGGATGTGCTGACGCCGGCCTACAGCTATCTTTCGATGACGGAGTGGACCGAGTACTCGCAGTCTGAAGAGGAATTTAAGGCACAGATCGAGAAGGCGGAAAATCTCACTCCTGGCACGGAGGCCTTCGACAAACGTGTGGCTGAATGGAAGGGTCACATGACGAAGTATTTCAATGACCGTCTCTACCCGAACATGCCCGACTGGCAGGTCTTCTGTTTCTACCCGATGAGCAAACGCCGCAACGTGGGTGCCAACTGGTATGCCAACGATTTTGCCAAGCGCCGTGAACTGATGGGTGGTCACGCCAAAACCGGCCGCAAATACGCCGGCAAGGTGCGCCAGCTCATCTCCGGCTCAACGGGGCTTGACAGCCACGAGTGGGGTGTGACGCTCTTCGCGCACGACATGGTCCAGATCAAAAGCATCGTTTATGAGATGCGCTTCGATGAAGTCACCACGCAGTATGGTGAATTTGGCGACTTCTACATCGGCATTCAACCCCCGACGGGCGAGCTGCTGCAGCGAGTGATGCTGAGTTGATTTAAGTGTTTCAGAAACTATTCTTTGCCCTATGACTGCCACGCTTCCAGCCCAGGTCGCCGAGATCAAAGGCCGCATCGACGAACTTTCCCGTCAGGACAGGCTGCTGTTGGACGAGGTTCTCCGTCTTGAAGGTGAAAACGGACGATGGGATGACATTGCGTGGCCATGGGAGCTACTGGAAAAACGCAAAGCCGCTCTGGAGCGGGGTGAAAGCCGCGCCATTTCCTTGGAGGAGTTTGCTGGCCGTCTTCGGGCGCGCAGAGCCGCCAGGCCATGAGAGTCACGGTTGATCTTGCGGCTGAGGCGGACATTGCCGAGGTCGCTGATTTTTACGATCAGCAGGAACCTGGGCTGGGCGCAGAGGTTGAGGAGTTTCTTGTTGAGTGTTTGGGACGGCTTGAAACGCTGGCGGGCATTCATCCTCATAGCCGGGGGATTTACCGGCAGGTCATCTCACGCGGCAGGTTTCCGTACTTTGTCGTTTACTATGAGATATTGGCGAGTTCAGAGGTACTGGTGCGGGCTGTGCAAGATCATCGCCGTGATCCGCATGACATCGCTGGAAAGATCGACGACCGTTTTACTCACTAAAGCATGCCAAATCAGCCCCTCACCATTGCCAATCGTCAGTTCAACTCCCGTCTCATGCTGGGCACGGGCAAATTCGCCAGCGGTGAACTGATGCGGGATGCCATCGTGGCCTCGGAGACGGAAATCGTGACCGTGGCACTGCGTCGGGCCGATTTGAGCGGCAAGAGTGATCCCTTTGCCAACATTCTCGATTTCATCCCGAAAAACGTCCTGCTGCTGCCGAACACCAGCGGGGCGATGAATGCCGAGGAGGCCGTGCGTTTGGCGAGGCTGGCAGTAGCAGCGGGGCTGCCCAACTGGGTGAAACTGGAGATCCATCCGGACCCGCGCTATCTGCTGCCAGATCCGATTGAGACGCTCAAGGCGGCAGAAATTCTCGTGAATGAAGGGTTTATCGTGCTCCCCTACATCAATGCGGACCCTGTTTTGGCTCGCCGTCTGCAGGATGTGGGAACGGCCACGGTGATGCCTCTTGGGTCGCCCATCGGCTCGCATCAGGGCATCACAACGCGTCGTCAGATTGAAATCATCATCGCTCAAGCCACCGTACCGGTCGTGGTGGATGCCGGTATTGGGGCGCCCAGCCATGCAGCCGAGGCGCTTGAAATGGGTGCGGATGCTGTTCTTGTGAACACAGCCATTGCGGTGGCTGCGGACCCGGTGCGCATGGCGCAGGCCTTTAAAATGGCCGTGGAGGCCGGACGCAGCGCCTATGAAATCGGCCTGAGCGAGGGGACGGCAGAGGGATCAGCCACCAGTCCGCTGACTACATTTCTCTATCAGTAAGCAGCTTGAAATCCAGCGTGTTTCAGCCCTTCACCAAGTAGGTGAAAGCGATGACGCCGAAGAAAAGCAGAGAGGCTGCGAGACACATTCCTGTAAAGATGACCATGGTGATTGGGCATTTAGCGTGAAATAGAGCGTTCGCCAGCAGAAATTTTTTCTTGCGAAAGCGAGGCTTTGGGGCAGACTCCGCGCCCCTATGGCAAAAACATGCTGGCTCGAGCGCGACAAGCGCAAACGTAAAACCGTCGAAAAGTACGCTAAACTCCGTGCAGAACTCAAGGAGAAAGGCGACTTCGTCGGCCTCTCCATGCTTCCACGTGATGCAAGCCCGACACGTCTCATCAACCGCTGCCGCGTTTCCGGCCGTCGTCGTGCGTTCATTCGCCGCTTCCAGATGTCCCGTATGACCTTCCGCGAACTCGCCTCCCAAGGGATGATCCCCGGGGTGACGAAGTCCAGCTGGTAGAATTCCGTCCGATCTTGCAGCCGGAGGTTTTCTCTGGCTGCATGGAGAGGCCGTGCGTTCTTCTCTGATGCCTACCTACTCCTACATCGCTGAAGACCCTGAAAAGGGATGCCCTGCTTGCCGCAGAGGCTTTGACCTGCGCCGGCCACTCAGCAGGCCTGCGCTTGAGGTGTGCCCGCTGTGCAGGCAGCCGGTCAAAAAACTCATTTCCGGATTTAACACGCCGAAGATCACCAAACCCCTCTCAGTTTCCGACGCTAAGGCCGCCGGCTTCACCATCCTCGAAAAACGATGCGATGGAAATTACGAGAAGCTGTGAAAGCCTGACTGCGCCGCCTCATGACTCCTTTGCTCGCCAATGCTTCTGCTGAACTCGTACGCGAGTGGAGTTTCACTGCTGGTGAAGTCTTCTGGCAGGCTGTCATCGTGCTGGCCATCGTGCTGCTCAATGCTTTCTTTGTGGCGGCTGAGTTTGCCATCGTCAAGGTGAGGGACAGCCAGCTCACGGCCGCCATCGAAGACGGCACTCGTGGTGCCAAGTTCGCACAGACCGTAACGCGCAACCTGGATGCCTACCTCTCCGCGGGGCAGCTGGGCATCACGCTTACCAGCATTGCTCTGGGGATTTTCGGCGAGCCGTTTGTCGCTGTCGTCGTGCAACCGATGCTGTTCAAAATTGGCATCGTCAGTGAGACCGTCATTCGCTGGACGTCCATCGGCATTGCCTATGCCATTGTCACCTACCTGCACGTCGTGCTGGGGGAGCAGACGCCCAAGGTGCTCGCCATCCGCAAATCCATGCAAACTGCGCTGCTGATCGCACGCCCATTGCATCTGTTTTACATCGTACTGAAGCCGGCGATCTGGATTCTCAGTGCCAGCACCAACGTGGTCCTCCGGTTCCTGGGCATCACTGCCGTTTCCGAGCACGAGATCGCCCACTCTGAAGAAGAGCTGCGTCACATCGTGGCAGAAAGCCAGAAATCCAAAGAGGTGACGGAAACCGAGAAGGACATTCTTCTCAACGCCCTCGCCCTCAACGACCGCTGCGTGCGAGATGTGATGACGCCGCGCAACCAGGTGGTCTCGCTTGATGCGGATGAAACCTTTGAGGAAAACCTCAAGATCGCCATCGACTCCAAGCATACGCGCTACCCGCTCGTTGAAGGTCATCTCGACCACGCCATCGGTACCATTCACATCAAGGATCTGCTTGGCCTCATCGGCAAGCCGCAGCCTGACCTGCGCAAGATCAAACGCGAGCTGCAGATGGTGCCGGAGATGATGCCCATCGACAAACTGCTGCGCTTCTTCCTCGACAAGCACGTTCATGTGGCTCTTGCCGTCGATGAATTTGGTGGTGCCGTCGGGATTGTGACGCTCGACAATGTGCTCGAAGAAATCGTGGGTGATATTCAGGACGAATTCGACCATGAAGTGAGCGAGTTCCGCCGCATCAACGAGAACGAATTCACCGTAGAAGGAACCTACAACCTCTACGAACTTGCCGACCAGACTGGCATCGACCTCGACAGCGACGAAGTCACCACCATTGGCGGCTATGTCACGCATCTCCTCGGGCATCTGCCCAAGGTGGGAGAAAAAGTGGTCATTGAAGAGTATGAGGTGACCACTACCAAGGCGGATCTCCGACGTGTGCTGCAGCTGCACTTCAAGCGCCTGTCCACGATTGCGAATGAAATTGCGTCGGCTGATGAAGTGCCGGAAGGCGTGTGAGGTGACCGACTCAGACTAAAGTTGCGGCATCGGCAACAAACGCATCCACGTCGGCCTCCGAGGTGCACCATGAGCACATCAGTCGTGATCCACCGCCGATAAAGCTGTAGAACACCCAGCCACGCTCTTTGAGGCCCTCCTTCATGCGGTCAGGCAGCTTGGCAAAGACAGCGTTGGCATCCACCGGGTATAGAATCTGCACACCGGGCAGATGGCCGAGCGCATCCGCAAGGCGTCTGGCCAGGGTGTTGCCGTTTTGTGCATGCCTGCGCCAGGTTTCATCACTTAAAATGCGCAGCCATTGTGCTGAGATGAAGCGCATCTTGGAGCAAAGCTGCCCTGCCTGCTTGCAGCGGTAGGCAAACTCCAGAGACAGCTCCTTGTTGAAGAAAACGACGGCTTCTGTCACCGCCATGCCGAGCTTGGTGCCGCCGCAGCACAGCACGTCCACCCCGGCACGCCAAGTGATGTCGGCAGGTGCGCAGTTCAACCCGGTCAGGGCATTGAAGAACCGCGCGCCATCCATGTGAATCGAGAGGCCATGCTGTTTAGCAACAGCGCCGAGGCCTTTGACCTCGCCAGGCCGATATACCGTGCCCAGCTCCGTGCTCTGGCTGATGCTAAGAGCGCGAGGCTTGGGGAAATGAACATCGCTGCGGCTCGTGGCCAGCCGTTCGACATCTGAAGGGTCGAGTTTCCCCAAGGGGCTGCGGGCCAGCAGGATCTTCGATCCATGGCTGAAAAACTCCGGTGCACCGCATTCATCCGTCTCCACATGCGCCTCTTTTGCGGTGATGATGCTGTGGTAGCTCTGGCACAGCGTGGCGAGCGAGAGCGAATTTGCCGCAGTGCCGTTGAAGACGAAGTACACATCGCAATCCGTGTCGAAAAAACGCCGGAACATTTCGCAGGCCTCGGTGGTGGTCGAGTCGGCCCCATAGCTGGGCTGATAGCCTGCATTGGCCTCTTCCAGACCCTGCCAGGCTTCAGGACAAATGCCGGAGGTGTTGTCCGAGGCGAAGTGGTATTTCAGTTCAGAGCTCATGCTTTTGCTTTCGGTTTTCCATGCCATGCCAGAACGACTCCAGCGAGCAGCAGCAGCAGGTCACGCAGGATGAGGTCGCGGTAATTCGAGGTGGCGTCCGCGTGTCCGAAACAGCCGCAGCGGATGTCAATGCCGCGCCACCATGAGAGGGTGATGGCGGCCAGAAAAACCAGCAGTGATCCGTTCAAGATCAGCAGGCCGCCGGAACGCAGAAGCCCGCTCATCACGGCCAGCCCGGCAAAGATTTCCAGCCACGGCAACCCCATGGCCAGCCATGCTGCCCAGGGGTCTCCCAGCAGATCGAAGCTGCGGATGTCATCGAGGAACGACATCGGGTCCGCCACCTTCAGAAGACCTGCATAGACAAAGACGCCGCCGAAAAAAAAGTGAAGGAGAAGTCGCAGCATGGGTTGGCCAAACTTACGGCACCAGTTCCGCCATCGGCAACAGAATGATGACAAGCTTCTTGTCTTCGTAGCTCTCTCCTGGCCGGGGCATGTCCCGGACATCCAGGGGGCGACCCAGCAAGGTGGCAAGCTGCGTGGCAAAACCGGCGTCCGGTGCCTGACCTCCCCCGCCAAAGCTGAGCTGCGCATCATCATACACGCGCATCAGTTCCCCGCCGTGGAGCACGATGGGGGATTTGCCGCTCTGCGGGATGCCTTGGATTGAAATCAAGTCTGCTTTTTTTTCTCCCAGCAACTTCGCGCCAAACAGCGGATCGAGGCGGCGTGCCAGATCGCCGGTGTCGGAGTGTTCGAGAATTTTGGCATTGATGATGGGGGTCTCTGTGCTGCTCAGACGTGGAAGCTTTTCGTGGACATGCTTGTATACAGCCAGGGCCACAGCCTTCATGGCCTCCGGTGTCCAGTGACTGTCATGTGCAAAATACACCGGCTGCCTGTCACGGAACTCCCAAAGGGCCTCGGTCATGTCCAGCACATCGATGCCTGCTGCTTTCAATTCAGCCAACCTGCCTGCTTCGTCTTTCATACGCACCACATCCAGATAGCGGCCGGGTCGGATCTGTTCAGGGTACATGGTGGCACGGTCTGGAATTACAATCACCATCAACGGCGTTTCCTGCGCCTTCAGTTGTGCAGCGAGCTTGATCAAACCGGGCTGTGCCTCGTTGGCCTGACGTCTGGCATGTGCATGGCGGTCGATTTCATGCTGGTCAAACAGCCAGCCTTCATGTCCGAGAAACACAGTTTTGTTGCCTTCGTTCAAGGCATGCATCAGCAGCCATTGCATGCCGCTGCGTACAGTTGCTGCCACAAGATTGGTCTTGGGAGACGTGAAGCTGGATGCGGCTTCAAACAGCAGCGGCATGGCCAGCAGCAGGACAAATGTACGGATGATGTTCTGCGCCGCCTTGTGGCTCAGTTCCGGCTCAGGCGGTACGATGGTACGCTTCGCTGGGTCGATTCGAGGGAGCGTCGGTTTCATGACATGGGTGCGGCATGCGTCCACAGCATCGCCACGGCAAAGGTGAAAATGAGAATGCAGATCGTCGCTTTCCAAGGCGCCGGTTCACGCAGAAAATCGCGCGAGTGAGGCAGGCCGATAAGGCAGACCAGCGCGGCAAAGATTGTGAGGACGTTGAAATCCGTCCGTATCCGCGCCTGCTGAATCAACGTGGGGATCGTCCTGAGAGGAGGTGCAAACAGCGCCTTCAAGTGCAGCCAGGTGTCGCCGAACGAGGCCGTTTGCAGAAGCGCTCCCAGGACGGTGAGGGCCAGCAGGAGGAAGATCAGCCGCAGCCAGTTCCCCTGGGTGAATCGCCGGAGTGTCAGCGTCTCCTGCACATGCTCCGCCACCTTGAATCCAAACATGCCGCCCACTCCGGCGATCAAATCACCTGCGGCAGTAAAAAAGAAATGCAGGCTGAGCAGCAGCCCCAGAAACCCCATCCACGCAACGCTGGTGCCCAGGCTTTCCGGTCCGCCACGAAAAGTGATCGTTGCGAGATTCCACAGTGGATCGACCAGCAGAACCCATTTGCCGAATCCCAGGCAAAAGCGCGTGATTCCCTTTGCCACGTCGAGCGTGGCCGGTCGTGGTTGGACGTACATGCGCACCGCCAAGGCGACGGGCAGCAGCACAAACAGCAGATGGTGGAGACTGATCAGCACAAGTGTATGGAGATGGCGATGACAAGACGCCCGTCAATCATGGAATCTTGGGTGCATTGATGCAGTTTGAGTCGTGTGACATGGTTTGCCGCTGCCATGTGCCGCTTTAGCGCTTTTTTGCTCGCCGCCGAGGTTGAAGGGGAAATGGAAAAATGCGTCAATGAAGTGATTTTCGCAGCGTTTTAGTACTGTCATGCACGACATTGATCCCAACCTCCCTGAACACCTCATTCGCCGTGATTTCCTGAAGAAACTCGCGGCTGCGGGCACCGCCGCGTGGATGACCGGCGCACCGCAGGCGATCTGCGCCAAGACGGGGGAGAAGGTGACGCACCCACCCGCCAAGGCCGATGCCTGCATCCTGCTCTGGATGGCTGGTGGCATGGCCGCGCCGGACACCTTTGATCCGAAGGGCTACCTGCCGTTTGAGAAGGGCCTGGAGGTCAAACGGATGCTCAGCACCTTTCCTGCGATCAACACGAATGTGGATGGCATCAAAATCTGCCAGGGGCTGGAAAACATCGCGCAGGTGATGGACCGTGCCACGCTGATCCGCAGTGCGGTGCAGCCTGACCTCGGCAGCATTTTGCATTCACGGCATCAATATCACTGGCACACCGGCTATGTGCCGCCGCAAACGGTGGCATGCCCGCACATCGGCTCCTGGATGGCCAAAGTGCTCGGCCCGCGCAATGCCGTGATGCCCGCGTTCATCAACATCGGACAGCGTCTTGAAGGTGTGGGCGAAAGCGAAGAGCTGAAGGCCTTCACCACGGCTGGATTTTTTGGCAGTGAGTTTGGCCCCATGAACCTGCCGTTTCCTGAAGAGGCCGCACAGTCGGTGAAGCCACCGAAGGGCATGGATGCGAATCGTTTCGCCAATCGCGACCGTCTTTTTCGCAAGCTCGTTGATCAAAGCCCGCAGCGTGAGTTCATGAGCGACTACCAGCAGGAATCCATGCTGCGCAGCATGGACAATGCCTACCGCCTGCTCAGCGCCAAGGAGCGCGAGGCCTTCGACATTACGCTGGAGCCGAAGGAGAGCTATGCGAAGTATGACACGGGTCGCTTTGGCCGTGGCTGCCTGCTTGCACGTCGGTTGATTGAGGCTGGAACGCGATTCGTCGAGGTGACGACCGAGTACGTTCCCTTTTTCCAATGGGACACGCATAAAGACGGCCACACGACCGTGGAGGCCATGCACAAGGAGATTGACCTGCCGATTTCGCAGCTCGTGCGTGATCTGGAGGCGAAGGGGTTGCTGGATCGAACGCTCATTGTCATCGCGAGCGAGTTCAGCCGTGATGCACTCATGGAAGGCAAGCCTGGCTCCACCGCAAATGACCAGACGACCTTCAAAGTCGATACGCTCAGCGAGATGAAGCACTATGGGCTGCACCGCCATTTCACCGGTGGCACCAGTGTGGTGATGTTTGGCGGCGGGGTGAAGAAAGGCCATCTCTATGGAGAAACCGCCGATGAGCGCCCGCTCATTGCCACCAAGAATCCGGTGAGTGTCATGGATCTGCATGCCACCATCATGACCGCCATGGGCATCAGTCCGAAGACAGAGTTCGAAATCGAAGGCCGGCCCTTCTACGTGACGGAAGACGGGAAGGGCAAAGCGGTGGCGGAAATCTTCGCGTAAAAAGATTGGTGGCGTGGATTTCATCCGTTTAGGCTGTCCCTCCTCCATGAACGCTCTCCGCTATTTCTGCCTCGGTGTCACGACTCTTGTCCTGGCTGTTTCCTCATCCATTCGTGCCGCCGATGGCGATGACGAGTGGAAGAAGGTCAACGACATCATTGAAGGCATCCGGAACCCCAAGGAAAATCCCCAGACGAGTGAAACTGCGCGCGTGATGCTGAAGCACAGCCTGACGGATTTTGATGCGACTTATGCAGCAGCCATGAAGGCAGCGCCTGCCAATCCTGCCCGTTGGGAGGTGGCGCTGTTTGCGGCGATGCTTGGACATGTGCGCGAGCTCGCGGGGGTCCCTGCGCCTGAGAAGGAAGCCATCAGCCTGGACGACATCGTCAAGGCAGCGGATGCAAAGCCCGAGACGAGATCGCAGGCCAGTCTGACCCAGGTCATGCTCGCGTCTGACTCAGCCGTGGCTCCGGGGGGCGATGCCGCTGCCTGGGTGGCCATGGCGGAGAAGCACCTGAAGGCCTTCCCCGAGGAAAAGCTCAACAAGATGGTGGAGGTCAAGCTGCAGCAAGTCCAACTCAAGACCCAGCCGCTGGGGTTGAAATTCACAGCGGTGGACGGTCGTGCGGTGGATGTGAGCAAGCTGCAGGGCAAGGTCGTTCTCATCGACTTCTGGGCCACCTGGTGCGGGCCCTGCGTCGAAGAGTTGCCGACTGTCCTGAAGATCTACAAAGAACAGCATGCGAAGGGCTTTGAGGTCATCGGTGTTTCGCTTGACGCCGACAAGGCGGAGCTGGAGGCCTTTCTGAAGGACAAGGGCGTGGAATGGCCGCAGTATTTTGATGGCAAAGGCCCGGAGAATGAATTGTTCCTCAAGTTCAACCTCGAATCCATTCCCACGATGTGGCTGCTGAACAAGAAGGGTGTGGTCGTGAGCATGACTGCTTTTGAGGGGCTGGAGGAGAAGGTGAAGAAACTGCTGGCGGAGTAATTTCATGATTGCCCGTTCCGCTGTCGTCGGAGTCTTTCTCGCCGCGGCCTGCCTCCATGCACAAGAGACGGGCGTTCAAATAGAGAAGAACGTCAGGGTGGCGATGCGCGATGGTGTGAAACTCGCCACGGATGTCTATCTGCCTGCGGGCAGCACCGAAAAGCTGCCGGTCATTCTCACGCGCACTCCTTACAACAAGGATGGCACCAAAAGCTACGGGGAGTACTTCGCGGCGCATGGCTATGCCTTCGTGGCGCAGGACACACGCGGACGCTACGCCAGCGAAGGCATCTGGCATTGGATGACCGATGATGGTGCGGATGGCGCCGACTGTGCCGCGTGGATCGCCGCGCAGCCCTGGGCAAACGGCAAGATCGGCATGGTGGGCACCTCGTATGTCGGTGGCACGCAGCACGCGATGGCTTTGGCAAAAGTGCCGCAACTCACCACTGTCATCCCGGTGGATGCTGTGTCCAACATGGGACGGCAGAGCATGCGCAATGCAGGTGCGTTTGAAATGCGCTTCTGGAACTGGATCATGCTCAATGCCGGGAAAGGCAGCAACGCAGCACTTGATCCTGCCACGCAAAACGAACTCAAGGAGATGGCGGACAATCGCTGGGACTATCTCTCGCTGCTGCCCCTGCGGCCGGGCTCCACGCCACTCAAGCTCGCCCCTGAATACGAGGACTGGCTCATCCAGGCCATGCGCCATGGCAAGGACGATGTCTTCTGGCGGCAGAACAACATTCTGGCCGATCCCTCCCGCTACAATGACATGCCGGTCTATCTCGTGGGCGGCTGGTATGACTCATGGGCGGGCAATACTTCCGCGAATTTTCAGGCGCTGTCGAAGGCCCTCAAAAGCGATGTTTATCTCATCATGGGGCCGTGGATTCACGGCGCTCAGAACAAATCATCCCATGGGCAGGTAGAGTTCGGCAGTGATGCCGCAATTACGGACCAGCTTGCCTGGCGCAAGGAGTGGTTTGATCACTGGATGAAGGGCATCGACAACAGCGTCGGCAAAGCCGCGCCCTTCGCCAAAAAAGTGCGCATCTTCGTCATGGGCACTGGAGATGGCAGCAAGACCAAGGATGGCCTGCTTAATCACGGCGGGCAATGGCGTGATGAAAACGAATGGCCGCTGGCGCGTGTAAAGCACACACCGTTCTATCTGCATGCCGAAGGCCTGCTGAGTGATGCAAAGCCCAAGGATGAGCGTGCATCCGTGAAGTATGCGTTTGACCCCAGGAACCCGGTGCCCACGCTCGGAGGTAACATTTCCTCCGGGGACGGCATCATGCAGCAGGGTGCCTGGGATCAGCGTGGCAGTGACAAATTCTGGAACTGGACCAAGCCTATTCCGCTGTCCGCTCGCAGCGACGTGCTCGTGTTCCAGACCGCACCGCTGGCTGAGGACACCGAAATCACCGGTGAGATCGAGGTGAAGCTGTGGGCATCATCCTCGGCTGTGGACACAGACTACACCGCCAAGGTCATCGATGTTTATCCGCCAAGCGCCGACTGGCCGCACGGCTTTGATCTCAATCTCGCCGACGGCATCGTCCGCGCCCGCTTTCGTGATTCGCTGCAGGAAGAAAAGCTCATGCAGCCGGGCAAGGTCTATCCATTCACGATCAAGCTTTATCCCACGAGCAACGTGTTCAAAAAAGGCCACCGCATCCGTGTGGACATCAGCAGCAGCAATTTCCCGCGTTTCGACGTGAATCCCAATACGGGCGAACCTCTGCAGCAGCACCGCCGCACGGTCATTGCTACAAATACGGTCTATTACGATCGCGAGCATCCCTCGCACATCGTGCTTCCATTGGTGCCGCGACGTTAGAGCAGCGCCTTTGTCAGAATCTCCATGCTCGCATTTCCACCCGTGAGAACGCAGGCCACACGTTTGCCCTGCCATGCATTGCGCTGCTTCTTCAGCGCCGCATAAGCGAGAGCGCCCGCGCCTTCGGCGATGTTGTGTGTGGCCTGAACGATCTCGCGCATTGCAGCCACTGCTTCATCATCACTCACGGTGACGATTTCATGCGCATGACGGATGACTTGGTCCAGTGCGTCCCGGTTCGGTGTTTTGCAGGCCACGCCTTCCGCCACGCGTGTCGTGCTTGTCTGTTCAACAAACTGCCGCTGCTGAAACGACAGTGCATAAGCAGGCGCATGCTCAGAGACGACACCGATGATCTTGGTCTGTAATCCCAGCGCTTCACGCGCTGCGGTGACGCCGCAGAAGCCGGAGCCCAGGCCGATGGGAACGAAGACGGCATCCAGATCCTTCACCGCGCGAAATAGCTCCAGCCCGTATGTCGCCACACCACGCACGAGCCAGGGGTGGAATGAGGGCACTGCATGGAGTCCTTCTTGGGCGGCGAGTTCACGCGAGTATTCGAGTGCCTCCTGAAATTCGCGGCCATGCTCGACGAGTTCGGCTCCGAGCGAGCGCATGGCGGCATTTTTCTCCGGGTTGTTGCCATGCGGCACGACGATCACCGCCCGCAGGCCGTTCAGCTTTGCGGCAAAGGCAATGGACTGCCCGTGGTTGCCCGTCGTCGCGGCAATCACGCCGCGCACTTCGGGTTGCTGGCGTTTCAGCTCGTCCATATAGACGAGGCCACCGCGAATCTTGAAAGCCCCAACGGGCGTGTGGTTCTCATGCTTCAGCCACAGGTTGCAGCCCAACCCCGCTTCGAGCAGCGGCCAGCGATAGGCGGGTGTTTCGTGAATGTAGGGGCGAATGAGCGCCTTGGCGGCTTCGATTTCGCTGAGGGTCGGCAGTGGCTGCATCTTTCATGGCTAGGCATGAACTCCGGAAAGGCAAGCTCGCTGCCTGCGTTATGAACCGAATCATGAACACGTCTGCCACCTCTCGTCGTCGTTTCCTTCAGACCTCCCTAGCAGGAGCTCTCTCATCACCTGCCTGGGCCGCGCCGCTTGGGGCGAATGGGGATGTGCGTGTCGCGGTGATCGGTTTTCGGGGGCGTGGCGGCGGTCATATCAAGGAACTGCTCAAAGTTCCAGGCGTGCGGTTGGTGGCGCTGTGCGATGTCGATTCCGCCGTCGTGGACAAGAAAGTGGCGGAGCTCGCGAAGCAGAACATCACGGTCAAAACCTATCGCGACTTCCGCGAGTGCTGTGCGGACAAGGACATCGATGCGGTGACCATCGCCACACCGAATCACAGCCATGTGCTCATCGCGCTCACGGCCTTGCAGCACGGCAAGCACGTCTATGTGGAGAAGCCGGTCTGCCACAATCTCGTGGAAGGTCGTAAGCTCATGGCGGCTGCCACGAAAGCGGCGGCAAAAGGCATCATCGTGCAGCATGGCATGCAGCGGCGCTCTGACCTTGGCTGGGCTGCGGCGATGGCGTGGGTGAACGAAGGACACATCGGCAAAAAGAAGCTCTCTCATGCCCTCGTCCACGGCATGCGCCTGAGCATTGACAAGGTGGATGCCGCGCAGCAGCCACCTGCCACGGTGGATTACAAGCTGTGGTCCTCTCCTCGTCCTGAGCTGCCCATCATGCGCAAGCAGTTCCACTACGACTGGCACTGGCAGTGGCCCTATGGCAACGGCGACATCGGCAACCAGGGCCCGCATCAGTACGACGTGGCCCGCTGGGCGCTCAACGACCCGGCCACGCTGCCGCAGCGCGTGATGAGCCTCGGCCACCGCTGGGGCTATGTGGACGACGGCCAGACGGCTAACTGCCAGCTCGCCTTCCATCCCTACGAGCCGGTGCCGCTGCTCATGGACATGTTTGGCCTGCCCATGAAGAACATGGACAAGAAGTCCGGCGAGCCACCCTACAAAGGGATCCGCACGGGGAACATCATCCACTGCGAGGGTGGCTACGTCGCGGAATCGAAGGCCTACGACAACGAGGGCAAAACCATCACGAAGTTTGAGAACTTTCTCACCGGTCCGGATCACATGAAGAACTTCATCGACTCCGTGCGCGCGGGCAAATACACCAAGGACGTGCTGCACATCCGCCATGGCCAGCAGGCCGCAGCGCTTGCGCATCTCGCGAACACTTCCTACCGCCTCGGCAAGGCCATGAAGAACGAGGAAATCAAAGAGCGCCTGCAGGGCGACAAGTTCGGCCAGTCCATGTTTGCGGGCATGCTCGACACGCTTGCGGCGAATCAAATCAACACGGAGGTGGAGCAGGTCGTCGTTGGGCCATGGCTCGATTTCGATCCAGTCAAAGAAGTCTTCACCGGTGAGTTCGCTGCCGAGGCCAACAAGCTGGCGCAGGAGGAATACGCCGCCGGATTTGAACTGCCGGAAGTGTGAGCCTCAGCGCAGCGTGTGCTGACGGCGGAAGTCTTTGGGCGACATGCCCACGACCTGCTTGAAGCGCCGGGAGAAATGGAAGGCGTCATGAAAGCCGAGGTCGTCCGCGATCCTGGCGAGCGTGTGGCTGCTTTCCAGCAGTCGGGCACAGGCGCGCAGCACGATCGCGTCGGCGCGAAATTCTCCTGGGCTCTTGCCCGTCATCTGTACAAATCGTTTCCGAAATGCGCTGTAGGACATGGCAAGAGATGCAGCGATTTCTTCCAGGGATGGCGCTCCGAGTTTACCATCGGCCAGCATCTGCTCTGCTGTCTCCCGCCACTGCAAGGTCTCCGTGGTCTGATGCTGTGAGGCATCAAACTGGAGGGCATCGGCCAGCCACTGCTGGAAGTGGCAGAGGCGCGACAGAGGCGTTTCAGGAGGCGCGTCCGGAGGTGGCTGGAGGATGCGGCGCAGGCGGTTCGTCCAGTAGGGCAGGGGGCTGAGCTCCAGCACACGGCTGCGGTCACCGGGGTGTCCGGCGGACTGCCAGGCATCGAAGATGCTGCCATTGAACCAGAGGAACAGTTCGCTCCAACTCAGGCCGCTTTGAGGTCCATAGCTTTGGTTGATGCCGGGCTTTGACCACACCAACGTGCCGGGCTGCATTACGCAGCGCACGCCGGTGTCGTCCATGTAGTCAGCCGTGCCTTCGAGGGTCAAAACGAGCAGGTAGTGCGGCGTGGGACGCAGATAATGCGGCTGAGGTGCGTGCGCATAGGTGGCCTGGCTGTTCCACTTGGTTCCTGCATAGACGATCTGCCCAAGATCGCAGTGCATGGGCCGCGTCGCGTTCATGTTCCAGGGGCCTGGAATATTGAAATAGAGGTTGGGATCGCGCTCCTCGGCCATATCAAAATCTACATGCATGAGGTCAAACATTCAATTTAGAGAAGGGTCGAAAGACCGTATGTGTATGTCAGACAGTCTATGACCACCATGTGCCAGCCTGAACTCCATCGCTGCATTCCCAAGCCATCTGCGTTCTCCGCAGTGCTATGCGCGTATGCATTCGCGCTGCCGGTCATGGCGGTGGATTATGTGAAGGACATCAAGCCGCTGCTCAAGGAGCGCTGCGTCTCCTGCCATGGCACCGTGAAGCAGAAAGGTGACCTCCGGCTCGATGCGGGGGCTTTAATTCAACAAGATGTGCATCATGACTTGCTCGAACGCATCGCTTCCACTGACGAAGACGAACGCATGCCGCCAGAGGGCAAGCGCCTGAGCGCGGAGCAGATCGAACTGCTGCGGCAGTGGATTGCGGCTGGCGCACCTTTTCCCAAGGATGAGGTGGTTCCGAAGAAGCCTTCCGAACACTGGTCATTTCAGCCGGTGCAGCGTAGGCCAGTGCCAGAGTCCGGCTTCACGCATCCGATTGATGCGTTCGTGTTCGGCAAACGCGCCGCTGAGCCTCAGGCAAATCCGCAGGCGTTGCTGCGCCGTGTGCATCTTGATCTCACCGGCCTCCCACCGACGGTTCAAGAGCAGGAGCGCTTCGCCAAATCCGGTGATCTGAACGCCGTGATCGATGACCTGCTCACACGCCCTGAATATGGCGAGCGCTGGGCGCGGCACTGGTTGGATGTGGTGCGCTATGCCGACAGCAACGGGTACGAACGCGATGCTGAGAAGCCTTTTGTCTGGCGCTATCGCGACTACGTCATTGAGTCACTTAATCAGGACAAACCTTTCAACCGCTTCGTCATGGAGCAGCTTGCGGGTGATGAACTGCCGGATCGTTCCGTGGCATCCGTCATTGCCACCGGCTTTCTGCGCCTTGGTCATTGGGACGACGAGCCTGCAGATCCTGCAGCGGATCGTTACGATCAGCTCGACGACATCGTCAGCACCACCGGGCAGGCGTTTCTCGGCCTTACCATTGGTTGCGCACGGTGCCACGATCATAAGTTCGAGCCGCTAGCCACGCGCGACTACTACAGCCTTGTCGCTGTGTTCAATCCGCTCCAGCGTCCGGCCAAAGGCCGCAAGGAATTAGCCGTGCCTCTTGATGGTACCGAGGTTTACACCTGGAGCGAGCCATCTGCAAAGGCAGCTGAGACTCATGTGCTGGTGCGCGGTTCACCGACCCGCTTTGGTGATGTCGTTGAGCCTGCGGTGCCCGCTATTCTCGTCAAACAGCAGCCGTCATTCCCACCGCCGAATGATAAAACCACACAGCGCCGACTCGGGCTCGCGCAATGGATTGCCAGTGAGCAGAACCCGCTTACCGCGCGCGTGATCGTGAACCGCGTCTGGCAGCAGCACTTTGGGCAAGGGCTGGTGACCACGGCGAACGATTTCGGCCTCATGGGGGCAGTTCCCTCGCAGCCTGAACTGCTCGACTGGCTGGCGCACTGGTTCATGCATGACGCCGGGTGGTCGTTGAAAAAACTGCACCGACTTATTCTCACCAGCTGTGCGTGGCAGATGAGCAAAACGGCGGACTCGCTCATGCGCTACCGCCGCCTTGAAGTCGAAGCCATCCGCGATTCCATGCTCGCCGTCAGCGGTCAGCTCAATCCGAAGCGCTTCGGCCCTGCGATGAAGCCCGGCATTCCGAAGGCCGCGCTCGAAGCCAACACCGACAAGGAAAAAGTCTGGCAGCCCTCCGACGAACGAGAAGCCTCGCGCCGCAGCATCTATGCTTTCATCAAGCGCGGTCTCGTCATCCCCATGCTCGAAACGCTCGACCTTGCCGACACCGTCAGCAGCTGCCCACAGCGCCAGGTTACCACTGTCGCTCCGCAGGCACTGAGCTTGTTCAACGGTGAATTTGTCAACGAGCAGGCGCAGCATTTCGCCGCACGATTGAAGCGCGAGGCAGGGAATGATCCTGAAAAGCAGATCATGCTGGCATGGAAGGTTGCTCTTTGCCGGGAGCCCTCACGTGATGAACTGGCAAAGATGCGAGCGTTTCTTCAGGAGCAGCCGCTGGAGCAGGCCTGCCGGGTGATTTTGAATCTGAACGAGTTTGTTTATCCCGAATAGCCATGAACCGCCCACTCACACGACGTGAATACTTGATGCGTGCCACTGGCGGATTCGCCGGGCTGGCGCTGGCGGATTTGATGGCGACTGATGCACTCGCGGCATCGCCATTGTCGGAGAAACGGCCCCATTTTCCGGTGAAGGCGAAACATTGCGTCTTCCTCTTCATGAATGGAGGGCCGAGCCAGGTGGACACGTTTGATCCGAAACCGGCGCTCAAGAAATACCACGGCATGCCTTACCACGGCGATGCCAAGGTGGGCTCCAATGGGCGCGCGGTGGGGCACCTGATGCAGTCGCCTTTTGAGTTCAAGAAACATGGGAAGAGCGGACTGGAGATCAGCAGCCTGTTTCCGCACACTGCCATGCATGCGGATGACCTGTGCGTGATCCGCTCGATGCACGCTGACACAGCGGCGCATGCCTCGGGCTGTTTACAGATGAACACGGGCAGCATCTTCATCGGCAAGCCCTGCCTCGGCTCATGGCTTAACTATGGCCTCGGCACAGCCAATCAAGACCTGCCGGGCTTTGTGGTGATGACCGATCCGCGTGGCGGTCCGATTGGGAGCGCTTCCAACTGGACGGCGGGCTACATGCCGGCAGCGTATCAGGGCACCTTGTTTCGCAGTGGTGGCTCTCCCCTGCTTGATCTCTCCACGCCAGAAGGAACGAGCGACCGCACTCAACGCCGCAGTCTCGACCTGCTCAAGTCCTTGAATGAAGTGCATCTCAAGCGGCATCCCGAAGAAACGGAACTGATGGCGCGCATTGAATCCTACGAGCTGGCTTACCGCATGCAGACGGAAGCGATGAGCGTGGTCGATCTCGACAGTGAAGACGCCGCCACGCGCGAGATGTACGGTCTCAATGACAAGCGCACGGCTGATTTTGGCCGCAAGTGTCTCATCACCCGCAAGCTCATCGAAAAAGGCGTGCGCTTCATCCAGCTCTACTCCGGCGGCGGCCACATCGAGGACACCTGGGACGGTCACAATGACTGCATCACCAACCACACGCTGCACGCGGGCGAAACTGACCAGCCCATCGCCGCGCTGATTGCCGATCTGAAACGCACCGGCCTCTGGGAGGAGACGCTGCTCGTCTGGGGCGGTGAATTTGGCCGAACGCCCACGAGTGAAGGTGTGGGCAAGCCGGGACGCGACCACGACTGGCATGGCTTTTCCATGTGGATGGCTGGAGCAGGGGTTAAAGGTGGTCAAGCCATCGGCGCGACAGATGAACTCGGTTTCAAGGCCGTGGAAGACCGATGCCACGTCAGCGACCTGCATGCGACGATTCTGCATCTGATGGGCATCGACCACTCGCGCCTCAGCTATTTGCATCAGGGATTGAACCAGCGACTCACGGGCGTGGAAGATCGTCGGGTGATCACAAAGGCGCTGGCCTGATCTGCCAAGTGCATCTTGGCTTTTTGTTTGATCAAACGGCCTGTGTGGCACGTTTGGTCTGGCTCCTGTCACCTTTTAACATGCCGCCGTTGGGGGCTTGGCAAGACCTTGATTTTTTAAACACTACCAGACATGAAATCACCAGCCATCTTCATCCTGTTGCTCGCAGCATCTCTGCAGGCGCAGTCACCTGCTCCCGCTGTCAAACCCGCTCCGGCACCGAAGCGTGCACCTACTGTCGCAAATGTACCCTACGGCACGCATGAGCGGCAGGTGCTTGATTTCTACAAAGCTGATTCTGCGAAGCCCACGCCGCTGCTGTTTTTCATCCATGGTGGTGGCTGGGTTGCAGGTGACAAGTCCGGAGTCGGTGAGCTCGAAGCCTGTCTCAAGGCCGGAATTTCTGTCGTCTCAATCAACTACCGTTACTCCTGGCAGGCGCAGCTTGCAGGCGTGATGCCGCCCGTGCAGTGGCCGCTGGAAGATGCCGCGCGTGCTTTGCAGTTCGTGCGCAGCCGGGCGCTGGAATGGAACATCGACAAGCAGCGCATTGGCGCCAGCGGCGGCTCTGCCGGGGCGTGCTCCAGCCTCTACCTTGCCTTTCACGACGACATGGCCGATCCGAAGAGCAGCGATCCTATCGCCCGCGAATCCACCCGTCTGTGGTGTGCGGCGGTGAGCGGTGCGCAGACCTCGCTCGATCCCAAGCAGCTCAAGGAATGGACCCCGAACAGCCGCTATGGTGGCCACGCCTTCGGATTCATGGACCCGAATGAACGCAAGACCCGTGACACCCGATTTGCCGAGTTTTTGGAAAAGCGCGAGTCCGTGCTGAAGTGGATCAAGATGTACTCGCCCTACGAACTCGTGAGCAAGGACGATCCGCCCGTCTATCTCTACTACAGCAGCGCACCAGCCATCGGTCAGGAGCAAAAAGACCCCACCCATACTTCGAACTACGGCGTCAAACTTCAAGAACACTGCCGTGAAATTGGTGACGAATGTGAGTTGGTCTATCCCGGTGCGCCGGAGGTGAAGCACAAGAGCATTGCGGAGTTTTTGATTGAGACGCTGAAGAAGTAGCGGTTCAGCGTCTTTCTGAATTTTGCACCCAATGAAAAGGGTTTTCCTGATCTCTGGAGTTTGCTTCGCTGTAGTGACGCTTTATATCGGATACCTTTTTACTTCGAATTTCTGGGACAATCGAAACCCATTCGTGAAGCAGCACATGTGGGATGTGACACGAGCATGGACGGGTGTGCCTGATCTGCCTGCTGACGCTAGGTATTTCAAAATTCAGACAGATGGCGACTTTCTCACTCGAAAGTTCAAATGCTCATTTTCTGCCCCTCGAGCCAAGATCGAAGCCTGGGTAGCAAAGGTTCCAGATTTGGATAAAGCGGAACGCTCTGACCTGCCGGATGGCTGGCAAGAATATGTTGGACGCGGCAAAGAGGGAGCGACTTATTTCAAGCTTGGTCTGCACCCAGAAATGACTGCCGTGCGCCTATTCGTTTCATGGAATTAGTGGGTTAAAACAGAGAAAGTCGCGAATTCGGCCTTACGGCAAGCGTTCTAACTGCTTCATGAAACTCGCTCTCTCCCTCCTCCTACTCACCTCCCTCGCCTTCGCCGCCGACACGTCGGCGAGTAAAGCTGAAGCTCCCGCCAAAAAGGATGCTGCCCCTCCGGCCAAGGCTCCAGTCAAGCCATCCTATCCGAAGAACCCTCCGCCAACCGTGGCGGACTTCAAATATGGGCCGTTTGAGCGGAACGTGCTGGATTTCTGGCAGGCGAAGTCCGACAAGCCGACACCGCTGCTGTTTTTCATCCATGGTGGTGGCTGGCAAAACGGGGACAAAAAAGGCATCTCCGTGGAGCCGTTTCTGAAGGAGGGCATCTCCGTTGTTTCGATCAACTACCGCTACGTTTCGCAGTCGCAGGATGTGGTGCCGCCAGTCAAAGGTCCGCTGTCTGATGCGGCGCTGGCGCTGCAGACCGTGCGCAGCAAGGCGACGGAGTGGAACATCGACAAAACACGCATCGGTGCCAGCGGCGGCTCGGCAGGTGCGTGCAGCAGCCTGTGGCTGGCTTTCCATGACGACATGGCGGACCCGAAGAGCAGCGACCCCATCGCCCGTGAATCCACCCGCCTTTACACGGCTGCCGTGAACGGACCGCAGACCACGCTCGATCCCAAGCAGATGCGCGAGTGGACACCGAACAGCAAGTACGGCGGCCACGCCTTCAGCAAGTCGGGCGAGTTCAAAAACTTCGATGATTTCGTGGCAGCACGGGAACGCATTCTGCCTTGGATCAATGAATACTCGCCCTACGCACTGGTGTCGTCAGACGATCCGCCGGTGTATTGTTTGTTCGGTGCTCCTCCGGCCATCGGCCAGGAGCAGAAAGACCCGACGCACACCGCCAACTTTGGCGTGAAGCTGCAGGAACATTGCAAAGAAAAAGGCGTGGTCTGCTATGTTGTTTATCCTGGCGCAACTGATGTGAAGTACAAGACGATCAATGAGTATCTGATCGCCAAACTCAAGGAAGCCAAGTGAGGGCTCCTGACATTCACCATCCATAATCATGAAAATCAATCCACTCATTCTCGGCAGCTGCGTGCTGGCTGTTTGCCTTGTCTCCAAGGCCGAAGACTCCGCCTTCCGTCCAATCTTCAACGGCAAGGACCTCACTGGTTGGTACGGTCTAAACCCGCACTCCGTCGTCAAACTCGAAGGCGAGAAGAAAGCCGAAGCCCTCAAGAAGATGCGCGACGAATTCGCCGCGAACTGGAAGGTGGAAAACGGCGAACTGGTCAATGACGGCCACGGCCCCTATGCCACGACCGAAGAGGAATTTGGCGACATCGAGTTCCTCATCGAATACAAAACCGTGGCTGGTGCTGACAGTGGCATCTATCTGCGTGGTTCCCCGCAGGTGCAGATCTGGGACAAGAGCCAGATTTTTGATCCGGCCAAACCGACGCGGAGGCCGCACCTCGGATCCGGTGGTCTCTTCAACAACACGCCTGACACCCCCGGTCGCGATCCGCTGGTGGTGGCGGACAAGCCCATGGGTGAGTGGAACAGCTTTCGCATCCGCCAGATCGGCGCACGCACCTGGGTGTGGCTCAACGACAAGCTCGTAGTCGATGGCAACGTGATGGAAAACTACTGGGACAAAACCAAGCCGCTGCCTGCCAAAGGACCGATCATGCTGCAAACCCACGGCGGCGAGATCCGCTGGCGCAATCTGCAGGTGCGCGAGATCGGCGCAGAAGAGGCGAAGAAGATCCTCGCCGAAGCCGACGCGAAGAAGTGAACCGATAAATCCAAACGAGAAAAGCCGCAGAGGGATCACCTCTGCGGCTTTTTGATTTCTAGAATCTATTACTTGTTCAGCACGAGACGGAGAGTGCCGTTGTGGACCTCCAGCGACTGGATGCCGGCGATGAGTTTCTGCAGAGCAGGATCTGACTCCACGTTTTCAGCCACGAGATCGACGCCTTTGATGTCGCCGATCCAGCTGTTGGGCAGTGAGATGCCGCCGAGGCTCAGGTCATCGAGTTTCAGCGACAGCTTGTGCTCCGCCGACAGGCTGGTGCCGAAGGTGAAGCGCAGGCGGATTTTTTGATTGGGGACAACCGGGAAATCATCCGGGGCGGTGAAAATGACCGCAGCGGAGACCTGGCCTTCGCCAAACTTCACCTGCACGCTTTCGCCGAGCTGCTGCTGGGCGAGGTAGGCGTTCACTTCACGCTCGTTGATGACGAGGGTGCGGTTTGCCTCATCCGGCGGCACGGCGGCTGGGTTGTTCAGGGCCTGCAGCTTGCTGTCGAACTCCGCTTTCTCCGTGGCGGTCAGGCTCACAGGAGTCATGGCGGAGGGGTAGAAGGTTTGTTTGACCCAGAATGCGCCGGTGGCGGCGGCGATGCCCCCGCAGCCGAGAATGACGGCGAGGGTGATGAGAACGATTTTTTTTGTCGAACGCGCACGCGGTGCGGCGGGCGCTGCGGTATCAGGGATGGTTTGCATGGTGGTGAGTTTGGATGCTTTCCGGGATAGAGTATTCATTCTGACGGAAAAATGCCAGCTACAGGTTCCCCGCCAGTTTGTAAGGCATTGACTCCACCCGCCAGCCTTGGGAACATCCGCAATAACCATGAAATACATACTTGCTCTCGACCAGGGCACCACCAGCTCACGCGCGATCCTCTTCAACCATGACGGCGGCATCGTGGCGACGGCGCAGAAGGAATTCCGGCAGATCTTTCCAAAACCGGGCTGGGTGGAGCATGATGCGCAGGAAATCTGGGCCACGCAGGCCGGGGTGGCTTCCGAGGTGCTGCATAAAGCGCGGGCGAAGGCTGCTGACGTGGCCGCCATTGGCATCACGAATCAGCGTGAGACGACCGTGGTGTGGGATCGCAAGACAGGGAAACCGATCTACAACGCCATTGTGTGGCAGGACCGTCGTACGGCCTCGATCTGCGACAAGCTGCGTGCACAGAAGCTCGACAAGCTCATCCAGCGCAAGACCGGGCTCGTGGTCGATGCCTACTTTTCCGCCACCAAGGTGCAGTGGATTTTGCAAAACGTGAAAGGGGCCAAAGCCCGCGCGGCCAAGGGGGAGCTCGCCTTTGGCACCATCGACTCCTGGCTGCTGTGGAACCTCACTGGCGGCAAGGTGCATGCCACCGATGTCAGCAATGCCTCGCGCACCATGCTCTACGACATTCGCAAAGGCACCTGGGACGAAGAGTTGCTGAACATCTTCGGCGTGCCGCGCTCCATGCTGCCGGAGGTGCGGGATTCGAGCGGAGAGTTTGGCGCGACATCGCTGCTCGGCGGTTCGATTCCCATCGCGGGCATTGCAGGAGATCAGCAGTCAGCACTTTTTGGCCAGATCTGCACGAAGCCCGGCATGGTGAAGAACACCTATGGCACCGGCTGTTTCATGCTGATGAACACGGGGACGAAGCCGATCAATTCCAAAAACAAACTGCTGACCACCGTGGCATGGCGCATCAACGGGCGCACCGAATACGCGCTGGAAGGCAGCGTGTTCATCGCCGGTGCAGCGATTCAATGGCTTCGCGATGGTCTGGGCATCATTCGTCAGTCGGCAGATGTCGAGGCACTGGCCACGAGTGTACCAGACACCGGCGGCGTGTACCTTGTGCCTGCGTTCGCCGGTCTCGGGGCACCGCATTGGGATGCCTATGCGCGCGGTACATTGGTGGGCATGACGCGTGGCACCACGGCGGCGCACATCGCGCGTGCGGCGCTGGAGGGCATCGCATTGCAGGTGATGGACATTTTGAAAGCCATGGAGGCCGATGCGGGGATCAAGCTGAAGGAGCTGCGTGTCGACGGCGGTGCCAGCGTGAACAACCTCCTCATGCAGCTGCAGTGCGATCTGCTGGGGGTGCCCGTTGTGCGCCCCAAGGTGAATGAAACCACCGCGCTCGGTGCGGCCTGCCTCGCGGGACTCGCCGTGGGCTATTGGAAGAATCTGGCAGACATTGCGAAGCACTGGCAGGTCGACCGCAAATTCAAGCCGTCTATGAAAGCCGCCGCCCGCACCCAAATAACCCATGGCTGGTACCGGGCACTGGGCCGCGCAAAGGGATGGGAGTTGAAGCAGCAAGATTAATGTGGCAGATTCAAAACCAGAAGCCATGAGCGCGCTGCTTTCCATCCCCACGATCAAAAACCAGACGGTCTTCAACATCGACCGCTGGGAGGAGATCGGGCGTGATCCGCTGGTGCGAAACTGGCCGGGTAAGGTGGAAACCGACCGCTACGGAAATCCGATTATGATGTGCTATGCCGAGTTTTCCCACGGAGGCAAACAAGCTGATGTTGTCGGACTGCTGCACAAGCACGCTCCCGCAGGTAAAATAACAGTCGAATGTCCCATCTCGACAAGTGAAGGGATCAAGGTCGCGGATGTGGCCTGGATGTCGAAGAAGCGGCTCGTGCAGGTTGGCGGACGTGTGGCGCTCAAGGGGGCTCCGGAAATCTGCGTGGAGGTGATTTCGCCCGGCAACAAACGCGGGGAGATCGAGGAGAAGCGCAGCCTCTACTTTGAAGCAGGGGCGAAGGAAGTGTGGGTGTGCGATCGTCGAGGACGGCTTTCATTCTTTCTTAAAGACGCACCGGAAAAAGCCGCCGCTTCATTGCTCTGCCCGAAAGTGCCCCGGTCCGTTAGCGTTGACTGATCATGCGACATACTGCGTGGATCAATCCGCCCTGCCCGCTGCTGCCGGAGGAAAACCGGCACTACGACCACACGGATATCGAGGTGCTGAATCACGAGCGGGGGCCGCATTATTATGAAACGGCGCTGCACTATGCCCAGAGCCTGTGGCGCGAGGGTTTTCCGGCCAAAAGCATTCTCATCATCAACCGCGCCCTTTCACTGCCGCTGAGTGCTGATGAGCCCGTTCTCGCCAAATGGCCGCTGCCCTACCAGGCGCTGGTGTGGATCATGCAGCATCGTGTGGAAGGCCAGTTCATTGGCAATCCGCGCCGTCACTGGCAGCATCTGGCCACGCGCATGGTCGAGCCCAACAAGGAACTGCGCACCTGGCGCGCCTGGGCCTGCTGGTATCTTGCGCAGTTGATTTTGCCGGAGGCTGAGTTCCCCTCGGACCAGAAACAAATCCGCGAGGAGCAGATCGTGGAGCCCACGCAGGGGCAGATCGCCACCCACCTGCATCGCCTCTCACCAGCGCGGGATGAGGACACCTGGCGGCATGCTTTGAACACGATTCAAAGCCATCGTGAAGCGCTCACCGCCCGCATTCGACGAATTGGTGCCCATGAATTGCCCACAGTGCAGCGTCTTGGTCATGAAATCTGGCATGCGTATTATCCGGGCATCATCAGCGAGGAGCAAATTCGCTACATGCTTTCCATCTGGTATCAGCCCGGCCCCATGGCGCATGAGGTGCAGGCGCGTGACGTGTGGTATGCGCTCGTCGAGGTCGCCGGGCCAAAGCCCGTCGGCTACATCTCCTTCGAGAAGCTCCTCTTTGAGCCCGTGCTGTTCATTAACAAGCTCTATCTACTGCCCGAAGTGCACGGGCATGGACTCGGAGGCATCACCCTGCGCTGGACCGAGGAGCGCGCCCGCGAGATGCGTTGCAAGGTCGTGCGCCTCCGAGTGAACAAACGCAACGCTCCTGCCATCCGCTCTTACCTGCGTGCGGGTTTTCGCTTCACCGAAGACATCGTCAGTGACATCGGCAGCGGATTTGTGATGGATGATTATGTGATGGAGAAGGCGATGTGAATCAGAGATCGCCTTTGACACCCTTGGCCACGCATTCGATCTCACCCGGTGATCCCACTCGACCTATCCCTCGCTGAAGTTCCCCGCATGCCCGCGAATGCGGCGCGGCTGCTGGGCAAGGAGGGAGTGAAGACGGTGGGGGATGTGATCGACTTGCTGCCATTCCGCCATGAGGACCGGCGGCAGATGCAGGCGCTGGCATTTCAGGCTGGGCTGTTGCCGACGTGTCATCATGTGCTGATCACCAAGACGGGGAACAAATTTTTCGGCAGGGCGGGCGTGTTTGAGGCGGTGGTGCGGCATGCGACGGGGCTGCTGGGGCAGCAGCTCACGCTGAAGTGGTGGAACATGCCGTTCATGAGCCGGGTGCTGGCCGAGGGGCAGGAACTGATCGTCTATGGCGTGATCAAGGACACGAAGGGGCGGCTGAGCATGGCGCATCCGGAGTATGAAATCGTCAAAGGCGGAGCGGATGACGATGCGGGGCAAATTCACACGGGGCGCATCACGCCGATCTACCGGCTGAAAGGGGCGATGACGCAGAAGGCGCTGCGCGTGGCGGCCTGGCATGTGATGCAGGCGCTGCCGGAGTCATTTATCGAAGATCTGCTGCCGGCCCCGAGCGAGGAAGGGGAGTTTGCGGGGATGTCGCGTTCCAAGGCGCTGCGTGAGGTGCATTTCCCCTCCAGCATGGAAAAACTGGAGCAGGCGCGGCGCTACCTCGCATTGCAGGAGTTCTATGGCTATCAATTGCGCGTGGCGCGGCGGAAGCGGCGGGTGATCGAATCGGGGGGGCGCAGGCAAGCCGGTACGGGCGAGCTGCTGCGCGACTTTTTCAACGAGCTGCCGTTTCAACTCACTGCGGCGCAGCAGCGTTGTTTGGACGAGATTCATCGTGACATGGCTTCGGGCAATCCCATGAACCGCCTGCTGCATGGCGATGTGGGCAGCGGGAAAACGGTGGTCGCCTTTGCTGCGATGCTGCGTGCCGTCGAATCAGGCCGGCAGGCGGTACTGATGGCACCGACGCAGATTTTGGCGGAGCAGCATGCACGCAATGCACGCAAGTGGCTGGAGCCACTGGGCCTGCGCGTGGCGCTGCGCACGGGATCGAAACGCGAGGATGGGGATGGTTTCGAATTGATGCGCGGAAAGTCCAGTTCAGCGAAACCGGAACTCGTCATTGGCACCCATGCGCTGCTGCATGACGCGGAGCTGATGCACAACACGGGGATCGTCGTCATTGATGAGCAGCACAAGTTTGGTGTGGCGCAGCGGGCGAAGCTGATCCGCAAGGGGGACACGCCGGACGTGCTGGTGATGACGGCCACACCGATTCCGCGTACGCTGACGCTGACCATCTACGGGGACCTGGAGGTCTCCACGATCGACCAGAAGCCCCGCGACGGGGTGAAGATCATCACGAAGGTGCGGCCAAAGACCAAGCTGAAGGAAGCGGCGAAATTTCTGCGCGAGCAGATCGAGGAAGGGCGGCAGGGTTACATCGTGTACGCGCTGATTGATGAATCGGAAAAGCTGGAGGCGGGTGCAGCGACGAAGGGACACGAGGAGTGGTCCAAACTGCTCGCACCGTGCGAGGTGGGGCTGCTGCATGGGCGGATGAGCGCGGAAGAGAAAGAGGAGGTGATGAAACGCTTCCGTGCAGGCAAGCTGGATGCTCTCGTCTCGACGACGGTGATCGAAGTAGGCATCGACGTGCCGAACGCGACGGTGATGTTTATTCATGACGCGGGCCGTTTTGGCTTGGCGCAGTTGCATCAGTTGCGCGGTCGCATTGGCCGCGGGGCGCACACCAGCTACTGCGTGCTGTTTGTGGATGACAAGGACGAGGAAAACCGCCAGAGGCTGGCGATCATGGAGGAAACGAGCGACGGCTTTCAGATTGCCGAGGAAGACCTGCGGCGGCGGGGCCCTGGGGATGTGCTGGGCCATGCGCAGAGCGGGCAGGCACCGCTGCTGTTTGGTGAACTCCTGGCAGATACGCGGCTGGTGCGCCTGGCGAGGCAGCTTGCAGAACGGACACTGGACGAAGATCCACAGCTCCTGCGTCCGGCTCTGGCGCTGTTCCGTGATGAGACGGTGGTGGCGGAAAAGGCGCAGGCGATGATGCAGTGATTCGGGTTCATTAACCTTGTTTAAGGCAAGGTTTAGTTAAGGGAGCTTGACGATTGAAGCTTTTACCCGGTCTGTACCCAGTGTTATGCATCCTCATGCTCCCAGTTGCGCGCCCATGGCGCTGGTGGACCAAACCGAAATCGTTCGTAAACGGTGTCGGCGTGGGAAGCCGAGCATTGTGACGATGATTCGTGCGGCCATTGTCTTTGCGGCTGCCTTAGGAGTTACTGCCTTCGCGTTGTGGTTGAAGCAGGAGACACCTCATCCCAGCCCGGCCATTGCCGTGCGTGAGTCGCCGTTGGTCCAGGCCAGGAGCTTGAAGTCGCCGTTGCAGACGGTGCAGTCCTCCGGGCTGGCGGCCTATGGGTTGAAGAAAAATTCCGTGCCTTTGCCCGCTCCTGCGGTGGAGCCGCCGCCACCAGTCCAAGAGAAGGTCGCGAACCGGGTGCTGCCGGTGTGGCTGCTGGCAGACATTCCTGAATTTGCGGAAACGAAGAATGCCGGGCTGTCTCCTGCGCAGACCCTTGAGCAGCTGCGGCAAAGCCTGCGTGAGTCGGGCGCCCGTCAGATGGGGCAGTCGGTGCGGTTTGGGATGCTGAACCTATCCGAACTTCTGGCCATCGATTCCAAAACGTGGGCGGCGAGTCTGCAGACGCCAGTTGCGAGCGAGAACCGCGCCTCAGCGATGTTACTGACGTTTTATCTAACCTACCTAGATCGTGCAGGAGATGGAGCGGGTGTGAAGGCACTGAGGCAGGCCATGGAGCAAGGCAGGTCTGAGGAGAGCGCTGTGAGGGAGTTCATTCTGTCGGGGCGAAGTGTGGCAGATTTGGAACGTGAGATGGGAAAGGTCTTTGCGGATGCCGGGGTGGAACTCCAGTTTACGCGGCGTGGTGGTCTGGCCATGAGGCCGTGATGTATTCCGGGGGAGAATCCTTTTGCCCCGTCTGGTTTTTGCCTTTAATCCCTGCGCATCTCCATGAAAACTTCCTGGCCCATCCGCCTTGTGCGTGCGCTGTTCTTTGCGTTCTCCGTTTTCATTGGCATCGCGATCGCCCTCGGACTGCAGCAAGACGCCTGGGTCGGGGCGGTGAGCGGTGCCGTGTTCATGGGAATGCTGATGGTGCTGGATGTGATGCTGGCGCACTTCACCCTGCGTGATTTTTCCCACGCTACGCTGGGTCTTGCCGTGGGGCTCTTCTGCGCATGGCTCATCACGCGCGTCGGTGTGTTCCAGCTCGCCTATTTTCAAAACCACGAGGAAGGTGCGGCGCTGCAAAACGTCGCAGAGATCTGCATCTATGGCACGCTGGCGTTTTTCGGTGTCACGTTTGCACTTCGCAGTGACCGGGACCAATTTGCGTTTCTAATCCCGTACATCCGTTTCCGCCGCGACGGTTCTGAAGGTGAACCGCTGCTGCTGGACGTGAACGTGGTCATGGATTCAAGGCTGCCAGGTGTGTTTGCCACGGGATTTCTCAGCGGTGCAGTCGTGGTGCCGCGTTGCGTTTTGGAAGGGCTCCAGCAACTGGCAGACTCCCCCGAGGTTGCGCAGTCCCTGCGGGGCAAGAGAGGTTTGGAGATGATGGAAAAACTGCGGGCAAAGCCGGAGATGAAGGTATCCATTCATGAGGACGGCACCTCAGATGCTGCGGTGGAAGTGCGTCTGGTGACGCTGGCACGAGAGTTGAACGCCCGCCTGCTGACCAATGATGACAATCTCGCCAAGGTAGCCCGACTTCGTGGCATCACCGTACTCAGCCTGCGCGAACTGACCGCAGCCCTGAATCCAGAACTCAGCGTGGGCGATGAACTACGGCTGCCGCTTACCAAGCCAGGCAAGGACAAAAACCAGGCGGTGGGTTATACGTCAGACGGTGCCATGATCGTGGTGAACAACGCCGCCGCGCATATCGGTCAGACGGTGGATGTGGTGGTATCAGGTACTCTGCCGACGAGTGCAGGCCGGTTGATCTTTGCCGAGATCAAACCGGCCGCATGACGCGCCTCTGCACCTTCACACCATAGGTGAAGTGCTGCGGTACGAGCAGGGTTCCGAGATATGCCCCGAAAGTGCCTTCAGACAGCCAGCTGGAATCTGCATGGGTGGCAGGCGGCAACTGTTTGGAACAGGAGGTTGATCGCAAGACGCGCAAGGATGAGCGAGCCTATGGAAAGTGATGCCTTGGAGGGCGCGAACTGCAAGAGCCTCCTCATCAGATGATATAAAAACCATAAATCATTGCTTGGTTGCCTTAATTTCTTCACCAAAAACACCATCAAAACCTATTTTGGAAGAGATCTGATCTGAGCTCAGTGAAATCCATGCTCGACACTCAGATCATTTTTGTTATGGATGGCGGGCTTGTGACGCAAAAATGAAAAACAGTTCGTTCCTTAACATGCTGGGTGCATGCGTTCTTCCGCCGATTGTCGGCGTGGGGATATGCTGGGGTATCATCCATCTCTTGAAGAACCATGAAATGTTTCGAGTGGATGCGGTGACACCACCCATGACCACTGTTGGTAAAGTGCATCAGGCCAAGCGGAACGAGTCCAGTGCTGAGATTCGGGCCGCATTGCCCGTTGATGCGACGTTCGACCCCGTGCGTGGGCTGCCAGTGCCGCCGGATGCGGAGAAAGCCGCCCTTAGACGTGCGGCTGAGGCAGCAAAGGCGAAGCCTGTCATTCCAGCGAAGCCTGCCAACTTGGAGCCAGTGATTGCAGTCGTCAGGAAGTCTGACAAACCTTCTCCTGCTATTGCCATTCAAGCACCTGTCTGGCATCCGATCCTTGACCCGATCGAGGACCATTGGACACGTCTGATGCCGCGCACGGATGCACTGCCGCAGGCCTACCAGGCCGTGATCAACGATGATGCGGCTCATCTCGCGAAGATCATCGCAATGGGGATTTCACCCAATGAAATGACCTTGGGTGGTGATACGGCTCTGTGTGCCGCCGTGCGGATGGGACGTGCGGATTGTGTGTGCGTCCTGGCGCTCTCGGGTGCGAATCTGAACCAGCCAGCTCATGAAAAGCAGCCGCCGATAGCGATTGCCTCACTGCGACGGAATGTTCCCGTGTTGAAGGCACTGCTGGACTTTGGTGTTGATCCCAATACGCGCTTCAATACGCCCATTCAGAAGCAGATCATTGACCGTTGTTCCATTAAAGATCTGCGCAATGCCATGGAAAGTGACCGTGGGATCACACCTCTGATCTGCTGCTCAGCACGTGGAGATGTGGAAGGCGCAGTCACTCTGATGCGTGCAGGAGGCAGGCCTGGAATGGGGACCACGCGCTATCATCGTTATCCCATCAATTTTGCCGCCACCCAGGGGTATCTTTTTCTCATGCGTGTCCTTCTGGGCCGTGATCCTGAGTCAGAGCCGGACACACTGGTGACCGTCGATCTCTCCAGTCAGCGTGCCTGGGTGACCAAACAGGGGCGCATCATCAACCACACCATGGTTTCCACTGGACGTGAGGGCTATGGCACGCCGGCAGGACGCTATGTCATCACTGACAAGCACACCTCCCATATTTCCACGCTCTACCATGTGGACATGCCTTGGTTCATGCGCTTGAACTGCGGGGCCATCGGCCTGCACAGCGGCTATGTCACGGGCCAGCCCGCCTCCCACGGCTGCATCCGTCTCCCCTACGAGAAGGCGAAGGAATTCTTCGGTCAGGTAAGCGTGGGGGATGAGGTGGAAATTGTTTATTAAAGCGTCTTTAGCAGCTTGTCGTGGATGCCGTCGAAGCCGCCGTTGCTGAACACCACAATTACATCTCCGCTGCGCGTTTCCTGTTTCAGGCGGTTGACGATAGCGTCGGTGCTGGCTTCGAACCAGCAGGGCTTGCCACGCGCAGTGACTGATTGAGCCACCTTGGCGGTGTCCAGGCGTTGATCTGCTGCCACTTTCTCAGGATTGGCCACCGCTGCGATGACGGAGCCGTCGGCTTCGGTCAGCGCCTCGATCAATTCATTCTGAAGTACATTGCGGCGGCTGGTGTTTGAGCGCGGCTCAAACAGTGCCCACAGACGGCGTCCATCATAGCGCTGGCGCAGGCCTCGCAGGGTCTCGCGAATGGCGGTCGGATGATGACCGAAGTCGTCGATGATTGTGATGCCATGAGCGGTGCCACGCTCCTGCTGGCGGCGGCGAATGCCGCGGAAACTGATCAAGCCAGCGCGGATTTCATCGTCACTCAGGCCTGCAAAACGGGCCGCACACACGCACATGGCCGCATTGCGCGCATTGAATTCGCCGACCATTGGCACTTCGAATGCACTGCCGTTGATTTCAAACTGGGTGGTCTCAGGAGTCACACCGGTGATCTTGATACGGAAATCGCAGTCCGGTCCCAGGCCCACTGTCTTAAGCGGTGCAGGGCACTTGGCACGCAGGGTGAGGCAGTTGGGATCATCACCATTGATCAGGACGAGGCCGTTGCGTGGCACGGTGTTCAGAAAGCGCTGAAACGAGAGCAGAATCTCGTCGAGGTCGCGGAAAATGTCCGCGTGATCGAACTCAATATTGTTCACGATTGCGCACTCCGGCAGGTAGTGCAGGAACTTGCTGCGCTTGTCGAAGTAGGCCGTGTCGTACTCGTCCCCTTCGATCACAAACAGGTCAGAATGGGTGAATCGTGCGCCCGATTCGAAATTCTCCGGTACGCCGCCGATCATGAAGCCGGGGTTTCTGCCTGCATGTTCATAGATCCACGCCAGCATTGTCGTTGTCGTCGTCTTGCCATGCGTTCCGCTCACCACAAAGCTGCGTTTGCCCTGAATCACTTCGCGCTTCAGCATCTCCGCCATGGAGACATACGGCAGCTTTTTCTCCAGCAGCGCTTCGAGTTCGGGATTGCCGCGAGAGATCGCGTTGCCGACCACATAGGAATCGGCATTCAGTGGCAGATTCTCTGGCTTGTAGCCTTCGGTCACAGTGATGCCTGCATCCCGCAGCACATCGCTCATGGGTGGATAGACTTGATTGTCAGAGCCGCTGATGGTGTGACCGAGGGCGCGCAACGCCACTGCAGTTGAACCCATTGCGGTGCCGCAGATGCCGATGAAATGAATGTGCTTGGGAGATGCCATGGAAAGGAGCGCACGGTTCAAATCCGAGCGCAGACGGGAACTAAAGCAGGGCTTTTTACGCCCTGCTAAAAGAAAGTTCAGTTCGGCGGGAATAATCGCAGGGGCAGGAGCTCACACGTTGCGATGGCTCGAATCCCCGCAGCCTGCCAGAACTAACAAACAAACCAAAGTACACCACACCTACCATGAGCACCAAGCACATCATCGCCGCCGCCGCCTTCACCGGTCTCCTTTCTGGCGCCTACGCCGCGCAGACCACCAGCACCCAGAAGGCCGCCAGCCTCGGCGTCTCCATTGAAAAGATGGCTGACAAAGGCCAGCACACCTGCAAGGGGCACAACGACTGCAAAGGGCAGGGCGGCTGCAAGTCCGGCGACAACGGCTGCAAAGGCAAAAACTCCTGCAAAGGCAAAGGCGGGTGCAACACCATGCCGAAGAAGCCCTGATCAAAACCTCGCGGAGGGATGCAGACTGTCAGGGCTCCCCTGGCTGTCTGCGTTCCGCCCGATTGACAGCTTTGTCATTTACCCTCATGCCTGCCAACACCCACAACGGTCAAACCGACCTCGGCATCGGTCTCGGCCTCCGAGTGCCACATTATCGGCACATTTTGGAGAAAAAACCAGTCTGTGACTGGTTCGAGATCATCTCCGAAAATTTCATGGTCGATGGCGGCCGCCCGCTGGAGGTGCTGGACAGCATTCTGGAGCAGTACCGCGTCGTTCAGCACGGGGTGTCGATGTACTTTGGCAATGCCGACCCGCTGAACCGTGACCATCTCAAAAAGCTCAAGCGGCTGGTAAAACGTACCAACACCCCCTGGCTCTCCGATCACCTCTGCTGGGGCAGTGTGGATGGACGGTGCTCACACGACCTCCTGCCGATGCCCTACACCATGAGCGTGGCCAAACATACCGCCGAGAAGATCAGGCAGGCCCGCGATTTTCTTGAAGTGCCCATCTGCGTGGAAAATGTAAGCAGCTACGCCGAATTCACGCAGAACGAGATGACCGAATGGGAATTTCTCAATGAAGTCGTCGAGCACGCCGACTGCGGCATCCTCCTGGATGTGAACAACATCTATGTCTCCTCCCAGAATCACGGCTTCGATCCCTTTGAATACCTGCGAGCCGTGCCGCACCACCGCGTCGGCCAGATTCACATCGCCGGTCATACGCGGCTCGACCACGTCCTCCTCGACACTCATGATCATCCCGTGCCCGACCCGGTCTGGGATCTGTACGCCGAAGCCATTCAAAACTGCGGCAGCACTGCCACGCTACTCGAATGGGACGATAAAATCCCCAGCTTTGAAGACGTCCACGCCGAAGCGCTCAAAGCCAACCGCTACCTCCATGAGCACACACACGCCTAGCCAGCTTCGCACCAACGCCGATCTTCGCCAGCTTCAGCGCGCGATGGCTGCGGCGCTCATGCAGCCGCTCACACGCAAGGATGGCATGTCAGCCAGAACGCAGGTCGATTTCATCACGCCGAATGATCGCATGAGCGGATTCGAACGTCTCGAAATCTACGCCCGCCAGTATTGGTTTCGCCTGCTCGACTGCCTCTATGACGACTATCCTGCACTTCGCGTCTTTGTTGGAGAGCGACGCTTTCACAAACTTTGCCGAGACTATCTTGCGCAGCATCCCAGCACTTCCTGGACTCTGCGCAACCTTGGCTCCGCACTCCCCGAGTTCATCACGGATGTTAAAGCGCGTGATGTTGCCCGCGTCGAATGGGCGCAGACGCTCGCCTTTGACGAGGCTCTGAAAAAGCCGCTTCGGATTGATGATCTCCTCGGCTCCGATCCCTCCACACTGCATCTGGGCCTTCAGCCCTGCGTCGTGCTTCTGCAGATTGACCACGCAGTCGATCACTTCATCACCGCGATGAAAAAAACCGACGCCGACGTGCGCGGCTCCGCCAGCCAGGCCATGTCCGAGGCCCCCAGCCGCGCCAAAGTCGCCAGAGCACCGAAATTAAAGCGCGAGTGCGTGCATCTGGCCGTTCATCGCCACGACAACCAGCTCTACTTCAAACGCCTTGTTCCGGAGTCCTTCGCCATGCTTGAGGCATTGCGGGATGGCCTCACGCTGGCGGATGCCATCGAGCTCGCCCTCGCCCAGGCCAGTCCGAACACCGACTGGCCCGCGCAGATTCGTGACTGGTTCACCGAGTTCTCCCAGCTCGGCTGGTTCACCCAATTTTCCCGTAAATCATGAAACCCTGGACCCTAGCAAACACAATCCTCGATCGTACCGCGAGTTATCTAACGGATCCCTTCCTCCTGGGCATCCGCCTCTACTGGGGCTGGCAGTTTTTTCAGACCGGGAACGGCAAACTCAGCGACATTAGCGTGCCTACCGCCTTCTTTACTGAACTCGGCATTCCTTTTCCACAGCTCAATGCCTACACGGCCGGATGCACAGAGTGCTTTGGCGGATTGCTGCTGCTTCTCGGCCTTTTTTCCCGTATCACCTGCGTGCCCCTCATTTTTACCATGCTCGTCGCCTACGGCACGGCGCATCGTGATGTTGTCAAAACGATCTGGTCGGATGCCGACTCCTTTGTATCTGCTCCGCCGTTCCTTTTCCTGTTAGCGAGCTTGATTGTTTTCACCTTTGGACCAGGCAGGTTTTCACTCGATGAGTGGCTGAAGCGGCGAAAAAAAGCCTAATTCGTGGGAATAAACGCCGCAGCCCCGCCTCCCACCTGCATATCCGCCCCATGAACTCATGGAACTTGCCCTTCATTTTGGCATTGAACTGCCCGCAACCCGCCCCATACCTCGACGCGTGACTGACGCCGTGCCCAGCTTTGAGCAGATTGTAGACGCCCATTATCAGGGGCTCTACCGCTTCGCCATGAGCATGTGCAGGCGTGAGGCCACAGCACAGGATCTCGTGCAGCAGACCTTTCTGCAATGGGCGAAGAAAGGGCATACGCTGCGGGACGCCTCGAAAGTGAAGACCTGGTTGTTCACCACGATCTACCGCGAATGGCTCGGCATCGCGCGCCGCGAGAAAAAATACGAAGAGGTCGAATTCGAACCCGACCAGCACGGTGCCACCCAGCACCACAATGAGGGCGAAAATCCCCGTGTGGACAGCGCCACGCTGCAAACCGCGCTCGAAGAACTCGAACCGAACTACCGTGCTCCGCTGGTGCTTTTTTACCTCAAGGAACTATCTTATCGGGACATCGCAGAGACTCTGGGGGTTCCCATCGGCACCGTGATGTCTCGCCTCTCTCGTGCCAAAGACAGCCTGCGCACCATTTTACGCCGCCTCGAAGACTCCGCTGCCTCCAACATCATCCCCCTATTTGCCTCGTGAACCGCGAAGAAGCCAGACTCGAACTCGACGCCACGACGCTCCGCCCGCAGGATGCGTCGCCGGAGGCGCGTGCGATGGTGGAAAGCGATCCCGAACTTGGCGCATGGCTGAAGCAACGCACCGCGTTTGATGAACAAGTCGCGGAGGCTTTTGCGTCATCCATTCCAGCGGGCCTACGTGAGAGCATTCTGCAAAATGCCAGGCGGCCCGTCAAACGTTCCATTCGCTGGATTCTACCCACGCTGGCAGCAGCAGCTGCTGCTGCGGTGGTAGTCGGCTGGACGATGCTTTGGCCGGTGAGCAGCAGCATGCCTGGATGGCAGGCTGAGTCGCTCGCCGCCGTGACGAAAGTCGAGTATGGTATGTCCAAGGTCGATCACCTGTCACGAGACTTCGAAGCCATCAAAAAGATGCTTGTTGCTGACAAATCTCCGACGCCGGTTCGCCTGCCTGGCACGGTGGGGACGATGCCCGTGCTGGCCTGCAAACGCATCCAGGTCGCGGGTCATGCCGCATCCATCATCTGCTTTGAGATTGAGCCCGGCAAAGAGGCGCATCTCGTGGTGGTGGACAACACCGGTCTCTCCGAACTGCCACCGCAGCTGCAGCCGCAGTTCAAAACCAGCAAAAACTGGAACATGGCGAGTTGGAGCGATGGCAGTCAAACTTTTCTACTTGCCACCAGAGCGGATGAAGCGGCGCTGAAAAAGCTGTTTGGGCTGGCTTAAAGCCACTCGAACCAGTTACGCCCTTTTGCCAGCACGCAGAGATGCAGAATCCATCTCATCGACGACCAGCGGCGGATATATAGGCCAGTTCTCAAAAAGCCTGTCACATTGCCCGGCGGCGGAGCGGCCCCATTGGCGGTGTCGAGCGCTTGCCTGTTATTTCCAAATAGCAGGCGGCGCACTCTCCTTGCTAATGGGGTCGCTGCGCTCGCCGGATCAAAAGGACATTCTTTTTGAAAAGCAGTCTATCTCACAGCCTGTTGAGGAGCTCGGTCTTTTTGGCGACGAACTCATTGTCCGTCAGGATCCCGGAGTCGCGCAACTGCCCGAGCTTTTCCAACAAGCTCATGACGTCAGATGACCCCTGGCTGGGCAAATAATTCTGTTGAACGGGCGGCGATAGCGGCGGTTGGAAGTGGGAAACGGGAGGCTCCGCGAAATTGTTCGAGGGAACCGGCAGCAAGCCAGGTCCGGAGATCAGGGGCAGGCCGAGTGTGGAAATAGTTCCGAATTGGCTGCTGAATGTGAGCGACGTGTTTCCTCCCTGCTGCTGGCTCACACCGCTGATCTGGTGGTTCAGAGTATTGAAGACAGTGACTTGCCCGTCTCGCTCCACCACGAGCCGCTGAGTTTGGGGGAAAAACGCGTAGCGGATGTTGTTCTGCGATCCGCTGCTGGAGGGAGAACCAAGGTCACCAGGCCACCAGTTGTTGCCACCAGACTTGCCTTGCGCCGCCGGTGGAAACATCTGCGTGCTGGCCAGTGCATTGGCGAGTTCACCGCACAAGTTGTTAACGGTGTTCTTCAGGCCACAATTGAACATGTCGCCGACCATGGTCATTCCGCCTCGCATCCACTGGCCGCTTCCCAGTTCTGGACAGCTGAACTGGGCCATGCTGCCGCCGCCCATGTTTACGGATACGAGCATCCGCACGGCGGAATCGAAGCTCAAATTGTAGCGACGGGAAATGTCGCTGATGATATTTTCTCCCGCAGGGGTGAGTTGTTGCATAATGGGAAGTGGGGCGATTCCCAACTCCTTGGAATATTTCCAAGTAAGGCGCGCTTCTGTTGCACGGTTTTCACAGGGAAACAACCCGTTTCACCCAATGTACCTGCAATATGAGATCCAGGCAGCCTTGAGCGCGACGATTTTCAGCGCCCCTCAAATCTGTCGCGTCCTTTTGCCAGCGCCTCAATTTTGCGGTCGGCGATGCTGCGTTTGAGCATCCAGAAGCCGCAGTCGGGGTGGATGAATTTCACCCGGCCGGCACCGAGTTTTTTCTCTGCGGCTTCGATGCGGCGGGCGATTTCGTCGGCGGTTTCGACGTGATTCACCTTGATGTCTACGACGCCGAGGCCGACGCCGATTTTGGGGTCGAGCTCCTTTAGTGCGTCGAGATCAGCGGCGGGTCGATGCGCAAGTTCGAGGACGAGGTGATCGGCATGCAAGGAGTTCAGGAAGGTGATGAGTGCGGCCCACTCGCCCTTTTGAATCGTCTGACCGCCGTAGTTGCCAAAGCAAAAGTGCACGGCTTTCTTGCCTTTCACCGCGTTCAGCACGCGATTGATGCCTGCGGCGGCGATGGGCGCATCCGTCGGATTCCCGGGGATGTTGGCTTCATCGACCTGCACGCAGTCGCACTGCAAATCGGCTGCCTGAGCAGCCAAGGCATCGGCGATGGCCATGTTGAGTGCTGCGAAGTCGTTGTAGTACGTGTCCAGCAGCGTGCGGGCCAGCATGTAGGGGCTGGTGAGTGTGAACTTGAAAGGGCCGCCGGCCACTTTGCCAGCGCGGGCGCAGTCCTCGGCCAGGTTGAGCACGCCTTCGCTGATGGGGCCGCGCACAACGGCGGCCGGCTTGCTGCGAAAGGTCATCTCTTGCTTGGCACGAAATGCGGCGGCATCTGCACGCCCCACGCGGCTGTCGATGCCGCCCAGGTTGTGGACGAAGTACTCGATCATGCCGTTGGTGTCGGGATGATTCACATCGAAGCGATAAAGCTCGCCATCCGTCGGCAGATCAATGCCCGCCTGGCGCTGCGTGTCGAACACCACGCGCGTGGCATCGATGACGGCGGCTTCGCTGGGCAGCGCGCTGAGCCATTCGGGGACAGGGTAGGAGCCGACGGTGGTGGTCTGGATGGTGGCCATGCAGCAGACTAGTCAGCATCTTCCGGCCTTGGAAGGCAGGAGTGCCAAAATCCAAAGGCAGGCAGGCATCCAACAAGCTTACTTCGGGTTCTTCGGACCCTTGCCGCGTACGCTCATTTTGAAAGGCACGCCGGGGGCGTTCCATTCGTCGCGGATGACTTTCTCAAGATAGCGCATGTAGCTGTCGGTGAGTTTCGAGGCACGATTGGCGAAGAGAACGAAGTGCGGCACGGGAATGGCGAAACCTTCGGCCTCGTTGACCTGGGTGGCATAGAGCAGCTTGAAGCTGTGCGTGCTGCGGCCCAGAGCGCCGGGGGTGTTCTCGATAGCGTTTGCCAGCAGGCGGTTTAAAGCGCCGGTGCCAATGCGGTTCTGCGAGCCGCTGCGCACTTTTTCGATCTGCACGAAGAGCTTGCCGATGTGGTCTTTGTTCTTCGCCGAGATGGCGACGAGCGGGGCGTAGTTCAGGAAGAAAAACTCGCGACGCATCAATTCGTCCAGATGCTCAATGCGGTCCTTCTGGTTGCCATCGGGATGAAAGAGATCCCACTTGTTCATGACGAGGATGCAGGGCTTGCGCTCCTCCAAAATAAACTGGGCGATCTTACGGTCCTGCATCTTGGCTCCAGCCGCGCAGTCGATGACGAGCAGACACAGATCCGCGCGCTTGATGCTCTGCAAACTGCGGTCCACGCTGGAGATTTCGACGACGGTGTCGAGATGCGCCCGACGGCGAATGCCGGCAGTGTCGATAAGCTGATATTGTTTGCCGTTATAGGTCGCTCTGATGTCGAGGGCATCGCGCGTGGTGCCGGGCACATCGCTGACGATGGCGCGCTCTGAGCCCAGAATGGCATTCACGAGGGAGGATTTGCCCGCGTTTGGGCGGCCCACGATGGCAAGCTTCAACGGACGCGTGTTTTGATGCGAGATGGCGTCTTCCGTTTCGGTGGATTCTTTTAGATCGAGGCGCTCAGAGACGAGTGCGACGAGTTCGTCGATGCCGAGACCGTGTGCGGCGCTGACTTCGAGGGTGTCGGGGAAGCCGAATTTAGAGAATTCGCTGGCATTCAGCTTGCGCTTCGGGGAATCGGCTTTGTTGCAGACGAGGATGACCGGCTTGTTGGTGCGGCGCAGTTCGCGGGCGAGGGTTTGATCGATCGTGGTGATGCCATCGACGACATCGACAACGAACAGCAGCAAATCCGCCACATCCAGGGCGATGGAGGCCTCGATCTGCACTTGGTCGGTCAAAACGTCGTCGGTGCTGGCACCGATGCCGCCTGTGTCCATGATCTCAAACCATGCCGGGCCGCGGCGGCACTGCGCGGTGATGCGATCCCGTGTCACCCCGGCCTGATCGTGGACGATGGAGATGGTTTTCCCGGCAAGGCGGTTGAAGAGTGCGGACTTGCCCACATTGGGGCGTCCGACGATGGCGACGGTTTTGAGCATTGTTCAGAGAGCACGGTGAGCCTCCCTAGTCAATCATGTCCAGCGGCCTGCAACTGCTTGACACCGTCGGCCAGATTGAGAAAACCCGACAGAGCGGTGAAAGTGGCGGCAAAGAGGGTGGGCCAGATGAGCCACTCAGGCTTGAGATCGAGCAGGATCCACAAAATGGCGGCCATCTGGGCAAAGGTGGCCGTTTTGCCGGTCCAGTGGGTATGAATCTGGAATTTGCCCGCAAAATGGTCGATCAAGAAGGCCCCGCCGATGGAAAGCAGGTCGCGGCCGATGACCAGGATGGGGAACCACAGGGGAAAATGCTGCCGCCAGGAGGTGAAACTGAGCAGGATGATGGCGGAGAGCATGAGCAGCTTGTCTGCGAGCGGATCCATGATAGCGCCGAAACGGGTGCGCTGATCGAACCGGCGGGCGATCCAGCCGTCGATGGCATCACTGATGGAGGCGATGCCAAAGACTGCGGCAGCCCAGAGTCGCAGGGCTTCATTGGGGTGCTCGCCGCGGGCGCTGTCACCATAATAGATCACCAGTCCGATGAAGACGGGAATCAGCAGGATGCGGAAAATGGTGATCTGATTGGCGAGGTTCACGCTGCTACGTTCGCTTTTCACGCTTCGCGGTTCAAGAGTTGAATCATGAAGTTTGATCGCTTTAGAGTGTGCCATGCCGCAAATCGAGCCAGTGGATCTCCTGAACGCCTACTGCGAGGGAGCCTTCCCGATGGGGGAGGACGATGGCTCCATCTCTTGGTATCGGCCCAAAATGCGCGGCATTCTGCCTGTGGCGGAGTTTCACGTGCCACGCCGGTTTGAGCGTTACCTGAAGCAGCATCCGTTCGAGGTGCGCTGGAACACGGCCTTTGGCGATGTGATCCGCGGCTGTGCCGATCGTGAGAGCACCTGGATCACGGACGCCATCATGGACACGTATGAAGAGCTCCACCGCATCGGATTTGCCCATTGCGCGGAGGTCTGGCGGGATGGGAAGCTGCGTGGCGGCGTCTATGGCGTGAGCATCGGTGGGGCGTTTTTTGGCGAATCGATGTTCAGCCGGGAGCCGCAGGCCTCGAAGGTGGCGCTGACGCACCTTCAATGGCGTTTGCATGAGCGCGGATTCCTGCTGCACGACACGCAGTGGACCACGCCACATCTCGCGATGTTTGGCGGCCATGAAATTCCCTGCGCACAGTATCTGGAACTGCTGCAAAGGGCGATATCGAGAAAGGCGACGTTTATCTGAGGCGCAATCAGCTCTCGAAGTACGTGTAGCCGCGCAGTCCTGCCTCGAAGCTTTCCATAATCTCGCGGCGCTCGATGGCGGTGATGCGCTTGGAAATGACTGCGCTTTCAGCGAGGTTGCGGAAACGGGTGAGCATGTCCTTGGGATCGTACTCCACGTAAGTGAGCACTTCCGCGACGCTGTCGCCTTCGAGTTCGCGGCTGTACTTTACCTTGCCGTTTTCCACGCGAACGCTGACGACGTTGGTGTCGCCGAGGAGATTGTGAAGGTCGCCGAGGGTTTCCTGATAAGCACCGACGAGGAAGATGCCGAGCATGTATTCGTGGCCTTTCTCGATTTGCGGATCGTGCAGCGGGAGGGTGGGGTTGATGCCGTGGGAGTGGGCGAATTTGTCGATCTTGCCGTCACTGTCACAGGTGATGTCGGAGAGCACGGCATTGCGAGTGGGCTTTTCCTTGAGGCGGTGGATCGGCATGACCGGGAAGATCTGGTCGATGGCCCAAAGGTCAGGCAGGCTCTGGAAGACGCTGAAGTTGCCGTAGTAGAAATCGGTCATGATCGTGTCGAGACGATCCATCTGGCTGCCGTCGTGGTCACAGCTCTCGCGCATGCTAGACACCCAGGTGAGGATGTCCCAGTACAACTCTTCGCCGTGCGCACGTTCGCGCAGGTTGACTTTGCCGTAGTTGAACTCGCTGCGCAGCTTGTCGCGGTAGTAAATGGCGTCGTTGTAGATTTCCTGCAGCCGATCGCGGGAGGTTTTGGCGGCATGCTTTTCTGCATCCAGGCGCAGCTCGTAAAGATTGCGCAGCAGAGGGGGGGCGTCCTTGTCGAGTTCGACATCGGCGATGCCTTTGCGCGGCTCAAAGCGGTTGATGTCGAGGATGTTGATGATCAACACGGAGTAGTAGGCAACGATGGCGCGACCGGACTCGGTGATGAGATCCGGGTGTGGCACGCCCGCCTCGGCGGTGACTTCGGTGATCGCCTCGATGATGTCGGCACAATACTCCTTGGTGCCGTAGTTGCTGCTGGCTTCGCTGGCGCCCTTAAGGCCGTCATAGCTGATGGCAAGACCGCCGCCGAGATCGAGAATGCCCATGCGCGCTCCTTCTTGAACCAGACCCACGTAAACACGCGACGCTTCGGTGACTGCCTGGCGGATGGCGCGGATGTTTGGGATCTGCGAGCCCTGATGGTAGTGCAGCATGCGCAGGCAATCGAGCATGCCCTTTTCACGCAGGCTATCGACGACGTGCATGAGCTGCGATATGTTCAGGCCAAACATGCTGGCATCACCGCCGGAGCCGCTCCAGTGGCCGGCGCTTTCAGCGCTGAGGCGAAAGCGCACGCCGAGCGTCGGGCGCACGCCCATTTTCTCACAACGTTCCAGGATCAAATCCAGCTCCGTGGGCATTTCCAGAACCAGGATGACCTGCAGGCCCATCTTCTGGGCGTAAAGCGCGAGGTCGATGAACTCCTCGTCCTTGTATCCATTACAGACAATGTAGGCTTCGGGATCGTGCATGTAGCTCAGCGCGGCGATGAGCTCCGGCTTGCTGCCGGCTTCGAGGCCGTAGTGATACTTGCGGCCATAGCGGGTGATCTCTTCGATGACTTCCTGCTGCTGGTTCACCTTGATGGGGTAAACACCGCGATAGACACCCTGATATTTGCCTTCCTTGATTGCGGAGGCGAAGCCTTCGTTCAGCTCGTCGATGCGCCAGCGCAGCAGGTCGCCGAAACGGATCAGCAGTGGCAGCTGCGTGCCGCGCTCGCGCAGACCTTTGACGATGGAGGCGAGGGAGACGGACTTGGTCTTTTTCCCATCCTTCAACTTCACGACGACCTCGCCGGTTTTGGCGATGTCGAAATAATCATGCCCCCATTCGCGGATGCCATAAAGCTCGGCGCTGTCGTCGGTGGTCCATGCGGGGTTTTTCATTTTCGTGGGCGGGGTTGGAAGCGGTTTCAAGGGCGGCGATTATGGGGGCAAATTTGGAAATGCAAAGCGACATCTCGGAGAGGTGAGGGGCGGTCAAAACCCCCGTAGAGGGCCAGGGCGTCAGTCTCTGGCCCTGCGGAAGGCGAACGGGAGGTAGAGCAGGGAGTAAAAAACGAGGCCGAGACCGATGGTGCTGAGATTGTACCATGGCCACGGGCCGAGCTGGTCAAACAGGCTGGCCTGCACCGGTTTAGAGCATTGAAAAGCGTAGTTGGCGCCGAGGGCGTAGTTCACGACGGCGATCACGGCATACCAGCCTATGGAGAAGGTCATGATGCGCAGTACGGCTCCGGGGCGTGGGCGAACGCCCATGGCGGTGACGACGTAGATCGCCGTGATCGGGACCCCGCCGTGCATGACGAAAAACAAAAAGAAACGCGGATCCGGAAACTCGTAGATCAGGGCAGGGGTCAGCAGCCCCTGCAGAGTGCCTGCGATGCCGAAAAAATAGACCACCTCGCAAAAAAACGGGCGGCGTGTCCACAGCGCAATGCCGCCTGCCAGGGTGGCGATGTCACAGTACTGCAGCGGCAGCGCCGTCAGCACGCTGAGAGAGCCGTACAATGCATGCACAGCCAGACCGACGGGATACAGGGCCAGCAGCATGCCGCCAAGTACGCGCTGTGAGAGCAAGGCCCAGCGGGTGCGGGAGAGCAGCAGCAGCACGATGAAGAGCACCAGCGTAATGGCGAGCACCGCCTTGTGGGATGGGCCGAAGGGATGAAAGGCTGGAGGCATGACCTGCATGATACGCGGATGTTGCGGAAGTCAGTCGGTTTGTGGCATGCTGCAAAGATGTCACCTTCCACTCGTTCTTCGGCCCGCTCCGCGAGACAGCTCAGCGGTGGTCCTGCTGTGTTGTTTGGTCTGCTCTTTATCCTGGCTGGCCTGGCCGTTGGCGCGTTTGTCTATTTTCCGGCGATCTTTTCATGGTGGTCGGCTCGCAGCTGGGAGGAGGTGCCGTGCTGGATTGAAACTGCGGAGCTCAAGACCTCGCACAGCACCAAAGGCGGCACGAGCTATCGCGTGGAGGCCAGTTATCGCTACGAATTCGACCGGCACTGGCATCAGAGTCGTGAAGTGAGCTTTCTCGGCAGTGGATCCGACAACATGGGAAGCTTTCAGCGGGATGCGTATCAGCAGCTCAAGCCATTGGCGGGCAAAGACCAGCCATTTCGCTGCTATGTAAATCCCTTCAAGCCGGAGCAAGTGGTGCTGTTTCGCGATCTCCGCTGGGGGCTGCTTCTCCTGATGTCGATTTTTCTGACGGTTTTCCCGTTGGTGGGATTTTTGGTTTCAGTCGGCGGCTGGCGACAGTCTCGCAAGGCTGCCTTGAATCAAAAGCTGGCAGCGCAGCATCCCGGTGAACCTTGGCGATGGCGGTCGGAATGGGCGGGTGACACGATTGAAGCTGCGAAGGACAGTCTGCCCTCCTTTCTAGGTGTCGCTGGCTGGATTTTGGCAGTGCAGCTGCCGCTGGTGCTCGCGGTGGTTTTGTCAGGCGAATTGACGAAGTCAGCTTTGGCCTTGTTCGCGTTGCTGCCTTCTTTTCTCGCGATGATTCCGCTCCTTTTTGCCTGGAAGCGGGTGAAATCGCGCCTGGCTTTCGGCCATCCGACTTTGCGGCTCAAGCGTTTCCCGGCAGAACCAGGATCGATTCTGGAAGGCGATCTGCGATTCGATCGTGTGCTCTCACCCATGAGCACTGTTTACGTGCGGGTGCTCTGCCAGCGGCATATCACGCGCATCAGCGGTAATGCACGGACGACCGCCAAGGAGACGATCTGGGAACGCGCGGAGACGCTGCCCGCCGCAGTGGCACGGCGAGACATCAGCGGCGTGTCGCTGCCACTGCACCTCGAGATTCCACGCGGACTGCCATGTTCTACCGTGGATGAATGCTCCACCATCACGACGATTGGTGAGCGGCATGTGTGGACGATGGAGATCAGTTCCTCCCAAGGCGGCACGTCGGCAGTCCTGCCTCTGCCGGTGTTTTCATCAAAGGATGAAGTGAATTCGGCAGATTCAGTCCCAAATCACCCGCCGGAGGTCGTCGCTTTGAGCACGGATGACCTCGTCGCACGATTGCAGGCACGGGGCATACGTGCGGAGTTTGATTCGAGTGGCATTCCCATGCTTCTCGACTGCCCGGCGGGCCGGAACCGAGCCATGGGTGTGTTTCTGCTGCTGTTTGGCAGCGTGTGGTTCGCGGCGTTTGTGCTGATGTTGTATCAGGGAGCTCCGCTTCTTTTCAGGCTCGTCTGGGGCACCACCTCACCGCTCATTCTGGGGGCGGGTGTATGGACGTTGCTGCAAAGCCGACGCGTTGAATTTACCGCGGGCGAACTGCGCATCCTGAACCGCATCGGGCCATTGTATTCCTGGCGCGAGACTTTCGCGCCTCATCACTTTACCGGCTTCATCTACGACACCAACATGCAGTCCGGCAACCAGTTCTTCTACCGTGTGCGGGGAGAGACGATCTTTGGTCAAAAGAAAACCACCCTGATTGATGGCATCACCGAATCCGTCACGGCGGAGGCGCTGGTTCAGCGGCTGGAGCCGTGGCGCAAGCGTGGGTGAAAATCAGTTTCTCTCGATTCCGTCACTCTTAAGCCGTTGACCAATTTGGTGAAGTAGATTTGCGTAAAATTAACTCCTCTATTTCTGAAAAAACCACGCACTATTGTTTTCCCGTCTGTTATCGAAATGCACAGTATGAACCTTCATAGAACCTTCTGGATCTGTTTTCTTCTCACGGCTGCTGCCTACTCTCAGGTGCCGGGAGATCGCATTGTTCCTCCAGAGACGCTCTTCGGGGACAAATATAACCGCGCTGATAATGAGCCGGAGTGGGATGAGTATATTGACGGCAAACCTCTCGACATCAGCAAGCCTCCAGTCGGATTGCAGCTGTCATTTTCGAAAGCCTCGCTGGCCACGCTGTTAATCATAGCTTATTCCAATGAAGAGGGGGCGATGAAAAATTTCATGGATGGATATACTCAAATGGGGAAGCAACCCCTCGTGAAGCTTTCACCACTCAAAGACGTGCTAAGAGGCAAGTATTACACCACTCAAGTACTTGGGCGAAACAGTTGCTCCATGGTGATCTCGAATGTGCATTTTGTCATAAACGATCCGGGCGGGGACTTATCCGCCGAAAAGGTGCTGGAGTGGTCGAATCTCTACGCAGATTTCCTCAGTAAGTCCATCCAGCCACAAAAAGCAGCCAAACAGCCACAGATTTCGCCAGAGAAATGGACTGGCAGCAATGGGAACACAATTATGGGCACGCGTGGTGAGCGTCGATCAACAGAAGCAATCCGTTGAATTCGTCACGGAAAAAGGTGAAAATATACGGAATCTGCCACTCAACAGATTTTCAGAGACAGACAAGATCAAGATCCTTGATCGCTTTGCCAAGTGAAGCGCAGCCGTATTTATTTGCTGGATATAATCTCAGCCTCCGTCCCGCAGTGCCACCGCAGGATCAACACGTGCAGCGAACCAAGAAGGAACCAGCGCGGCCATGAGGCAGAGGGCGACAGCGGTCGTGCAGATGGTGAGGAGGTCGCTGAGGTTGGTGTAGGCGGGGATGCTGGAGAGAAAGTAGATGTCCTGCGGGAAGATGTCGCGCCCGGTAAGGCTGGCGATTTGGTCACGCAGCCAGTTACGTATGCCAAGGACAAAGAAGCCGCCAGCAAGTCCGGCCACGACGCCGAAGAGGGCGACGATGCCCGCCTGTGAGACAAAGATGGCGATGATCTGCCACGCACGCGTGCCCAGCGCGGTGAGGATGCCGATCTCGCGGCGCTTTTTCACCGTGACGGTGATGGTGGTGTTCATCACGCAGATGGCGGCGACGAGCATGATGAACAGCAGCAGGAACCACATCATGGTGCGCTGGTTCTCGACGGACTCCAGCATCATGCCGTGCTGCTGCTCCCAGGTGCGGTAGCCCCAGCTTTCCGGCAGCGCGCCGGAGCGGTACATCGTGTCCATGACGCGCTCGGCGTTGTCCGGGTCCTTCAATTCCAGCTCGATGCCGCTGATGTCACTGTCGAGGTTGAAGAACTCCTGCGCAACATGGAGAGGCACGTAGCCTCGCTTTCCGGCGGTGTCCTCACGCAGCGTGGCGACGAGTATGAGGTCCTTGGACAGGATCGTGACGTTGTCGAGAGCCTCGGCGCGTTTTTTCTTGTCGCCATCTTCGGGGATCTCACGGTACTTTTGAATGAAATGATTCACACTGTCGGCTGCATGCACGACGAGAGTGTCACCAATCTTCGCGCCGAGCTCTTTCGCGAATTTGTCGCTGAGAATGATCGTGTCGTTCTGTAGGTCGAATTGACCCTCCTTGATGTGTTTTTTGAGTTTTTGCAGCAGCGCGTTGTCTTTGTCATCGGCCATGCCGATGACGCTGACACCTTGCAGATTTCCAGAGTTTTCGACAACGAGTATGCCAGGGCGACCATCTCTTGTTTTCTCCGCCACAGGCACCGCGGAAACGATTTCGGGGCGCAGCGCGAGGTTTTTTCGCAGCTCGCGCCAATCGACGGGTTTCGGGCCGCCGGGCTCGCCCTCCATGGCACCCAATGGCTCCACCATGGCATGCGGCTCAAAGCCGATGAGCATCTGCCGGTACTCGCGCTGCCAGCCGCTAAACACCGACATCACAAAGACCAGCACGCCTACGCCGAGCATGACACCGAGCATCGAGATCACGGTGATGACCGAAATGAACGAGCGCGTGGGCCGCAGGTAGCGCAGGGCGAGGAAGAGGGGGGCGCTGGTCATGGGGGGCTTGTAAATCGTTAGAATAGAGGACGATTGCGATCAGTCCCGCAGCGCCACAGCAGGGTCCACCCGTGACGCCAGCCAGGCGGGGGGCAGTGCGGCGAGCAGGCAGAAGGTGATGGAGCCCAGGCAGGTGACGACTATGAACCAGGGTTCGATCTGCGCCGGGATGGTGGCGAGGAACATGCCGGAGTCGGCATTGGTGCTGCCACCGCTCAGGAGCGCGATGCCCATGCGGATGTCATCACGGTAGCGCAGCACGAGCCCGCTGAGTATGAGGCCCGTAAGGGTGCCCAGCATGCCGACGAAGGCGGCCTGTGAGACAAAGATGCCAATGATCTGGCTCTGCCGCGATCCGAGCGCGGTCAGCACACCGATCTCACGCCTTTTCTGGGTGGTGACGGTGATCGTCGTATTCATGACTGAGAACGCGGCAACGATGGCGATGATCAGGAGCACGATCCACATCATCACGCGTTCATTGCTCATGGCGGCAAGACGGGCATCACCAGCATCGGTCCACAGTGAGGCGCTCCAGGTGGCGGGAACCACACCCGCTGCGGTGAAGCGTTTGATCACTTCCTTGACCTCGCCCGGCTGTTTCAATTCAATCAGCACACCGCTGACCTGATCGCCAAAGCTGAAGATCTGCTGCGCCGTTTCGAGCGTGACGTAGCCGTAGGCTCCGGCGGATTCGACACGCGTGCTGCCCAGCAGCTTGATCTCCCTGGGATTCAGCTTGATCTCTTCATAGGCGGCGTGGCGCTTCGTCTCATCTTGCTCGTCTGTGGCGGTGTGGAAGCGTTTCACCGCACTTGTGACATTGCTGTAGGCATAGACGCTGATGGTGTCGCCGGGATGCGCGTTGAGCTCGCCCGCCACGTAATCGGCACAGACCACACCGCCCGGAGTGAGCTCCAGCGAGCCTTCGAGCTTGTGTTTGGCGACCTTGGCCATGTAAAATTTCGCCCCATCTTCCGGCAGCCCTAGAACATCCATTCCGGACTGCTGGCCATCGTGCTCTGCAAACATCGAGCTGCCGATGTAGCTGCTGGCGGCGAGGACGTCCGGCTGCTGGCGTACTTTGGCAAGCACGTCGGCTGCGGATTTGGCATCGGTGGTTTTTTTGTCCTGCGGATGCAGCAGGATGTGCGGCTCTGAACCGATGAGGGTTTTGCGGAACTCACCTTCAAAACCCTTCATGACCGAACTGACCACGATCATCATCAGCACCCCGACCGCGACACCGAGGATCGAGATGACAGTAATGACCGAAACAAACGAACGCTTTGCACGCAGGTAGCGGCGGGCGAGGAAGAAGGTGACGTTCGAAAGCATGTGGGACGCAACAAAGCGATGCCCGGGCTACTTCGCAACTGCCGTGATGCCAAACAGCGGCAACGATTTCTGCACGGACTGATAAACGCCCCAGCCGAGCGGCACGATAATCCAGGTCCAGGCGAGGAGAAGAGGGAGGGCTTTCATGGCGAATCAAGCTTGGGCATTTTCAGCGAGGTGGTGTTTGGAATCGACGGGGCGGACGAGAAGGTTGGCGATCAAACCGACGATGAGCAGGCCGACCATGAGGTGAAAGATCGAGTTGTAGGCTTGTTCGGGCGGCATGACTTTCTTGTTTGCCACCGAAAGGCGGTCCATGAGCTGGGGGCCAAGAATTGCAGCCACCGACCATGAGGTGATGAGACGGCCATGGATCGCACCGACTTGATAGCTGCCAAAAAGATCGCGCAAGTAGGCTGGGATCGTGGCAAAGCCGCCGCCGTACATCGTGAGTATCAGCCCGGTGGCGACGACGAAGAGCATCACGCTGCTTTTGCCCTGAATCCACGGCACGCTGGCATACAAGGCGGCCCCGAGAATGAAGTAGATGCAGTAGATGCCCTTGCGCCCGATGAGATCGGACATGGAAGACCAGAAGAATCGGCCTCCAAGATTGCAGAGCGAAAGCAGGCCCACGTAGCCAGCCGCAGCCGCAGGCGTGACCTTGAACATGTCCTGAATCATGGGAGATGCCTGGCCGAGGATGCCAATGCCGGCACTCACATTCATGCAGAGTACCACCCAGAGCAGCCAGAACTGCGGTGTCTTCCAGGCAGTGTCCACGGCGACATGCTCTATCGTCACGAGCTTGGAGACATGTTCTTTTGGTGCCCAACCTGCCGGTTTCCAGCCTTCTGGTGGAACGCGTACGATCCAGGCACCAAACAACATCGAGATGACATAAAGGCCTGCCATCACCAAGAGCGCCTCACTGGCCCCGACGGAGGTGGCCGTGGCAAAGCGCTTCATCAACTCCTCGGCCAGCGGGCCGCCGATGAGCGCGCCGCCACCGAACCCCATGATCGCCATGCCGGTGGCCATACCGGGACGGTCAGGGAACCATTTCATCAAGGTCGAGACCGGTGAAATGTAACCTAGGCCCAGACCGATGCCGCCGATGAGACCATAACCTGCATACAGCAGCCAGAGGTGATGCCAGCGCACGGCAAGCGCAGTGAGCGCCAGACCGCTGCAAAAACAGAGCATGCTGGCCAGCATGGTTTTACGCGGGCCGCTGCGTTCCACCCACTTGCCAAAAAACGCCGCTGACAACCTGAGCAGGGCCAGCGCTATCGAATATGCCACGCCGATATCGGCCTCGCTCCAGTCACCGGTGGTGGGTGCGGTGATGCCCAGCGCCCTGGCAAGCGGCTTCTTGAAAACGCTGAATCCATACACCTGCCCGATGCACATGTGAACCGCGATGGCGGCAGGCGGGACGAGCCAGCGGCTGAATCCGGGGCTGGCGACGGTGGCTTCACGGGAGAGGAAACTCATGGCAGGGCGTGGTCGGAGATCGTGGGTGGTCAGTGGATTGGGCAGGAAAAGATTAAAGATCGACAAGAAACGCTCAGTGCCAGACGTTTCGAGCTTGGCTGGTTAATTTTACCGGTCACACCCATACCCAACACACCACGATGAAAACACTGTTCACCATCTGCGCTCTCTCCTTCGCTTCTGCTGCCATGGCCGCCGACAAATGCCCAATCAGCGGCAAGCCTGCTGACTCCAGCATCACCAGCACCGGCAAAGACGGCAAAACCGTCGCCTTCTGCTGCGAGAAGTGCAAAGCCAAGTTCGACGCCAAGAACAAGTAATATTCACTGCGCAAACAAGCGCAGCGATTGAAAAGGCGGAACTGGGAAACTGGTTCCGTTTTTTTGTAGTTCAGCGCTGCCGTGCTTCACGTTCACGCAGCTTGCGCTCATAGCTTGCGGTCACGAAACCTTTGTCACGTGCACGCAACAGCGCATCTTCGAGTGAAATGAAGCCGTGGATCGCAAGATGGGTCACGCTGTCATCAATGGTGTGCATGCCGTCGTTGGCACCGATTTGAATCAGGCTGGGAAGCTGCTGGAGCCGGCGGGAGCGGATGCAGGAGGCGATGCCCTGGTTGTTGACCATGATTTCCGAAGCCATCACCCGGCCGTCCTGATCATGCCTTGGCATCAGGCTCTGACAAATGACGCCCTGCAGGCAGTTGGCCAGCTGAGAGGCCACGAAGTCCTGCTGATCTTCTGGGAAGGCATCCATCACGCGCATGACGGTCGAAGGAGCGTCCTGAGTGTGAAGGGTGCTAATGACAAGGTGGCCGGTCTCCGCGGCGGTCAGGGCGGTGCTGATGGTCTCGAGATCTCGCAGTTCGCTGATGATGATGACATTGGCGTCCTGACGCAGGGCGCTGCGCAGGGCCTGCGCAAAGGAGTGCGTGTCACTGCCCACCTGGCGCTGCCGCACAAGGCTGCGCGAATGTTTGAACACATACTCAATGGGGTCTTCGATGCTGACGATGTTGACCTGCCGCTCCCGGGAGATTTGCTGGGTCATCGAGCTCAGCGTGGTGGTCTTGCCGGAATTGCTGGTGCCGGTGATAAGGAGCAGACCGCTGCGCAGGTTGCACAGGGTTTCCACGGTGGGGCCATGCCCGAGATCGCGAAGCTCCGGAATCACCTCGGGAATAAAGCGGAAGGAGGCTTCGACCCGGCCGACCACGTAGCAGGCATTGCCACGGAAGCGTCCCAGGTTTTCCACCTGAATGGCGAAATCCAGCTCCCAGTCCTGCTCCAGTTTGGCGCGCTGGGTTTCCTTTAAGACGCCAAAAACCAAATCGCGAACATCTGCGATGTCGAGGATCTCATCTGTCAGTGGCTGGAGCTGGCCAAAGATGCGCCCCGTGGGAGCGGCACCCACGCTGAGGTGCAGGTCGGAGCCGCCCTGGTCTGTGACCATGGCAAGGTATTCGATGAGGTCGTGAGAGCGCATGATAAAAGAGAGAGTGGATCAGGAGATGCCGCGGGCGGCACGGCGAAATTCAGCCTCGTTGCCGATGGAGGCGACTGCTTCGGCTTCAGAGATGATGCCACCCTGGTAGGCTGCAATGGTGGAGTGCAGGAAAGTACGCGTGTTGGGATCGTTGCCACGGCTCATGTAGTCCGTGATTCCTGCGATGCTGCGCTTCGCGATCCAGTCACGCGTCGCTCCGCCATTTTCCAGGTGTTCTGTCAGCATGAAGAGCTTGCCATGGACATTCTGGACGAGTTTCTGACACAAAACTCCGACCAGTTGATGGGCAAGCAGGTGCAGGCCCATGCCGATCTGTTCCGGCGGGAACAGGTTCACAAAACGCTCCATGGTATCGGAAACAGTGGCTGAATGCATCGAGGCGAGCACGAGATGGCCAGTTTCGCATGCCTGGAGCGCGGTGAGGGCCGTTTCCTGGTCGCGGATTTCTCCCACAAAGATCACATCCGGCGCCTGACGCATGGCACTGCGCAGCCCACGGGCGAAGGTGGGTGTGTCACGACCCACCTCTCGTTGTGTGAACAGACAGCGATTGTTGGAGAAGATGTATTCCACCGGATCCTCGATCGTCACCACGTGGCGGGCGATGTTCTCGTTCATCCACTGCAGCAATGCCGCCAGCGTGGTTGATTTGCCCTGACCCGTGGCACCGGTGATCAGGATCATTCCATTGGGTTTCTGCCCCCAGCGTTGCAACAGCCAGTCCGGTGCGCCCAGTGTGGTCAGGGCCGGAATATCCGTGCGGATGCGGCGCAGCACGGCTGCCATGCGGCCCAGCACCTTGTGCAGATTGACGCGGAAGCGTATGTGAGTGCGGGAGATCAGTCCGGAGTCGCGGTCCGTGTCATTGAGCGTGTCCCCACCGCAGGCCTGCCAGAGTCCGGCCATTTGGGGCAGCAGCAGCGGGTCGTCGCCAAAAATCATGAGCTGTTCGGCGATCTTCATGCGCGGCACCTCGCCTTCCTGCAGGAAAATGTCGCTCGCTTGGTGGTCTTCGGCGGCTTGGAGGATGTCGTCGATGGTAATGGCCATGGTTGTGCACAAGCTAGCGGGAGCTGTTCAGGTGCTCAAGCCTGCTCTCAGAGTTTTGTTACAAGGAATCTGAGGCAAGGCGGGAATTCGGTCAGCGGGTGCGGATTCAAACCGCCCATTCAGGCGGCTCTGCCTCAAACGTCACGCGTTCCTTAGTCAAAGGATGCGTGAAGGTGATGCGCAGAGCATGCAGGCAGAGCGGCGGATCGCCCACCGCCAGGGTCTGGGTCTCACCGAGTTCGCCATCGGCCAGATAGGCGGCGTCACCGGCAATCGGGAAGCCGAGATGCCAGAGATGGATGCGGATTTGATTGGTGCGGCCGGTGAGCGGACGGGCTTCGAGGAGTGCGGTGCCATCGGCATCGCGCCGCAGCACGCGGAATTCTGTTCTGGCTTCCAGACCATCGGCATCTACGTTGCGCCCCCCCAGTTTCCCAGCTTCGCCACTGACGGGCGCATCACAGATGAAAGCATCCTGGGGTGGGTGCCCCTTCACGCGGGCGAGATAGAGTTTCTCGACTTCACCTCGTTCAAATTGCGGCTGCACGAAGCTGGCGAAGTGGCGTGTCTTGCAGAGTACGGTCACGCCGGTCGTATTGGCATCTAGCCGGTGTACGCTACGGGGTTTTAGCGGGTGCCAGACGGTGTTGAGGATGAACTGCAGCGTGTTGCGATTGAACCTGCCACCCACATGCACCGGCAGAGGTGCGGGTTTGTTCAGCACAATGATCGCCTCGTCTTCAAACAGCACGCGGATGTCCGCATTCACGTCCGGCTCACGCTGCGCAGGTTTCAGGTGCAGGTAGCGTTCCCCTGCGCGCACGATCTGATGTGCTGGCACGATCACCTGATCATCCGTCACAATGCGGCCTTCTTCGCACACGGCGAGCCACTGTTCACGTGGGATGTGGGGCATCACATGACAGAGGCAGTCGAGGATGGTGCCGTTATCGCAGGCTTCCGGTACATTCAGCGGCCGCGTTTGATCGTAGGGCACACTCCCTGGCAGCGGGGTCACCGCCTGGCGGATCGCCGCATGGCGCTGCACCAGGTTCTCCCGCTGCTGTTCCTCGGAGGTTTTGAAGCAATAGGGGCAGGATACATGCTCCACGTAGCGTGGGTCGGCCTGCTCTTCGGCGGTGAGAGGTGTCTGGCAGGCGAAACACTGGGAGGAGGCGGTCTCATGCAGGCCGGGATCGACGCCAACACGTTGGTCGAAGACAAAGCATTCGCCGTCGTAATGCGCGCTGCCGCACTCCTCGAAGTACTTCAAAATGCCGCCCTCAAGCTGCCACACATGCTCAAAGCCTTCGCGCTCCATGAAGGGGGCGGCTTTCTCACAGCGGATGCCGCCGGTGCAGAAAGACACGACTTCCGCCTTCTTCATCTCTGGAGGAAGCCGGCGCACCGCCTCGGGGAATTCGCGGAAGGAATCGACACCCGCCACGACGGCACCTTTGAAGGTGCCAAGCTTCACTTCGTAATCGTTGCGCGTGTCATACAGAATGACCGGGCGGCCTTCATCCAGCCACTGCTTCAAGACCTTGGGCTCCAGGCGAGGCGACGTGTACTTTGCCGGTTCGATGCCCTCGACGCCGAAGGCGATGATCTCCTGCTTGATGCGCACCAGCATGCGGCGGAACGGCTGCTCCGCACTCTCGCTGTATTTAGGCTTTAATCCAGCCAGCCCCGGAATGCCGCGCAGCTCATCGACGAGTGCGTCCACATTCTCCCGGACACCGGCCACAAACATGTTGATGCCTTCCGTGCTCAACAAAATAGTGCCCTTCAGGCCCAGCTTTTTACATTGCTCCAGCAGCCGCGCGCGCATCTCCTTCAATCCGGAAAGTTCGGCGAATTGGTAGCAGGAGATGTTGGTGATCGTGGCGGCGGCTGGCATGGGCAGTTGAAAAAGCACAAGAACAGGCGCACGGCGAGTGTAAACAGCACTTGCTGCGCAGGATTGGCACACTGCGGCGCAAAGGAGATCAAGCTTGCCATTTCAGGCCGTTCCCGCTCCATTCCGGAGGTATGAAAACCACGCTCCTGCTCCTCGCTGCCGCCACTACCCTGCAAGCCGCCGACTGGCCGGTCTGGCGTGGGCCCAATCATGACGGCATCTCGAGTGAAAAACTGGCTGGAACGGCGGTCAAAAAAGTCTGGGAAGCGCAGATTGGCATCGGTTTTGCGTCCTTCACCGTGGCAGCTGGTCATGTGTACACCACCGGACACGCGGACGGCAAGGACACGGTCTTCTGCTTCGATGTCGAGACTGGCAAGCAGGTATGGAAGCACGCCTATGCCGCCGATCTGGGTGACAAGTATTACGAAGGCGGAACCTCGGCCACGCCGACGATTGAAGACGGCAAGGCCTACCATTTGAGCCGCTGGGGCGATCTGTTTTGTTTCGATGCGGCCACCGGCAAAGTCGTGTGGCAGAAAAACATACAAAAGGAAACCGAGGCGGATATTCCAGACTGGGGTTTCGCGGGTTCACCGCTGGTCGCGGGCAAGCTTCTCATCGTGAATGTTGGCAAAGCCGGCACTGCGGTCGAGAAAGCCACGGGGAAAACGGTATGGACCAGCGACAAGGCCAACTCGGGCTACTGCACGCCCTATCCGATCACGGTGAATGGCAAGGCACAGGTCGTGCTGAGTTCAGGCCGTGCCTACAAAGGCGTCGATCCAAGCAACGGCAGCGTTTTGTGGGAGCACACATGGTCCACCAGCTACGGTGTGAACGCAGCGGATCCGATTCTCAGCGGCACCCAGCTCTTCATCTCGACGGGCTACAACAAAGGCTGCGCCTTGCTCGATCTCGCCTCCGCTGAACCCAAGGAGGTCTGGCGCAGCCGGGTGATGAAAAATCAATTCAACTCCAGTGTGCTGATTGACGGCCATTTGTATGGCAGCGATGGCGATGAAGGTAAATCAGCCAGCCTGAAGTGCATCGACTTTGCCACAGGTGCCGAAAAATGGAGCGCCGCAGATGTCGGTTTCTGCTCACTGATGGCTGCCGATGGCAAGCTCATCATCATGACCGCCAAAGGCGAACTCATCATAGCCAAGGCCAGTGCGGCCAAATTTGAGCCCATCTCCCGCTCCCCGGTGCTCACGGGGCGCTGCTGGAGCGCGCCGGTGCTTGCCAATGGGCATATTTACGCCCGCAACGCCGCTGGCGACATGGTCTGCCTGGCTGTCGAGTAACCAACGGGCGCTTGGCGCGCCGGTTCATGCATTTTATCAATATAAGCTCACAAACGGTCGATTGGTCAGACTGAAGCGTCAGTTGGAAGGTCCCCTTGCATGAAAACAAGCACTTCACCCGCGATCCCGCTCTGGCTCAAGCTCGCCTACACCGCATTCATGGCGGTTTTGATTCCCGTTTACTGGTACCACTACGGCCCGACGAACTTTTTTTACTTCTGCGACATCGCCCTGCTGCTCACGCTGGCGGGAGTGTGGATGGAAAGTCCGCTTCTTATTTCGCTGCCTGCCGTGGGAATCCTGATGCCGCAGGCTTTGTGGTGCGTGGATTATGTCGTGCAACTTTTCGGCATCACAATGACAGGCATGACGGCATACATGTTTGATGGCACAAAGCCGCTTTTTCTGCGCGGACTGTCTCTCTTCCACGGCTGGCTGCCGTTCCTGCTGGCTTTTCTCGTGTTCAGGCTCGGCTACGACAAGCGCGCGCTCAAAGGCTGGACGGTCCTGGCATCTGGCTTGTGCATAGTGGCCTATTTTTGGCTGCCGAAGGCCGGCACCATTCTTTCGGACCCCAATCTGCCTCGCAATGTGAATTACGTCTTCGGCATGGACGATGCGCAGCCGCAGACCTGGCTGAGCCCGGAACTTTATCTCGTCACATGGCTTGCGCTGCTCATTTTCGTGGTCTTTGTGCCGACACACTTCGTGCTGAAGAAAATCTGTCCCACGCCTGAACAAGCCGCAGCCAAACGCGCATGAATGATTCTCCCCCCCCGACCCATGCATCCGGCTGGCAACGCGGCTTCTGGTGCTTGATGGGCACCCAGTTTCAGGGGGCGTTTTCTGACAACGTACTTAAGTGGCTCGTCATCTATCTGGTAATCGCCCAGAAGCTGCCCAAGGAGCAGCTTGATGCGCTGGTGTCGGATTCGGGGATGTACTTTGCCATTCCTTTCCTGCTGCTGTCGATGCTCGGCGGCTGGATGGCGGATCGCTTCAGCAAACGGCATGTAATGATCGGTGTGAAGACGATGGAGATCGGCATCATGCTGTTTGCTACCTATGCGCTGGCCTCCGGCAGAATGGGGATGCAGCTCGCGAGCATCTGCCTCATGGGGGTTCACAGCGCGTTCTTTGCGGCATCGAAGTACGGTTCGCTGCCTGAAGTGGTGCCTCCTGCGAAGCTCTCCTGGGCCAATGGCGTGATCGAGATGCTCACCTTTCTGGCGGCGATCTTCGGCACGCTGGCCGCAGCATGGCTGGCGGAGAGTTTTGCGGGCAAACCGGTGTGGTCAGGCGGCATTCTGCTCGGGCTGGCAATGATCGGCTGGCTCATGAGCCTGGGCATTACGCGCATGCCTGCAGCAAGCCCGGCCAAGCCGTTGCGCCTCAACTTCCTCGGTGACCTGTGGCGCGAATTTAAGTGGATGCGTACGGATCGCGATCTGTGGCGGGCAAATCTCGGCAACACGGGTTTCTTTTTCATCGCCGTGCTCATCCAAATGAACTTGGTGCTCTATGCGGAGCAGGTGCTGCACATCAAGCCGATGGAAAACAGTGCATTGCAGGTCGCACTCGCCGTCGGCATGGCGGCTGGCAGCATGCTTGCCGGAAAATTGAGCGGGGATCACGTGGAGTACGGCCTCATTCCGCTCGGGGCCTTTCTCATGGCAGCGATGGGCTTCGCGCTCGGGTTGGCTGACATCTCCAGATCGGCTTTCACCGTCTGCCTCACGCTGCTGGGAATCGGGGGGGGCATGTTCATCGTGCCATTGGCGGCCGTGCTGCAGCATCGGCCTCCGGCAGATCGCAAAGGATCGGTGCAGGGTGCGGCCTCGTGGTTGTCGTGGGTGGGCATCAGCGCAGCCGCTTTGCTGCAAAAGGAGCTGAACACCCGACTGGGCTGGACGCCGGGAGACATCTTCTGGTTCTGCGGAGCCAGTGCGGTGGTAGGCGGCATTTATGTGACGATGTCGCGTCCGCAGGCTCTGCCTGCATTGCTGAAACGCTGGTCGCATGGAAGTCTGAACAGCAGGCATGGCTGAAATCCTTCTGCTTCCATTCGGCAGCGCCGGCGATGTGTTTCCTTTCATCTGGCTGGGACGGCAGCTCATGGCACGCGGCCATCGCGTGAGAATGATCACGGCATGCCTGTTTGAAGAGCATGCTCGCAAGGCCGGCATCGAATTCATTGCCTTGGGCTGCAAAGACGAGTTCGAAGCCATGATTCGCGACCCGCGCATCTGGAAGTCCGGCATTGGCACGAAGGTCGTGTTTGAGTTCGCCGCCAAATCCGTGGTGCCCTATCTCACGGCCATCGAAAGCTGTGGAAAGGTCGATCTGATGCTGGCGCCGGTCACTGCATTTGCCGGGCGTCTTGCCCGCGAAAAACAGGGTGTCCCGCTGATCACCGTACATCTGCAGCCCGCCGTTTTTGTGAGTGCGTATGAGACGCCGCTGCTCCATCCAATCATGCGTCTCTTTAACAAGCTGCCGGTATGGTTCAAAAAGCTGATCCTCGCGCTGCCTAATCCCGTTGATCTCTTTGCGCTGCCCCAAGTGCGCCGCATTTGTGAGGGCAATGGAGTCAAGCCACCGCGCAGCCTGTGGCGTGAGTGGTGGGATTCTCCTGATGGCGTGCTTGCCTTGTTTCCCGCGTGGTTTGCACAGCCTCAGCCCGACTGGCCACCGAACCTCCTGCAGTGGACTTTCCCGCTCGAGGATCTTGCGACTGAGCAGTCGCTTCAACCGGAGTTGCAGGAGTTTCTCGCGAACGGCGAGCGCCCGGTCGTCTTCACGCCCGGCAGTGCGAATGTGCAGGCGGCACGTTTCTTTGCCGTCGCTGCGGAAGTCGTCCAGCGCCTTGGCTGCCGTGCGGTCTTCGTCACGCGTGAACCAAGACAGGTGCCACCGAATCTGCCTGCGAGTATTCTGACCGTTGATTACGCACCTTTCAGCACGCTGCTGAAGCATGCAGCGGTGTTTGTGCATCATGGTGGCGTCGGCACCATGTCTCAGGGGTTCGCCGCTGGAGTACCGCAGCTCATCATGGCAATGGCCCATGACCAGCCCGACAACGCGGACCGATTGGAGCGTCTCGGCGCTGGCACGGGTCTCAGCGTTCGGCAGTTCACGCCGGAGCGCGTGGCGCATGAGCTGAAGCAACTGCTGCATGGGGTTTCGATTCATCAGGCTGCGCGTGCATGTGCGGAGAAAATTCGGCAGACGCCTTCGTCTGGAGCCCTCCTGGAATGGATCGAATCACGAATGAAGTAATCGGATGCATTCATCCTCGGCCAGTTCCCAAATTCCAGAGCGCCGTTTTGGCCTGCTGCAGGCGACGGCGCTGAACATGTCGAACATGCTCGGCGCAGGGCCGTTCATTACCATCCCGGCGCTGATGCTAACGATGGGCGGACCGCAGTCGATGCTCGGCTGGGGAGTGGCTTTGATACTGGCCCTGGCGGACGGACTGGTCTGGAGCGAACTGGGGGCAGCGCTGCAAAAGTCCGGCGGATCGTATGTGTACCTGCGTGAGGGCTACGGGCGCGAAACGTGGGGCCGCTTCATGGGCTTCTTGTTCATCTGGCAGTTCATCCTGAGCGGACCGCTGGAACTCGCGACAGCCTACGTCGGTGTGGCGCAGTATTTGCAGCCACTGTGGCCGCAGAGCAGCGAGTTCACGCGTTTGTGCGCGGGGCGGGAGTGGGGTTGTTCATGATTTTCCTGCTGTATCGACGCATTGAGTCAATTGGGACGATCATGATCGCACTCTGGGGAGGCGTGCTGCTGGCGATGGCCATGGTGATCGTCACGGGCGCGCTGCATTTCAACGCGAAAATGGCTTTCGATTTCCCGGCGGATGCATGGCACTCCGACTCCGCCAAATGGGTGGCACTGGGGGCGGCTGCACGGATTGGCATGTATGATTATCTCGGTTACTACGACATCTGCTTCATCGGTGATGAGGTGAAGCAGCCGGGACGTGTCATCCCCCGCTCGGTGATGGTGAGCCTCGTGCTTGTGGCGCTGATCTACTTCGCGGTGAATCTGTCGATCCTCGGCGTGGTGCCATGGCGGGAGTTTGTGAGCGCGGAAGGCATGAGCAAGCCCGTGGTGACGATGATGATGGCCAAAATCTATGGGAATGACTTCGCGCAGCTTTTTACTGGGCTCGTGCTGTGGACCATGGTGGCATGCTGCTTCGCCATGCTGCTGGGCTACTCACGCATTCCCTATGCCGCAGCGCGTGATGGCAGCTTCTTCAAGGTGTTTGGCCGTCTGCATCCTCGACTGGGCTTTCCGCATGTGTCGTTGATCGTCGTCGGAGTGATTGCGGCAGCGGCCACGTTTGTGAAACTAGGCACGCTGATCGACGCACTGCTCACCACCCGAATTGTGGTGCAGTTTGCGGGTCAGATCGGCGCATTGGTCATGCTGCGGCGATTGAAGCCGGAGATTGAGCGCCCGTTTCGCATGTGGCTCTATCCGCTGCCAGCGCTGCTGGCTTTCGCGGGCTGGATGTATCTGCTGGTGACCACAAGATCGCATTCTGTTGGGCTATGGCATGGCCGCATTATTGGTCGGAGCCATCGTATTTCTTGCCTGGAGCTGGCGGGCACGCTGCTGGCCGTTTGCTGCGGCAAAAGGCGCTTGATTTGAAGACGCTCTGTGAGTGAATCGCTGCATGCGCCGAATCCTCACCTGCCTGCTGCTGTTCACAGCCTTTCTTCATGCTGATGAGTTTGATCCCAAGGACAACACCATCGTCCTCGGCAAACGGGTGGGGCTTATCAAGCCGGGCATGACCGCCACGGACATCGAGCGTGCCTATGGGAAGCAGAATCTCAAACTGCAGAAAATTCCCGGCGCTGAAGGCGAGGAAATCGATGGCGCGAAATTGTTTGCGGACTCAGACCGCGAACTGGTGATCGTGTGGGATCCGGATAACGACAAGAAGCAGGTTGTGTTCGACGTCCGTGTCGTCGGCACGGCGTGGAAGTTCGAAAACGGTCTCAAGGCGGGCATGACCGTTGAAGAAGTTGAGAAGATCAACGGCAAGCCCTTCAAAATCGCCGGATTTGAATGGGACTACGGCGGCTATGCCAATTTTGATGGCGGCAAACTCTCGGGGAAGGCGAGCATCCGCTTCAATCCTTCCACGGAAAATGTTCCGGAGTATCTCAGCGGCGACAAGCAGCTTTCCTCCACCGACAAGCAACTTCGTGCCGCCAAACCTCTCGTTGAGGAAGGCATCTCGGTGTTCATGCGGTGAGCGGATACACCTGTACATCGACTCCGGGTGAGCCAACAATGTGATCGGGCGGACGTTGTGGATCTGTGAATCCGGCCTGTCGCAGCGGATTCACATCCCACGTCTCCAGCAAGGCTTCTGCGAGCGGGTAGGGGGTGTGATGAACCTGCCCACAGCGGATACCGCGTGGCGTCTGGGAGAACAGCAGGTAGCGTTCGGCGAGAAAGAACGCGAGCGAACCAGGCTCTGCGGCCTGGGATTTCGCATCAATGCGATAGCGAAAGTGTGAAGCCGACGGCTCGCCAAGCCGCTTGCAGTTGTAATCGATGCAGCCGTCGCTGATCTCCGCACTCATGCGGGCATGCTGATAGGGCAGGTGGAAGAAGGTGCGTGCTGTCCAGACGGCGAGCGGTTGATTGCAATCGAGTGAGTAGAACCACACGCCGGGACGGCCCTGCTCATCATGCACGTAGGTGCGCACGTTGAGTTCGAGGAAGTTGCTGATGCCTGGCACGGGTGGACAGAAACGCGGACGAATGCCGTGCATGTAAAACGGCACGATAGCGAGCCATGCGTCGCCCTGGAACGTGTCCACGAACAATCCGGGTGGCAGAGTGCGCTGGACCTCCGCCGCATCCCAGCGCCAGTGCAGAAAGAGCAGGCTTTCCCAGCGCTGAAGCATCACATGCGAGCGCGTCGGGCGATCACGGAAGTTTAGGCGGGATTCGAGCGTGGGTGTGACAGGCATGTCGGGATGATACGCCTGAATTCGCACCTAGGCGCCGCCCGGATTCGTTCATCAAGCATGCGCTATCGATCTTTGAACCTTGGCTTCCTCCTGCTTTCGCTGCTCAGCCTCAGTTCCTGCACCTCCATGAAACCCGCTCCGCTGCAAACGGTTCCCCACGTCGATCTGAAACGCTATGTGGGTGACTGGTTCGTCTTTGCGAACATCCCGTATTCCCTGGAAAAGGGCAAGGTGGGCACGCTGGACCGCTACGCGCTGCGCCCGGATGGCAAGATGGACAACATTTTCCTGTTCCGGCGCGGCAGTCTCGATGCGCCGCTGGAGCAGTGGAAGGGGGTGGCCTGGGTTCACAACAAGGCCACCAACGCCGAGTGGCGCGTGCAGTTCGTCTGGCCGCTGCGGGTGCCTTATCTCATCATCGACCTCGACCCAAATTACCAGTGGAGCGTGATTGGCTATCCCAATCGCAAACTGGCCTGGGTGCTCAGCCGCAAGCCGGTGCTCGATGAGGCCACTTATCGCGGCATTCTGGAGCGAATGGCGAAGCAGGGCTACGACACACACTTGCTGGCAAAGGTGCCGCAGAAGTCAGAGTAAAAAAAGAGGCAGGACTTTCGCCCTGCCTCTTTGGTTGCAACTAGATCAAGCGAACAGCTTCGTGACCGGCTTGGCCTTCACCAGTTCACGCGGCTGGTTGAGATGATTGTAAACAATCGTCTCGGGGTCGATGCCGACGGCGTGGTAGATGGTGGCGAGGAGTTCGGTCGGATGCACGGCGTCTTCAGCAGGGGCGGAGCCCGTGGCGTCTGATTTGCCATGGACGTAGCCGCGCTTGATGCCGGCACCGCCGACGATGGCGGTGTAGCAGTAAGGCCAGTGGTCACGGCCGTCGGCGCTGTTGCCGTTGCCGCTGGTGGACACGCCTTTTTCAGGGCTGCGGCCGAATTCGCCAAGGGCGACGACGATGGTTTCATCGAGCAGGCCGCTGGCATCCAGATCGTCAAACAAAGCGCTCAGGCCCTGATCGAGCATGGGGCCGGACTTGGTCTTCATTCGCTCGGTCAGGCCGACGTGGTGGTCCCAGGAGTGATTGTCAGAGTTGGCGACCTTGGGCCAGATGACTTCGACGACGCGTGTGCCGGCTTCGAGCAGACGACGGGCGAGCAGGCAGCTCTGACCGAAGGTGTTGCGGCCATAGCGGTCACGCAGTTTTTCAGGCTCACGGTCAAGGGCGAAGGCATCGCGTGCACGGCCGCTGGAGATGAGGTTCAAGGCCTGGCTGTAGTAGCTGTCCAGGCTCATGTCCTTCACGGCAGCTTCGATCTGCGGCATCTGGTCGTTGATGGCATCACGCAGCTTGGCACGGCGCTCAAGACGCACGCTGAAGAGATCGGGGCGCAGCTGGAGGTCATCGATCTTGATGCGGTCCATCTTGCCCATGTCGAGGTCATCGCCATCGGGGAAGAGGGTGTAGGGATCGTAGGCCTTGCCGAGGAAACCTGCGCCGCCGCCTTTGCCGACGACATTGGATTCCTGCAACGGGCGAGGCAGCTGCACGAAGGGGAGCATCGGCTCCTGCAGGGGCTTGAGGCGTACGATGTTGCTGCCGAAGTTCGGGAAATCTTTCGCGTTTGGCGGCTCAAGCTGGCCGGAAGGGCTGACCTTGTCGGTCGTGTAGCCGGTCATGATCTGGTAAATCGCCGCCGTGTGGTTGAAGAGACCATTCGGCGTGTAGCTCATCGAATTGATCATGGTGAACTTGTCGTTCACCTTTGCGAGGCCGGGAAGGATCTCAGTGAAGTGCTTGCCGGGAACCTTGGTCGGAATCGTCTTGAAGGCGCTGCGCACCTTGTCCGGCACGTTTTCCTTCGGGTCCCACAGGTCCAGATGGCTGGGGCCGCCCTGCAGGTAAATCATGAGCACATGCTTGGCCTTGCCCCATCCCGCCCGACCTGCGTTCGGAGAATTGGCTGCCATGGCCTGGCCACGGAGCACGTTGTTGAGCGTGAGGCCCATCATGGATCCGCCGCCCACGCGCAGGATGTCACGGCGCGAGAAGCCGAGGTTTTTGTCGCAAAGGTCTTTACCGGGAACGCCTGGGATGCGGAACATGGTGTGCTAGGGGTTGAGATGAGAGGTCAATATCGGAGGCATGTACGACAAGGACGGGCTGATCTTGCCATTTGGGGTCAGATCGTCAGGGCAGGGCAGGAAAGTCCATGCCCCGGGCGGGGATCATGCCATGGCGGCCGGATTGGTCTGGCAAAGCATCATGGGCTGATCGTCTTGAGGAGTTCCTTGGCTTCGTAATGCCAGGCCTCGTCGTTGCAGTAGCGGATGTAGATTTTCAAAGGCTCCGCTGCCTCTTTTTTGCGGCCAAGTTCGTGCAGGGCTTTCGCCTTGTACCAATAGTTGGAATAGAAGTTGGGGTACTTTTTGACGGCCTCGTCGGCGGCCGCAAGGACAGAGGCCCAGTCTTTTTTCATGGAAGCAAGGAGCATCGTATGGACGAGCTGATCTTGCCGTTCAGCGGATGTTTGCCGAATAAACTGCAGCCAGTCCTCCGGCAGCAGTTCGGGTTGATTCAAAAGATTCGCCAGTGTCATGGCCAGTCCCGCATCTCCCGGGGAGTGACCGGTCCAGCTGGACATGACAGCTTGTGCGATGGCGTTCTGAGCTGCCTCACGGGCGAGTTCGAGTTCGGCATCCCGTCCGCACAATTTCAATGCGGGAATGACGCTGGCGAGATTGTACGGCTGCAGCATTTCGTCCCCGCCAAGCCGGTCGAGAGCGGCCGTGATGTCGGAAGGCTTTCGTGACTGCGTGGCTTGGACAAGCAGCAGATTGTTCAGGCGCGAAGCTGCACCTGATGATTTCAACTGTTCAAGCAAGGCTGGGATGTCCGTCGGCTGGCCGATGCGGATCGCGATGCGCGCCTCCATGGCACGAATCTGGGCATAGCTCTGGGGCAGGGTGGTGGCATCTCGCCAGGGCTTGAGGAGCTCCTGCAGCACCTTCCGCTCGTCGGCGTTGTCGAGGTCTGTCGCATTGGCGGCAAGCATGCAGACCAGGCTGCGTGTCTCGTCATCAGCAGCGGCTTCTACGGCCGCCTGCATGATGCTGCGGCGCAGAGGCCAGGTTCCGGTGGCATCCTTTTCCGAACAGGCCTCCACGTAATTAAACCAGATGCCAAGATCATCGTGGTCAAAGTCTCCCGTCTTGGCGGAATGCGCGGCCCAAAGTAGATAATTGCCCGCACCGATGCGCTCCGGACTGACGGCTCCCAGCAGTTCGTTTTTGGGGTCTGGCCCCGCGAGGTCTTTCTGGTGATGTGCAATCACAAGCTTCTGCAGCGCTTCATGAATGGGTTGCAGACGTTTGGCTGCCGCAATGGTTTTGATGGCTTCCAGACGAGTCTGCTGCAGGGTGGCGGCTTGACTCCCTGCCGGCTTGGGCAGTGCAGCCAAGGCAGTGGTGATGCGCTGAGCTGCGGCGAGGTTTCCTGCATTGAGCACCCGGCGGAGCATCAGCGAGACCTGATAACCAAGCATGCCCATGTCTTTTTCTTTGCGCCGAGCCTCAAGCACTTCGCCGATGGATTTTTCCGACTCACTGTCAAAGGAGCGCACCGCATCAAAAACCTTCAGATAAGAGCGGCTGAAATCGCTGATCAGGTTCTCAGGCATCTTGCTCCGGAGATGGTGGTTGTCCGCCATGACATCCAGATCCGCCAGGGCGGCACATGCCACCCGCAGGGTGGCGTCCTTCATGTCCGCCGGCGCTTCGGGATCTTCCAGCACCCCCAAAACAAGGCGGTCAAATTCCTCCCGCTTCAAGGCCTGCATGCGCAAGTAGTCGCCCAGGGCATAATTCCACCAGAGCTGGAGATCGTTTGGAGTACGTTCAGCTTTTGCTGCCGCCAGAAAACGCAGCTTGATGAGCTCAAGCTGGGAAAAGGAGTTCTCCTTGGCCTCCAGGGCTGCGAGCATTTCGTCCGTAAGCTCCTTGGGCCCTCCATACTGGAACCACGGCGGGCTGAATTTGCCGAGCCAGCGGTTCACCGCCCTTTGAAATGCGGAGCTGGCATCCACGTTTGCGAGCAGTTGTTTGAGGCTGGCTTGATCGTCCGGTCGGCTGGCGATGGCAGGATGCTTTATTTCGCGCTCGAGCAAAGGCTTGATGAGGTCATCCTTTTTGAGGTCGTGATACAGGTCCGCCAGAATGGTCACGCTGCGCGAGCGATCTGTTTTTTGCTCATCGCTTTTCAAAGTCGTTTCGAGCCGGGCCGCTGCTTCTGCCTGATCTTCTTTCAACTGGGCTGCCACCACGCCCCAGAGACGGGCCATGACAAAGCTGACGTCGTTTTCGTCCTTCGGAAACGATTTGAAGTACTCGCGGATGCGGGTCTGTGCAGGTGGATACTGATCCGTATCGACAAAGGCGATGGTGAGATACATCAGACGTGCACGGACATGCTCTTCGGCGTTGGGTTCCGACTGTTCGAGCACGGCGCTGGCAAAACGCAGCAGATCCTGATGCTGCTTGGGATACAAGCGGCCAAGACGATACAGAACCATCCAGGCCACGGTGTTTGCGAATGAAGGCTGCCAGCGTGAGCCATGAACGAACTGGCTCAAAATGCGGCCTGCAGCAGCCGCGTCCTTGGCTTCGACGGCCTGCTGGAGAAGACCGCCAGCTTCAGAAATATCCACCACCAAAGGTTCGATCCGAACTTCCTCAATGGCGAGCAGCGCCCGCATCTTTTCCCATTCAGACCACCAGGCGGGCTGCAACTGCCAGCGTTTCAGGGCAGTGTTGCTGTCCTTGGCAATGTCCAGCAGCTCACGCAGCGTGTCTGCCATCCGGCTGTTCTTGATTGAAAAGTCCCGGCTGGTTTCCACCACTGCCAGCAGCCGGGCGGCTTCTTTGGCATTGCCTTTCTCGAGGTGAAGCTGCGCCGCACGGGCGAGCCCATCGCCGGCGCTGCTGTAGCTTTTCAGCTTCTCCAGTCCACCCAGATACTCCAGCACCTTGTCCCACTCCTTCAAGTGCTGATGACTGTCGGCAGCACGGGTAATGGCTGAAACAAGAAACGCTTCCGGCATTTTTTCATCTGCAACCAGTGCACCATACGTTGAAGCCGCCTTCTTCCAGTCATTGAGGCGGCCGGATTGTACGCGTCCTTCCAGAAAGCGTATCTCAAAGTGGCTTTCATCGGATTTGGGAAGCTTGTGCCCAAGCGCGATCAGCGTGAGCAGCAGCGGAGAAGGCTGGCTGATTTCCTGATTGCGCTCATCCGCATCCAGGTGGGCGGCCGCATGCCAGAGGTACTGGCCAAATTCGCTGTTGGCGGAATAACCGGTGATGTAATGCAGGGCGAGCCTTGACCCGGCCTTGGAATCCACCGCCTTGTCGGCCTTGGCATAGCTGCTGGCGCAATCTGCATGCGTGGCCGGCCAGCCATCTTTGGGTGCCTGGAGAACTTCAAGATCACCGTGCGCTTTCAAATAAGCAACCAGCTCGTCTTGCAGTCCCTGCACTGCGGCCGTGGCCGCAATCGCATCTTGCGCGTGCTTCAGTGCTTCGGAGTAAGCCTCATCTGGCTGCGAAAGTTTGACGGCTTCCAGCATTCCCAGCAGCTCGCGCGTGCGGTCTGCATGTCCCTGATTGGACCAGTCATAGGCCAGATTGGCGAGCTGGGTGAGCGCCTGGGCGTGACGATCCCCCGCGCTTTCCATCAAACCTTGAATGTCGGCGGTCAGTTCGCCGCCGCGGTTGACGTCAAACAGCAGTCGGGCGGTTTGTGTAAGGATCATTGTCTCAGCACCCGGGTGATGCAAAGCTGCTGCCTGGCGTGCGGCCTTGATGGCACCTTCTTTGTCCCCGGCCGCCTGCATGGTGAGAGAGAGCTGGTACAATGCCCAGCTTCGTCTGTAGGTGCTCAATCCTTCCCTGCTGGCAATCGGCTCGAGCTCACGAATCGCTTCGGCATATTTCTTTTGATCGTCGAGCACCAAAGCAAGCATGTAGGAGGCCCAGGCCACTGTCTCCACATCGACTTTGGGTGAGACGTGTGCCAGCAGTTCGCGTACTGCCAGGACTGCGGCATCAGGCTTGTGTTGGTCCCAGTCAACCATGGCCAGCCGGGTGCTGGCCATGAAAACAGTTTCAGGATCGGCTGGAAAATAATCGATGGTCTTGCGCAATGCCGCCCGTCGCAAAACGGGGTCACCATTTTCAGGATAACGTTTTTCGACAAGTGCCAGCTGCCCTTCGCCGGAAGGCATCAAAGGGAAATCCTTCAAAGAACTAGGTGCAGGAGAAACGGGGGGCGTGGCTGTGCCTCGCTGGAGCCAAAGTGGCTTTTCCATCCATGATTTGAGCAACTGGCTCCCACGCCAAACCGAAGGATGCGCGGCCGGCGTCAAAAATGACGAGGTGACTTTTGCTTCATAGTCCGGCATGCAGACGTCGTCCTTCAGCACCCATTTTCCGTGCACCTGATAGAGGTCTGTGTGGAGATCGAAGGGGGCGGGATTTTCCGCCACGGTCCAGCCGGGAGGCAGTTTGATGCTGCCCGTGACTCGCCAGGTCATCGGCCAGACAAAGCGTGTGGTCTCACGTTTTTCATCGCGGTTCATGGAGAGCCGCACGAGGTCTCCGGCTGGGAAGCGCAATTGCGAACGGGTGTCGTTGCCGCTGATCTGTCCGGGCAGTGAGAAAAAACCGCGCCAGATGACCTGATCATTGCCAAGCTCCGCATCAATCAATCGTGCCCCCGGCAGGAGGCTTTCCAAGGTATCCTGCAAATCCCGCTTCAATTCGAGGCGGTTGAAGCGCTCGTAGTAAGCCCGCTCATAGGCGAGGTAGTAGCCGTCGCACCGCAGTTCCAGCCAGCCTTCCAAAGTGCCATCGGGATCACAGGAAGCGTCTATTTGATAGTGATAGGTGCCGCCGTTGGATGGCGGTGTGCGCGCCCATTCAATGCCGTCAGCGGTGACGATCAGCACATCCCGGTCTGACGATGAGGGGGACAACATTCCTGGCCGGCCATAGCGGATCGTGGGATCTGAAAACTGCCACGCAGCGCCCGTCTTCACCGCAACAATGGCATGATTGAAATGACGGGTGTCTGGGCTGCGGCGCTCAATCCGGCCGGCGTGCTCCGTCTGAATCAAGGTGAGATACGCTTTGATGCCCAAGGAGCGCAGCAGCAGCGCTGCTAGATTCGACTTGTCTTTGCAGTCGCCATAGCTTGTCTGCCACACCTGGTCAGGAGCACGCGGTTGCAGGGCACCGAGCCCGAATTCGAGCCCGGTGTAGCGCACATCACGGGCGACATGTGTGATCACGGCCTCGACCTTTTCCTCCTCGGTCTTCGCCCCTTTGGTCCACTCGACGGCCAGATCAGACAAAGGCTGTGGGAGGATGGAACGTTCTGCGAGCAGCTTTCGATACCAGGTGCCAAAAGTCTCCCAGTCAGGAAGTGTGGTGAGGAATAGCGCGGGACCGGTTTGATCGGTTGGCCCACGCGCTCCTTCGCTGATGATCGGGGGCTGACGTTCTTTGTTCCATGTCCAAAGCTGCCAGCCGTCCGTCAGCTTCTTTATCTCTGTGGCCGGTACGCCGGCTCCCAGGCGTGTCTCATGGACGCGACTGGCGATGCTGTCCGGCAGGTGGGCAACGAGGCGGGACTGGCGGGTTGGCCAGTAGGCTCCCCAGACCTCCTGGGCACTGAACTGGCCTGGAATTCGCGCTGCATGATCTTCGATGACCACGATGAACTCCCGCACCACTCCCGGGCGTACTCCGGAAAAGATGATCCGCATCTGACCTCGGTCGCCATACAGGCTGTCACCTGCATCCGTCTGTGCAGACTCCATGATGACTGCCTGATCTTCGACAACGCTTTCGGTCCCATCAGGCTTGATGGTTCTGGCCTGAGCCAGGTGGATGCGCTGGTCTTCGGTCCGATATTCATGGACTGTCTCTGCCAGGGATTCCACGGCCGATTCCGTCAGCGCCTCCTCCACCGAATGGTAAACCACGGTGCGTGTGCCGTTTTCATCGCAATGAATGATGGTTTCATCCAGCAGAATGATGCCGTCACGGTTTGGATTTGGGAAATCTCCTCTGCGCGCCATCACTGTTTTCAGCGGCGTCAGCAAGGGTTCCAGATGCTTGTAGTAAACCTCCGAAGGCTTGCGTGAGACGACTGCTTTGGGGGCCTTGGGTACGCCGGGTTCCGTCTTCTGCTGAGCCTGTGATTCGTTGAAAAGGATGGCAAAGAAGAGGGCGAAAATGCCCGAGCAGCGGGAATAATGGCAAGTCATCTGCGGATAAAACAGAATTCGCCGACGAAATGCAATTAAGGAGAGTATTGCCGCCAATTTTTTTTGACCCGAGCGAGGGTCTGCGCTTTGCGCCTATGGAGGCGGAGGGGATTGCAAAATGAAGCCTTCATCACGCAGGCGCGCAAAAACCGATCTCATGACCTGATGCCACTTCGGCAGCCGAGACGGAGTCGAGGTATTTAGCGATTCTAGCCGAGATGAGTCCGCCTCAATCCTCAAACATGAACTCATTGCTCATCAGCAGCACTTGCGCGAGCTGGCTGAGGGAGCTTTGAGGGCGGGCGCGACCGATGGGCCAGCGGCCGCCGTCGCAGAAGTCGGTTTTGGCATTGGTGAGGACTTCGCTGGTATCGGCGCGGCTGATGATGGGCTGCCAGTCAAAGCTGTCGCTGTCGGTGCCGCCTTCGTTGTGAATGATGAAGCAGAGGGTGTCGCCGCGTTTCACTTCGGCGGTCAGCTTGATGGGAACATTTTTGTTCTGCGGTGTGCAAAGCTGTTCGGCCAGGATGCCGGTGCGCTCGTTGTAAACCCAGGCACGGACGCCATCGCCACGATCACTGCTGCGGATCAAAACGCTGTCGATGGAGATTTTCATGTCGGTCGGCACATGCCAGCGGGCGGTGACGATGTATCCGTCTGGCGCTGCGTGGCCGCCGTAGTTCGCCCAAAAAACGTGTCCCCATTTGGGGTCCGGGATTTTGGGGCCGGGGCTCCACATTTTCTGGCCGTTGCCGCCACGATCCGTCAACTGCGTGAATGCCAGGAACTCGGTGAAGGATGGTTTGCCTTCGGGAGTGCGCGTGAACTTCATCGTGCCATAGCTCCAACGGAAGGTTTTTTCAGCATTGAGCGCGGTGGCATCGGTGGCGAAGCGCTGGGCCAGTTCGACTTCATCCGGCTTTGGATCGCGGGCGAGGACGCGGTGGTACATTGCACGGATGGCTTCGGAATCGAGCGTGGTGCCAGCCAGCGGCGTGGCTTTGGCGATGGCATCCGCACGGGCGCGCATGAAAGGACTGTTCATGAGGAACAGCGCCTGCTGCGGCACGGTGGTGTTAAAGCGCTGCGGGCTGTGGCTGTCGGGGTTGGCAAAGTCAAACATCGCCGGCACGCTGGCCTGATCATAGCGGTCCACTTTGAGGTAAACGGTGCGCAGGGTGTCGGCATCCTTGGCATTCAGTTCCACGGCACGTCCTCCATGCCGGGTCGTGTTGAGTTCGCCGGTGGCGGAGAGGATCGCGTCACGCATCGTTTCATAGTCCAGGCGCTGGCGGTTGAAGCGGCTGAGCAGATCGTTCTCGGCATCTTTGACGGCCTTTTCCGGCGTGGCATGGCTGCTCTGCTGGAAGGTGCGGGAGGTGAGGATCAGCGTGTGCAGCTTCTTCAAGCTCCAGCCGCTTTCCATGAAGGTGGCGGCGAGATAGTCGAGCAGATCTGCCTGCACGGGCTTTGCTGTCTGCACGCCGAAGTCACTGGTCTGGGAGACGAGCGGCTTGCCGAAATGCTGCAGCCACACGCGGTTCACAATGACGCGTGCGGTGAGCGGATTGTCCTTGCTGGCAATGTGCTTGGCGAGTTCGAGGCGGCCGCTGCCGTCAGTGAATTTTTCACCGCCGAACATCGTGAGCCATGCACGCGGTGCGGGATCGCCCTGCCGCCCTGGATTGCCGCGAATGAAAACGCGGACGTCCTGAGGCTTTGGTTTGTCCACCATCACCATGGCGCGTGGCGGTGCGCCGGGGTGCGTGCTGTCGAGCTTTGTGCGCTCGTTGTTGTAGCGGACTACGGTCTCGCTGTCCTTGCGGGTGAAGAACGTGTTCGCTCCCTCGACCGGAACGGACATGGGCGAAAGCTTGTCCTGCATGAGCTGCCGCATCGGCTCCACTTTGCTGTCGAGGATGATGCGCGCGTAAGTCAGGGCAACGTCCTTCATGGACTTAGGTGGCGTCTGCGCGAATGCGGCGGCGATCTCCGGCGTGCAGCCGCTCTCCGGCCTGGCCAGTTCCTGCACGATGGCAGGTGACTTTGCCGCAAACTCCGCCCCGGAGAGCTTGGTAAAGCGGCTCCAGGCGACCATGGCCGCGTGCGGCTTTGCGCTGAGAGCGTAGCGCTTGAGGAATTCACGCCACTGGCTGGCCACGCGGTCACGCAGATTCACCTGACCTGCCTTTCCTTTGAACTCGGTGGTGTCTTTGATGTCAGCCGTTTCCTGCGCAAAGGAGAGGTACTCGGCCAGTCGCTCCGGCTTGCGGAACTCGTCATAAACGGTGCGTTTGAAGTCGAGCTCCTTCTTCGCGATCTCGGCCACCTTCGCATCGTAGTCCTGCGCATCTTTTTCATTCGCCGCTTTGCCGATGATGGGCATCACGGTGTCGTCCGGCTCGTCGCTGCTGTTCAGGATGCTGTACATCGCATAATAGTCACGGCTCGGAATCGGATCGAATTTGTGATCATGGCAGCGCGCGCAGGCGACCGTGAGGCCGAGGAGGCCTCGGCCAATGACATCGATGCGGTCATCGGTGATGAGCAGGCGGTCATTGATGAAGCGTTCGCCCACATTGTAGAAACCCAGCGCCGCGAGGTTGGGCGAATTGGGTGTGGCTGCCGTCATACGATCCGCCGCGAGCTGATAGCTCACGAACTGGTCATACGGCATGTCCTCATTAAACGCTCTCACGATCCAGTCGCGATAAGTGTAGGCATAGGGGTAGAAATTGCTGCGGCCAGCCACTTGATAGCCATTCGTGTCTGCGTAACGCACCACATCGAGCCAGAAGCGCGCCCAGCGCTCGCCATAGGCGGGTTGGGCGAGCAGTTGCGGGATCAGAGCCTGTGGAGCCGGATTCTTCTGCAGCACGTCGTAGCTCGGAGGCAGTCCGGTGAGCGTGAGGTAAATGCGACGCGTCAGCAGCGCCGGATCCGCAGGCGCGGCGAAGTCGAGCCCGGCAGCCTTAAGCTTGGCACCGACGAAGGCGTCGATTGGGTTGCCGGTGAAACCAGCAGGCATTGCCGGCTTTTGCACCGGCTTGTAGGCCCAGTGCTGCATCGGGTCGGCTTTGGCGTGCTGCGCTACTGCGGCCTCCGCAGGCCAGGGCAGACCCATGCTGATCCATTTTTCGATCGCGGCGATTTGGGGCGCAGGAAGTTTGTCGCCCTTCTTGGGCATCGCTTCGACACCTGCCACATGATTGATTGCCTTGATCAGCTTGCTGGCGCTCGGGTTGCCGGGTTCGACGACTTTGCCATACTCGCTGCCTTGCAAAATCGCTGCGCGTGAGTCGAGACGCAGGCCGTTTTGATGCTTGTGCGCGCCATGGCAGTCGTAGCAGCGCTCCGCAAGCACGGGACGGATGCTTTTCTCAAAGAACTCGATCTGGTCAGGCGGAAAAGTCTCGGCAGCTGATGCAATGGAACTTGCGACGGCAAAGCCGCCCAAAACGAGAGAGGGAAACTGGAAACGCAGGGTCATGTGGGGGTTCGGCAGGGGATTCTACATCACATCCCACCAAAAACCAAACGCGCAGCGAGCGTGCCACCTTACAGCAGGTAAAACGCGGTTTTTGTCACCTGTCACACCTGATTCGCCCTGAGCACCCGCAGCATGTTGCCGCCGATGACCTGCCGGATCGTCTCGTCACTGTGGCCGCGCAGGATCATGCCGAGGGTGAAAAGCGGCCAGTTGGACCAGGCAACGCTTTGCTCAGCCTCAATGCTGGTCACATAGTCATCCTTGGGCCAGAGATGCTCCCATTTGTCGGCGCTGCCGCCGGGGGCTTTGAGCAGCTTTGCCCGCTCCTCTTTGTCAAAACGGGAAGTGTAAGCCACGTCGCAGCCGATGGCGGCATGTTTGGCACCGAATTTCTTGATGAGATGGTCCAGATGATCGAGCAGCGCGGTGATATCGCCTTTGCCGCCGAGGAAGCGGGGGATGCAGCAGATGCCCACCAGGCCGTCGGTGTCGCAGATGGCCTTGATGGTGTCGTCCGGCTTGCCGCGAAAGTGCTCGTAAACGCCGCAGCAGGTGGTGTGGCTGGCCACCATGGGGCGGGTGCTGGCCTTGGCCGCGTCATAGGCCGTCTTCCAGCCGCTGTGCGCCACATCGGCGATGACCCCGATCTTGTTCATCTCCGCGATGGCCGCGTGGCCAAAATCACTCAGGCCACCATCATGGGGTTCTCCGGCACCATCGCCCAGCGGATTCCTCCGGTTGTAGGTCACATGCATCATGCGCGTGCCCAGCTCGTGAAAGATGCGCACAAAGCGCAGCTCATCCCGCACGCTCTCCCAGTCTTGCATCAGCGGCACACCGTTCGTCGTGAAGCACAGGCCGACATTGCCTGCCTTTTTCAGCGCCACGATTTCATCTGCCGTCACCACTTTGGAAAGCGCAGGCTTTAGCAAATCCGTCGCCTTGGTGAAATGCGCAAAGCGTTTGATCAGCCGCATCGGGTCGCTGCCTTCCTCGCCAGTGTTTTGGAATATGCAGGTCACGCCCGCTGCGTGGAAGGCATCGAGGAACTCTTTGCGCTCGCGTTCATTCGTCGCGTTGCGGTTCATGGACATGGACTCGCGCAGGTCGTTGATTTCGGCGGCACCCACACCGGCTTTGATCGCTTCGTTCATCGCCTCCGCATCGATGGCGCAGCGTGGCGCGAAGCCGTAGCTTTCAAAGACGACCGAACTGAAATGCAGTTCCCATGCGTGGTCGATCTGCGCCTGGGTGGGTTTCAGCAGGCCGAGGGCGATTTCACGAGGCTTATCGATGGCTGGATTGCCCGTGATCCATGACTTTTTTGCCTCCTGGGAGCGGGCGAGGATGTTGAAACTGCCCGCGCATGCAGCAAGGGGCAGAGTTTGAAGCAGGCGACGGCGTGAGATAGAAGCGTTCATTCGTGGGAACAAACGCGCCTGAGCCGCTGTTTTAGAGCGGCAAATCCAACGGCTTAGCGGCGCAGCTTTTTCTTCAGGCGCATCCAGGTGGGTACGTCGAGGTCCTCGCCTTGTACGATCGAAGGCTCGGTGTCCTTGAATCGGCCGCGGTCTTCTTCACCGAGGCTGAAGGTCTGCTGGCTTTCAGCAGTGGTCTTGCGGGTGAGGACGGCGGTGGCGCTGATCGTGGTGGACTCGGGCTCATCGAAGGAAATGAGATCATCCTGTGCTGGAGCAGCTTCAGTCTGCAAAGTGACGCTGCGGGCCACGACGGCGGCCAGGGTGGATTCCTTGCTGCTGTTGCTACGGGCTGCATCGGCAAGTTCCTTTGCGGCAGGAGTGCGTACTGGAATGCGGGCTGTTTCCGGAGTGGAAGCGATCACTGGGGGAGCGGGCTCCTCAAAGGTATCGAAAGCTTCAAAGACAGCCGGTTCTTCCACATGTGTCACCGGCGGTTCCACCGGTTGCACTTTCGCTGCTTCCGCTTGAAGGCTGTTCAATGGGAATGCATCTCCAGCTGCGGGAACTGAGGCGAACTCTTCGGACTTGAAGAGCAGATCAGGAGGAGACTCCACCGGTGGTGCATACGGTGAGGGGGCCTTCTTCGCTGGAATCTCGCGCTTGGGTGCCGGAGCGGGGGCAGGAGTTGGCACTTCAGCACGCGGCTGGAGCATTTCCGAAGGAGGTGCTGCGGTGGCGTGAGCGTTGAGCTGGTTGAGGCCCAGGGAGCTGATCAGAGTGACGGCGACGGCGTCTCCCAGCTTCGCATCGACGCCGAGGCCAAAGAGAATGTGGGTTTGATCCGGCACATGACGCCCCAGCTGCTTCATGACACCCTCGACTTCGACCAAGGTGAGCGATTCGCCGCCGGCGACGTGGACCAGCAGGCTTTTCGTTTGATGCAGAAGACGACCAGAATCGATGAGCGGGCTCTTGAGAGCCTTCTTGAGCGCCTCGGTGCCACGGTTCTGGCCGCGGGCTTCGCCGAAGCCAAAGAGGCAGCGGCCGTTGGCATTGGCCAGCGCGGAGGTGAGGTCGTCGAGGCCGAGCTTTACCAGACCTGGAGTGATCGTGATGGTGGAGATGGCACGCAGGCTCTGGGCAATGAGCTGGTCCGCCTGATTGAAGGCTTTCTGAATGCCATCCTTGGGAAGAATAAGCTCGCCCATGCGGTTGTTTTCAAACAGCACGAGGGCGTCTGCACGCTTTTGCAGCAGTTCGAGAGCTTCCTCGGCCTGGGCAAGACGACGGCGGCCTTCGAAGCTGAACGGCATCGTTGCGACGACGAGCACCAGAGCTCCGGTGTTTTTTGCGATTTCAGCAATGACCGGGGCCGCACCACTGCCGGTGCCGCCGCCGAGTCCGGCGCAGATGAAAATGATGTCGTGATTCTCGATGGCCTGCCGGATCTGATCGCGCGAGAACAGAGCCGCCTCACGTCCTAGATCGGGGTCGCCACCGGCGCCAATGCCCTTCATGAGCTCGGCGCCCAGCTGAATCTTTACCGGTGCCATCGAATGGCCGAGTACTCGTACGTCCGTATGTGCGCAGACCAGAGTTGCATCAACAATGCGGTCCAGGGTGATGCGATCAATAACATTGGATCCCGCACCGCCGACACCGACGATGCAGATGCGCGGCGCCGCTGTGCTGGCACCTTCAGGTGATTGGGAGCGGTCGTATTCTACCATAATCGTGGGTGGTTAGGGTTGGGCTGCTGGCTTTAATTAAAGAGTGACGGATGAAAGGAGTTCCTGCATGCGCCTGCCAAGGCGCTTCAGGGGGGAGAGAAAGGGCTTCTCGCTGTCAAGAATCTGCGCATAGCGAATGAGGCCGATTGGAGCGGAGTATTGCGGATTCTCGAAAGTGGCGGTGATGCCGCTGACGGGAGCCGAACCTGCGCGCGTGACCTTGATCCCAAACACTTCGCGGGCCACTACGTCAACGCCTTTCATCATGCTGACACCTCCGGTGAGATAAATGCCTGCACCGAGGCGTCCGAGATGATCCTCCACCCGCACGCGCACCTGGGTAAGTATTTCTTTAGTTCGGAGGTTCATGACCTCGTTCAAAAACGCCCGTTCGATCTCGCCGAGGATCAAACCCGTGTCGTCCTCGATGCTGAGCATTTCACCGTCCGGCACCTCGTCATACAAGACACTGCCTTCCTCGACCTTGAGGCGTTCGGCACGACCGTTCGGGATCTGCAGCGCCATCGAGACATCATTGGTGATGTGATCTCCGCCGAGAGGCACGCAGCCGGAGGCGGTGATCATGCCGTCTTCATACAAGACGTAGTCACAAGTGCCGGCACCAAAGTCGATCATGAGTGCACCCTGCATTTTAGCCTCACGTGTCAGCACGACCTGTGCCGCAGCGACAGGATTGAAGACCACATCCTCCACTTCGAGAGGAATTTCACGCACACAGCGGATGGCATTCTGGACCCGGCCGCGCACGCCGTGGATGATGTGGTAGTCTGCCTCCAGCACGCGGCCCTCACGCCCGATCGGCTGACGCACGGCCTCCTGTCCATCAACGATGTATTGACGTGTGACGCTGTGCAGGAAGACATTCGACTGTGGAATCGACACGCTGCGGGCGATCTCTTTGGCCTCCTCCACATCGTCCTCGCCGATCTCCGTCTGCTCGTCCGGCAGGCGGTGACGTCCGCGGTTGTTCAAGCTCTCAATGTGCGCACCCGTGACGCCGAGGAAGACATTGCGGATCATCACATCGCTGCGATCTTCCGCACGGACGAGTGCATCGTTCACGCAGGTCTGGACCTTTTCGAAGTCGACGATCTCGCCCTTGCGCACGCCACGTGAAGGCGCCTGGCCGACGCCGAGAATCTTGATGGCGCCATCGCGCTTGGCTTCACCCACAACGACGCAGATCTTGTGCGTTCCGATTTCAAGACCTGCGTAAATGGTGCTTTTGGCCATGAGTTTCAGCGTGCGGGTGGAGTGGAGGCGGTGTCCGCCAGATTCAGCCCGGTGACATCCGGCGTTTCATGAAAAGTGACGGGGGTGTTGATGCTGGCGATCAGATTCAGCGTGGCGACACGCCATTTGCGCGCGCGCGCTTCGTGCATGATGCGGTCAAAACGTGCAAGCTGCGGATCGAGGTCATCGAGTCCGAAGGTGATCTTGGTGTCACCATTGAAATGAACGACGAGCGACCACGGATTCGGAATTTCGATCACCTCCAGTGCAGGTTGGTCGTCTTTCCTGCGGCTTTGCAGCTTCTCCATCAGACGCAGCGCAGCGTGAACCTGCAGGTCTGGCGACGGCCTGCCGGGGGCGGATTCGCTGAGAGCCGGGAATTGGATGCGGGGCATGGCAAGATACTCTCTGGTGATGACATTGCAGGGCACCAGCGCACCTTCAGCATCAATGAGGCAGCCTTTGCCGCTTAGCGGTCCCAGTAGCTTCTGCTTTGGGCATTCAATCCAGGCCACGGGCATGCGCTGCACGACATTGAGAGTGAGCTTGCCGTGGTAGTCGCGCTGAATCACCGCTGACTTCACCTGGGGAAGGCGTTCGATCTTGGCACGCACTTCGCGCAGATTCATGGTGAGCAGGTTCGTGGCTTCGGTGAGGCCGGTGGCGGCCACAAGCTGCTGCCGCGTGAGTGTGCCTTCAGTGTTCACTTCCACGGTCTTCAGCATGAACTGAGAATTCTTTTCCAGCGCTTCATGCCATGTCACCCAGCAGACGCCGATCACGATCATCGCCATGATCAGCCACATCGCCGTGCGAAAGCCACGTCGGCGGCGTTCCACGGCCTCATGTTCGCGAATGACGGGAGATTCCGGCTGGTAGTCGATTACGTGGGTGCCCGTTCCCTTGCGCTTACGTGAAGGGCGCTTGGCTGATTTTTTCGAGCCATTCTTGGCAGAAGACATGAGCAGGCGGTCAAAAAGGCCAGTTCCGAACACAGGCGGAATTGGTAGTTAATGGGCCTTAAATAATAGATTCCCAGTCCGATTGCCATAATTATTCGCGAAAAAATGCGACCCCTGTATTCACACCCGACAGGGTTATTCACATTTTTGCGCCGCAAATTGATTCATAACCTGCTGCAAATGCGATGTTCACACTACTTTCGCACCACCCAAATATTGCGGTAGCGGACCGGATTACCGTGGTTCTGGAGGTAAATGGGACCCGGAGTATTTGCCTCTTTGTTAGGGGCTGAAGTCGTCGATCCTGGCAGTTCCTGATTCTCGTGAATCACCACTCCGTTATGCTTGACCGTGATCTTCGCATTTGCGGTCTTCTGGCCACCGGCATCGTATTTTGCAGCGGTGAAATCCACATCATAGGTCTGCCAAGTCAGCGGCGGCAGGCACATGTTCACCTTTGGCGCTGCGATTTTGTACAATCCGCCGCACTCGTTGTCCTTACCTTCGAGGGCAAAGCTGTCAAGCATCTGCACCTCATAGCGGCCTTGCAGGTACAGACCGCTGTTACCCCGGCCCTGACCTCGGGCATCCGGCATGTAGGGCAGGAGGAATTCCACATGCAGGCTGCAATCGGTGAACGTGTCCTCACCAGTGATCCCCTCCATCAAAGTTCCCGACTTTTCATCGACTCGAGCTTTGGGAAAACGGTTCACACCCTTGCCATCAAACAGCACCACGGCGTTCTCCGGCGGCTGGGCGCCCAGAGTTGAAGAAGAGCGGTTCATTCGGTTGAGCTCCATGAGTTTCAGCCCGTCAGAATTGTTCACCAGGATGCTCGCTCCATTCACCTCGGCCCTGATGGAACCGTCGGGCGTGGTAAACACAGCGCTCTTTTCCCCTTCAGCCCGTGAACCGATGACCCGGGTAATCGCAGCCCGGTCTCCATCCCATCCCGCTCCAGGCAACCCTCCTTGATAGCCCACGGCCTCAAATTTTCCGCCGCCCTGTGCCCAGATTTGCACGCCATAGGTCCTGCCGTCAATTTCGCCGACATACTCGCCCTGAATCGCAAAATCTTCGTCCGTCTGCGCTGGATCTATGAAAGCCTTGGGCTTTGGCGGAGCAGGCTGCTGGGCGTGAACGACCGTGGCAAACAGGAGGGCGGTGAGGATGAGGCGCATGATTGAGGAAAGTGAAGAGCGAACGGCTTTATGCCAGTTTCAAGTGGGGCGTTGCGGACGTGAAATTGCCACTCTCAGTGGCAGACTAGAAATTCGTATCAATCAAAAAGCCCTTAGGTTACGGAATCCAAATGCATTCGTCATTCCACATTCTGGTTTCGTCATTACGAAGCTCACCCCGCCTTAACCAGCGTCACCAGTTCCTGCAGGGACGCTTTGGCATCGCCGAAGAGCATGCGGCAGTTGTCGCGCAGGAAGAGGGCGTTCTCGATGCCGGCGAAGCCTTTGCCCATGCTGCGCTTCATCACGATCACCGTGCCGGACTTCTCGGCTTCGATGATGGGCATGCCGTAGATCGGACTGGATTTGTCTTCATGCGCGGCAGGGTTCACCACGTCGTTAGCACCAATGACAAGGCACACGTCCACGCGATCCATCTCAGGGTTGATCGATTCCATTTCAATCAACTGGTCGTAGGGCACATCGGCCTCGGCGAGAAGCACGTTCATGTGGCCGGGCATCCGTCCTGCCACGGGATGAATGGCGAACACGACTTCGACGCCTTTTTTGGCGAGCTCGTCCGCCAGCTGCCGCACCTGATGCTGAGCCTGCGCCACGGCGAGTCCGTAGCCGGGGACGATCACCAGTCTTCCCGCCATGCCGAGCAGCAGGGCCGCCTCATCAGCGTGCACGGACTTCACACTGCCCGTGGAAGCGGCTGCCGCGCTGGCGGTGGCATCCACTTTACCGAAGGCGCTGAACAGCACATTGGTCACGGGGCGGTTCATCGCCTTGCACATCGCCAGCGTCAGGATCGTGCCTGAAGAACCGACGAGCGTGCCAGCGATGATCATGGCGACGTTGTCGATGGCAAAACCATCCGCTGCTACAGCGAGTCCAGTGAAGGAGTTCAGCAGCGAAATGACCACCGGCATGTCCGCGCCGCCGATGGGCATGACCATCAGGACGCCGAGCGCGAGCGCGATCAAGAGAAACAAACACATGAGCACCATGCCGTGCGAGCCCATGGTCATCACGAGCGCCAGCAAGGCGCTGATCACGAAGAGCAGACCGTTCAACAGCTGTTGCGCGGGATATGTCACCGGCTTGTCAAAATGGCCTTCAAGTTTGAAGAAGGCGATGATGCTGCCTGAAAGCGACAAGGCACCGATCATTGCCGCGCAGAGCATGGAGATCACAAAGACCAGGCTTGATGTCGGAGTGAGGTGCGCGAATTCAATCGCGGCCACCAATGCCGCTGCGCCGCCACCGGCACCATTGAAAAGCGCCACCATCTGCGGCATCGCGGTCATCTTCACTTTGTAGGCTCCTGCGGCACCGACGACCAGGCCCAGCAGGATGCCAACGCACATGAGCAACCACTTCCCAAGAGACACACTTGTACCATGCGAGCCATGCAGCTGCGGCAGCACCGCCAGCAAGGCGAGCACCATGCCCACACCGGCAATGAAATTTCCTTTCCGCGCCGTCTTGGGCGATGCCAGCATCTTGATGCCGAGGATGAACAGCACGGCGGCGATGAGAAAGGCAAGTGAGGTGATCATGTTCGTGTATGTCTCACTTCTTACGTTTGAACATTTGCAGCATGCGGTCGGTGACCATGAAGCCACCGAACACGTTGGCGGAACCCAGCACGACGGCGACGAAGCCGGCGGTGTACTGCATGAAGCCATCGGCCTCTGCGAGCGCCAGCATACCGCCGAGCAGGATGATGCCGTGAATCGCGTTCGTGCCGGACATCAGCGGCGTGTGCAGCATGGAAGGCACCTTGGAGATGAGCTCAAAGCCGAGAAAGACCGACAGCACGAAGATGACAAAGATGAGCATTTCCACGGTCATGGCATGTCAGGTGGCGGTGGCGAGTTTGTCGTTCACGATGCGTCCGCCGTGGGTGACGACGCAGCTTTTGAGAATGTCATCGTCCAGGTTCAGCTTGAGCCCCTGCGTCTCCTTGTCCCAGAATTCCGTCAGCAGTGCGGTGATGTTGGACGAGTACATCTGGCTGGCATGCACCGGCACGCGGCCCGGCAGGCTCGCGATGCCGACGATCTTCACGCCTTTGCGCTCGATGATCTGGTCCGCCACGACGCCTTCGACATTGCCACCGCTCTCGACGGCGAGATCCACCACCACGCTGCCCGGCTTCATTGCATCCAGCATCTCGCTGGTGAGCAGCACCGGCGCCCGCCTGCCAAACACCTGCGCCGTCGTGATGACAATGTCCGACTCCGCGCAAACACGCGCCATGCCTTCGCGCTGGAGTTTGAGCTGGTCGTCGGTCAGTGCTTTTGCGTAACCGCCTTCCGTCTGCCCGGTCTCACCCACATCGATCTTCACAAACTTAGCACCGAGTGATTTCACCTGCTCCTCGACGACCGGCCGCGTGTCAAAGGCCTCCACCTTCGCTCCGAGGCGTTTGGCCGTGGCGATGGCCTGCAATCCCGCCACACCTGCGCCGATGATGAAAACCTTCACCGGTTTGATCGTGCCTGCCGGCGTCATCATCATCGGAAAAATCTTCCCGGATTGCCCTGCGGCCACGATCACGGCTGCATAGCCCGCCAGACTCGCCTGAGATGACAGAACGTCCATTTTCTGCGCCCTCGTGCTGCGCGGCACCATCTCCATGCTGATGGCGCTCACACCGCGTGCTGCCAGCGCACGAATGAGTTCCGGCGATTGAAACGGATCGAGCAACGCGATAAGCACCGCGCCTTCACTCAGGGCGCTCACTTCATCGAGTGTCGGCTTGCGCACCTGCAGGATGACATCCGCTGCAGCCATCAGCGCTGCGCGATCTGTATGCACCGTCGCTCCTGCCTGCGTGTATTCAATGTCACTGTGCCCGCAGGAAAGCCCCAGGCCAGATTCCACTTCAATCTTAGCTCCCAAGGCCGTGAGTTTGGCCGCATGTTCAGGCACCAGGGCGGTGCGCGTTTCTCCCACATGGGTTTCTTTGGGAACAACGACAGTCATCTGCATGTGAGGACACGAACGATGACGGAGAGTGCCATTTAGCCGCCATCGTGTAAAGAATGAAAGCGGCGCAAGGGGTAGGTTCTTGTCCTAAATGACGAATCTGAACGATACACGCAGGCTCAAATCAGCTCCCTCAACGGCGCACCCTGATCAACGATGAAATTCGGCCTGCCTTGATGATCGGTGTAGGTCGTATCCAGCGGAACGCCCATGTGGTGGTAGATGGTGGCGGCAAGATCACCGGGCGTGACGGGGCGTTCGTCGATCTGGCCGCCGTCTTTGTCCGAGGAACCGATGACCTGGCCATGACGGAAGCCTCCACCAGCAAGTGACATGGACATGACGTACGGCCAGTGGTTGCGGCCATCGGTGCTGCCCTGCGTTCCGAGCGTGGGCGTGCGGCCAAACTCGCCCATGGTGATGACCAGGGTGTCTTGAAGCATGCCGCGTTCAGCAAGATCGCTGACGAGCGTGGTGATGACGTGATCAAAGACAGGCAGCAGCGGGCGCAGGCCGTTCCAGATGCCACCGTAGGGTGGGATGTTGTCGCCGTGATTGTCCCAAGTGCCTGAGGCACCATGATTGCTGAGGTCGATGGTGACAAAAGATGAACCGCGCTCCACGAGGCGCCGTGCGAGCAGTGCTTGTTTGGCCCAGTCATGCTCGCCGTAGCGGTCGCGTACTTTCTGTGGTTCCTTGCTCAGATCAAAAGCCTCCTGCGCCCGGCCACCGGCGACGATGTCGAAGGCGGTCTGCGAAAAGCTGTCCATCGCGCTCATCATGCCGCTGGCATCGATGTCGGCGCGCAATCCGTCCATTTGCCTGCTCAGCGTCTGGCGCGCGTGCAGGCGGTCCATGCTGAGGCCGGAGGGCAGCTGGAAGAGCTTGGTGGCGCTGTTGCCGTCAAAGGGGTCATACTGCGTGCCAAGATAACCACCCCATGCGACGTGCGAGCGCGACTTCATGTTCAGCACGACATACGGCGGCATGCCCGGATGATTCGCCCCACGGTGCTTCGCCACGATGCTGCCGAATGAGGGGTAATACTTCGCCTTCGGATTCGTGCGCGGCTCGTTGGCCAGGTTCGCGGTCTGCATGACCATGTTCGGCTCATGATTGCTGAAGCGGCAGTCCACCGAGCGGATGAGCGTGAACTTCTCCAGCATGGCGGCCTGCTTGGGCAGGTACTCGCAGATGTGTGTGCCTGGCAGCTTGGTTGGGATCGTTTTGAGCGGTCCGCGAATCTCCCGCGGGCGGTCAGGCTTCGGGTCCCAGGTGTCGATCTGTGATGGGCCGCCGGTCATCCAGAGCAGGATCACCGCCTTGCCGCTTTTGGTGGCTTTTCCTTCCGCGCGCAGCTTCGTTAGCGCAGGCAGGGTGAGGCCGCCCAGTCCTGCGAGGCTTGTTTTCAAAACCGAGCGCCTGCTGTGGACGACCACGCCATCCCGCACACGCGGGTTCATGAACGTGAATGCATGCGGGGCGCTGTGGCCTGAGCAAGGATGATCGGGAGATGGCATCGGAGTTCAATACGTAGAGCCATGAAGATCTCTAACCGCGTAAAATTTTATTCCATCTTCATTTCACCACCTTCAAATACGCGATCAAATCCGCGAGTGACTGCGGCGTGAGTGCGGCTTCAAGTCCTTCCGGCATCAAGGATGTGCCCGTGCTCTGCAAACTTGCGATCTCGCTGCGCAGCACGGACTTCGTCAGATTGCCCGCCATCTTCAGCGTCAGACTCGCGCTTGTTTCCGTGGCGATCACTCCATAGAGCTGCTCGCCATTTTTGAGCGTGCAGTTGTACGCCATGAATCCGGGCTCAATGATCGCGCTCGGGTCCAGAATGGAATTCATGAGCTTCTCCGCATCATGCTGCACCACACTGCGCAGATCCGGACCCAGTTCGAGGCCCACCCCGTCCAGTTTGTGACAGCTGATGCACACCTGCGCAAACACCGTCTTCCCCTTCGTCGCGTTGCCCGTCAGTTTCAGCGCAGGTTTGAACTTCTCCACCACCGCCGCACGCGTGGCGCTCGTGGCATCCGCAAACACCGCCGCCGCCTGTTTCGCGATTTCCTTTTTCGGGTGTTTTGTCAGTCGTGCCCGTAGTGCAGCATCACATGCTTTCGCCTCTGGCCGCTTCAGCAACGCCAGGGTCCAGGCATCGTTGGAGAGCAAGGTCTCGATGATCTGCATCCGCACCGCAGGTGTCCGTTCGTTCCAGCCCGTCAGCAAGAACTCAGGTCCGTCGTTCGGCTGCAGCTTCGCCACCAAACGTAGAACCTCGGGGTTCGCAGACTTCTTCCACATCTCCGGCAGCAGGGCCTTCACCATTTCGCGATGTTCACGGTCCGAGGCCAGCAGCGCCAAAGCCACCATGGGAGGAGCCTCCTTGGCCGCTTTGACTTCCTCTGCCGCCTTGTGGAGCAGGTCCGCCATTTTCTTCAATCCCTGCTGCGCTTCCGCCGAAGTCACCTGCTGTGTGAATCCGGACAGCGAGAGCCCCTTCTCATCAAGAACGGCAAGCAGTTCGGTGGCATGTTTTTGCGCTCCCTGATGAGACAGCAGCGTGGCGGTTGCCTGCTCATTTTTAACTGCCAAAGCGCAGCGGAACAGCATGCCGATGACTTGGTTGTTTTCCGGCCCCGCGCTTTCAGGAAAACGTGTGCAAACACCTTCCAGATGCGGCATCACCGAACTCAGTGCTGCACCTTGAAGAGAGGAGCCTGCTGGAGCCCCACGCAGTTGCTGCGCCAGCAGATCAGCCGCCCAGTCTCCCTTCAATTCACCCAGCGAGCAGGCCAGTTGCAGTTGGACCTTTTCGTCTTTGTCGTTCACGAGCTTCGTCAGCGTTTTTTGGAGTATCAAAGATTCGTTGTCTTCCCACTTCAGTTTCTCCGCCATCTGCAATGCCTGCTCCCGCGCACGCGGCGCTTCATCGGCCAGCAGTTCCAAACATAATGCGGTGCTGAGTTTCTTCATGGCCAGGAGTGTCCACGCCGCTTGTGCCCGTGTTTGAGGCTGCTTTGATTTCAACAGACCTGCAATGGCAGCCTTCTCACCGCTCCATGCCAGCTGCATCTGCGCCTTGTCACGCTGCCAGCCATTCGAGGGAGCCAAGCCCTGTTCTGCAGTCCCGCCTTTAGGCGGTTCTGGAGTGCGCGTGACTTTCCATATCCTCCCTTTGTCATCCCCCTCACGATAATGTGGCAGCAGTTCATCCTTCCCGTTTTGCGGCAGCCATTGCGGATGCTCGATCATGTAGCGGTACATGTCCGCCACCCACAGCGCACCATCGGGGCCGGTGCGAACCATCACGGGGCGGCACCAGCGGTCTTCGCTGGCCAGAAAATCCATCTTCGACTCCGCAGGATCACGCGTGGCCTTGAACGTCACGCCATCATCCTCCAGGACATGATGCTGCACCACGTTGTGAAAGGGCTCGCAGGTGAAGGCGTGGGTTTTGCCATCATCAAACAACACGCGGTCGCGATACACCTCAATGCCGCAGGCGCTGGTGAATCGCCCCGCTTGATCGAAGCTATGGAAACGCTTCTCCATGCTGCTGGCGGGATACACCGGCGGATTGCGCGGGAAGAGCTGATGAATTGGGTCTGGCGGAATGACGTATGGGTTCCGGCGCAGGTAGTGGTCCTGCAGCACGTAGTGCCAGAGCGGGTGACTGTTTTGCACGCCGAACCAGTGGCCCCAGTCATCGCGGGTGCGGCCAAACTGCGAGGGGCCGCTCTGCGGATCAAACTCGCCCGTATCCGGCTTGAAGCGGAAGTCGCGGCTGCCGAGGTCGATTTTCTGGCCGGTGAGCTTGGATTCGATCTGTGTGGTTTTGTTGTAGCCGCTGTTGTGTGCGCCCGCCGCACAGTACACCCAGCCATCCATGCCCCAGCGCAGGCCGTTCACACGCAGTTGCTGATTTCCCGTACTAAAACCGGTGAAGAGCACCTGCTTTTCTCCATTCGGCTTGATGAGGAAAATGTCCGGTGCGGCGGTTACGATGACGCCGTCACGCCAGGTCAGGATGCCCGTGGGATAGCTCAGATCATTCACGATCACCGTGCGCTTGTCATAGCGCCCGTCCGCATTGCTGTCTTCGATCATCACCACGCGCCCGCCAGCCTTGCCGTTGCCATCCATGCCCAGCGGATAATCCGCCATCTCGATCACCCACAATCGCCCTTTCTCATCCCAGTCAAATGCCACGGGATCCAGCACCACCGGTTCTGCGGCGACGAGTTCGATGCGGTATCCTTCGCGCACATGCCACTTCTTCGCTGACTCTTCGGGTGAGAGTGGTGGTGTGGCGGTTTGCAGCTTCGCAGGCGCAGGTGGCGTCATGCCACTGGCCTTGTAATGCTCTGCGGTTTCATCGGCGGTGAGGGCGTCATTGTAAAAAGCCACCTCGTCGATTTTGCCTTCGAAGTTGAACAAGTTGTCGCTGCGCCCGCCAATGAACCATTGATCTTTGGGCGTGTGGGTGATGTCCAGATCACCTTCGATCTCAGGCTTGCCGTCCAGAAACACCTGCAGCCGTTTCCCCGTGCGGTTCAGTACCACATGATGCCATTGCTTGAGTGCCAGCTTGGTTTTGCCTGAGATCAAACCCTTCGCAGTGTTGCCATTGTAAACGAACAGGCAGCCTGAGGCTGCGTCGGCGTGCGTGCCGCCAATGCCGAGATGGTCCCCCGGGCAGGCTTTATCGCCTTCAGGGCCACGTGAGAACAGGTAGCCCGTCACCGCACGTGCATTTGTGGGCAGAGCATTCCAGAACCAGAACTCCACGCTGTAGTCGCTGCCGGTCATCGGAAAACCGTCCACTCGTCCGCCTGCAAAGTGCGGTGCTCGATTGATGCCCTTGCCGGAGAAAGCCTCGCCCTGTGGCCCCTCCAAATAGCGGGCCACACCGGGCTCGTAGCGTGGCTCTTCGCCACGCCAGTCATTGACGGGATAGAGAGTGTCGCCTGCGATCTCGTCCATGCGCCAGTACGACGTGGGATTGGAAGTAAAGACGGCCTGGGGATAAGCACCCAACGTGTGGGTGATGATCTGACGGTTTTTGCCGGTGATCTCCTCCAAGGCATCGAGCAATGTCTCGACCATCTTCGGTTCGGCCTGCACTTCCAGTCCTGCTGTGCGCGCCGGCCAGGTGGTGTAGCCGCCCAGCGCATGCTGCTCTGGCGGCGGGATGTAGCCTTCACCACCGTTGGCGAGTTCGATGTTGATCGTGGTCGGCAGCGGGCTCTGCGCTTTCAGCTTGAGGCCGGTGATCGCATAGACTTCGTTCGGCAGTGTGGCGATGGCCAGATCGCCGATGCGGATGGCCTGCAGCTTGATCTCTGTCTTCTGCCGCTCGTGCAGAATGATTGCCTCACGCGCATACACCTCCTGCTTGTCCTTTGGTACATCGTTCACAATCTTGGCCGCGATGGGCCGCGCCCAGGCGAGGCGTTTTTCGCTTGGCATGCGGTAGTTCAGCGTGAGCAGCTTTTCCACCATCGCGATGGGAGCCAGTTTCTGATGCTGGATCTTCGCGTAAGCCTCCATGGCCTTCTTCGCCACTTCCTCGGCATACGCATCCATGGTGATCTGCGGGCGTGGCTTGCTGTAGTCCATCCATTGCTGGTCGCCGCTGGTGCCCTGCGTCATCGCGGCCACAAACTCCGGTCCTTCGCTGCTGCTCTGTTTCATCAGCTTCGCGATGTGCTGGGCAAAGGCACCATAGTAATCCGACGAGATCGCCTTGGCTCCGAAGTAATGCATCGAATAGTTGGCGAAGAATGCCATCGGTTTGCCTTTCGCTGTTTGCACCGAGATCACCGACAAACCAGGGTCCGACGGCCCCGAAGGCCCGGTGACATCCGGGCTCTCATGCCCCGGGTGCATGTTCGCGCGGGCCGTAGGGTCGCCGAAGGGATCCGTGATCACTTTGTCCGGCTTGCGGATCCAGCGCCGCGTGTGCGTGTGCTCCCAGTCATCCACCACACCCCAGCCGATCTTGGCAGGCTGCAGGCGTTTGTGTGCGGCCACGATGCCTTCGGCTAGCTTGGGTACAAGGAACTTTGCATAGTCCACATCCAGCCGCGTGCCGAGGCACCCCATCGCCGCAGGAGCCGAGTGAGTGTGCGTCGCTGAAACTAGCATGCGATCCGTCGGAATGCCCGTTTGAGCGCTCGCCATCGCCTTGGCTTCATCAATCAGCGTGCGTGTCATCATGCACGTGTCCACGATCACGATCGCAATCTGCGTCTTCCCATCATCCAGCACCAAACTGCGGGTATAAAGCTTGTCGGTGATCGTGGAGGACTGCGCCTCGAGAAACCCGCCCGCGATGATCCGTGGGAACGTCGTGGGCGTGATGTCGATGGCAGACACGCCTGCGCGGAAGGCCGGCTGCGCCTGTGCGGTGATGACTGCGAGGCCGAGAAGAAACAGGAGGGACTTCATGAGATTGGCTCAAACCAACGCTCATGAAGGTCACTTGCTTGCCTTCGATCAGGCGATCAACGGGCCAAGGGCGGGCTCGGCGAGCAGCTTTTGCACCTCTTCCACCAGACCGGTCACCGGCACTGAGCTCTGCGAACGAGCGAGCAGGTTCTTGATCACGACCTCAGGGTATTCAGCACCGAAGACGATGGCGAAGCGGGCTTTGCGATCTTCTGCGGCTTGAAACTGCTTGCCAACTTTTTGCGCGCCAAAGCAGTAGTCGATGCGGATGCCTGCGGCACGCAGGGCCTGCACGGCAGCGAGCGCGTGCGGGCGCTGGGCTTCATCAGCAACGACTACAAATGCGTCGATGCTGCTGGCGGCGAGGTAGGCGGTGGTGAGCTTCATCTGCGCACCGGGTGTGCGCTTCAGGAGGATGCCGAGCACAACATCGCCCATGGCGAAACCTGCGGCAGGCATGTCCACGCCACCGTCGCTCATGAGGGCGCAAAGTTTGTCATAGGTGCCGCCGCCGGCGAGGGCGCGGAGGCCGTGTTTGAGATCGAAGACCTCAAAGACTACTCCGGTGTAATAGGCGAGGCCGCGCACGATGGTGGCGTCGATCTTGATGAACTGCCACAGGCCACGTGCAGTGAGGTTTTCACGCAGTGCCGCAAAGGCCGGGTGGTTCTCATCCGTGGAGGCCATGAAGGCGCGGACTTCGGCAGTCGTGAGGCCGATGAACGCGAGTTTCTTCTCCGTCTCTTCCGGGCGTGCACGTTCGATTTTGTCGATGATGCTCAGGAAAGTCGTGGTGTGCTCCTCGGCGATGTTCTTGTCAGCGAGGAAAGTGCTCCAGATTTCGCGATTGCTCAGACGAATGATGAAATCATCAGCGCTGACGCCGAACTCGCGCACGACGTCGATCGCCAGTGCGATCAGTTCCGCTGAAGTCGCGGGTGAGGAGTCGCCGAGGATGTCAGCATTGAACTGGATGAACTCGCGGCCGCGGCCCTCCTGAGGCTCTTCGTAGCGGAAGCAGGGCCCGATTTGGAACCACTTAATCGGCTTTTTGAAATCACGCTGCCGGGCGGTGGCCATGCGGGCAAGCGATGGCGTGACTTCGGGGCGCAGGGAGATTTCGCGTTCGGCTTTGTCGAGAAAGCAGTAGAGCTGATTGGTGATCTCATCACCGCTTTTCTTGCGGTAGAGATCGGTGCTTTCGACGAGCGGCGCCTCGTACTCCACGAAGCCATAGCGACGTGCGACAGAGCGCCAAGTTTCGGTGATGTAGTTTCGCAGTGCGCATTCCTCGGGGAAGAAGTCGCGAAAGCCTTTGACTGTGCGGAAGGAGGCCATAGAGGGGGCGAGAGTCATCTTCATGTGCAACGTGAACGCAACCGGAAATGCGGCGTGGTGCAGAAGTGTCTGATTGCATGCTCTCCGACCTGTTTTTGCGCGATTTCCGCTGCTTCGCCGAGGCGAAGCTGGAGCTGCATCCCGATGTGACTCTGCTGGTGGGGCGCAATGCCCAGGGAAAAACATCCCTGATTGAGGCCGCGTGCGTGCTGCTGCGCTTGCAGTCGCCCAGAACATCGAATCGTGCCGAAATGGTGCGCTTTGGTGCTGCCACCTGCCTGATCGAAGCGAACTGGCATGGCAAACGGCTGCGCTATGCACAATCGGCCACGACGCGGCGGCTGGCAGTCGATGGCTCCACCTGCGGCAAGTCGGCGGATTATCTTACCGCCTCGGGCGTGGTTGTGTGGATGGACCATAGAGACATGAATTTGCTTCGCGGTGGCGCGGAACATCGGCGCAGGTTTCTCGACTTCGCGGCGAGCCAGATGTTCCCCGATTACCTGCATGCCCTGCGTGGTTATGAGCGTGCACTGCGTGGTCGCAATTATGTTTTGAAGCGGGATGCCAGCATCGCGTGGAAGCAGGCGGATGCGTTTGCACGTGTGATGGACGGCTTTGCGCAGACGCTCTGGCAGCGGCGCGCCGAACTGTGCGCCGCCCTGGGGCAAGAGGTGTCACTGGCGCATGCGAAGCTGAGTGATGGCGCGGAGAATGTGAGCATCGCATTTCAGCGTACGAGTGATGCAGCACTGAGTTTGTTTGAAGCACTGCTGACGATGCGTGATGAAGAATCACGCAGCCGTTCGACTGCATTTGGGCCGCACCGTGATGACATCGGGATGCGACTAAATGACCTGGATGCGACCACCTTTGCCTCTGAAGGCCAGCAGCGGTCGTTTGCGCTGGCGCTGAAGCTTGCCCAGGCTCAGGTGCTGGAGCATGCCTGCGGTTCAGCGCCGTTGATGCTGATGGACGATGTTTTTGGCGAACTGGACGCCCATCGTCGGCGCGCCCTGTTGGCCTGTTTGCCGCCGGGAACCCAAAAGATAATCACGACAACGAATCTGGACTGGGCAGATGCGGACCACCTCGCAGGACGCGTTTTTGGGGTTGAACAGTCGAAATTCAGCCTTATCCGAGGCTGAAAAAGGCGGCTTTTTGCCCGAAATGGCCTGAAATTGCCAATTCCAAGCTTCTTAGAAACATCCCTTGACGCATTTTCAGGCGGTTTTAAGCTTTAAAGTGGGTTAGAATGCCTTGCGCGCGTGGCTTTTCGTGATTCTCAAAACAGTTGGAATTCTCCGTCGCGCATCTGGATTCTGACGCCTGCACGCATCAACACTTTTCCCATTTATTCTCAATGTTCGGCAAACTTTTCGGCTTCGTCGCCCAAGACATCGGCATCGATCTCGGCACGGCAAATACCCTCGTCTATGTAAAAGATCACGGCATCGTCCTCAGAGAACCTTCAGTGGTGGCGGTTAAAACCGGCACCAACGAAGTGGTCGCTGTGGGTGATGACGCAAAACGCATGCTCGGACGAACTCCGGGTGGCATCACCGCCATCCGCCCGTTGAAGGACGGTGTCATCGCTGACTTCCGCGTGACGGAGGCCATGCTGCGCCACTTCATCAAGAAGGTGCAAGGCGGGGGCCGCAAGATGCGCGGGCCACGTGTGGTCATCGCGGTTCCTTCCGGCATCACGGAAGTCGAGAAGCGTGCGGTGAAGGAGAGTGCGGAGCAGGCCGGCGCGCGTGAAGTTTACCTGATCGAAGAACCGATGGCCGCCGCTATTGGTGTGGGGCTGCCAGTGCAGGAAGCTGCCGGCAACATGATCGTCGATATCGGCGGTGGCACCACGGAGGTGGCGATCATCTCGCTCTCCGGCATCGTTTACAGCCGCAGTGTACGCGTGGCTGGCGATGAACTCGACGAAGCCATCATCAATTACATGAAGCGCGCCTACAATCTCATGATTGGTGAGCGCACTGCAGAAGAGATCAAGCTGCGCATCGGTTCCGCCTTCCCGCTGGGCAAGGAAACGACGATGGAAGTCAAAGGTCGCGATATGGTGGCGGGTTTGCCAAAAACCATCACCATCACGAGCCAGGAAGTTCGCGAGGCCATGCTGGAGCCGCTCAATGCGATCATCGATGCCGTGCGTACGACACTGGAACGCTGCCCGCCTGAACTTTCCGCCGACCTTGTGGATCGTGGCATCATGCTTGCCGGTGGCGGTGCTCTGCTGCGCGGCCTCGACAAACTGCTGCAGGAAGAAACAGCCCTCCCGGTGCATGTGGCGGAAGATCCTCTCAGCGCCGTCGGCGAAGGTACCGGACGGGTGCTCAGTGAGCTTGAATTCCTGCGCAAAGTTAGCACGACCGAAGTCTGATGACCATTTCGCGCTGCTGCGCCACGTTTGATTGAAGTTGTCAGTCAATCAGCGCCGCATCCAGCCGGAGGAAAGGCCAATCATGAAAAAGCTCAACATCCTCGCGCTTCTGATCTTCGTGGCAGGGTTGGTCGCCGTGTTCACCTTTGACACTGCGACCACACGTCAGATTCAGTCTCGTGTCATGAGCCTGCTGTCCCCTTTTATCCACAGCAGTGCTGCGATGGAGCAGGCTGCAGAGACTGCCGTGGCTCCGCAGATCAATCCGGTCGAACTGAAAAGAGAAAACGATGATCAACGCGTCCAGCTGGAGCGGCTGCGCATCATCCAGCAAAAGTACAACCAGATCATCGAAGAGAATGCGAAGCTGCGCCAGCTCATCGAATTCAAGCAGTCGGCGCCCTTCAAAATGACGGCTGCCAAAGTGATCCGCCGCAGCTCCAGCACCTGGTGGAACAGTTTGATCATCGACAAGGGCTCGCTTGATGGCATCGGCACAGACAGTCCGGTGATCACATCCGTTGGCCTGGTGGGGAAGACGTCCATTCTGGCCCCGCACATGACCAAGGTGATTTTGCTGACGGATGAAATGTGTCGTGTGTCGGCCAAAATCGAAGGAACGTTGGAGCAGGGCATTCTCGGCGGCGAACGTGCCGCGCTTGAAGTGCGCCCTGAGCTGCATCTGCGGTTTCTTCATCGCAACTCGAACATCAACGCCGGTGCTGGTGTGTATTCCTCCGGTGAAGGCGGTGTGTTTCCTGAGAATTTGCTGCTGGGCCGGGTGAAACGTTTTGAAAACCGTGAGATCTCCGGAGAGGCCGTCATCGAGCCTGCCGTAGATTTCTCCACCTTGGATTATGTCTTTGTGATCGAAATGCAGGTTGCCGAGCCCGCTCCGGAACCTGCAACGACACCAGCACGCGCCAAGCCCTGAGCCGCCATGTTGTTTCACCCGATCTCCATCATTCTGCTGCTGCTCACCTTCATGGTGCAGGAGTTCATTCCCGGGCTGGAGATCGCCCAATTTGCCACCCTGTTTCTGCCTGCAGTGTTTTTTTTCAGTGCTTCCGTGGCCGCACCCTTTTCGATGATGCTGCTGCTCTCCTTCATCACCGGCTTCATCTGGGATGCACGCCATCTGCCCGGGGTCATGGAGAGCCTGTCGGGTGCTGAGGATGTGTTTGGCACCGGTGCAGATGTTGAACTGGGCGCAGGCAGTCATCCGCTGCCCTTTGGCCTTTCCATCGTGCTGTTTGGAATGCTTGGCACCCTGCTGCAGGGCATCCGCCCGTTGTTCAAGCGCGGACGTCTTGAGCTTCCCGTGCTCATGGTCGGACTGGCCGTTTTTGTGTGGCTGCTTTCGCAGTATCTCATCATCACCTTCCTGCGCGGCTCCCTGCAGTTTCCAGTGGGCGTGTGGTCAAAGATGATCACCGACAGCCTTCTTGCCATGCTCGCCGCCCCGCTCATCTTCCTGCTGCTTTATTCGCTGGCCCGCCTGTCCAGCTATGAAATCAAATACGAAGGCCTGAGGTACCGCTTCGATGGTCGTTAAATACCGCTTCCGACTCTATCTGTTCTCCCTCGCCATGATGTGCGGGTTTGGACTGCTTGTGTTCAGGCTGTGGTCTCTGCAGATTGACCGCCGGGAGGAGTTTGCCAAGATGATTCCTGGGGCGAAAAAGGAACGTGCCCGCATTCCTGGGCCACGCGGGGAGATCAAGGACCGCAACGGCATCGTGCTAGCGACCAACAAGGCCAGCTTTGAGGTTCGCATCAACCTTGCGGAGGTGGTCACCGAGTACAAGCGCCTCGCCAAGAAGAACAAGACATCCATTCCGGAAATCACCTTTGAGATCTCTGAACGGGGCATCAAACGGATGAAGCCCGAACTCGACATCTACAAGATTTTCGAGGAGACGATCACCAAGCGCATGCTCGAAATGGGTGTCCACAAGGACTACTCCGTGGAATCCCTGCGTGTGCATTACCGCAGCTTTGGTGGTGCGGTGCCATGGGTCTATCGTGATGATTTGACCTTCGCTGAGTTCAGCCGCATCGCCGAACACAATCTGGGACTGCCGGGCGTCACTGTCGCCGAGCGTGCCTCTCGCGTTTATCCTCTTAAATCAGTCGCCTGCCACATCCTCGGCTACGTGCGTCTGCCAGACGATCAGCGTGCCTCGGCGGAAGACCGCAAGGGCTGGGACTATTACGTGCCAGATGATTTCGGCGGCGCCGGCGTGGAGAAAAGCTTCGACAATTATCTGCGTGGCAAGCCCGGCGTCCGCGTCATGCAGCGCGATCAACGCGGCAGGCCGGTCGGCGAAGTGGATGATGAATACGTGGAGCCGCGCAAGGGCAACGACGTCTATCTGACGCTTGATGCACGCATGCAGATCATTGCAGACAGGGCCTTGCGTGATGGCAAGATCGGCCGTGGTGCCGTTGCTGTGATCGATCCGAGCTCAGGTGAAGTACTGGCGATGGTTTCCGTTCCCTCCTTCGATCCGAATCAGTTCATCCCCAGCATCCAGCAGTCGGACTGGGATGCGCTGATGGACAGCAAAACCGTTCCGTTGCTCAATCGCGCTGTGAAAGGGCATGTGCCGGGCTCGACCTTCAAAATTCCAATCTCGTTTGCCGGTTGTCTGGCAGGCATTCAGCTGAGCCATTTCAACTGCAGCGGCAGCGTCACCTATGGTAACAAGGCCATGCAGTGCTGGATTCAACGTCAAAACGGCGGCTCTCATGGCACGCTGGGTCTCAGTGACGCCATCAAATATTCCTGCAATTGCTTCTTCTATCGCTACGGCAATGCGGCGGGTATTGGCAACATCACCAAGGTGGGCAAAATTCTCGGCCTGGGTACCAAAACCGGCATTGAACTCGAAGACGAAAGCCCTGGCATTCTTCCCAACCCGGACTGGCTCCGCGCAAATCACCCAGCCGAGCGCTGGAGTGACGGCTTCACTGCCAACACATCCATCGGTCAGGGCTTTGTGCTCGCCTCTCCTCTGCAAATGGCCTCGGTCAGCGCCACCGTCGCCAACGGTGGCAAGGCGTGGAGTCCCCATCTGCTGAAACGGGTGATGGACCATGATCAGGCCGTGCTGGAAAATCCACCCAGCCTCCGGGGCGATCTCTCCGCCAGTGTCAAACCGGAAGAAATCGAGGTCATTCGCAAAGGCATGTGGAAAGTCGTCAACGATCCTTCAGGAACTGGCAAAGGAGCCCGCATCACCGGAGTGGAGGTCGCAGGCAAGACAGGCACCGCGCAGAACTGGCGGCGTGATGAGAAGGGGGTCAAGCATGATGACAACCACACCTGGTTCATCTGTTTCGCCCCCTATCAAAATCCCAAGTTTGCTGTGGCCGTGCTCGTGCAAAACGGTAAATCAGGCGGTGGTTGCGCCGCGCCTGTGGCTCGCCGAGTGCTCGAACAATGTCTGGCTTTGGACAAGGAAAACTCCAAGTACACCATCGATGTCACGCCGATGGAGCCTGCTGAAGGCCATTTCAATCATATTGCATCCGTTCAATACGCCGATGCTGCGGTGCCAGAGGGACTGGGTGCGGAGGAAGATTTAGACGTGGGCACGGGTGTGTCCGCGCCAGAAGCGGATGATGCTGACAAGCCGACTGTGAAAACGGCGCCCAACATCAAACCGAAGGCCGATTCAGCGGGATCGGCCGGAGCCAGCTCCGGACAGAATGTGCCCAAGGCCGTGCCAGTGCGCAGGGTCGGTATTTTCAACCGGGGAGGCTCCCAGGAAACTCAACCATCCGATCCCGCTCCAAGCGGCGGCGGATTTTTACGCAAGCTCTTCCGCTGAAGAGCCACATCATTTTAGGGAGATTTTACATCATGGCATTGACCTTCGTTCAAAGAATCAAAGAACTGCTCACCGGCAAACGTGACATCAAAAGCGGTGTGCGTCTCGTCATCAACTGCGAGAAACTGGAGAACCGCGTCGCCTTGCTCGACAAAGGTGTCGTCGAAGAATACAACATTGAGCGTGTCGGTACAAACAGCCTCATCGGCAGTGTTTTCAAAGGACGCATCCGCAACATCGAGCAGGGCCTCAAGGCCATGTTTATCGATATCGGGTTCGACAAAAACGCCTTCCTGCATTTCTGGGACGCCATTCCGGCCGCGCTGGATGCCGGCCTGGAGGAGATCAATCGCGGCGGCAGCAAAAAGAAAAAACGCATTGAGGCCAAGGACATCCCCAGTCTGTACCCGATCAGTTCCGAGATCATGGTGCAGGTCACCAAGGGTCCCGTGGGCAACAAAGGTCCGCGTGTCACCACCAACATCTCACTCGCTGGCCGTCTGCTCGTGCTGATGCCTCTGAACGATACCTGCGGCATCTCGCGGAAGATCGAGGATCCGAAGGAGCGCTCCCGGCTCCGCAAGATCATCGAGAAAATCAGTCTGCCGGAAGGCATGGGCATCATCCTGCGCACTGAGGCCTCCGGCAAGCGTGCCCGTCACATCGTACGCGATCTGAACATCCTCCTCGACGAGTGGGACCAGATCGTCGCCAAGCGTGACGGTCAGAATGCCCCCGTCTGCTGCTTCCAGGAGCCTGATCTCGTTGAGCGTACCGTGCGTGATTTCCTCACTGAGGACATTGATGAAGTCGCCTGCGATGACGCCGCCACCGTCGAGCGCATGCAGCGCATGGCTGCGCACATTTCCGGTCGTGCCAAACGCCGCATCAACCATTACCAGGGGCAGAGCGCCATCTTTGAGCACTACGGCATTCAAAAGCAGATCGACAACGCCTTCTACCGACAGGTCTGGATGCCCTGCGGTGGCTACATCGTGATCGATCAAACCGAGGCTCTCGTCTCCATTGACGTCAACACCGGCCGCAATAAAGGCCACAAGGACGTCGACAAACTCCTGCTCGAAACCAACCTCGAAGCCGCCGCCGAAGTCGCGCGCCAGCTTCGACTGCGCAACATGGGCGGACTCATCGTGGTGGACTTCATCGACATGAAACACCGCCGCGACCAGCAGGCTGTGTACAAGCTCATGCTGGATCATCTCAAGCGCGACAAGGCCAAAACCCAAGTCCTGCAGATCTCACAGTTCGGCCTCATGGAGATGACCCGCCAGCGTCTCAATGAAAGCCTCGGCACGACACTTTACGAACCCTGCCCGTATTGCAAAGGCCACGGCCAGGTCAAAACACCGCTCACCATGAGCGTGGAACTCCAGCGCAGACTCGTCTCGGTGCTGGGCCGCGCGAAGGACGACCAGAAGAGCCTCATTGTCATCGTTCACCCCGAAGTGCTGAACCGTCTCAAGACTGAAGACGGTGAGCTGCTCGTCGATCTCGAACGCAAATACCAGGCGCGTCTCACCTTCCGCAGCGACCCTGCATTCCATCGTGAGCAGATCACTCTGGCCAATGCGACCACGGGCGAGGAAATCCGCCCCTGATCGAGCGGGTTTGTCCCGGGCATGTCTGTTGACTGGATTGATGCGGCGGGGGGCTGAAACGCTCCGCCTCCAGCACAAGTCATCATGCCCAAGATTCTACTACTTCTGTTGGGCCGCTTCTCGCGGCTCCAGCGGAACGTCCAAGGCCTCATACTGCCGCCAGTCGGAGTCGTCGAAATGCCACCACTCGCTTTCGAACAAGACGAAACCATGTTTCGTCATGGCTTGCTGCAGCTTTGCGCGGTTCTTGAAAACCTCCGGTGAAAGTAGATTGAAATGAGCGCCGGCTTTTTCTGAAAAGTCATCATGTGCGGTCGGCATCTGCAGTTCCACACCGCGGGCATCGACAAGCGTCACATCCACGGCGGCGCCTCGGTTATGGCGGCCTCCTTTGGCGGGATTGGCCACAAAGCGTTCATCTGGCAGCGTTTTCCACATCGCGCGTTGGACGGCGAGAGGACGATAGGCGTCCCATATTTTCAAGCTTAGGCCCTGGGATTTCAATTCCATCTGTACCTGGACCAGTTTGTCCGCCGTATTCGGGCGCAACAATGCGCGCGCAGTCTTGGGATAGAACGCCGTTTTGAAAAAATTGTCCGCCGTTGTGTAGCGCAAATCGATCACGAGACCATCCACCTTGGTCCCGATTTCGACCAAGGTCTGCGCTGCGAGTCCCGAAGCCGTTAGTAAAAAAAGGCACAGAGTTTTCATGGCAGAAGACCGGCGGAATCCATGTGTCCGCCGTCTCCTTAACGCTGCGACACCTTGCCGCCTTCGAGCAGCTTTTCGAGATTCTTGTCGGGCCGCACGCCCTTTTTGATCGCTTCGTCGTATTCCGCGCGCGCCTTGTCCCACTGCGGGGGATCCCAGGTGATGTAGAGCACCGCCAGATTGAAATGCGCCTCGCCGTAAGCGGGATCAATGGCCAGCGCCGTCTTGAACTCGCGTTCGGCACGTTCAATCAGGTTCAACTTGGTGGCGATGATGCCGAGGTAATGCCTGCCACTGGCGTTGTCAGGACGTTTGGCGAGACTCTTCTCAAAGTAGGTCATTGCATCCTTCCAGCGTTCCTGTTTGAAGTAGGTGACACCAAGCGCGAAAGCGGCGGGTTCGTTGGCCGGATCGTAGGCCAGCGCCTTCTGCAGCGACACTTCGGCATCGGCATGTTTGTTTTCACGCTGGCGCGTGATGCCCAGACCGATGAGAGCGGTGACATTTTTGGGTTCAGCACGCAGCGCGTCCTGGTAGAACTTGGCCGCGCTTTCGAAATCCTTGTTCATGTAGGTTTCGTTGGCTTGGCTGATGAGTTTTTCGACGGATGTCGGTGCAGGAGGGGCCGCTTTTTTATCGCTGTCCGGAGATGCGTTGGCGATGAGGGTGGCCTGCACGCCCTTCGGTCCCAGCAGTTCCCGCACGGCGGGATCGGAGAAGAGTTTTTCCTCGTCCGGAGTCAGAATCATGCGCGCGTTTTTCATTTCTTCGACCTGTTTGACGAGGTCGTTGGAGGCGCTCTCCATTTTCTGCAGCTCAGCGATCATGAGGTCCTTGGCGGCCTGCTGCCGATGCTGGGTGCGTAGCTGACGCATGATGATGCCTCGCAGCATTTCATTTTCCTGAGTGAGCTCAGGAGTGGTGGCGATCTTGCCATCCATGCCGCTCTGAACCTCTTTGAGCTGCTTTGTCAGCTCGGCGACCTGAGTCTGGTAGGTGGCGCTTTCTTTGCGCAGTTCGGCCATCTGGCCCTGCAATCCGGTGAGCTGTCCCCGCAGGGCGACGATTTCCTGATCCTTGCGTCCGACATCCGCTTTCAGGGTCTCCACTTGCTTCTGCGCTTCAGCGATTTCTTTTTTCAAGCGCTCGTTCTCTGCAATAAGGCGCTTCATTTCGGCGCTGCCGGTTTTCTTTTTCAGATCATCCACCTCAGCCTGCAATCCCAGGCTGCGTGCGCTGGCTGCATCACGTTCCTTGACGGCTGACTCACGCTGCTTCATTGCGTCATCGCGCTGAGTGATCGCACCATCACGCTCCTTCACAATCTGGTCACGTTCTTTAAGGATCTTGTCACGCTCCTGCTCCACGGCGGCGATTTGAGTGGAGGCAGCGGTCAGTTTTTGCGAAGCCTCCTTGGCAGCGGCTTCAGCGGCAATCAAACGCTGGCCGTTTTTGCGCATCTCCAAATCCACCGCCATTTTTTCTTCCATCACCTTGCCTAGCTGGGCCTGTGCGGCACGGCCTTCCTCCACATCCTTGCCCATGGCGAGGATGCTCTGCTCCAACGCGGTGGCCTTTTTGCCAAGGACGTCGTTTTGCTGGCGCGCGGTGGTGATCTCGCCGGAAGCCCACTGGTACCAGTTTTGCCATTTGCCGAGATCGACCTGTTGCTGGTTGTTCTTTGTCTCCAGTTCCAGAATGCGCTGCTTGTGCATCTCCTCCCATTGGCTCAGCAAATCATTGAGACTGGGCAGGGAACCCGGAGTGGCGGGAATGGCGGCTGCGGGTTGAGCCAGTACGCCGGGAGCGGGAATGGCAGCCACTGGCATCGCAGGGGCCATGGCCACAGCCGGTGCTACTGCTTGAACCGGTGCCGGTGCCGCTATGGGAGCGGCTGCGGCCACCTGTGCCTGCGCCGAACGTGACTGCAGTCGTGTGAGGGCGTCCTGAATCTTATGCTGACGTGCAGCACGCATTTCCGGCTGCCATGTCGGGTAATTCCGGGCGATGCTGTCCATGATCTCGCCAGCCTGCTTGAATTTGGTCTGTGCGAGCGTGAAGTCACCGGCGGTTTCAAGTCTGGCGGCCTCATTGTTGAGGATGAAGCCGCGGTAGTACTGGTCGGCCACCTCGCTGCTGGCATCTACGGACTGGGCATGCGACACCGGTGCGGCCATGACAAGCGCCGCCAAAAGGGTGAAGACGTAAAAAAGACGATTCATGGATTTTTAGGGAAGGGGCGGAGTTTACCGCTTTACAGGAGCCTTGTAAATGGTCTTGGCAGCCTGTCTCAAGCCTGCCGCCGCCTCAAAACAGCCACCCAGCGGTCAACAGACTTGCCTGGAGCGTCCTGCAGGGACCGGCTGTTCTTGTTGCGCTTGTTGCTGACCACTTCCATGCCCAGAGACTCCAGCGCACGAAGAGCGAGGCGGTGCTCGACATCGAAATAACTGGTGATGACCAGCATGCCGTCGGGACGCAGTTTGGCGATGCCCTGGTCGAAAATCTTCTTCCACAGTTCCTGGCCGTGCCAGAAGTTCTGGTGGCGCAGAAAGACCATGTTGAAGTCATCATTCAGCTCTTTGTGCTGGTCGATCTTGGTGGCGTCCTCGATCAAAAACTGCGCGGGCAGATGTCCGTGTGATTCACGCGCCTGCCGGATTTCGCGGATGCGAATGTCCGCACCGATCATTTCAACCCCGCCGCCTTGGGTGAGTTCGGTTCCGACCTTGATCAAGGTCTCCGCTTCATCACAGCGCCCGCAGGCGAGGTTGAGGATGCGCATGTCCTTCTGCCCCGTAGGCAGATGAGGAGACAGCGAGTCATGCAGAAGCGATTTCAGCTTCGACATGTCTTCGGCTATCGGAACGGGCTGCATGTCTCAAAATTTCAATTCCTCACCGAAGATCATGCGCGCCGCCTGGGCGACATCCTTGTCTCCGCGGCCGGAGAGATTCACGAGGATGATCTGGTCTTTGCGCATGGTGGGCGCGACTTTGTGGACCTCGGCGATGGCATGACTGCTTTCGAGGGCAGGGATGATGCCTTCGATCTGACTGAGCTCCTGGAAAGCAGCGAGCGCTTCATCGTCAGTGGCATAATTGTAGGTGACGCGGCCTTGGTCATGCAGCCAGGCGTGCTCGGGGCCGATGGCGGCATAGTCGAGGCCCGCACTGACGCTGTGGGTGAGCTCGATCTGGCCGTCGGCATTGGCCAGGAGCCAGGTCTTGGTGCCTTGCAGGACACCGAGACGGCCGCCTTGAAAGCGTGCGGCGTGGCGCTCAGGAATGATGCCGTCACCGCCGGCTTCGACTCCTGTCATGCGCACGTCTTTGTCATTCAGAAAAGGATGGAAGAGGCCGATGCTGTTGCTGCCGCCACCAACACACGCCACGAGGAGATCAGGCAGGCGCTCTTCGCGTTCCAAAATCTGGCGGCGTGCTTCGACACCAATGATGCGGTGGAAGTCACGCACCATCATGGGGAAGGGGTGGGAGCCGAGTGCGGAACCGAGAATGTAATGCGTGGTGCGCACGTTGGTGACCCAGTCCCGCATGGCTTCATTCACCGCCTCCTTGAGCGTGGCCTGACCCGCTGTCACGGCGACCACCTTGGCCCCGAGGAAACGCATGCGCGCGACATTCAGGGCCTGGCGCTCCATGTCCACCTTGCCCATGTAAATCACGCATTCGCAGCCAAAACGAGCACACACTGTGGCCGTGGCAACTCCGTGCTGGCCGGCACCGGTTTCGGCGATGATGCGCTTCTTGCCCAGGCGTTGCGCGAGCAGGATCTGCCCGAGAGCGTTGTTGATCTTGTGCGCGCCGGTGTGCAGCAGATCTTCGCGTTTCAGGTAAATTTTTGCACCGCCAAGCTTTTCGGTCCAGCGTTCGGCGAAATAAAGCGGCGTCGGGCGGCCGACATATTCATGGAGCAGCCGGTCGAGTTCCTTTTGGAAGGCAGGATCGGCTTTCGCCTGCTCGTAATGATCCGACAGTTCGGTCAGCGCCGCCATGAGCGTTTCCGGCACAAACATGCCGCCGTACTGGCCAAAGTGGCCGTGGCTGTCGGGCATCACGGGGAGAGGAAGAATGGAAGCTGCGGTCATGGGGGGAGGAGAATAAGTCGAAGACCAGACCTTGGCAACGTCCGCTCTGGCTTCCCGCAAAGTTGTAGCCAGCTCAGGAATTCACCGTGCCGCCTTCAAGAGCGGCAAGTTTTTTTTCCAAGGCACGCACGCGTTCAAGCAAATCGGGGATTTTGGCTGGCAGGCTGAGCATCTTGCGCCCTTCCATGAGCGGACGTGCGGGATAGCCGGTGTAGGCGCCGGCTTCAAGAATGCTTTTGGTGACACCCGATTTGGCGAAGAACATAACCTTGTCGCCAATCTCAAGGTGACCCGCTACGCCGACCTGACCTCCCATGGTGACGTAGTTTCCCAGGCGAGTGCTGCCGGAGATGCCAGTTTGGGAGGCGATGATGCAATGCTTTCCAAGGGTGCAGTTGTGTCCGATCTGCACCAGATTGTCGATCTTGCAGCCTTCACCGATCCAAGTGCGGCCGAAGCGGGCGCGGTCGATGGTGGTGCAGGAACCGATTTCGACATCGTCATCGATCTGCACGATGCCGACCTGATCGATTTTCTGGTGGCGGCCTTGAACCTGTTCATAGCCAAAGCCGTCGCTGCCGATCACGGAACCGCTGTGGAGGATGACACGTTGACCCAGGATGCAGTATTCCTTGATGACGGAGTTGGCGTGGATGACGCAGTCGACGCCGAGTTTGACTCCATGACCAATATAGGCACCGGCGTGGATCTTGCAGCCATCACTGATGTGTACGCCGCTTTCAATGACTGCATGCGGACCGATGCTGACCTTCAGCGGGTCAAAAACCACGTCATTGGCAACAGTGGCGGTGGCATGCACACCGGGCACAAATTCAATGGCTTTAGGGCCAAAGAAACGAATGACATTGGAGAAGGCCAGTGTGGGGTTGTTGAGGCGAATCAAAGCGAGCCCTTCCCTCGCGTCTTCGGCATCAAGATCTTCTGGCACGAGGGCGGCGGAGGCACGCGTGGTCTTGAGCGCAGGCAGGTAGCGTGCATTGCCAAGGAAGGTCACTTCACCATGGCCGGCTTCATGGATGGAGTTCAGCCCGGTAATGATGATTTCCGGACTGCCCGCAGACAGTGTTCCTCCGACGAGTTCAGTGAGTTTCTGCAGGGTTATGAAGTTGCTCATGGTGCAGACAGTTATAGCTACGCTTGTACAAAAAAGGCACGTCGCAATCGTTCGCGGCGTGCCTTGGGAAAACGGACGGCCGCAGGCTTATTTTTTTGGTTCTTCAGCCTTGGGCGCTGGAGCGGCTGCATCTGCTTTCTTTGGCTCGGCTCCGGGTGGTGGTGCATCCTTGTTCAACTCGACAATGAGCTGATCGGTGAGGTCGGTGGCGGCACCCTCCCTGACGTGCAAAATGATGGGCACCGTGGAAAGACTGACTCCGGTCTTGTCAAAAACGATGTCGTATGCATCCGCCTTGGAGCGGTCGCGGACGACAACAAGAATTTCCTCGTAAAGGCCTTTGCGGATCTGCATGTCCTCCTGCTTGAGCTGCTGCTGGCGACGGTCCGCGAATTCCTGCATTTCCATTTCCAAAGCACGGATTTCCTTCACCTTTTCACCCAGTTCAGCACCATATTTAGCACGCTGTTCGGGGGTGATGATCGGGTCCTGAGCGATTTTCTGGAGCTTTTGGGCCTCCGCAGCCAGGTTTTTATACGTGTTCTGGCGCTCAGTCATTTCCTGGGCGGCTTTTTCGTAATTCGCCTTGTACTTGTCTGCAGCAGTTTTGGTTTTGTGGAACTCCTGGAAGACTTTGGACATGTCGATCACACCGATTTTGAGATCGGCGGCCTGAAGAGTGACGGTGGCGAAGAGAAGGGCGATGAACGCGCTGCGAATCATAAGTGTGGGTGGTTTGAACGAGATGGAAAAAGCAGACAAACAAATTGTCCGAACACGATGCTAGAACTTGTAGCCCATGTTAAACTGGAAGCGACCAGAGCCTGATGTGGCGTCCTTGCCGATTGGAACCGCGTAATCAACACGGATAGGTCCGACGGGAAGGAAGAGTCGCAGGCCAATGCCAGCATCGGAGTAAATTGCGCCATTGCCCAAGGTTGCACCTGTGGCGCCGGCAATGGAGCCAATGTCGCCAAACATCACGACACGCGGTGACTTGTCCGTGTTGGCGGTGATGTGCACCGGAACGGAAAATTCACTGGTGGCGTAGATGGAAGTCTGGCCACCGATGGGCTCTCCAGTTTGATCCTTGGGACCGGCATGACGATAAGTAAACCCGCGCAGATTGTTGGCACCGCCGAGGAACTGCCGCTCAAAGATGGGCACCCGGCTGCCGTTCCAGCTGTTGGCTACACGGAACATGCCTTCGAAACTGAGGATGGTGTCTCCAGGCAGGTTGAAATACTGCTGGCCGCCGACGTTGCCTCCAAAAACGGGAACATTGCCTCCAAGACCTGACAGCAGCAATCCCGCTTCAAACTTGTGACCACTGCGTGTAATGAAGACGCTGTCACGCGTGTCATGCACAAAGCTCGCATCAATCTTGCTTTGAACGTATGACCCGGCCTCTTGGGAGATGAGATTGGAAGCTCCGCTGGCAATGCCGCTGATCTTGATGTCCTGAAGTGTGTAGGTGGTGTCAATGTACGAATGCTCGCCCAGCCGTTTGCGCAAACCGGACGATATGCCGATGTTGGTTTGATTGAAGAAGTTGGAGAGATAGTAGAGGTTGTGAAAGAACGCCTCAACTGTGAGAGACAGCTCGCGCCCCAGGAACCACGGCTCAGTCCAGCTGACGGTGACGTCACGACGCAGCGCACCCGCACGGATGTTGGTGTTGAAGCGCTGGCCCCCGCCTCGGAAATCCTTCCAGTCACTGATGTCAAAATTGGTCTGGGTCACCTGGATGAATCCAGTGATGCTGTCGATGGAACTGAAGCCGGCGCCGAAGTTTACTGTGCCAGTGGACTGCTCAGCCACATTGATGTCCACATCCTTGTAGCCGGGGGCGGTGGTGGGGGTGTTGCGCATGTCCACCGAGCTGAAGTAATTCAGGTTCTGCAGACGGCTTTTACCGGCCTCGATTTTCACGGTGTTGAGCTCCTCGCCTGGAGCAAATGGCAGCTCGCGGCGGATGACTTCGTCCTTTGTAACCGAGTTTCCTGAAATGTTGACCTTGCTGATATAGGACTTGGTGCCTTCCGTGATGTTGTAGGCCACAGCGACCTGTCCCGCACCGGTCTCCAAAATGCTGGTCTCCACACGCGCATCGGCGTATCCACGGGAGCCGTAGTAGTCCTGCACCATCTTTTCATCAGCCTTGATAAAGCTGCCGACATAGGGGAATCCGGGTTCAGTCTTGATGCCCTGCATGAGGACTTCATTGGTGAAAATGGTGTTGCCGGAGATCTTGACCGCCGAGACGTCATACTTGGCGCCTTCATTGATTACATACACAAGGTCCATCTGCTTGGAAGATACCGGCTCCTTGCGCACCTCGGTCACTTTGGCATACACATAACCCTGATCCTGAAAGGCCTGCTCGATTTTTTTGACGTCCTCCTGCTGGTCCTGGTTGCTCAACTTGCCTTTTTTACCCCACAAGTTCCAGATGTGATGTTCCTGTGATTTGATCTTGCTGCGCAGCACGCGAGACTTGATGGCCGTGTTACCTTCGAAGCGGATGTCATGAATGATGCCACGCGCACCTTCATCGATTTTAAAAGTCACCGTGGAGAACCCCTCGCGGGCGGACGGGGTGATGTCGTAGCTTGCGATCACGTCCGCGAACCCCTTCTTTTCATACACTTCCACAATCTTCTGCTGCGCAGCGGAAAGCTTGATGTCATCCACGGGGTCACCCACTTTGATCGAGATGTCCTTGCGCAGCTTGCTGTTGTCGATTGCGGTGTTGCCAATGAAATTGATCTCGGCGATGCCGCCACGACCTACGATTTCCACAATGACTTTGACACCACCGGCCACGTCCACGGCGCGGATGTCCAGGTTCTCCACCGCTCCCGTGCTGTAGAGCGCACGGATGTCACGTTCCACCGATTCATTGCTGAACGGCTGTCCCACACGGGTGGACAGCTGGCTGCGAATGCGGTTTTCATCCAGTTTCACCGCACCTTTCAGGACGATTTGCACGTCCTGAACCATTTTCTTTGACGCAGGTGCCGCCGGGAGGCCCGCTTGTGCTCGTGCCTGCTGCGTTGTGGCGATCAACAAAGTGATGGCCACTGCAGAAAAAATCGTCAGGCGAGACAGAGGGGAAGTTCCGTAATTCATAGGCAGTGCAGATTAGGCAGACGGTATAAAGGCTGGGCGGCAGGGCACGCCCAAACTGGAGCATGACAAGCCTGCATTACTGCTTCCACACCGCTCTACGTCAAGGCGTAAGTTCTGTGTGGGTTCTTGCCATATTTTGCGAACAGACGACGAAAAATGGCAATTCTGTGGGTTTCGCTCCTGTTTGAGGAGGGCAAATTGGGTTTTTAGCACTTAAAGAGATGTAGCAACAGTTTTGTCACCGAGCATGACCCGTTCCAACCTGCGTAATTACATTCAGCTGCATCTAGTCGTGCTGGCCTGGGGGCTTACAGCAATTTTGGGAAAACTCATCCTTTTGCCACCCGTGGATGTGGTGCTGTGGCGCACGGCGCTCGCAGTGCTGGGCTTTGCGGCGCTGGCCTGGTTCCTGGGGCATTCAATTTGGGTTTCTTACCGCAGAATTTTGGCAATGCTTGCCGTCGGGATTGTTCTAGGGTTGCACTGGATTTTATTCTTCTGGTCTGCACGGCTGGCCACCGCTTCAGTCTGTCTGGCGGCGATGCCCACCGCCATGCTGTGGTGCTCGTTGATTGAGCCGGTCATTGATGGTTCACGGCGCTGGCGGTTTGCCGAACTTCTCGTGGGCGCTGTCATGGTGGGGGCTGTGTGGATTATCTATCAGGTGGAATTTCGTTACTGGCTCGGCTTCTCCGTTGCCATCGCAGCCGCCGTAATGGCCGCCCTCTTTGCCACATTGAGCAAACAGCAGGTCGCCCGGGACACGCACTGGAGCGTCATAGGCTTTTATCAAATGAGTGGTGCATGCCTCTCCGCGTGTATTTCGCGCCCCTTCCTTGAAAGCGGACTCCGGCCTCGTCTGCCGGATGCCCCATCCGCGCTTTGGCTCGGTGTTCTTGCCCTGGTCTGCACCGTGGCAGCCTACGCGGGTTTCATGGATGTTCTCCGCCGCGTAAGCGTCTTTACAGTGAACGTCGTTTATAACATGGAGCCGGTGTATGGCATTGTCCTCGCTGCCGTGGTGTTTGGGCAGGCCGAGTTCATGAGCGCTGGCTTTTATCTTGGCGCATCGGTCATCATCGCAGTCGTGCTGTCTTTGCCATGGATTCGTCACTGGGTCGAAAGGTGAGAGTGCTGGACAGGGTGCGCCGCGTGGGCTTGCATCGCAAAAACCTGTGAACCGCCTCCGTCACATCCTCGTCTCCGCCTCCGCAGGTTCTGGCAAAACCTACCAGCTGGTGCGGCGGCATCTGCATCTGCTCGCGCTCGGGCAGCCTCCAGAGCGCATCGCGGCGATGACTTTCACCCGCAAGGCGGCCGGAGAGTTTTTCCAGCGCATTCTTCAGCGGTTGTCCATGCTCTCGCAGCACGGTGAGCAGCCGGAGCAATACTTCGCGGGCATGGCACCGCTGCCGGCACAGTGGCCCGAGTTTGTCCTGCTCCTGCGCAAGGTCACACAGCGGCTCCATCGCCTCCGCCTAGGGACGATGGACAGTTTTTTCGCCAATATCACCGCATGCTTTCCCCTTGAGCTCGGCCTGCCGCTCGGTGCCAGTGTGATGGCCGAAAATGAAGCGGCTCAGGCGCGGCGGGAGGCCCTGGATGCACTGCTGGAACGCATCCATTCCTCACGAGATGAGCACGCGGGCCGTGCGCTTCTGGAAGGTTTCAAGCAGGCGACCTTTGGCATCGAAGAGCGCAGCGCGGCGGGCAGCCTGGAATCCTGGATCAACGATCATCACGCCACCTGGCTCGACAGCGGGGATGGTTCACCTTGGGGCAGGCTGCCAGGACTGGAACTGGCAGACGCAGGTAATCTCACCACAGCGCTCAATGACCTGCGGGATCGTTTTGTACCACGCACCGATGAAGGCGCCCGGTTCTTCGAAGAATTGCTGGCCGAGGCTTCCGCCATGGAGCCTGGAGCTACCCTGCCGCCGAGGGTGAAGTATTTTTTGGAGAAAACGAGCGCCGTCTGGAAGGAGTTAAAGTCTGGCAAGGCGGAAATCGGCTGGGGGCGTGGAAGAAAATCAGAACTTGCCGGCGAAACGGCACGTGCCTGGGTGCGTGTGGCCGAGTCGATTCTTGACCATGAGCTGATCTGCCGTGCTCAGCGCACCCAGGGCATGGCGGCTCTCATGGCGCTCTATGAGGCTGAATACGCCCGACGCGTGCGTTCACGCGGTCGCCTGTCCTTTGCCGATGTGCAGCGACTGCTGGCAGCAGCGACAGCAGATGGCGCGGAGTGGGCGGATGGTGAAAGCGGTGATCTCTGGTTCAGGCTCGACGGACGTTATGACCACTGGCTGTTTGATGAGTTTCAAGACACCAGCCGCGTGCAGTGGAATGTCGTGCGAGGGCTGGTGGATGAAGTGATGCAGGATGACTCCGGCAGGCGCAGCTTTTACGCCGTGGGAGATCCGAAACAGTCCATCTACCTCTGGCGGCAGGCCGAACCGGGCCTGTTTGACGATGTGCTGCACGAGTGGCCGCATCATGGCCAGGACGGTCTGGAACCCCAGACGCTCAGTCAGTCCTTTCGCAGTTCTCCGGCGGTGCTGGAGGCTGTGAATTCAGTTTTTGCAGATTCGGCGGGCATTGAAGCGGTGCTGCCGGGTTGCACCACGGGCTTTGCTTTTAGAAAGCACGTGCCTGCTGAGCGCAATCAGGGGCTCAGCGGTTACGCGGCGCTGCTGAGCGTGTCGAATGAAGAGGGGCAGCGCAATCCTTCCACCACACCTGCAGTAACGGCACTGCTGAACGAGATCCGCCCGCTGGAGCGTGGGCTGACCTGCGCAGTACTGGTTCGCGGCAACAAGAACGCCAATGACATTGCAGAAGAACTGCGGGCGACGACGGACATGGAAGTCGTGTGCGAATCGCAGATCCATCCGGCCACGGACAATGCGGTGACGCTCGCCCTCCTTTCGCTTCTGCAACTGGCGGCACACCCTGGGGACACCCTGGCGCGGGAGCATCTCAAAATGACGCCTCTTTGGTCGCTGGTTGAATTTCAGGGACAGGGCTGGTCGCTGACCTGTCATCAGGTGCGTGAATCTGTGTTTGAACGTGGCTTTGTCGGCTTTACGGAGGTCTGGACTCGGCAGGTGCGGGCACTGCTGCCGGAGATGGACGCCTTTCACGAACTGCGACTACGCCAGTTTGGTGAAATGGCGGCCGAATTTGATGCAGGTGGCTCACGCGACATTGATGCCTTTCTGCAGCATGCTCGTGAGATGCCAACGCAGGTGCGGGGGGCCGCGAACGCGGTGCAGGTGATGACCGTTCACAAGGCCAAAGGCCTGGAGTTTGATGTGGTCATTTTGCCAGATCTCAATGGCGATGCGATGGATAACGTGCGGCGGCGCTCGCTGATCGTGAACCGCGATGCGAAGGGCATTTCCTGGGTTTTGCAGGAGCCACCGCGTATTTTTGCACCCTTGCAGGCGGCTTTGGATGAAGAGCTGGAGGACTCAAAGCAGCGTTCGGGTTTTGAGTCGCTTTGCCGCCTTTATGTGGCCATGACCCGGGCCAAACGCGGACTGTACTTAATTGCAGAACCACCGCCGAAATCGAAAGAGCCCTCAATGAGGGAGGCGCAGTTTTTGCGCCGGATGCTGCGCGTTGCCGATGAAGCTGAAGCCTGCACGTCGTTTTTGATCGAGTGGCAGACGGGAGATGCTCAATGGTTTGACGCAGCGAAACGCGCCGCGCCCCGGTCGCCGGAAGCGGCGGTTGTCGCTCGTCCGTTAGGCGAGCTGCTGCGGGAGTTCCAGCCGCTGGCCAAGCGCGTGACGCCTTCGGGAGAAGAAGCCTTCCAAGTGAAGGGCAGCATGCTCTTCAGTGCTGGGCGTGAGCCAGGACGCAGGCTGGGAAACTTGGTCCATGAACTGCTGGCCCACGTGGAGTGGTGGGACGCTACGGAGAACCTGTCTGCACTCGAAGCGCGCTGGCAGGCGTCCGGACTGCTGCGCGGGGAGGAGATCGAGGAGACGGCGGTGGCGATGGTGCGCGGCGTCCTGCATTCAGCCGCGGCGCAGTTTGCCTTCGCCAAGCCTGCGGCGGAGGCGCGGGCCTGGAGGGAGCGGCCCTTTGACCTGATCCACGAGGGGAGCTGGATCAGCGGCGTGTTTGACCGGGTTGTGGTCCAGCCTGACTCCGTGCGGCTGATTGATTTCAAGACGGATGAAGCGGCCGACGAGGAGGCTTTGGCGGAAAAAGTGGCGGGTTATCGCCCCCAAATCATGCTGTACCGCCAGGCCTTGATACGGCTGACCGGCCTGAAAAGCGAGCAGATCGAATCTGCCCTGTTGTTTACCCGGAATTGCCGTCTGGTGGTCGTAAAGTGACTTTTTTTGAATCCAAGCTGGCTTTGATGACGCAAAAACTTGTGTGACCGCAATAGCTCTGGCATGGAATCCGCGCATCGTAGCCTTCTCGGCGCGATCTGCGCCCAAACCCCTCATGAGCCAGCCAGAACTAAGCGAAGAAGACCTGCTCCAGCGTGCTGGACGCGGGGATTCGCGTGCCTTCGACCAGCTCTATGACCGGATGGCGCCGCGGCTTTTTGGACTCCTGCGGCAGATGTTGCATGATGAGCGCGAAGCTGAAGACGTCCTGCAGGATGGATTTGTTCTGCTTTGGGAACGTGCCTCGACCTTTGACCCCGACCGCAGCAAGGCGTTCACATGGGCAGTGATGTTGTTCCGGCACAAGGCGATTGACCGCATGCGCATGCTGGGCCGACGCAACCGCCTGGTGGACAGCGCAGTGCTCGAACAGACCACCCTGGGTGAGCCCGCTCATGCTGGTGTAGACGAAGAGGTGCAGGCCGCCGAACGAGGCGTGGAGGTGCGTGAAGCGCTGAATGACCTGCCTAAAGAGCAGCGCCAATTGATTGAATTCGCCTTTCTAAAAGGACTGACTCATCACGTCATCGCCGAGTCGCTGGGAATGCCGCTCGGCACGGTGAAAACCAACATCCGCCGCGGGCTGCTGCGCCTGCGCGATCTTTTGAAAGGAGGCGCATGATGGACGAGGAACGATTCGAAGAACTGGCCGCCATGAATGCGCTCGGTATGCTGGAGAACGACGAGAAGCGTGCTCTGGACGGTGCCATTGCGCGCGATAAAGAGGTGCGTTCTCTCACCCTCGAACTGGAGCAGGTTACAGCAGAGCTGGCCTATCTCATCCAACCGGTGGAACCGCCTGCGAACATGAAGAAGCGCATTCGTGCCAAGATGCGCGCCCGCGGTGTCAAGGGGGGCGGCGTTTCTCGTGGCGTCATCATTGGCGGTACCGGTTGGGCTCTCGCTGCGGCCTTTGCAGTGGCATCGGTGTGGCTGTGGCAGGAACGTGCCGGCATGACCATGCAGCTTGCAGCAGCATCCCGTGCCATTGCCCCGGTGCACAACCCGGCCGCTCCCGTGGTGGATGATGGCAAGACGCGCACGCTGGAGGAAGAACTTAAAAAACGGCGCGATGAATTCGAGGCCCAGAAGCAGGCCCTTGTGAAAGAGATTGAATCTCTGCATAAGCAAGAGACGGATGCCAAGGCTCAATCCGCCAAGCTCACCGCCGAAGTGGCGGCACTGAAACAGCAGGAGCAGCAGTCGCAGTTGCAGATCGCCACTCTTCAGAGCAAGGTCTGGGAATACCGCCGCAGCGAGATGCTCGTGGTCTGGGACCAGAAACGCAGCCAGGGCGTCGTGGTGCTCGACAAGATGCCCAAGGTGCAGTCTGACCAAGATTACCAGCTCTGGGTCGTGGATCCGAACAAGCCCGACCCGGTGAGCGCGGGTGTTGTGACCGTCGATTCCAAAGGCTCCGTGAAGGCCAGCTTCAAGCCTGTTGAAGCTGTGTCCGGGGAGGCCAAATTTGCCCTCAGCATTGAGAAAAAAGGCGGCGTGCCGAAGAGTGAAGGCCAGTTGTTGATGGTTGGACCCTGATCCAGATCCGGCATTTCTGTCGTTCTGTCGGTGTTATCCTCCCTGTGCCGCAGCAGGTTTTATCGGTCATTGCAAAGCTCAACCATTCCAGCCGCCACCCATGGCCTTGTAGATGCTCACCCAGGCCGTGGCGACACGGGTGCGGCTGACAACAATGTCATTCTGGGCGCCGAGAGCGACGCGTTCCGCATCCAGCACCGTGAGGAAATCAGCAATGCCATCCTGGTAGCGTTTCCGGGCCAGAGTGGCGGCTTCGCGAGCTGAGGCAGCGGAGGCTTCGAGATGATGCAGACGTACACGTTCACGGTCGTAAACCGTGAGGGCGTTTTCGGTCTCCTCCAGTGCGAGAAGCACCGTCTGCTCATACCGGGCGAGGGCGGCATCGGCGCGACGTCCAGCGGCCGCAATCTGCTGGCGTACACGGCCAAGATTGAAGGCCGCCCAGGTAATGCGTGGGCCAAAGGTGAATCCATCAGCATTGGGCCGGTTCGCAAAGTAGGACAGAGTGGACGCCTCAAGGTCGACGCGGCCGCTGAAAGTCACCCGTGGGAACAAATCCGCGACTGCCACGCCAACACGGGCGGTTTCGGCAGCCAAGCTATTTTCGGCGACACGAATGTCAGGCCGGCGGCGCAGCAGTTCTGCAGGTTTGACAATGCCGATCTGGGACGGCACGGCGGGCTGCTTCTTGGTGATTTGCAGCCGGGCGCGGAGTTCGGAGGGATTTTGTCCGCACAAGACCGCGATGCGATGGATGGACTTGGCGATGTTCTCCTCATAGGTGGGGAGTTGCGCCATCGTGGCATTCCACAGAGCATTGGCCCGGGCGACGTCGAGCTGCGTGCCGCGTCCGCCCTTGAGTGAGGCCTCGGCGATGTGCAAAGCATCAAGCTGATTGCCGGCGTTTTCTCTCGCCACGGTAAGCTGGGCCTGGGAGCCCCGCAGTTCCATGTAGTTGGTGGCGATCTCGGACTGCAGCGAAATCAACAGGTCATGCAGATTGGCATCCACCGCGCTCGATGTGGCCTTGGCGGCTTTGACGGAGTTACGGACGCGCCCAAAAAAATCCAGCTCCCAGTCAGCGTCAAATCCGGTGCGGTACAGCTCGTAATCGCGGGTGCGCAGACCCGAAAAGGAGGTGGAGCCGTTGCGGACGTTGTCGTAGGCCGAGCCGAATGTGACGGTGGGAGCGAGATTGAAGCGCGACTCACGCCACAAGGCTCGGGCTTCAAGGAGGCGCGAGCGTCCGGCGCTGAGATCTTTGTTCTGCGCATCGCCGAGGGCCACCAGTTCGTTCAGCGTGCTGTCATTGAGTTTGCGCCACCAGGCGGCATCCACTTCTGCGGCATGTTGCTCCATCTTGCCCCGCGAGGCAAAGTCAGCAGGCATCTTGGGTTGAGGTTTGACAAACTTCGGCCCCACATTGCAGCTGGAAACCACGCAGATGATGAGCAAAAAAGGTTTAATGGGCTTCATGAAGCGTAGGGGATGTGGCTGTGGACCGACGCTCTTCACGGCGTTCGACGAAGGCGCGGAGGATGACATAAAACACGGGCGTGAAAAGCAGGCCGAAGATGGTGACGCCGATCATGCCAAAGAACACCGCGGTACCAAGCGCCTGGCGCATTTCCGCGCCCGCACCCTTGGCGAGAACGAGCGGAAGCACTCCCAAAATGAAGGCAAAGCTGGTCATCAAAATGGGGCGCAGGCGCAGGCGGCAGGCTTCGACCGCAGCCTGGACCCGGTCCATGCCCGTGTCCTGCAGCTGCTTGGCGAATTCGACGATAAGAATCGCGTTTTTTGCCGCGAGACCGACGAGCACGACGAGCCCGATCTGCGTGAAGATGTTGTTGTCCTGCGCCCGCAGCCATACGCCACCGATGGCGGAGAGCAGACACATGGGCACGATCAGGATGATCGCCATGGGCATGCTCCAGCTCTCATACTGTGCGGAGAGCACCAGAAAGACGAAGATGACGCAGAGCGGGAAAATGTAGATGAGCGTGTCACCGGCGAGGATCTGCTGGTAGGTGAGGTCAGTCCACTCGATGGCAAAACCGACGGGCAGGTTCGCTTTGGCCAGCCGCTCGATCTTTTCGATCATCTGGCCGGAGCTGACGCCAGGCAGTGTGTTGCCGTTGATGTCGGCGGAGTAGTAGAGGTTGTAGCGCTGCACGCGGTCAGCCCCCCCGGTCTTGACGACTTTGACGAGCGCGCCAAGCGGCACCATCTCGCCAGCTTGATTGCGAATCTTGATGCGGCCAACATCCGTCGGATCTTTGCGGAAGGACGCTTCAGCCTGTGCGGTGACTTGATAGGTGCGGCCGAAAAGGTTGAAGTCGTTCACATAGACGGAGCCGAGATAAATCTGCAGCGCTTCGTTGAGATCGGCCAGGGAGACCCCCATGGTTTTTGCCTGCGCACGATTGATCTCAAGTTTAAACTGCGGGCTCTTGGCGCGGAACCCGGTGATGAGTGAAATCAGACCCGGTTCCTGCTGTGCAGCCGCGAGCAGCTTTTGCGTTGCGGCTTCCAGGGCTGGCAGACCGGCGTTGTTGAGATCCTGCACCTGGATTTTGAAGCCGCCGGCATTGCCCAGACCGCGCAACGGTGGCGGTGGCAGCACCAGCACCCGGCCTTCTTGAATCGTGGCGAATTTTTGGCGGATGACTGCGAGGATTCCCTCACCTTTGAGCTCGGGAGCCTGACGTTTGGCAAAGTCATCAAATACCAGGAATGCCGCACCGACGTTGGGCTGGTTGGCCTGCAGCACTGAGGAGTAGCCAGAGATGGCAAAGGTGTGGGCGATTCCGGGGATTTCCCGTGCCATGGCGTCCATTTTACGGACCACAGCATCGGTGCGTTCGAAGGCGGCTGCATCAGGCAATTGAACCAGCACGATGGCGTAGCCCATGTCCTGGGAAGGAATGAACCCGGCAGGCACATCCTGGAACAGTTTCCCCGCGAGGCCGATCAATGCTGCGTAACCAATGAGCACCACCAAGGACAGGCGGATGAGTTTTCCAACAAGGCCGGCATAAATGTTGGAACCGAACTGGAACACACGGTTAAAGCCCCGGAAAAACCAGCCAAACACAAAGTTCAGGAAGCGACTGAAACGATCTGGCGGCGCACCGTGCGGCTGCAGCAGGATGGCGCACAGCGCGGGGCTGAGTGTGAGCGAATTAAACGCGGAAATGACCGTGGACACCGCGATGGTGAGGGCAAACTGCTTGTAGAACTGCCCGGTGATGCCGCTGATAAAACCCGTGGGCACAAACACTGCGCAGAGCACCAGCGCCACGGCGATGACCGCCCCGCTCACCTCATTCATGGCCTGCACGGAGGCATCGTGCGGGGACAATCCCTTGGCGATGTTACGTTCCACGTTTTCGACGACGACGATGGCGTCATCGACGACAATGCCGATGGCAAGCACCAGGCCGAACAGGGAGAGATTGTTCAGCGAGAAACCCATCCACTGCATCACGGCCAGCGTGCCGATGAGAGACACCGGAACGGCCAGCAGCGGAATCACCGAGGCGCGCCAGCTTTGCAGGAAAATGATGACAACAAAGACGACGAGCAGGATCGCCTCCACCAGCGTGTGCAGCACCGACTCGATCGAGGAGCGGACGAACTTGGTGGTGTCGTAGTTGATTTTGTAATCGACGCCCGGCGGAAAGCGCAGCTTGAGCTCTGCGAGCCGTTTGTAAACGGCGTCGGCGGTTGCAATGGCATTGCTGCCAGGAAGCTGGAACACGCGGAGCGAAACCGCATTGTAGCCGTCCATGTAAGTGCGGCTGGAGTAGTCGCGCGAGCCGAGTTCGATGCGGGCCACATTGGCCAGGCGCACAACGTCTCCCTGCTTGCCGGTTTTGAGCACGATGTCGCCAAACTCCTCCGCCTTTTTCAGGCGTCCCGGCGCGGTCAGGGTATATTGAAACTCCGAGCCTTCGGGGGCCGGCGGCTGGCCGAGAGAACCGGCGGCCACCTGCACATTTTGTTCGCGTATAGCTCGGACGATGTCCCCCGCCGTCAGTCCCAGGCCGGCTATTTTTTCAGGATCAAGCCAGATACGCATCGAGTAGTCCATTCCGCCTAGGGCGGAGGCTTCCGCCACACCAGGAATACGGGCGAGTTCATTCTGGATCTGCAGAATGCAGTAGTTGCTCAGATACGAGACATCACGTGAGCCGTCAGGACTGTAAAACTGAGCCGACAGGGTCAGGTCTGGCGAGCGCTTGTTCACATTGACGCCCAGTCGGCGCACCTCTTCAGGCAGACGCGAAATGGCGCTGTTCACACGGTTTTGCACCAGCACCTGCGCCTCGTCCAGATCCGTGTTGAGGCGAAAGGTGACGGTGATCTGCACACGACCGTCACTCGTGGAGGATGAGGACAGGTACAGCATGTTCTCCACGCCGTTGATCTCCTGCTCCAGCGGTGTGGAAACGGTTTCAGCCAGCGTGCGCGCATCCGCGCCGGGATACATTGCCGAGACCACCACCGTAGGCGGGATGACCTCGGGGTATTGCGCGATGGGCAGCGACACATAGGCGAGGGCCCCCAGCATCGTAATGACGATGCTCAGCACGGCCGCAAAGATGGGCCGGTTCACGAAAAAGCGGGCGAAATTCATGATGATTTACTTGGTGGCCGCCGCTGGCAGCATGTCCGTCAGTGTGGCCTTCACCTTGGCTCCGTTGCGCACGCTCATAAGTCCCAGCACGATCACGCGGTCTTTAGCCTGCAATCCGCTGCGCACGATGCGCAGACCATCGAGCAGCGGCCCGAGAGTGACGGGGCGGTACACGGCCTTGTCTTCCGCATCAAGCACCCAGACGAAGCTGCTGCCCTGGTCATCTCCCACGGCGGAATCACGGATGAGAAGGCCGTCGTATTCACCACCGCCGGGAATGCGAATCTTGGCGAAAAAACCGGGTGCCATCAGTCGGTCGGCATTCGGAAACACGGCACGGGCACGAATGGTGCCGGTGGCGGGATTGAGTTGGTTGTCCACGAAATCGACCTCGCCGTGATGTGGCCAGGTCCCTTCATTGATAAGTTCCATCTCGGCGGGAACACGTGCAAACATAGCGCTCACGCGCTCGCCGCTCTTGTGCATCTCACGATATTTGAGCACTGAGCGTTCATCAGCTTCGATCTCGCAATAAATGGGGTCAAGCTCGACAATGGTCGTCAGCAGCGTGGTGTTTTGCGTGCCGCCGCTGACGAGATTGCCCTCCGTCACACGTGCGTCACTGATGCGTCCGCTGATGGGCGCGCGAATTTCGGTGAACTCAAGATCGAGCTTGGCGGCGCGCAGGGCGGCCTCTGCACCACGGACGCCGGCCAGTTCGCCTGTGGCGCTTTTCAGGCGGCGTTCCGCTTCCTCCACCGAAATTGCCTGTCCCTGGCGCAGGGCCGTCGCATTCTTGGCCTCGACGCCCGCGAGTTCCGCAGTTGTTTTTGCCTGAGCGAGCATGGCCTCGGCACGTTGGACGATGGCTTCGTACGGGCGTGGGTCGATGGTGAACAGCAAATCGCCCACCTTGACCTCGGTGCCTTCTTTGAAGCTGACCTTGGTGATGTAGCCGGAGACCCGTGAGTGAATCTCGACTCGTTTGCGTGAAGTCAGCCGTCCCGTGAATTCATCCCAGTCCATGAGGTGTTTCGCGATGGGGATGGCGACGGTCACCTCAGGCGTTGGTGCCGCTTGCGTGCCACCGGGACCTGCCGCACCACGTTTGCAGGCTGTCAGGGAGGCCAGGAAAAACAGGCCCATCATGGCCTGCTTCAAGGAAAAATTGTGGAGTGTAGGGAAAAGCAGCGCGCGTTGCATGGACAGTGTTACGAACATTGAGACATCTAAAACAGTGCATAAGCGACATATCGCTTATACAATAAATGAATGACCAGTCTCAATGACCTCCAGCATGTCCGTGAATTTGTCCAGATCGCTGACTCTGGAAGCATTTCGCGTGCCGCCAAAGTTCTCGGCATTGCGCAGCCCACACTGAGCCGGCATCTGGCAGCTTTGGAAGCGCAGATCGGAGCGCCGCTCATTCGCCGGGACACCCATTCCATGAGTCTGACCACTGCCGGGATTATTGTACTGTCAGACGCACGCGAACTGCTCACTCTCGCTGACCGCATGGGCAGTCGCTTGCGTTCTGAGCGGCGCTCCCTGCGCGGGCATCTGCGCATGGTCTCCGTGGTCGACGTGGGCCAGTGGATCGTTTCTCGCGTCCTTTCAAGGTTTCAAAAGTTGCATCCTGATGTTACAACCGAGCTGCATCTGATCAATCGTCCGACAAAGTTCATCAAAGAGGGCTTTGATTGCGGCATCATGGTCGGCGCACTCACGGATCGTCGGGTCACGATTCGCAAGATTGCCCAGCTGAGCCGGCGCATTGTTGCGGCGCCGTCGCTGTTGAAAAATCATGCTTTGCCCGCTCGCCCGGATGATCTGAAGGAGCTGCCTTGGCTGGGAATTTTGCAGCCGCATTTCTATTCGCGTGACCGGGTCGATCTGGAACGGGCGAAGCAGATCAAGAAGCTTAAGTTCCTGCCCGCCATGCTGCTGGACACCGTCACCGCCTTGCGTGAGGCTGCCATTGAAGGGGCTGGTTTTACCATTTTGCCGGAGTGGATGGCAGCGCGTGACATCAATGCTGGGAGGCTGGTTCAACTGCTGCCAGACTGGCATCTCGCCCCGCTCGATCTGCAAATCGCCCACTCCGCACACGAGCATCTGCCGCAGCGGGTGAAAAGCCTCATCGAATACCTTGAGCAGGAGCTTCCCCTCGAAATCCATCGGCTGGATCTGAATGAGCGGTAGGCTCCGCCCCTATTTTTGGAAAAGCCTCCCGGACCTTCAAAAAAATCCATGCGCAACGAGCACGCTCTGTGCTAGGAATCCGGCCCCACGCCGCCTTGCGGCCCCGTTTACCTCTATTAAAAAAACATCATGCCCAAGCAGACCATTCGTGACCTCGACCTCGCCGGAAAACGCGTCTTTGTGCGCGTCGATTTCAATGTGCCTCTCGATGAGAAAGACGGGCAGATGGTCATCACCGACGCCACCCGCATTCAGGAGACTCTGCCTACCATCAAGTTCCTGATCGAAAAAGGTGCCAAAATCATCCTCGCCAGCCACCTGGGCCGCCCGAAGGGCAAGCCCGACCCCAAACAGAGCCTCGCCCCAGTAGCTCCGGCTCTCAGCGCTTTGATCGGCAAGCCGGTCGCGTTTGCCAGTGACTGCATCGGCGAAGAGGCAAAGGCCAAGGCGCTCGCACTCGGCAACGGCGACGTGCTCTTGCTTGAAAACACCCGTTTCCATGCCGGTGAAGAAAAGAATGACCCCGAGCTGGCCAAAGGCATGGCAGACCTCGCGGAAATCTTCGTGAACGACGCCTTCGGCTCCGCTCACCGTGCGCACAGCTCCACAGCTGGCATCGCGGATTACCTGCCTGCCGTCTCCGGTCTCCTCATGGAGAAGGAGCTGACCTGGCTGCACGATGAGCTCGAAAACCCGGAGCGTCCCTTCGTGGTCATTCTCGGTGGTGCGAAGGTGAACGACAAGATCGGTGTCATCAACCGCCTGCTCGAAAAGGCTGACACCATCATCATTGGCGGCGGCATGGCCTACACCTTCATGAAGCTCGTCAGTGGCATCTCCATCGGCAAGAGCCTCTACAAACCCGAGTGGGAGCCGATCGCACAAGCCGCTCTAGACAAGGCCAAGGAACGCGGCGTGAAGCTGCTCATCCCCGTGGACTCCCTGATCACCGACGCCTTCGACTTCGACGCGAAGAAACTCGGCAATACGAAGTACACCAACCCCGGCGAAAGCATCCCAGACGGCTGGGAAGGTGTCGACATCGGCCCTGAGTCCGTGAAGCTTTTCTCTGCGGAGATTGCCAAGGCAAAAACCGTGATCTGGAACGGCCCGATGGGTGTGTTTGAAATCAAGGAAAGCTCAAAAGGCACCTTTGACGTCGCCGAAGCTCTTGCCGCTAATTCCAGCGCCAAGACCATCATCGGCGGTGGCGACAGCGTGAAGGCGGTCAAGAAAGCCAAGCTCGGCGACAAGATGACCTTCATCTCCACCGGTGGCGGTGCCTCCCTCGAATTGCTTGAAGGCAAAGTCCTGCCCGGCGTCGCCTGCTTGAAAGACAAATAATCACTCCCTTAAGCTCCCACCACTTTAATTAAACACTCCCATGGCTTTCGTTCCCTTCCGCAAACCCATCATCGCCGCCAACTGGAAAATGCACATGACACCGCAGGAGACGGATGACTTTCTCCGTGCCTTCGCTCGTCTCGTGCCGGACAAAGTTCCTGTTCAGATCGTCGTGGCTCCGCCCTTCGTCAGCCTGGCCAAAGCCCAGGACGTTCTCGTCAATGCACGTGAGCAGAGCGTTGAGCTTGCCGCCCAAAACATGAGCGCTCAGCCTGCTGGTGCATTTACCGGTGAGATCAGCGCCCGCATGATCAAGGAATGCGGTTGCAAGCACGTCATCCTCGGACACAGCGAGCGTCGCAGCCTCTACGGCGAAACCAATGCCATCGTGAACGCCAAGGTGCTCGCCGCACTCGAAGCCCGCCTTCATCCGATTCTCTGCATCGGTGAAACACTCGCCGAGCGCGACAACGGCCAGATCGAAGCCGTGCTGGGCAGCCAGCTGCGTGAATCTCTAGCAGAAGTGGGGCCCCGTCGCATCACCGACTGCGTCATCGCCTATGAGCCTGTCTGGGCCATCGGTACGGGCCGCACTGCCAGCCCAGAGCAGGCGCAGGAAGCACATGCTTACACACGTCAGGTTCTTGGTGAACTCTTTGGTGACGACGTCGCTGCCAAGATTCGCATCCAGTACGGCGGCAGTGTGAAGCCCGGCAACATGGCCGAACTGATCAGCCAGAAGGATGTGGACGGCGCGCTCGTCGGCGGAGCCAGCATGGAACCCGGTAGCTTCTGGGAAATCTGCCGTGCCGCCATCGATTATGCGAATGCCAATGCGTAGCATTTTTTGCTACATTTTGGATTAGTCTTGTAAGCATTCGTCGCATTTGTTCATAATCGAACAAATGCGACGAATCATCCTGTCGATCTGCTTGCTGCTCTTTCATTCGCCTATGATGGCGGAAACGCAGGGCTCTTGGAAAGCTGGCGCAGCGGACGTGGACATCACGCCAGATTATCCGGTGCGATTGAGCGGTTACGGCAGCCGCACCGCCGAATCCACCACGGTGGCACAACGGCTTCACGCCAAGGCCCTCGTCTTGCAGTGGCAGAATGACAAGCCTGCGGTCATTGTCAGCGTGGATAACTGTGGTGTCCCTGAAACTGTCCGTGCCGAGGTGCTCAAACGTCTTGCCACCGCAGGCAGGACCATTGCAGACGAGCGCTTCTCCCTGCACTCAACGCACACTCATTGTGCACCGATGCTCAAAGGAGTGCTGCCGTATCTCTTTGGTGAAGATCTGCCACAGGATCAGTTAAAGCATATTGAGCGCTACACCGAGGATCTGACTTCACATGTCGTCAGCATTATCCGCAAGGCATTGGACAAGATGGAGAACGCCACGGTCGAATGGAGTGTGGGCAAGGTCTATTTCGCCTTCAACCGCCGGCTGAATACAGACACGGGATTCCAGAATGCCCAAAATTTCAACGGGCCGACCGATCGTGCCCTGCCGGTTCTCTGCGTCAGATCTGCCGACGGCAAAAAGCTCATCGCCACTCATGCCAGCTATGCCTGTCACTGTACAACGCTTGGCAGCAACGAAATCCACGGCGATTGGGCGGGGCTGGCGCATGAAGAGTTCGAATTACGCTTTCCAGACTCTGTTTGCCTGATAGCTATCGGCTGCGGTGCCGATCAGAATCCTTACCCACGCACCGAACTCCGCTTCGCCATCAATCATGGCGTCAGTGTCGCCAAAGAAATGGTGCGTCTGATCAACAGCCCGATGCTGCCTTTAAGCGGCCCGCTTAGCTGCGCCCACCGGGAGGTGATGCTGCCGTTCGACAAACTGCCCACTCAGGAAGAATGGCAGACTAAAGCCACTGATCCGAACAAATGGACGGCTTACCATGCCAGGCAGCATCTTGCCATGCTCGAACGAGGCGAGAAAATTCCGCCTGCGCTGCCTTATAAAATTCAAGTCTGGAACTACGGCAGCGACTTGCTCACCATCAATCTGCCGGGTGAGGTGGTCGTGGACTACAGCCTGCGCTTCAAAAACGAATATGATCCCGCCCGCACCTGGGTGAACAGCTACACAAACGACGTGCCCTGCTACATTCCCTCTCAGCGTGTGTGGGAGGAAGGCGGCTATGAAGCGGGTGGAGCCATGATCTATTATGGCCGTCCAACCCGTTTCGCCCCTGGCATTGAGAACATCATCGCAGCCACCGTGAAACAGCTCGTTCCGCAGGATTTCATCACTCGTCGCATGCAGAATCCAGCGGCTCCTTTGTCCGGGGAGACCATGCAGAAGTAAGCCTCAGCACGCGGAGACATTCGCGACCTTCACGCCCCGGATAGGCTGCCGTGGGTACAAGGCTTTCCACGACTTGAAAGCACTCCGCGAACAGCGAAGTGAGCTCATCATGTGAGATGCCAAATGGCGGACCGGTTTCCCCGGGGTCCATTTCGGGATTGATGAAGAACACCCCCACGAGCAGTCCGCCCGGCTTTAATAAGGAAGCGATCGCATCCAGATATTTCGTCCGCCATTCCGGAGGCAGTGCACACAGGCAGGTATGCTCAACGATGGCCTCATACTGCCCGCGAAACTCAAACAGATCCGCACACAAAAAACGCTCCGCCAGTTGTGGGTGGCGCTCCTTGGCGCGTGCCACAGCTGTCGGCGCAATGTCGAGCCCGTACGCATCAACGCCGCGCGAAACCAGATGTGCCACATCATGGCCAACCCCGCATCCGGGCACGAGCACCCGTCCTGAGAGCTGGTTCCTGGTCAGCCATTCCACCAGCGGCGGTGAGGGCAGCCCTTTGTCCCATGGGGTAAAATTCTCCTGATAGGCCTGGTTCCAGTCGGTGACGTTCACTACGGTAGTTTTTCTTTCTGGTGCTTGATCACACCCTGGAGGGTGGTTTGTCCGGCGTCTCCCGTGAAGGTGACTTTGCTTTCAATGACGTCTTTGGCATCTCCCGCAAAAGCTTCGTTGATGGTGATGCTGCTTTGGCCGCTGCCAGTGATGGCCTTGAGTTCAAACGTGAGATTGACCTCCGACACATGGCCTTCAAAACGGATCGTCTGCGATCCTTCCGCTCCGGAAAGAATGGCCTCATAGCTGTCCGCACCTTCATTGTAGGTGATCGTCCATTGGAACGGCTGCGTGTCGCCATTGATCGTTCGTGTGCCTTTGACCACAAAGGAATTGTCGCCTTCGGCAGCACCAGTCCACTCCTCCTTGATGTCGAGGACGTTGTTCTCCCCCTTCAGCTCGCCCGCAGCCTTCCAGCTGCCGACGTAATGTTTGAAGACTGGATTCATGCCCAGATCCTTGGCTGGCAGGCTGGTGACAACCAGCAGGCAGAGTGTGATGAGCAGCCTTTTCATGCGATGATCTCCTGGATGACTTTGCCATAGCTGATGGGTACGGGGCGGTTGACCACATCCCTGACCTCCGTGTCTGGCTGGATGCCCAGCAAATGATACATCGTGGCGGCCAGATCATCCGGCTTTACCGGTTTGTCTGCAGGATGCTCGCCGTTTTTGTCGGACGCTCCGTGCACGTACCCACGCTTCACTCCACCGCCTGCCAGCAGCGCGGTGTAGCACTGTGGCCAGTGATCACGGGAGACGTTCTTGTTGATCTTCGGCGTACGGCCAAATTCCCCTACCCAGACCACGAGCGTCTCATCCAGCAGACCGCGCTCATCGAGGTCGGTCAAAAACGTTGGCAGCGTCTGCTCGGTGATGGGCATGTGGTACTTCTCGATGATCGGGAACATGCGCGTGTCGTTGAACCCATGAGTGTCCCACCCACCCTCGGTGGTGCTCTGGCCGCCGATGCCCTGCGAGAAATTCACCGTCACAAACTTCACGCCTGCTTCAACCAGGCGCCGTGCCAGCAGCAGGCTCTGTCCGTAGGGCGAGCGTCCGTAGCCATCGCGCACCTTGTCCGGTTCCTTGGTGAGGTCGAAGGCCGCACGCAGCTTCTCGCTGTGCAGCATCGACAAGGCCTTGTCATAGTAGCTTTCGATGCCCCTTGCCTCGGCGGAGTAATCCAGCAGCCGCGTTTGGGAATCGACCAGCTTTTGCAGTTCCCGCCGCGCATTCAGCCTCTCAAAGCTCACACCGTTGGGCAGGCTCAGCTCGGGCAGCGCAAATCCCGGCGCGTTCGGATCACGCAGCACGATGAAAGGGTCGTGTTCTTTGCCCAGGAAGCTCGCACGTTGTCCCGGGGTCAAAGAGCCATCGCTCACAATGTAAGGGAAGGTCGCGGAGGTCGGGATTTCCCCCTTGAGCGGTGCGATTCTGTCCACCACGGAGGAATAAGCTGGAAACAGATCCGGCGAATCCTTGAGGCGCTGGTCATCACTTGGCGGCGCGTGCCCGCTCAGCGCGTAGTAGCCCGCGCTGTTGTGATTTTTCATCGTGTGATGCACGGACCTCACCAGCGTCACCTTGTCCATCACCTTGGCCGTCTTTGGCAGCTTCTCAGAGACCCAGATGCCGTCAGCGCTCGATTTAATCGGTTTGTGAAATCCACGGATGCCCTCCGGCGCATCTGGTTTCATATCAAAAGTCTCCAGGTGGCTCGGCCCACCCCATTGGAAGCAGAAGATCACCGACTTGGCTCGTGCCACGAGCTTCTCAATGCCCTGATTCTCCGCACCGCGCAGGAAGCGCGGCATCGTCAGCCCAAACATCCCCAGACCGCCTGCGGAGAGCAGTTGGCGTCGGCTGATGCGGGTGCAGGCACCGGTGGCATTGAAAGGGGAAGACATCTGTGGAATCAAACGTGGCACAGCATGCCGCACTTTCTGCGCTCTGCCAGCACTTGCGGCCCGCTGAGCCGCGTTGTATCCGCAGCAATGCCCAACCTCACCACCCCCACCGGATTCAAAGAATGGTCCTTCGTCTGCGATGCCCTGGCGCAGGGCCGGCTCAGCATCATTTTGCGCAAAGGCGGCATCCACGAAGGCCGCGGCGGCTTTGAGTGGAAGCACCGCGAGTTCTTCCTCTTCCCTACCTGGTTCCACAATCAGGCCGAAAAGCTGAGCTGGGTGCCCGAAAACACCCAGCGCGACTTCCCACCGGAGGAAGAACGCACCACCGTCGATATCGACGGCTGCGCCACGCTCGAGCAAGTCTGGAAGGTCACGGACTGGGACAAGGTGGCCGCGCTGGCTCCGCTGCACATCTGGAATGAGGACGTGGTGAAGGATCGCTTCATCTATGATGATGAAACCTGCCTGCATGTCGCTTTGGTACGTGCCTACAAACTGCCTCAGAACTGGCACTTCCCGTATGCCAAGAGCTACGGCGGCTGCCGCTCCTGGATCACCCTCCCTGAAGAAGGCCTGGCCATGGCCGCTGCCGCCACCCCGGCGCTGACTGACGAAGCCTTTGCCGACGTGTCAGCGAAGTTGAAAGCGATCTTGGGCTAGTCGAGAGTTCGCCACTTGAACCCAACCGACGCCATCCGTCCAGCCCACGTCGAGGTCAGCCTCGGTGCCATCGCGCAGAATTATGACGCGATCCGTGCGCACGTGGGCACGGCCTCAGTCATGCCAGTGGTGAAAGCGAATGCCTATGGCCATGGCATCGTCGAGGTGGCGCTGCACTTGATGAATCATGGCGCGCCCTGTCTGGGAGTTGCGCTGCTGGAAGAAGCAATCGTGCTTCGGCAGGCAGGCATCACGCTGCCGATTCTCGTCTTTGGCGGCGTGGCCACGCGGCAGATCCCGCAGTTTATCGCACACGGGTTGATGATGGCGGCGTCCTCCATCGACAAACTCCGGCAAATTGATGAGGCAGCCGCAGCGGTGAAAACGAAGGCGCGTGTGCATCTGAAGATCGACACCGGCATGGAGCGCATCGGCGTGCATTGGTACAGCGCAGAGAAACTTCTGGAGGCCAGTCTGAGCTTCACAAACGTGGAGGTCGCCGGCATCTACTCGCACTTCGCCAATTCAGACGCCGCAGACCTCGCTTCGGCCAAGGAGCAGCTCGCACGTTTCCTCGAAGTGCTGGAGTTTTATCCAAAGCGCGGACTCCAGCCACCCCAGCGCCACATCGCCAACTCAGGTGGCATCCTGCAGCTTCCCGAAAGTCATCTCGATCTTGTGCGCCCGGGCATCATGCTCTATGGCGTGTATCCCTCGAAAGAGGTGCGGCAGACGATTGCCTTGCAACCTGCGCTGAACTGGAAATCTCAGGTCGTGTTTTTCAAAGTCGTGCAGCCGGGCAGTCCCGTCAGCTATGGCGGTACGTGGCAGAGTGATCACCCGGTGCGTGTTGTCACCGTGCCCGTGGGCTATGGCGATGGTTATTTTAGAGCGCTGTCGAATCGCGGACAGGTCGTCATTTGCGGCCAGCAGCATCCCATTGCGGGCCGTGTATGCATGGACCAGTTCATGGTGAATCTTGAATGGGGCACTGCTTACAATGGCGACGCTGTGACGCTCATAGGTGATGGCATATCCGCTCAAGATGTGGCGGATTGGGCTGGTACCATTCCGTATGAAGTGCTCACCAACATCAATGCCCGCGTGCCACGGGTGTACGTTTAATGTCTTGCAATCGACCCGCGATGGCCGCAACAAAGGGGTGGAATGCGACGGCGTGTTCCGCCCGCATTCATGAATCTCATCATCTTCGATCTCGAAACCACCGGCCTGTTACCTTCCCAGCATGAGATCATCCAGATCGCAGCGATGAAGGTGAAGAACGGCAAGTGGAGCGAGGGGGAATATTTCGACAGCTATGTGCGGCCGGAAAATCGCATTCCATCCTTCATCACCAAGCTGACCGGCATCTCGCAGGAGCAGGTGGCTGATGCACCCTCCCCCGTGGATGTGCTGATGGAGTTCTCCCGCTTCGTCGGTCACGATGCGACGCTGATCGCCCACAATGGCATTCGTTTCGACATGCGCTTCATCGCAGAGAACTGCAAACGCCATGGCATTCCCGTGCGTGAAACGAGCGCCCTCGATTCGCGCGATTTCTCCCGCAAAATCTGGGGCGGCAAAGGCGGCCATGGACTAGATGCGGTGCTTGGCCGCGTGGGTGTATCCAGCAAAGGTGTGAAGCGCCACGACGCCCGCGTGGACGTGCAACTACTGGCCCAGGCCGTGCAGTACATGTGGGAGCGTCTCACAACGAGCGTTACCAACTGCCCGGTGGATCTTTCAGTCGGGGTGATTCCTGCGCTGGATCACGTTTGATGCAGCGCCGGAGAGCGCCTCAAACTGCGCGTTCCAGCTTCTCGTCGATGCGCGCTACCAGAGTGTCGAGCAGTTCGCCGTTGCCGAAGCGTTCGATGACACCTGCGAGGAATCCTTCGATGATTAGCTTGCGGCTTTCGCTGTCACTGATGCCGCGCGCTTTGAGATAGAAGAGCTCTTCGTCGCTGATGGGACCGCTGGTGGCGCCGTGGCTGCATTTGACCTGGTCGGCGCTGATTTCGAGGCCGGGAAGGCTTGTGGCCTCGGCTTCGTCACTGTTGAGTAGATTGCGGCAGGTCTGGTAGGCGTCGGTGTAATGCGCGCCTTCATCCACGGTGATGAGACCACTGAAGATGCTGCGCGATTTGCCGTAGAGGGCGTTCTTGTACAGCAGGTCGCTGCTGGCATGCGGCGCCTTGTGATTTTGCAGCGTGCGCTGATCAACCACCTGTTCACCGATGGGCAGTGACACGCTGAGCATGTCGCTGCGGGATCCTTCGCCGATGAGATCGCTCACGCTTTCACTGCGGCTGAAGCTGGCACCCAACTGCACCTGAAAGCTCTTGATGGCTGCGTCACGTCCGGCAACGATGCTGGAAAGGTGCAGCGCCTGGGCGTCATCCGCCAGTTCCTGGCAGGCGGCGTAGGTGATCTTGCTTCCGCGCCCACCGACGAGATCTGCAATGGCGATGCTGAGGCCGCCTTCGCCATTGAGGCTGCGGTAATGATCGACAACACTGACTTCGGCGTTGTCACCCGTGACAATGAGCGTGTGTGGGAAAATGGCGGCATGATCACCGACGACCCAATGGAAGATTTCGACCGGCTTCTCAATGGCCACGTTCTTCGGCACGATGATGACAGCGCCTGCTTTCACATGGGCAAGGTGCAAGGCCGCAAACTTCGCCGAGCCCAGCGTCATCTCTCGCTGCATGAAGTGCTCCTTGAGCACGTCACTGTGATCGCGCAGCGCATCTGCAAAGGTCACGCAAACCACACCGGCAGGAAGGCTTGCGGTTTCGGACTCGATGAGCACGTCGTTTACGAACACAAAACGGGCGGCACGTTCCTTGAGGCCTTCCGTGGCCGCGAGAGCAGCAGCCGTGTTTGCAGCCGTGGGGGCGTTCGCAGGCTTGTGATCCGCGAGCTCGATTTTCTTCGAGCTGGAGTAGCGCCAGTTCTCGTCTTTGATGCCGGGCATCGGCAGCGTCTGGAATTCAGCCCAAGCCGCTTCGGAGCGGGCGAGGAACCAGCCGGGTGCGGATTTTTCATCGCGCACAGGCACGGTGATTTCGAGGCCGGATGGAGCGGGAGTATCGGAGTCTTGAGACACTGGGGCGGGAGTGTGTTTGTGTGCGGGAGCGAGAGTGGCGGACATGGAGGATGACAGTTTTTGTTGGATGCCGGGTGGGCGGATCAGCCGACGCTGCCTTCCATTTCGAGGTCAATGAGGCGCTTCAATTCCACGCTGTACTCCATCGGGAATTCCTTCACGAGGTCATTGATGAAGCCGTTCACAGACAAGCTCATCGCTTCAGCTTCCGTGAGGCCGCGCTGCATGAGATAAAAAATCTGATCAGCACTGACCTGGCTGACGCTCGCCTCATGCTGCGTGGAGTGCTGGTTGCCACGGACGCTGATGGCGGGGTAGGTGTCGGTGTGGCTGTTGCTGTTGATCAGCAGCGCATCGCACTCGGTGTTGTTCTTGCAGCCCTTGAGGTGTTTCGGGATGTGAACCAATCCGCGGTAAGTGCTGCGGCCCTGGCCAATGGAGATTGATTTGGAGATGACGTTGCTCGTGGTGTCATCGGCGGCGTGGACCATCTTGGCACCCGTGTCCTGATGCTGGCCGCTGTTCGCCAGAGCGATGCTGATGACTTCACCACGAGCGCGCTTGCCCTTCATGATGACGCCTGGGTACTTCATGGTGAGGCGGCTGCCGATGTTGCAGTCGATCCAGCGTACTTCAGCGTCTTCATGCGCGATGCCGCGCTTGGTCACGAGATTGAAGACATTGCTGCTCCAGTTCTGCACGGTCACATACTGAATCTTGGCACCCTTCATGGCGACAAGCTCCACCACCGCGCTGTGCAGCGTGGCGGTTTCAAACTTCGGCGCGGTGCAGCCTTCCATGTACATCACTTCCGCGCCTTCATCGGCGATGATGAGCGTGCGCTCAAACTGGCCAAACTGCTCGCTGTTGATGCGGAAATAAGCCTGCAGCGGGTGCTTCACCTTCACGCCGGGCGGCACGTAGATGAACGAACCGCCGGAGAAGACGGCGCTGTTGAGTGCGGAGAATTTGTTGTCCCCGGTGGGGATGACCTTGCCAAACCACTTCCTGAAGATTTCGGGGTGCTTGTGCAGACCTTCGGTGCTGTTCACGAAGATGACGCCCTGCTCTGCGACGGCGGCCTTGATGTTCGAGTAGGCGGCCTCGGAATCGTACTGCGCTTCGACACCCGCGAGGAACTTGCGCTCCTGCTCAGGAATGCCGAGACGGTCGAAAGTCTTCTTCACGTCATCTGGCACATCGTCCCACGAGCGCTTCGGCTTCTGCCCATCACTGAGGTAGTAGCGGAACTCATCGAACTTGATGTTTTCCAGATCCTTCGTGGCCCAATGTGTGGGCATCGGCTTGTCCTGGAAGACCTTGAGCGCCTTGTGCCGGAATTCGCGAATCCAATCAGGATCATTCTTCACATCGGCGATGAAATCGACCGTCTTCTCGGTGATGCCGAAGCCGGAGTCGAACTTGTTGCGCTCAGGGAAAGTGAAATCGCCGACGCTGTCGACCTTGATGTCGGAAATGTCGTTGTCTGGGGCGGTGACCATAATGTTAAAGTTTGGTGGGTTTCAGGTTTAAAGTTTCAATTTGAAAAACGATCAGCTGATTTTCGAATGTTTGGTCTTCGAAGCTATAAGGTCGCGGAAATTGGTGTAGTCGGACTCCGTCGCGAATGCGGTTCTGGGGAGCCAATAGAACAGGTTCTTTTGCGGATAGATCAAAATGCCCTCTGGGGTCTCCACGCTCTCAAAGATCACGTTCCATTGCATTGATGAATCAGCGCCGGTCATAGTACATTGAAGCGACGACTCAGTTGCGGTCCATGCAATCTGTTTGCCACACAGTGGCATGGCTTTGATGCGGCGTCGCCAAACGAAACGATTGACTATTTGGGTCAGTTGCCAGAGCAAAACAAGGAGCACGAGGACGCCAACTGCACCCCAAATGTAAACTTGTGTGGGAACTCCGCGACTCGAACCCAGGCCAGAGTAGAATGAACTCAGTGCGAAAAGGTAACCAATAACATACACAACTAGTCTCCGCACGAACTTGCGGTGGTGATGCCATCCGTATGCCTTTATCAAGGCATCAGAATCAAAGGTGTACGAAACTGTAATCTCTTCGCTCATTGATTCATTTATGCCGCCGCCGCCTCCAGCACCTCCTCCGTCACCCAGTCATACCCACGCTCCTCAAGCTCCAGCGAGAGCTCCTTGCCGCCAGTCTTCACAATGCGGCCGTCTTTGAGGACGTGGACGATGTCGGGTTGGATGTAGTTCAGCAGGCGCTGGTAGTGGGTGATGACGAGGAAGCCGCGGTTCTCGCTGCGCATGGCGTTCACGCCACGGGAGACAATTTTGAGGGCGTCGATGTCGAGCCCGGAGTCGGTTTCGTCGAGAATCGCGTACTTCGGCTCCAGCATCATGAGCTGGAGGATCTCGTTGCGCTTCTTTTCACCACCTGAAAAGCCTTCATTGACGCTGCGGCTGGTGAAACTGCGGTCCATTTCGAGGGCGTCCATGCGGGAGTAGAGCTGCTTGTAGAACTTCACCGCGTCGATGTCCTCGCCCTTCGGCAGGCGGGCCTTCAATGCGGCGCGGAGGAAGTTGGCGTTGCTGACGCCGGGGATCTCGTGCGGGTACTGGAAGGCGAGGAAGAGGCCGGCGCGGCTGCGGGCATCCACGGCCATGTCGAGAATGTTTTCGCCATCCAGCAGGACTTCGCCGCTGGTGACTGTGTAATCGTCGTGGCCGCAGAGGACCTTGCTCAGGGTGCTCTTGCCGGAGCCGTTCGGACCCATGATGGCATGGACTTCACCGGGGTTGATCGTGAGGTTCAGGCCTTTGAGGATTTCGCGGCCGGGGATCTGGGCGTGGAGGGCTTTTATTTCGAGGGACATGGAAAGTGTTTTGGGTTCGGGCTTACGAATTCAGGGCTTTCTCCGCGCACTTGGAGCAGGTGCCATGGATGGCGAGATCCGTGCGGGCGATCTTGGTACCCGCAGGCAGGTTCCAGAACTTGGCAGGGTCGAAGTCGGTCGTGGGATGCGCGTCGATCACCTTGCCGCAGGTCTCGCAGTGGAAATGGATGTGCTCGTGCAGGTTCGCGCAGTAGCGGGACTGGCCGCGTTCCAGGTGTACGAGCTTGATGAGCCCGGCGGTGGTCAGGTGTTCCAGGCAGTTGTAAACCGTGGCCAGGGACATGCCGGGGCTGCGGCTTTTCACCCGGTCCAGGATGTCGTACGCCGTGGGGTGGTCCGTCGAGGAGGCCAGGACTTCGAACACCTCACGCCGGTGCGGCGTCAGGCGTACGTCCGAACCCAGCACGGCAAGGCGGCAGTCCAGACCGGTAGGTTTGGCAGGAGTGCGTGAAGGGGAGGGGGGCATGATGAAATTAGAATTAGAATGATTCTAACTGCATTGGGTACGTCCCTTTGGCAAGTAGCGATGCCGCTTTTCCCCAAAATTCTTTGCTCCAAATCACGGCAAAATGCCCGCCGCGTGCTACAACCTGCCCACATGACCCGCACTCAAGCCGAAGAACTCCCCTGGACCCAGCAAAAATCCCCTCAAGGCAAGTATGTCCTCTCCCGTCGGTCTCTGACGATCGCCGCAGGTGGTAAGAAAGATGTCGGCACCTGGGGTGGTGGTCACCCTTTCGACCTCGAAATTCAGCGCATCCCCCCCGGAAAGATCAATTTTCCCTTCCATGAGCACTCCGCGCAGTGGGAGGCCTACTACTTTCTCAGCGGCAGCGGCCAGGTGAGAACTCCCAAGGGCCAGGACGAAATCAAGGCAGGCGACTACCTCGTCTTTCCTCCCGGTGAGGCCCATCAATTCATGAACACCGGCTCCGGAGACCTCACCTTTATCGTCATCGCCGACCAGCCGCAGGCGGATGTCATCCACTATCCGGACTCCGGCAAATGGATGACCAAACCGCATCGGAAAGCCTTCGAGATGCAGGAAGTGGAGTATTTCAAAGGAGAAGAGTAGGCCAATCCCTGCACAAGCATTGATGTGTGAAGATCGCGGAATGCTGGCATGCTGAGTCATGAAACGACTTCTGCTCTCAGCCTGTATCACCCTTCTTGCCTCATGCTCACAGTCTGTCTGGAGTGGCAAATCAGCGACCGTGAGTCTCCAGTCTGGTAAATGGGGGCCTGTGCTCACCGTTCTCGAACATCAGTGTGTGCACTGCCATGGCGACAACCGCCTTTCGTCCATGCCGCCGATCAACGACACGCATGCGCTTTCGAAGCTCATCGGTTCACACTGGATTGTGCCGGGCAAACCGGAGGCAAGCCGCTTCTTTCAGGTCGTCACCTTTCCTGACGAAATCCCGGGAGCCATGCCACCCAGCGGCCATGCCATCTCCAGGAAGGATCTCCATATTCTCCGCGACTGGATCAAAGCCGGTGCCCAACTGCCTGCGCAAAACGTGAAGCTCATTCCCATGGGGCCGCTGCCGCGCTCGATCTGACTCACACTTTGGGTTTGCCCCGCCCGTGCGCCAGTTCGTGTCGGATCTTTTGAACTTCCATCAGCTTGGTGGCGTGCTGATGCAGCAGGCTGTCTACCACGGCCAAGAGCATGCCTCCGCAGTTCATCTGTCTTGGCGGGAACCTGCAGTAGCTGCTCGAATATGAGTTCGGCCAGGAAGGTGTCCGTAGGCTTGCTGCCTTGTGTCTGGGCAGCCTGTTTCGCGCGCTGCCCCCGTCGGCACCAGCTGCCATCCTTGCCTGAAATTTTATTCTCAAATCATGCCTAGAACTATGGCGATGACGTGCAAACTTCCGCTTCAGGCCAGGCATCATGTTTCAATTATCTTTTCCAGGCAAAATCCACCACGCAGCGTTCCGCAAGGCGGCGCAGGCGGCTGTGAATGTGATCTCTGAGCACGAGCAGAAGCTCCTGGAAATCTGCCGTCTGCCGCCAGAAGAGGCGCTGCGGCGGTACGAAGTGGCTGAGCAGGGACTCTCGGAGGCGCAGGTGCAGGCCGCGCGTGCGCAGCATGGTAGAAACGTCCTGATCAGTCGCAAGAAGGCGGGCATGGTGCTGGAACTGCTGGAGCGCTGTCGCAATCCGCTGGTGATCCAGCTGCTTGTCATCTGCCTCGTCTCGCTGCTGATGAGCGATGTGCGCTCCGCCGTTGTGGTGGGTGTCATGGTCTTTCTCAGCGTCGTGCTGGCGTACATCCAGGAGCGCCGCTCCAGCAATGCGGTGGAAAAGCTGCGCGAGATGGTGCAGATCGACTGCCTGTTGGTGCGCGGCGGGAAGGAGGTGGACCTGCCCATCGCGGAGATCGTGCCGGGAGACATCGTGGTGCTGCAGGCGGGCGCTCTCATTCCGGCCGACTTGAGGCTGATCAGCGCCAAGGACTTCTTTGTCAGCCAGTCCTCTCTCACGGGAGAGTCCATGCCTGTGGAGAAGCACGCCTCCCCGGCGGACATCACCGGGCGCGGGGTGATCGAGCTGCAAAACGCCTGTTTCCAGGGCAGCAACGTCCTTAGTGGCACCGCGCGCGGCGTGGTGGTCAACACCGGAAGCAAAACGCACTTTGGCAGCATCGCGGAGAAGCTCTCCGGCGCGCGCGTGCAGACGAGCTTTGACCGCGGCATCGCCGCCTTCACCTGGCTCATGATCCGTTTCATGATCGTCATGGTCAGCGTGGTCTTCCTCATCGTGGGCCTCACGAAGCATGACTGGGCCGAGGCGCTGCTGTTTGCTCTTTCCGTGGCCGTCGGGCTCACTCCAGAAATGCTGCCGATGATTGTGACGGTGAACCTCTCCAAAGGTGCCATCGCGATGTCGCGCAAAAAAGTCATCGTCAAGCGCCTCAACGCCATTCAAAATTTCGGCGCGATCGACATTCTATGCACGGACAAGACTGGCACTCTCACTCAGGACCGTGTCATTTTGGAAAAGGCTGTCGATGTGACAGGGCGCGACAGCGAGGACGTGCTGCGCTACGCCTACATGAACAGCTACTACCAGACCGGGCTGCGCAACCTGCTGGACCGTTCAATCCTCTCCCACAACGAGTTCGACGTCGAACGCGGCTGCCGCAAGGTGGATGAGATCCCCTTCGATTTTCAACGCAAGCGCATGTCCGTTGTCGTGGACTACGAGGGCAACCACGTGCTCATCTGCAAAGGCGCGGTGGAGGACATCTACAAGGCCTGCACGCATTACCAGGTCGATAACGAGATTCATGTGATGATCGACCTGATCAAGGATGACCTGCTGGAGGAATACGAGGAGCTCAGCAGCGACGGCTACCGCGTGCTGGGCATCGCCTATCGTGAGTTTTCGAAGACCCAGCAGACCTTCTCTGTGGCGGATGAAAAGGAGCTGATCCTGCTCGGCTACATCGCTTTTCTCGATCCACCAAAAGGCTCGGCCTCCAAGGCCATCGCCTCTTTGAAGCAGTTCGGTGTCGCCACGAAAATCCTCACCGGTGACAACGCGCTGGTTACGCGCAAGATCTGCAAGGACGTCGAGCTCCACGCAGGCGAGATCATCACCGGGGACAAGCTCGTCGGCCTGAACGAAGAGCAGCTTGGCGAGCTCGCAGAGAAGCACGACGTGTTTGCGCGACTCTCGCCTTCCCAGAAAGAAAGCCTCATCATGGCGCTTCAAAAGCGCGGCCACGTCGTCGGCTACATGGGGGACGGCATCAATGACGCGCCATCCATGCGTGTGGCGGATGTGGGCATCTCGGTGGACACCGCCGTGGACGTGGCCAAGGAATCGGCGGACATCATCCTGCTGGAGAAAGACCTCCTCGTGCTCGGCGCCGGCATCCTCGAAGGGCGCAAGGTCTTTGGCAACATCATCAAGTACATCCGCATGGGCGCCAGCTCCAACTATGGCAACATGTTCAGCGTCGTGGGTGGCAGCTACTTCCTGCCGTTCCTGCCCATGGCCCCCATCCAGGTGCTGCTGAACAACCTGCTGTATGACGCCTCCCAGGTCGGCATTCCGGCGGACCATGTCGATGAAGAGTACCTCAAAACACCGCGCAAGTGGAACATCGAGAACATCCGCCGCTTCATGCTCTGGATCGGCCCCATGAGCTCCATCTTTGACTACGCCACGTTTTTCCTGATGCTCTATTTCTTCAACTGCCAGCTCTTCGGCAGCCCCGGAGCCTCCGCCGCGGACAAAGAGTACTACGAGAAGCTGTTTCACACCGGCTGGTTCGTCGAGTCCATTCTCACGCAGACCCTCATCGTCCACATCATCCGCACCAATCGCATTCCCTTTATTCAGAGCATGGCCAGCCCCTTCATGCTCTTCACCACGGCCCTTGTGATGATCGCTGGCGCGGCGCTGCCGTATCTGCCGCTGGGCGCCTACTTCCAGCTGGTGCCCCTGCCGCTGAGCTACTGGTGGTGGATTCTGGGCTTCCTGCTCTGCTACGCCGTCCTCACGCACAACGTGAAATGCTGGTTCATCCGCAAATTTGGCTCCGACTGATCATGAAAAGCCTTCTCACCGCACTTCAAGCAGGACGGCTCATCGAACTGCCGGACGCTGACAAGACCAAATCGCTGGAATACCTCGCCACGCTCATCGAGGCGATTCCCGACATAGGCGTTGGAGGAGGCATCATCGAAAGCGTTCTCACACGTGAGCAGGCTCACAACACCGGCATCGGCAAAGGCTGGGCCTGCCCGCATGCACGCAGTGCTCATCTGGGAGAACTGGTCTGCTCCGTTGGCTGGAGCCAGAAAGGCATCGACTACGGGGGGCCCGACTCTGCGCCCGTACACCTGCTGGTGATGTACTTCGTGCCTGATCTCCAGAAGAACGCCTACCTCAAGGAGATCTCATCGCTCGCCAAAGCCATTCAGACGCAGGCCGCACTGCAAAACCTCACCGGCATGACCGACCTCGCCGAGGTCAGGCACCGTCTGCTCGATGCCGTCAACCTCGCCCTCGAATCCATGACGCCCGAAGTGCGGGCACGCATGATCCAGCTCGAAGAAAAGCATGCCCGCATCGCCGAAGCAGGAGCCGCCATTCCTGCCGATCTTCTGCGTTCGGTCATTCCTCTCAGCATTCTCTGCATGCCCGCAGGCAATCCCGTCGTGCTCAGCCAGGACCGTGAACTGGTGGAAATCCTCGAAAGACATGCCGCGCTCAGGGATGACCTGGCCCAGCAAGGACGCAGCGAACATCAGGGCATCCACATCCTGCTCCGCACTACGGCCACTTTCCAGCCCGACCGCGTGCTGTATGAATGCCTGGCATTCAGGCCTGAGAAGAAATAGCGGGGGCTTCAGGTCTGGTTTTGGTGCACGCGGACTCCATGCCGGTTAATACATCCATGATGCATTCGTCATCTGTCATTTTCCGCCTACTCTCCGCGCCCGTTTCGCTCCATGTCGCACATCAGCTATCCCCCCGACCTGCCCATCACGGCCCGCCGTGACGAGATCGTTGCGGCCATACGCAACCATCAGGTGGTGATTCTTGCGGGTGAGACCGGCTCGGGTAAAACCACGCAGCTGCCGAAAATGTGCCTCGAAGCCCTGCACGATGTGCGCGGGCAGATCGGCTGCACGCAGCCACGGCGCGTTGCGGCCATGAGTGTGTCCAAACGCGTTGCCGAGGAACTGAACGTCCCTTGGGGCCGCGAAGTCGGCTGCAAGATGCGCTTCAGCGACGACACGAGCCGTGACACGCGCATCAAGTTCATGACGGACGGCATTCTGCTGGCTGAGATCCAGAGCGATCCCATGCTGCGGAACTATTCTGTGCTCATTCTCGATGAGGCGCACGAGCGCTCCCTGAACATCGACTTCCTGCTCGGCTACCTCGTGGGCCTGCTGAAAAAGCGCCCCGATCTCAAGCTGCTCGTCACCTCCGCCACCATCGACACCGAGGCCTTCTCCGCTGCCTTTGGTGGTGCGCCGATCATCGAGGTCTCCGGGCGCATGTTTCCTGTGGATATTCGCTACGCGCCGCTCTCGGATGGTGAAGACGATTTCGGCTTCATCGACGGTGCCGCCGCCGCTGTCGAAAACGCACTCATTGAAACCGACGATGGTGACGTGCTCGTCTTCATGCCCACGGAGCGCGACATCCGCGACACACGCGATCTTCTAGATGGCCGCCTCGGTGCTGGCTTCGAAGTGCTCGCACTCTTTGGCCGCATGGCCTCCGCCGAGCAGCAGCGCATCTTCCAGCCCGGCCGCAAACGCCGCGTCGTCATCGCCACCAACGTGGCTGAAACCTCCATCACCATTCCGCGCATCCGTTATGTGGTGGACACTGGCCTCGCGCGCATCAGCCACTACAATCCCCGTACCCGCACCAAGCGCCTGCCCGTCGAGGCTGTATCTCAAAGCAGTGCCAATCAGCGCGCGGGCCGTGCAGGCCGTGTGCAGGACGGCATCTGCATTCGCCTTTACTCGCAGGAGGATTTTGAGAAGCGTGATCGCTTCACCATGCCGGAAATTCAGCGTGCCAACCTCGCTGAAGTCATCCTGCGGATGAAGGCCTTCAAACTCGGCGAGATCGAAGACTTTCCCTTCATCAATCCCCCCGTCAGCGCCGCAATCCGCGCTGGCTACGATCTTCTGCACGAGCTCGGCTCGCTCAACGAAACGCATGAACTCACTCCACTCGGTCGCGAACTCGCCCGCCTGCCGCTGGATCCCACGCTGGGCCGCATGCTGCTGCAGGCTCGCACTGAAAAAGCCCTGCCCGAGCTGCTCATCATCGCCGCCGGTCTCAGCATCCCCGATCCGCGCGAACGTCCTGAAGAAAAACGCGAGCTCGCCAACGCTGCGCACAAAGCCTTCGCCGCGCCCGAATCCGATTTCATCACGCTGCTCAAGATCTGGAACGCCACCCCCGAAGCCTCGGGCGGCTCGCGCAATGCGCTGAGGAAGTTCTGCAAATCGAACTTTCTCTCCTTCACCCGCATGCAGGAATGGCGTGATGTGTGGAAGCAGCTCTGCGATTCCTTCAGCGACGATCTGCGCCAGTCGACGCCACCTGCAAACGACGACGCCATCCATCGCAGCATCCTCGCAGCGCAGCTCGGCCACGTCGCCATGAAGGAGGAGCGGAATCTCTACAAAGCTGCAGGCAATCGCGAAGTGTCCGTCTTCCCCGGCTCGAATCTCTACGAGCGCCGCGAGAAAAACGGCAAGGGCAAACCCGGCCAGGACAAAGGCCGCCAGCCGCCATGGATCGTCGCCGGCGAAATCGTGCAGACCTCGCAGCTCTTTGCCCGCACTCTCGCCAAGATTGATCCAAACTGGATCGCCGAACTCGGCGCGCATCTCTGCCAGTTCAAATACAGCGAGCCGCATTGGAATCTCAAAGCCGGACGTGTGCTCGTCACGCAGCGCGTGCTCATTCACGGCCTGGAGGTGAAACGCCAGCACATCGACTTCCTCAAGGTCGATGCCGTCGCCGCCACGCAGATGTTCATTCGTGCCGCGCTCATCGACAGCCAGGAGGTGCCCATCACCCTGCGCTTTTATGCGCACAACAACAAGCTGCGGCAGAAGATCGAAACGATGCTGACCCGCGTGCGCAGCAATCGCGTCTATGCCATCGAGGAGCGCTTGTTCAATTTCTATGACGAGCGCATTAAAAACGTCTCGTCCATTCACGACCTCAATCGCTTCGTCAAAGAGCACATCGACGAACAGCCGAATTTCCTCTGCGCCACTGAGCAGGAGCTCACCGCCGGTGAAGAGTTTGAGGCCGACCTGCAGATGTTCCCGGATCAGGTCGCTCTCGGCAACACCGCGCTGCCTCTCACCTACAACTACCAACCCGGCGAAGAAACCGACGGCGTCACTGTGCGCGTGCCCGCGCAGCTCGCTGGTCATCTCACCAGCGGCCAGATTCAGTGGATGGTTCCCGGCATCCGCGAAGAACTCGCCAACGTCATGCTGCGTGCGCTGCCGAAAGTGATTCGCCGCCAGTTGATGCCCATTGATCCGAAAGCTCGCGAAATCGCCGCCGACTTCGATCCTGGCCGCGAAGCCTTCCTCGATGCTCTCGCCGATTTCATCACGCGCCGCTATCGCATCCAAGTGCGCGCCGAGGACTGGCCACCGCAAAGTCTGCCCGCCCATTTGCAGCCCCGCGTGGAGGTGCTCGATCCGAAGAAGAACAACACCGTCATCGCCGCCAGTCGCGACCTCGACACCATCCGCACCAGCATGCAAAAGCAGGACCCGCGCTCCGACGCCTGGGACAAGCTGCTGCCACGCGTCGAACGCTTCGCCTTGAAGTCCTGGTCGTTCGGCGACCTGCCAGAAACGATCATCGTCGAAGAACTCAACGGCACACCCATCCTCGGTTACCTCGGCCTCGTCTTGCGCGATGCCGAGATCGACGTCCGCCTCTTCCGCACCTCCGCTGAAGCCGCACGCACCACCCCCGCCGCCGTTCGCCAGCTCGCCGAGAACACCTTGAGCAAAGATCTCGCCTGGCTTCCCAAAGAACTCCGCAGCATCGGCGGTGCCACCGCCAAACCGCAGCAACCCGCCAGCTTCCAGGCCGCTCTCACCCAGCTCAATGCTCCCGCTGCCGCACCCGTGTCAAATCTTGCCCAGCAGGCGCACGAACACATCCTCGCCTACATGCTGCGCCTGCAGCCCACCTTCCCGCTCACCGAAAAACGCTTCTTCGCGCTCTGCGAAACCGTTCGCCGTGACCTCCCTGTCGTCACCCATCGTGTGAAGACACTCTTCACCCAGATCCACGACCTCCGTGCCAAACTCCTCGCGCAGCCCAAACGCTACCCCGGCCTCGAACAGGATCTCGCCCGTCTCATTCCCGCCGATCTCCTTGCCACCACACCGCACGAGCAGCTTCAGCATCTCCCGCGCTATTTAAAAGCCATCCAGATCCGCAACGAGCGCTGCATCGCCAGCCCCGCCAAGGACATCGACAAATACAACCTCATCGCCGACTTCGAAGGCTGGCAGTCCCACGTCCCCAAATCCCAGCACGAAACCTTCCGCTGGATGTTGGAAGAATACCGCGTGCAAGTCTTCGCTCAGGAACTCGGCACCGCTCAGCCCGTCAGCGTGAAGCGCCTGCAGGCCATGTGGGTGTAGTCCAGAGCAATTCTGGGAGCGCGGGCCTCCGAGCCCGCAGCACTCCGCAATTACACAATACTCCGACAACACCCTCAGCCTTTGCCGGCCTGCTGCCTCACTTTTTGTCGCCGCTCAGCCACCACGCTTCCTCACCTCCTTGCAACGTCGGTCATAAGTCCTGACATCCCCCGCATTAGAAACCGTAAAGTTGCCACCCGACACACTGCGAACCGTGACACCGATGGCGCTCAGGCTCCCTAGTCGTTCACAGTCCTGGTCATAAGTGCGGATCCATCCGCCCTCCACCGTGACAAAAAAGTCGGAGGTATATCCAGCCAGCTCGACACGGGCATTGGGCATGCGCCCCACACACCGGCTGTTTTCGTCATAAACCCAGATCTGAGATTCTTTGTTTTCGATATTTGAAATGGCCATGGGGAGCGGCCAACCAAGCACGGGCCCATCGTTCGGAGAAGAACAAACTGGCTTTTCATGACGTTGGTATGCCGATGAAACTCGCTCTCCTGTTCGCCGCCCTGGCATCCGTCTCCATCCACGCTGCGCCCGCCCTGATCCTCCATCACGGCAAAGTCATCACCGTGGACAAAGACTTCCGCATTGCCGAAGCCATCGCCATCGATGCGAACGGACGCATCACCGCCGTAGGAACGAACGATGAAATCCTCGCAACGAAGGGGGCAGACTGTCAGGTGATTGATCTCGGTGGCAAAACAGTTCTGCCGGGCCTCATGGATTCCCACGTCCATCCCGGCGCGGCCATGATCGAGTTTGATCACGAAATTCCCACCATGGAAACCATCGCCGACGTGCTCGCCTACCTCAGCGGTCGCGTGAAGGTCTCCCAACCCGGCGAGCTCATCAGTGTCCGTCAGATCTTCATCACACGTCTCGAAGAGAAACGCTACCCCACCCGCGCAGAACTGGACCGCATCGCGCCCAACAACCCCGTCGTCTTTTCCACCGGCCCGGATTCGATGTTGAACAGCCTCGCGCTCAAGCTCGGCGGCTACAGCCGTGACTACAAGGTGCCAGCAGGCAGCGCCGGCAAGATGGAGGTGGATGCCAGTGGCGAACCCACCGGCCTTCTCCGCAGTCTCAGCCACAACGTCAAAGCGCCCACATCGGCCAAATCACCCACGGCAGAGGACACTTATCGCCGCACCATTGAATTGTTCCATGACTACAACGCTGTCGGCCTCACCACCGTGGCGGATCGCGATTCCAGCCTCAAGCAGTGTGAGCTTTATCAAAAGATGCTTGCCAAAGGCGATCTCACCGTGCGCATGCGCCCCTCTCCCGGCATTCCCAGCATGAGTCTCTGGCCCGCCTGCAAAAAAGCCATCGAGGAAGTCATCCAGCATCCGCTGACCAAGGAAGACCCCATGCTGCAGATCATCGGCACCAAGGTCTATCTCGATGGCGGCATGCTAACCGGCAGTTCCTGGATGATCGAACCCTGGGGCATCAGCGAAGCCTACGGCATCACCGATCCACAGTATCGCGGTGTGCAGAAGATTCCCGCCGATCGTTTGAAGCAGCTCGTCGAAAAAGTCACCGCCGCTGGTCTGCAGTTCACCGCGCACAGCGTCGGCGATGCCGCCGTAAAGCTCCTCATTGATACCTACGAGGCGGTGGATGGTCAAAATGCGGGAAGCATCCGCACCGCACGCAGCAGCGTCACCCACTGCAATTTCATGCATCCCGACTCCATCGCCAAGGCTGCGAAACTAGGCGTATGCATCGACCTCCAGCCCATCTGGCTCCACATGGACGGTCGCACGCTCACAGGCCATTTCGGCGAAGAGCGCATGTCGCGCTTCCAGCCCCTGCGCGCCTGCTTCGATCAAAAAGTCATCGTCGGTGGTGGCAGCGACCACATGCAGAAAATCGGTTCCTTCCGCAGCATCAATCCCTACAACCCCTGGCTCGGCATGTGGACATCCATCACCCGCAAAGCCCGCAAGCTCGACAAGCCCGTTCACATCGAAAATGCACTCACCCGCCAAGAAGCCCTGCGCCTCTACACCAGCAACAACGCCTTCCTCCTCAAGTCCGAAAAAAACACCGGCAGCCTCGAACCCGGCAAGCTCGCCGACATCATTCTCGTCGATCGCGATCCGCTGACCTGCCCCATCGACGACCTCGTGCAAACCCAGGTGCTCAAGACATGGCTCGGCGGCAAAGTCGTCTTCGAGAAAAAGTGAGCGATCCCGAAGGGATCAAAGAAAGTAGCCAGGGGTAAACTCGCGAAGCGAGTGCCGCCCCTGGACCCCAGGCAAGGTTATGCCTTTCTCAAGGGCACATGCCGAAGGTATGCAAGAAACGTTCTTCGTCCCATCATTCACGCCACCACCTCAATCCGGCTCGTCCCGCCCGCCCCGCGAACCACACGCACCTGCGTGGTCAGCCGGTCCTTCAGCAATTCCACATGCGAGATCAAACCGATCGTCTTCCCGCGTGATCGCAGATTCTCCAGCGCACTCAGTGCCACCTCCAGCGTCTCGGAGTCCAGCGTGCCAAAGCCTTCGTCAATAAACAGCGAATCAATCGGGTGATGCCGGCTCGCCAGCTCGCTCAGACCCAGCGCCAGCGCCAGGCTCGCCAGGAAACTTTCACCTCCAGACAAACTCTCCATCGGCCGGTCCACATTCCCCTGATACAGATCCACGATTCGCAGATCAAGTTCATCGCCCTCGGCGGCCATGAGGCGGTAGCGCTCTGCCAGCGATTTCAAATGCTCATTCGCCAGACCGATGAGCTGCCTCAGCGTGAGCGACTGCGCAAAGCGCGAAAACTTCGCGCCATCCGCCGAGCCGATCAGCTCCTTCAGCCTTCCCCAGCGCAGTGCTTCGGCTTCCGCCGCCTGCAGTTCGGCACCACCAGACTCTCGCCGCTTCCGCGCCTCGTCATCATTGCGGATCTGCTGCTCCAGCGATCCCAGCTCGGTGCGCTTGGCTGCAAAGGCATCATTCAATCGCTTCGCGTTCGCTTCCATTTCGCTCAGGGCCGCTGTGTCCAGCACGCTCTGTCCTGCAAACGGCTTCCGGCGTTCATCGAGCTGCTCCAGCTTCGCCAGCGTCGCCGCACTTTGAGTTTGCAGCGCATTCAGCCTTGTCTCCACATCCCGCCATGCTTTCTCCGCCGTTGTGACGCGGCCCTCATGCTGCTGACGATCTTCACCGAGCGTCTTGCGGCAGAGCAGTTCGTTCAACTGCGCCTTCAACGCATCCGCCTTCGCCCGCAGTGTCACACCTTCTGCTTTCAACTCATCCAAGCGCTTCGTCTTCGCCACCTCCTCCTGCTGCGTGAGCTGGATGTCGTTTTCAATCTTCTGCCGCTCCCCGCGCTTTTGAGTGGATTCCTGCTGCTTTTTCGAGAACGCGCTCACGCGTTTTTCCAGCGCATCAATCTCAAGCTCTGCGCTGGCTGGCGAAGCTAAGTTGCCCAGCTGCTGTGCCATTGGGATGCTTTGAATCACGCCGCGCTTCAAGGTCTCCTCCGCGCTCCATTCCTTCAGCACTTCATTCGTCGGTGCCTCCAGCCTTCTCACGCTTTCCTTCATCTCCTCGATCCGCTTCCTCTCAGCCAGCTGCTCAGCTTCGTTTTTCGTCAGCTCACGCTCCAACGTCACGAGATTTCGATTCGTCTGCTCGTGCTGTTTCTCCAGCATAGTGAGCAGCTTCCGTGCAGCTTGAAGCTGCGATTCAAAATTCGTTGCCGTCTGCGCAAAGGGATGCTCCAGCGCTCCGCAAAGTGGGCATGCCTCGCCCGGTTTCAAATCCTGCCGATGCTCGTCAAAGCCCGCCACCTGCTCCGCATGGCGCGTCACTTCACGCTGCGCTTCGAGAGCTTTCATGAGCCGCTCCAGCTCCGCACGGTCCTTCTTCGCCTTTGCAGCTCCTTCCGTGCCGTGTTTCGCCAGGGCCGCCGCAGCCGTCTCCGCTTTGGCAAGATTCTGCTGGAGCGCCAGCGCCTCTGCATGACGCTTCCGGCCTTCGTTGAGCTTTTCAAATGCACCGCGCCATTCACGCACGGCCACACGCAGCTTTGGCAGGATGTCGCCTAGCTCCGCATCACCCGCATTTTGTTTGAGCCACGCTTCGAGGGCCTGCGTCGCATCAGCATGTGCCGCGAGAGCTTTTTCAGCGGCTTCGCGTCGCGCAGCCGCTTCTTTCTGCTCCTTCGCCCACGTTTGATACTTCGCACGGCTCTCACCGAGCTGCTTTTCAAGCTGCTCGCTCTGCGCCGCCATGCCCGCCGCCTGCTCCCACACCGGCTCACGCTTCGCGCGTTGCTGCTTCGCTTCCTCGGCTGCAGCCCTTGTTTTGGAAACCTCAGCCGTCAGCTCTGACTGCGAATGCTGCAGCGCCTGATGCGATGCGCTTAGCTTCGCGATCTCTGCCACGATGACTGCATGTTCGCACTGGTCCCGCAGTTGCTGTGCTGCCGCCTGGCTCTCGGCCTGGAGTCGTGCGGCATTGGTTTGCGTCTCCGTGAGGTTTCCTTCCAGTTGTATGCGGCCTGCATCGTCCAGCACCGTCACCGCGCCGAGGCGCTCCTTCAGCGTGCGTGCGGCCTCATCCTTCACCTTGTGGGTTTCAAAGGCCAGCACCGACAGATCGCTGTAAATCTCAGTGCCCGTGATCTTCTCCAGCAGTTCTGCACGCTCGTTAGGCTTCGCTTTCAGAAACGCCGCAAACTGTCCTTGCGCCAGCAGCACGGACCGCAGGAAGCGATGCACATCCAGTCCCGTCTTCTCTTCAATGATACTGTCCATTTCCGCAGCCTTCTCGGCCAGGATCTCTCCGGTCGTGGCATTGGCCAGGCGGCGCTCCACCGGCTGCAGCTTCCCATCAGCCTTGCCACGTGCTCTCCGCAGCCGCCAGATGGCACGCAGCGTTTCACCCCCGGTTTCAAAATCCACTTCCGCCAGACATTCCGCCGTGTGCCGGCTCATCATCTCATCTGCCCGGTCATTGCCATAGCGTGCCGCACGGCCATACAGCGCCAGCGTCATCGCATCCAGCAAAGTCGATTTGCCCGCGCCCGTCGGTCCCGTGATCAAAAACACCCCCGCCGCACTCAGCGGCACCGCATCAAACCGCACCTCATGCGTTCCGCTGAGCGAGTTGAGATTCTGAAGTCGGACGGCGAGGAGGCGCATGAGTTAGGCTGTGATTTTTTGTTCCCGCATCGCCAGCAGCTCATCAAACACGGCACTCAATTCGTCACCCTCAATCTGCTTTTCCCTCAGCAGTTCGCGGAAAACCTCACGGGGCTGGAGTTCACTGAGGGTGGGGCCGGTATGTTCCCATGTGGAAGCAAGGCTCTGAGGCAGGTCCGCGAGTACTTTTAAAACTTCAAATCGACCACCAGCGGCGTCACGAATCTGGCGGTCAAGATCGGCTTCCGGGGCATCAAGCTTCACCGTGACCTCCGCCCAGCTTGCGGCCGCAACCTTTTCAAGATCCGCGGCCAGTGTGGCGCGGCCGACATTGACACGCGTGAGCAGCCGCGCGACAGGGATTGAAAGCGTCTCAATTTTCATCCCCTCAGTATCGATCACGACGACCGATTTTTTGTCCGTAGCCTCGGAAAAACTGAGCGCTACGGGTGATCCGCTGTAACGCACATTCTCAAGCCCCGCGACCTTCTGCGGTTTATGCAGGTGCCCCAGTGCGGTATAGCCAAAGCCCTCAAACACATCCGCACCCACGGCACCCAGATTGCCGATGTGGATGTCCCGCTCGCTGTCACTCGTCGTCGCTCCCAGCACCGTGAGATGCCCCATGGCAATCATGGGGCGCTTCCCCGCCAGCGCACGGCATGCGCCGAGTTGTGCTGCATAGTGTTCCCGAATGGCAGCGCGCACCTGGCTCTGCACGTCCGTCATGGACTCACCGACGGCGGCTTGCCGAAGATCGCGTTCACGCAGAAAAGGCACGGCAGCGATCACAGCCTCATCGAGATCGACGATGTTCTCCCCCGCATGGCCAAAGACATGCACCTCGAAGCGCTTCAGCAGTTCACGCGGCGCATTGAGATGCGAGGCGGAGTCATGATTGCCCCCGGTGATGACGGCCTTCACGGTACGCAGATCGGCAAGACGCTTGAGGAAGTCGAAATACAAACCCACCGCATCCTGCGGCGGATTCGCTGCATCAAAGACATCCCCGCTCAGCAGCAGCGTGTCGATCTTCTCGCTGTGTAGCGTGTCGATGAGCCAGTCAAGAAAGGCGGCATGCTCCGGCAGGCGGTCACGCTCGACGAGTCGGGCGCCGAGATGCCAGTCTGCGGTGTGGAGGATGCGCATGCGGTTGAATAGGAAGGGCAATTGCTCCTGCAAGCACCGACATCAACAAGGAGACCGGCCAAAAGTTCAACGCACTGGCATGCCCACACCAGGGCTCAGTTACGATTCAGAAGTCTTCGCACTTCCTCTTCGGAATACGCACTTTTTTTACCTGCACCTTTGTCATTGTAGTTTTCGATGATCTTCGGCGCTTTGCCAAGGCTTTTGGAGTGCGTCAGGGCGGACCCGGTTTTGAATTGATTATCCGCACCGCTGAAAAGGCTGTCACTTTCGCGGGCCTTCTGGCTGCCAAAGCGTGACTCAACGGTCTTGAAGCCGTTCTTCTTGGTGAGCGCTTGTTTGTCTCCCAGCGCGTAGGTCATGTCGAACTTTTTTACCTTTGATTTGCCGTACAGGCTCTGACTGGTCTTGAACTCCTTCTGCCCGGAGTACGAGTCGGCGCCGTTGAAGCTTTTGGAATGATGCGTCTGCTTTTGAAAATGCGATCCCGCGCTGCCATTCGCCAGCTTTGGATCGTTCATAAATTTCTCATACTTGCTTCGCTTGGTCAGATCCATCCCCGAAGTAGTGCGCTTCACCAGCGATTGCTCTACTGGATCCTCCTTTTTCTTCTTTGTGGTTAAGCACTGGCACAGGACAACAGATGCGCTGAGGCAGAACAGAAGTCGCACGGTTGGATTCATGGCTGAGGCGAGGTTTTGGCGGTCGTCTGCCGGGTGAGGAACAGGATTTCCTGTTTCACACCTCCTGGCAGGCGGAACTTTGGCAGCTCCGTTTCGATGTCCCCAAGTCTGCCCCAGCTTTGGTAGAGTTCAAAGATGAGTTTTGCCGACTCGGCCGGCATGGTCCAGTTCATGCGCATGAGAAAAATCTCAGCTGCTTCAAAATTCTGCTGACGCATGAGGAAGCGTGCCTGTGCGGCAAACAGCTCCGGCTGCAGCGCTGCGGTGTCTTCCAGACGCTGCAGCGCCGCCGCCAGCAGTTCATGCGCGAGTCCTGCATGGCTGGTGTTTTCAAAAGCCAGCGCCCACTCGATCGTCTGCGCGCCGCCAGGGAAGTTCAGCCGGAGTGTTTCACTGAAAAGTTCCTTCACCGCCGCCTCATCATGCAGTGCATGTGCCACCCGCACGGCCAGCGGCAGCTTGCGCCCCAGCTCGCGAAATGTCGGTATGCCGGCCACGATCTCGCAGGCATCCCAGGCCCATCCAGCACGTCCTGCCAGGAGCATTTCTTCAGCGGCCAGCTCAATGCAGATCCTGTCTTTTTCCTCCACTTTCTGCCAGGCGCTGATGAAATCCTCATGCGCTTCCGGTGGCAGTCCAGCCGAGAAAGCGCTCAGTGCCAGCGCTGCGAGCGGCCGGTCCGTGCCCGCCCTTGCCTCGGTTCGCAGCATCGCGGCCCAGCCTGCGGCTTGTTTGCCTGCGGCCAGTCCTTTGAGCCAGCCGTGCATGTCTATGAGTGTATCGCGGTCCCTGGTCGTGGTGCGAAACAACGCGGCGATCTGCGCCCGCCCGCGTTCCGGCGCCCAGTCAGCCGCTGCCGCCAGCACCTTCAGCTGTTCCAGCCGCAGCGTGAATCGTTCATGGTCGCCTTTGATGGTTCGGTCGGCTTGGGTGAGAAGGTTGAGCGCCTCGGCTGCACGGTTGTGGGTGCGCAGCCCCGTGGCCAGCGCCACCACGCATGGCAGGGATTTGCGTTCGACACACAGCGTCATGAGATCGCGAATCTCATCTGCGGCACCAGCCGCTGTGGCAATCTGGCAGCGCAGTTTCAGCAGCTCCTGAGCGACGGGATCCAGCGGCTCTGCGAGAGGCACTTCACGCAGCACCTTCAGTGCTGCTTGGGGTTGCGCAAGACGCTGGAGGATCTGACCGCGATGCAAGCTGGCCTCGATGTCGAGGTCGGTGCCTGCCTGATCATTCGCCACATAGCAGGCGTGCAGGCGATCCCAGGCGGAAAGGGCGGCCTGATCGTTCTGCATGCGTTCCTGCAGCAGGCCGAGTTCACGCAGGTAGGAAACCTCATGCGGCCGGCGGCGCTCAAGCACCTGTGAAAACTGCTCACGGAATCCCTGACGACGCAGCTCATCCACATTGAAATTGCGCGCCAGAAACATGGCATGCTTCTCGCGCAGGGTGTCATCTCCGGGTTGTGGCGGCTTGAGTGGTGGTTCGGCGAGCAGCAGCTTCAGCGCAAAGCTCATCCCCGGCTCGATCTCCATCGACGTTTCACACACTCGCAGCAGCCAAAGCGCATAGTCGGGATTCGATGGCGCGCGGTCTGGCAGCATGCTGTAAATGTCGATCGCCTCCCGCACAAAGCCTGCACTCTCCAATCGACTGCCAAGGTTGCCGAGTGTGTCCACTGAGTGTTCGGTGCGAAGATCGACTGCGGCCAGGTGCTCGCGGATCATTCGCCGCCGTGTGGGATAGTCCACACCGCGCAACTTGCCAAGCAGGTCATTGATTCGCCATTCGCCAAATTCCGAATCCGAACGTGGCCCCAGCATTGTGGCCCCGTAGTGCTGGGCAAGGTCGGCGTTCGCGCCTTTTACCACGCTGCCGAGTCCCTGCTGCACCAGCAGCGCTTCTATCTCCCGCGTTTCTTCCCACAGGCTGCGCAGATGCGGCGGTTCTTCATAACGAGACGATCCCTGTGGGAGAAGGCTGCCTTTGGAATCCGTCATATCTCGCTGGGCGATAAACGGCCCCGACAGAAACCGGCCCAGTGACTCTCCACCGGTTTGATCCGCACCCGCCAGGCCAGCTACCGCCGCTTTGCGAATGGCCGTCAGCGCAGAAGGCTGGGTGCGCTGCAGCCTGCGCCATGCATCCTGCAGCGCCTCCTCGCGCTGCTGCTCAGAGTTCGTAATGCGGCTCAGATAGGAAAGGCTCAGCAAAAACGGATCATAGGTGGTTCGGTAATTTTCCGCAGACACCGGGCCGCTTACCGCCACATCGAGGTACTGCCTCGCCAGCTCCCAGCGCTCCGCGCTTTCAGCAATGCGAGCCAGGAACAGCGAGTAATCCATTTCCATCTCCGGTGAATTGAGTGGCAGGCAGGCGCCGAGCGCCAGCGCCTCGTCATACCGCTGCTTGTCCTGCAGCTTGCGGGTCAGTTCCACGATGGCGGAGTTGCGCAGCACCCGGCTGCTGCCCAGTTGAGCGAGGTCGCCGGGACGGAATCGGAAAGTGTTCACATCCAATAGCATCGAGACACACGCCTGCAGCAGGCTGGCTCGTGCTTTCAGCACCTCAGGCGACCATCCTTTCTCGCTTGCCCAGGTTACCGCCTCATCCATTCCATGGCTGTGAAGCATCAGCCAGATCATCGCAAACTGCGCCTCCAGCTTGGTCGTGTCAGGCAGCACCTTCTTCAGCACCACGCGAAACTCCGCGCCTGCACCGGCATAAAACAGCGCCCAGAGTTTCTCTACTTCGTTCGCCTGTTCGCCTGTGCTCCATTGTTTGATCCACTCGCTCAGCGCCTCCCCACCATGGGCACGGCGTAGTTTCGCGAGTTCTTCAATCGCTCGCAGCCGCACCAGTGCCGCGTCGTCTGGCAGTTCGGCAAACTCCGCCCTTGGCTGGCCAAGGAAGGCCCGCAGTGTGTCCAGATCTTTTCGCTCCAGCCCCGGGGCTAGGTCCAGCAGTGAGACAATGTCCCCCGTCGTCACGGCTCCACCGGTGCGCCGCGTATCCGTCAAAGGGAGAGGCGCGCGCGCGCCGCTGGTTGCATAATTGCGCACTTTCACCGGTGTGCTCAGCACCGCCTGCAGTTGCTTCTCCGCCTCAGCTTCATCGGCAAATCGCAGGCACTTCAGTGCCAGGCGCAATCGCGCACGGCCATCCCAGGAACGCACCTGGATCATCTGCTCATACACCCTTCGTTCTGCTTCATCCTGTCCAGAGCTTTGGTAATACTTTGCAAGTTCCTCCAGTGCTGTCGCATCCTGGGCAAACCGGCTCTCTAGGCGCCGCCTGATGCGGTCGGCCTCGGTGATTTGAAACGTCTGTTCCAGCAGTTCCACCAGCCGCCGCGACTCAGCCGCGATCTCCTTTGGTGGAGCGATTGCGGCGATCTGTTTTTGAAAATAAATTGCTGACTTCAGGTCCGCCACCTTCAGCGCTGCATCGCGCAATTGATCGAGCGAAAACTGCGTGTCCGGTGAGGTGTAATACGCCTGCTTCATGCTCGCGAACGCTTTCACATGCTCGCCGCCGCGCTCATACACCTGCGCCAGTGCTTCATGATAAAACCCGTCGAACGGATGTCGCTGCACGCGTTCCACCAGTGCTCGCTCCAGGAGTTTCAGGCGGTCGCGCGCCACACTGGGTGCCAGTTCGCCGCCGCTTGCATCCGAAAACGTCAGCCGGTCAATGCAGCGTCTCAGTACTTCACGGCGGCGTTTCACATCCGTCTCACGTTCCAAAATCTGCGCCTGCACCTCCACGTGGTCCGTGATGCGATGCTGCCTCAGCAAAATGTCCGCATAATTTTCCAGCAGGGGGATGGCAGCCGGGCCATCAATCCGCTTCACCGCCTGCTTCCACAGCGCCAGCGCATCATCCGCACGGCGTTGCAGGAAATAAATTTGGGACAGCGCCGAGAGCAGCTGACCTGAGTCCGGAAACTCGCGATACATGCGTTCCAGCAGCTTCGCCGCAGCCACGCCTGGTGGCGGCAGGGGATTGTTGCTCTTCCACCCGGGGCTGCTCGTCTCTGAGTCTGCCCGCCGCTCCGATTCCATCAGCAGTTCCGCCAGTCGCAGCGTGTACCGCACGCGTCCCGGGGCATCCAGCTCAGACAGCCGTCGCAGCTGCCGCTCCATGAGTGAATAGTTTTCATCCTCCTGCGCCAGATCCAGTTTCAACTGCTCCACAACCACTGACACCACCTGTTTTTTTTCCGTCACCGGATCAAACTCCAAGGAGTTTAGCAGTTGATAGGCATCCTCGAACTGATTCGTGCGCACCGCCCACCAACAACCACGAAACCGTGCGGCTTGTACATCCTTGGATTTGGGATCAGCCTTCTTTGCGCTGGAGATGACTTTTTGTGCGAACTCCAGCACCCGCTCAGGCAGCTTTTCACGCTTGGTGCCTTCGCTGTCTCCTGCGTCGCTGGCAAAGCTCACACCTGTGAATGCATCTGGCAGCTTGAACTCGGCAGCCAGTCCTTGAAGCTTAGGCACCGCCTTGGTGTCTCCCATCAGGATCGAGAGCATGCGCTCATCCACATCCACACGCTCCTCGTCCGTCATGCTGGCATGCCAGGCCTTTTCAATCCATTCCGTCGCCTCATCATTTTCACCCTGTTCAGCGAGCAATTCCGCCAGATGCAGCCAGGCATCGCGGCCCGCACCCGGCTTGGAAACTGCTTCACGCGCCAGAATGATCGCGCTGTCGAGGTTGTTGCTGGCTGCCAGAAAGGTCGAGGCATCACTCAGTCGTTTCTGCCGTTCTTCCTGATTGGTCGCACTGTCGGTGAACCCATGGAGCAGCTTGTCCTCCGCCGCCACATCACGGCGTGCGCGGAAGAACCCCGCCAGATCAAAGACCGCTTCTGCTTTATCTGGGTTGCGTTCTACGCGCGCGCGCAGGATTTTTTCAATGACCGAGTCGAGTGCTCGTGTTTGAGCAAAGCCCAAAATCTGCTTTTCCACGTCGGTGGAGTTTTGCACTTCCAGCAGTTTCAGCAGGCGCTCTTTTGCACTGGTTGCATCTCCATTGCGCAAATCTGCTTCAGCACGCAGCATCACGATGGCCGGCAGATCACTGCCATCGTTTTTGAGCCGTTCATCGAGCAGTTTCGCAGCATCGGCGGCACCCTCGTGATCCAGCAGTGTTCGCACCAGCTGCCAGCGGTAGTCTTCAACCTGTGGCACGGCCTGAACCAGGGCGCGCAGCCAGCGCACCTGTTCGTCCGGTTCCACTGTAAGTTCAAAAAAACGCGTGGCATCCAGCAGGGCCTGTTCTGATGGAGGTGCGCTCTGGGCTGCTGCCACCAATGCCTTCTGCAAATCTTCCAATGTTCCAAAGCGTTCATGCAGCCGCACTCGCCTGCGAAAAAAATCAAGATAACGACCATCCCGGAAATGCAGCAGAGCCAGTCCGTCTGTAAGCGCCTTGTCAGCTTTCGCAAATTGGTCTGCGTGTTCGTAGATGCGCGCCAGATCATAGAGGGCGTCGAGTTTGCGCTGAGGGTCTTTTTGATCTGCCAGCTTGGAGAAAAAGTTGGCTGCGCGCTCTGGGAAGCCCGCTTGCAGTAGGAGCTGAGCCACCTGGCGGGCCAGATCAATGTCCTGCGGCTTTTGCAACGCGGCGCGCTCATATGCATCCGCTGCCTCGGCATTTCTTCCACTTGCCATGGCAAGCCCCCCCAGTTCAATCCACATCTGGGGGGCCTGGGGATCATCGGCTGGTGTGAGTTCGGCTGCTTTTTTGATCAGGGTGAAAGCTGTGGCTGGGTCGGACAGTTCGCGGGCTACTTCGGCACGGGATTTTAGCAGGATGAGGTTCTTTGGCGCAGCCTTGAGCAGATCGTCGTAAAGTTGTGCAGCGCGTTTCAGGTCGCCGCTGCGGCGGATCAGATGGGCTTCGACGATCTTTACTGCTTCAAATTTCGATTTTTCGGCCTGCTGGGAGACGTTTTCGACGAGGAGTTTGGTGGCGTCATGCTTCTCATAGAGCGTCCAAAGGAGGTCCAGAATGCGTCCATATTCCGGTTGTTGCACCAGAAGTGACAGATATACATTGGCCAGCTTCGTTTCGCGCTCGGCCCAGGGTTTTGCGGTGGTCTGCGCGTGGGCTTGAAAAGTCAAAGCGAGTGCCAGCGCCCCCACAAGGCGCCTGAATCTCCAGAACTGGCCCGGCATAGACTTCACGGCTGGATCATAGATGCCTTTGCTGGCTGCGCCAAGCTGCAAGACGTTGCACTGAGTTACTTCAGGAGCTTGGCGAGGTCGGGGGCCACTTTGTGGAGTTCTTCGGCGATGATGGCGGCGATGACTTCGGCACCGTGGGCGTTGAGGTGGGTGTGATCGGTGGTTTTATCGTCCTTGTTTTTGGGGACAATTGGGGGATTGAATGTGTCGGATTCCGCAATTCCGAGCTTGTTGTGGAGGTCGACGCTGCGCGTGAAGAGGTCGACGAGGGGGATGTGCTGTTCGGCGGCGACTTTGGTGGCGGCATCGGCCCAGGGTTTGAGTTCGCCGCGAATTTTGCCTTTGTCGAAAGTGCGGCGGGCGAGGGAGGTGACGAGGATGGGTTTGGCACCGATGGCGCGGGCTTCCTGGATGAAGCGGGTGAGGTTTTGCGGGAAGGTGGTGGCGGGGTCGGTTTCACGTTCGGGGCCTTTGCCGGGCATGTCGTTGTGGCCGAACTGGATGAGGATGAAGGCGGGCTTGGAGTCGATGACCTTTTTCCAGTTGCCGGAGTCGCGGAAGCTTTTGGAGCTCTGGCCGCCGCGGGCGAAATTGAGGCACTCGGCGTTGGGGCCGAGGAGTTTGGCGAAGGCGGCACCCTAGCCGGCTGTGTCGGTGACGGTGGAGTCGCCGGCTAGGGCGACTCGGGTGCGAGGTTCATCAGCGTGGCTGATGCTGAGGCAGAGGGCAAGGAGGAGGAGGCAATGGCGGAGCATGGTCGGATTTTAACGTCCGATTTTCTGCCATCTCGCACGGTGAATGGTGCGGCCCATGTGCAGCCAGTCGGTTTCGAAGTCGGTGGTGGGGTAGAAGAAGGCGTCGGCGGGCCAGTCGAGGCGGGTGAACTGGTGCTCGCGGGTGGCGAAGCTGGTGAGGGCGTCTTCGAAGTAGGGCTGGTCGTCGGTCTTGAGGAGGAATTCGCCGCCGTCGGTGAGGATGCGGGAGAGGCCGTCGATGAATTCGCTTTGGTTGACGAGACGACGGGCGACGTGGCCTTTCTTGGGCCAGGGGTCGGGGCAGAGGAGGTGGAGGCGGGAGACGCCGGAGGTGGGCAGGAGCCAGCCGACGGTGTAGGCGCTTTCAAGGCGCATGATGCGGGCGTTGGGAAGCTGCTGGTTGTCGATCTTGCGGGCGGTTTTGATGACGCGGCCGAGCATGCGCTCGACGCCGAGGAAGTCACGCTCGGGGTGGTGGGCGGCCATGCCGGTGAGGAAGGTGCCGTCGCCGCAGCCGAGATCGATTTCGAGGGGGCGGGCGGGGTCGGGGAGGATTTCAGCGCGGGTGAGTTCGCGGAAGTGATCGGGGGGCGTGAAGAGGGCGGGCACTGAGCATGGAGTGCCGATGAATGGGGGCTCTGCCAAGTGAAGATTTTGGGCGGGTGATCTAAAATGGCGGGGCTTGAGGGGGCGAGTGGGCTGGCTATATTTGGAGGAAACCCCTTTCCGACCACCATGCCGATTTACGAGTTCTACTGCCCTGACAACAACAAGCTCTATTCCTTTTTCGCCCGGACGCTGTCGTATCGGGACAAGCTGCCGGTGTGCCCGGATGGGGAGGGTTTGAGGATGGAGAAGCGGGTGTCGGCGTTTGCTGTGATCGGGAAGGCGAAGGAGGAGTCGGCGGATGATCCGTTTGCGGGGGTGGATGATGCGAAGATGGAGAGCTTCATGGCGGACATGGAGCGGGAGATGGGCGGGATGGACGAGGAGAATCCGGATCCGCGTCAGCTCGGGCATTTTATGCGCAAGATGACGGACATGATGGGTGACAAGACGCCGCCGGAGCTGCGGGAGATGGTGCGGCGGCTGGAAGCGGGGGAAGATCCGGAGAAACTGGAGGAGCAGTTTGGTGGGATGGATGAAGGGGAGGGGGCAGACGCGCTGTTTTCACAGATGCTGACGCGGGCGAAGGCTGCTCGGAAACAGCCGATGAGGGACCCGAAGCTGTATGAGATGCGAGATTTTGTTAAAGAATGAGATGCTGGATGCTTGAGTGTGCGCAGTCCGGTGGATAGAGGATTGAATAAAGTCCGGTTGCCGTACTTGCGCGGCTGGGCAAGATGCTTAGTGCATGAGAGAATTCGACTACCAACGGCTGGTCATCGGCTATCACGGCTGCGACGCCTCCGTTCGTGACAAGGTGATCCAGAAAGGCGACCAGTTAAAAGCCTCTCCCAAGCGCTACGACTGGCTAGGTCATGGGATTTACTTCTGGGAGCACGGCCCGGCACGTGCCCTGGAGTGGGCCAAAGAGCAAAAACAAAGGGGCAAATTGAAGACCCCGGCAGTTCTCGGCGCGGTCCTTCATCTGGGCAGTTGTTTTGACCTGCTGGATGCCGAATACACCGACATGCTCGCCGAGGCCTATCCGCTGTTTAAGGACTCCATGGATGCCACCAAAACACCGCTCCCACGCAACAAAGCCCTGAACAAGACGGACAAAGATCAACTGCTACGGGAGCTGGATTGCGCCGTGGTAAACTGGACGATCAAGGAATTTGAAAGAGGCGGGACAGCTCACTTTCACTCGGTGCGGGGTGTGTTTCAGGAGGGGGACAAGGTTTTCACGGATTCCTGCATCCGCCTCCGCTCCCATATTCAGATTGCTGTTCGTGATCCTGCCTGTATTTTGGGGTACTTTCAGCCGCCCTCCAAACGCTAGCCATGCCTGACACTCAACAACTTTCCAAAAGCGCTCTGCGTTCTATCTGGAAGCAAGCCGTCATACGGCTGAAAGCAATGAGTGACGAGAAGCGTGTCGAAACGCTGGTGGATGCAGGCATTTTAACGGCCGGTGGCAAACCGCGAAAGCCCTACAAGCATCTTTTTCTTTCTTACTCATCGAAGGACGAAAAGCCAATCAAGGCAGGGTCGGCAAAAGTGATCCTCTCGAAAAAACGCTAGCAGCGCCTATCGTTGTGCCAAGGCTCGAACACCCGGGCGCGCTTTCAGTTCTTCCAGCGTTTGCAGCAGAAGGCTCGTGAATAGATCAGACTAGGGCGAGGCCGATAATTCCTCCAGTTGCCCGACGACATCAGCGATGAAATCGTGGAATCCCCAGCCGATGCCCTCGGTCATCTCTTCTACTTTGGCCAGTCGCTCGCTGAATGCTGGATACAGCTCACGGGCTTCCCCGCGCAGCAGAGCCGCCAGTTCATCCAGTGCAGACTCCATGCTGCTGTAAAAGCGCTCGTCGATGTCGCCATACTCGTGGGTGAAGCGCGCACCGCTCTCCACATACGTCATCAGCAGTTCCGCCGTGCCGAGGATGCTGCCGGAGGCCTTGTGGAAAGCGCGGATCGCCTTCCGCGCCTCTCCGAGCTTCAGGTCGCCCATGCCATGAGCCTTTTTGGAAAAGAACTGCCCGATGATTTTTTGACGATAATTCTCCAGCACCTCACCGCCGCTGTCCCCGGCCTGGCAGCGAGCGTGGATGAAATCACGGTTCCCTTCAGCCGATTCGTAAAGGTCCTTCACCAGCGCGAGCAGCGCGGGCTTGTCCCAAGTGGCCAGGTGCTGGCGGGCGACGCTCCAGGCACCGGGTTTTTTGGCGGTTTTTTCGGTTTTATTCTTCATCATTCAGTCTTCAATCTTCTCCACACCCCAGATGCGGGCCAGGGTGGTTTGGATCTTGTGCTCGAAGCGGGTGATGAGTTCGCGGTTGGCGGCCACCAGCGCTTGCTCGGCTTCGATCTCCGCCACGATGGCTTGCTGCGTGAGCAATGGAGGACAAGGAACCTCCATGGAGCCAATCTTGCCAACGCTCAGAGTATAGAGACCACTGCTTGTTACTGCGTGAGATAGCATTTGGTCGCGACCAGGTTGGCTATTGAGGAAGACGCTCATGAAATGCGGAACTGCTCTTGTTCGATCCAACCGCACCCGAATGAGATGGTTTTGATGTATCCACTCCTCCCCACTAATATCGAACATCGCGCCACGCCCAATCTGATCTCGGCTGCCATTCCCTTCCACTATAAGTATGTCGCCTAGCTCTAAGCGCAGCCGGTTCAGTTCAGCGGGAGTCACTTCGAATTGTTCAATCTGGGTCAGGTCAAGATAGCCCCGTTGGACATTTCGAACTGTCAGATAGGGGCGATGGTGCTTTTTTGGCTGGCGGTCACGGGTTTTCTGCACACCACCTTGAACGCTTGCGATTGAATCAATGCGAACCATCGGCCAGTCGGGGTGGATGGGGATGTGGGGACGGTAGTGATCGAGGACAGCGCGGGCACCGTTGATGACTTTCTGGTAGCCCTCGATCTCCGCCACGATCTCCTTCTGCACCTCCAGCGGTGGCAGTGGAATCGTGAAGCTGCGCAATGAGTTCAGAGATACCGTTTTTTGCGCCACCCCGGTTGCAGCATCATGTCCTTGTTGCAGCATAAATGGCGATGCCAACAATTCGAAAAGGAAACGATTCAGGAGCTGTGGGCCGGGTCTAATCAACGCGATATGGCGTTGGAAACAAAACCTTACGTTTTCAGGCACTAACGCAGCTATCCCATACGAGCCAGTAACAGTGTAAAGAATATCTCCACTGCGTGGCCTGCGACTCGCTTTTAGCTCAGCGTAATAAGATTCTGGAACAAAAAATGTCTTGGTGAAATCCAACTCGCCACGCTCACTGATATTTGAGATCGTTACAAACGGCACCCCCTCAGATGTCTTGGGTGGCGGCTGATGGTCACCGTCTGTGATTGTCTCACAAACTTCATCAAGCCTAACTGTCGGCCATTTCTGTGATGATGTGTCAGCCCCCTCCCGATACCTCTCCCCACTGAGGTTATAATCACCATTCGCAGCGACCTTTTCCTTCGATACGATCTGGGCAGTGGAAGCTGAGGCCAGCAGGTTGTCCGTGGTGGCACCACTGCGCAGTGCCTTCAGATAGGCCGTAAGCTCAGCCTGCACTTGCGGCAGGTCATTCTTCTCAATGGCACGGCGTTGCGCCCCGAGGCCGAAGCCATCGTTTTCCACTTTGAAGAAGGCGATGGTGTGGCTCTGCTTGGCGAGGGATTTGTCGAGGATGAGGATGCTGGTCTTGACGCCGGAGTAGGGATTGAAGCAGCCTGCGGGGAGGGAGATGACGGCGACGAGGGAGTGCTCCACGAGCATCTTGCGCAGCTCGGTATAAGCGGTCTGGCTCTGGAAGATGATGCCCTCCGGGACGATGATGGCGGCGCGGCCCTGAGGATTAAGGTGCTCGGCCATGTAGTCCACGAAAAGGACTTCGCTGCGCTTGGCCTGGATGGAGAAGCGCTTGTGGGGCTTGATGCCGCCTTTCGGCGACATGAAGGGCGGATTGGCCAGGATGACATCAGCGTATTCATTCCAGCGCTCTTCCTGCGTGAGGCTGTCGTATTCGTAGATGTGGGGATCGGTGAAGCCGTGGAGGTAGAGGTTTACCAAGGAGAGGCGCACCATGTCCGGCGAGATGTCGTAACCCTTGATGTTTTTAGCCAGGCGGCCTTTGTCGTCTGGCGTGAGGGTGCTGCGGCCTTTGGCATCCGTGTTGGTGCGGAGGATGTGTTTATAAGCGGAGATGAGGAACCCGGCGGTGCCGCAGGCGGGATCGAGCACGGTCTCGGTTTTCTTCGGGGCGAGCACCTCCACCATGAAGTCGATGATGTGGCGCGGGGTGCGGAACTGACCAGCGTCTCCCTGAGAGCCGAGGACACTGAGGAGGTACTCAAAGGCATCGCCCAAGCGCTCGCTGTGGTCATAGCTGAACTGGTCAATGATCTTGAGGAAGGCGTTCAGCGTCTCGGGATCGCGGTAAGGCAGGTAGGCGTTTTTGAAGATGTTGCGGAACAGCTCCGGGAGGGACTCGTTCTGCGTCATCTTGGTGATGCCTTCGGAGTAGCTGGTGTATTTGTCGTTTCCGCCCAGTTTCATGAGCTCCGACCAGCGGTAGCCTGCGTACTGGCCGGTGAAGAACTTGCGTTTGCCGCCGAGTTCCACGGCTTCGGCGTCCATGTCATCCATGAACTTGTAAATGAGGGCGATGGTGATCTGCTCGACCTGGGATTTGGGATCGGGGACTTTGCCGACGAGGATGTCGCGGGCGGTGTCGATGCGGCGTTTGGTTTCGGTGTCGAGCATGTCAGGGGGGAAGGCGGGGGGCTAAAGGGGCCTGGGTGCGGTGGGAGCTGGGGAGGGATCAGAGCGGCGGGCAGGCGGAGTGGCGGGAGAACGCTGCTGGGGAATACGGCCTGTTTAGAAAGCGCTGGGTTTGCTTTCCAGATTGGCTGGGCAAAACCCAGGGCGGCGCTCGCTGAGGCTCGCTTTGCCCTGGGCTGCGATAGGCCGCACCTTTGGTGCTGATGAGAATGGGAGGCTGTGTGGGGATGGCGGGGGCCAGGGTGTGGTGGGAGCTTGGGGGATAGCGGGAGCGCTGAGCGACGGGCAGGAGTGCCCATCGTACTTCTGGGCGGACAGGAGTGTCCGCGCTCCTCTTGGGGAGGTTAGGCCACGAATTGATTCAAGGAAACGTAGTCGTTGATGTATTCGGGGATGAGAGCGCGGAACTTCGGCGGCACGGCTTTGAAGTCGGCGATGTTGAAGACGGGATGCGCGGCGAGGTCGCCGAACTCCTTCTTTTCGATGATGTGGCGCACGGACTCGCTGCTGACGTAGGCTTTGAAGTAAGTCTTGAGGGCGGGGATGGCCTCGGGGTCTTCGGGTTTGGCATCGGCGAGAAATTTGGCGAATTCCTCCTCCAGCAGTTCGTCCTTGGATTTGAAGCCAGGGATGAGGCCAAAGATTTTTTCCAAGATCTCCCGCAGCGACAGGCGGCGGTCCACGCCTGCGGCCCGGCGCAGCTTGTCGAGCGTGAACTGACTGGCGGGCTCGTCGAGCAGGTGCTTGTGGACGTAGTCGGTCACCACGTCCCAATGCCCGGCCTCCACGCCAGCGGCGATGTCGGGATCATCCTTCACCTTGTCCTCGAAGTTCTGGAAGAACATGCGGTCCACCTTCATGCCATCGGCACCAACGGTTTCCTCTTTGAGGGTGGAGATGAGATCCTCGCCCATGTGCTCATGGCCTGCGCCCGCTGTGGGGCCGCCGGTATCGCCGCCGCCATCGTCGGGGCCTTCGCCACCACCTGGGGGACGCGGGGGCTTGATGACTTCGTCGTAGTCGAATTTTTCCTCGAAGTATTCGCAGTTGGCGAAGAAGTCGAAGAGCTTGAAGGAGGTCTTTGTGGGAGCCTTGACGTTGCCCTTCATTTCTTCATCCAGAAGCTGCTCGCGGAAGTCATGCTTGCGGGTGCCACGGCCTTTGATCTGGATGAAATCGGTGGGCGAGAAGATGGGGCGGAAGAGGCCGAGGTTCAGGATGTCCGGGCAATCGTAGCCGGTGGTCATCATGCCGACGGTGACGCAGATGCGGGCCTTGCTGGTGCGGTACTCGGGCAGGAAATTGGCGGAGCCGAGGAGATTGTTGTTGGTGAAGTTGATGGTGTACTGCTGCGCATTGGTGACGTGGGAGGTCACCTGCACGGCGAAGTCGGACTGGTATCTGCCGGGCCAAATGACATCCGCCATGTCATTGAAGATCTGCGCGAGCTTTGCGGCATGGTGCTGGCTGACGGCAAAGACGATGGACTTGCCCATCTCTCCGCTGACGGGATCGCGCAGGGAGTTTTCGAGGAAGGTTTTGCAGAAGAGCTGATTGGTGGCGGGAGAGAAGAACTGCTTCTCAAACTGGCGGATGCGGTAGATTTCTTTGTCGCCATCGTCTTCGCTTTCGTCGTCTTTGGGGGGATGGATCAGGATGATCCCTCTCCGGGCGGAGGGCATTCTCCTGCTTTTCCGCATTCCTAGGACGGCGCACGTTTTTCAAGGCCTGCGACGCTGCAGACCCGAAATTTGGGACCCGGCGCAGCGGTTCCCTACCAGCGCTGGGCTTCGGCGGCGGCTTGGGGACAAGCTGGCCTACCTGTGTGTTTGGGGCGAGGCGGAGGGGGGGACGAGGAATTATGAATTATGAAAGGGGATGACCATTCTTGGCTCGAGCTTCGAAGGACGGGATGGGGGGCGATGGGCGAGGAGGAGTGTTGAGGGCAGAAGGCCGGAGCCAGGTTGAAAACCGGCGCTCCTCGTACGGTTTGAGCCCGCGCTCGGAATGCTTCTGGTGGACGTGAGCTGTGCGTCACGTCGAAAGCGGTAGCTGCGTTCGTGCCTCACTGCGCGACCGCACTCCAAATTGGAGCTGCGGCGGTTAGCGGGTGCTGACGGAGACGGCGCCCATGGCGGGGACCATGATTTCGTCGCCGGCTTTGAGGGTGGTGCCGGGGGTGAGGCGGTTCATTTCGCGGATCTGATCCGGGGTGGTGGTGAACTGGGTGGCGATGGTTTCGATGGTGTCGGTGCGATCGACGCGATAGGCGAGGATGCCGCGGTGGGAGTCGGAGGTGTCGGGGGCTTTGGGGGCGGCGGCGACAGGGGGAGCGGATGGCATGGGTGGCGGAACAGGTGAGAGGCCGGCGGCGGGGGGTGGTGGGGCTGCGGGGACGCCGTAGCCGGGGAGTGGGACGGTGTCGGGGGACTGGGCGCGGGGGGCTGCTTTTGATTTGGTGGCGACCATGACAGTGGTGGTGCGGCCGGGGATCTTGAGGCGCTGGCCGACGGCGATTTTGTTGACGTCTTTGATCTTGTTGGCGGTGGCGAGCGTGACGGGGGTGATTTTGTGCTTGAGGGCGATGGCTTTGATGCTGTCGCCTTTTTTGACGGTGTAGTAGAGGGGGGTGCTGACCTTGACCATTTTCACAGGTGCTGAGACGGGGGCGGGGCTGCTGCTGAGTGTCGGCGGTGTGTAGCTGACCTGCTGGGTGGTGGGGGATGAGGCACCGAGGCGGTGGGGGGAGGGGATGAGGAGGGTCTGGCCGACGTGGACTTCGTCCTGGGTCATGCGGTTGAGCTGCTGGATCTCGCCGACGCTGACGCGGTGGGTGGAGGCGATGCGGAAGAGGGTATCGCCGGGACGGGAGATGTAGGTGGTGTGTGCGGCGAGGTCGGTGCCGCCATCGTAGCGGGTGGTGCTTTTGCCGCCGCGTTTGATGCTGCTGACATCGCGCTCGAGGTCGCCAATGCGGATGTTTTGGACCTTGTCGCTCTCGCGCAGCTGGGTGACCTGGCTGGTGAGGTCGCCGGTGGGGCCGTAGACTTTGGGTGGTGGCGGGGGGCCTGCGGCGGGTTTTTTCGCGGGGGCTGGTTTGGCGGTGGATTTGCCGTGGGTGGAGGACTTGTGAGCTGAGGATTTTGGCGTGGGGGCCTTGGGGGGCGGGCCATAGCCGGGAGGGGCTGGCGGGTAGGTGTAGCCGGCTGGGGGTGGGTAGGTGGTGGGGTACTGAGGACGACCCACGGGGGCCTGAATGGCGGCGGCGGCCTGGCGGGTGGCGCGGGTGGGGGGCGGCTGGAGGCCGGCACCGGCGGCAGGGTAGCCCGGGGGTGGTGCGCCGGTGAAGGTGTGGGAGACTTGAGCCGAAAGCGGCGCAACGGAGGCGAGCAGCCAGAAAAGCACGAGAGTACTCAGCGCACGGAATGCGGGATGTGGCGTCTTCATATGGTTATTGTAGAAAATTTAATTGTTAATTCAAACAAATATTTTATATTTCCGAATATATTTTTTGAAATTTAGTCGGTTCATCCCCCTGAGTGTGCAAACCGTGGTGGCCTATGCTGCTCTGGGTGGCAGCGCCTTTTCTCTGGTGTGGCTGCAGCAACGGCAGGAGGTGGAGCCTGTGCCGAGGGTGCGGGTATGGACTGAAACTGCGCCGCTGGTGGTGGTGGATGCGGGCCATGGCGGGCATGACGGCGGGGCGGTGGCGCACGGGGTGATTGAAAAAAATTTGAGCCTCGACATTGCCAATCGGCTGAAAAAGGAGCTGGAAGCTGCCGGGCTGCGGGTGGTGATGACGCGGAGCGGCGACAGCTTTTTGTCGCTGGATGAACGGGCGGCGCTGGCGGGGACGCACCACGCGGATGCGTTTGTGAGTGTGCACCTGAATACCGATGGCGAGGGGAGCGCGGCGGAGGGGGTGGAGACGTATTTTGCGGAAACGAAGGGGCTGTCGGCACGCCAGGTGGTGTCGACTGGTCAGGGGAGAACCGCTGGGGATGGTGCGGAGTTTGCCAAGGTGGTGCAGCGGCTGGTCTGCGGAGCGACGAAGGCGGAGAACCGGGGCACGAAGGCGCGTGACTATGCGGTGGTGGCGCGGGCGGCGTGCCCGGCGGTGCTGGTGGAGTGCGGATTCATCACGAGTGCAAGTGAGGTGGTGCGGCTAAAGGAGGCGGGGTACCGGGACAAGATCGCGGACGGGATTGCGCGGGGGGTGGTGCTGTTTTTGCAGGGGCGGGCACTGGCTGCGAGGTGAGGGGGGGAGTGTGAGGAGCGGTGGAGTGGGCGTGAAGGAGGCTTGAGAATGGCTGGGGGAATGAACTGAATTTGGACAACAAAGTGGTTGAATTTGGGAATGCGGACCCAATTGTTGCGGGTGGCCGTGGATACCAGATGGTCATATTAACAAGCATTTCAGATTATGGATTCGACTTCAAAAGACTCTGCTGGCGGGACGCGGCGGCGGACGCATGCAAGGGCCCGTGGTTTGCGCCGGTGGCTGGCACGGGCGCAGGGGCTGGGGCAGGGACTGACGGTGCCGGAGATGGTGTTTGAGCTGCAGGTGCGACGGGGACTGCCGCTGCCGGAGGTGGCTAAGGTGCTGGGAGTGAGCCTGGAGGAGGTGCGCAAGCACAGGTCGAGAAGGAGGGGCGCACGCGCGGTGGGGGCTCCGCAGTCGAAGGCGGATTTAACGGCGCTGCGGGAACAGGTGGGAGTGGAGCTGTGGGAGACGGTGGCGGCGACCTTCTTTGCGGGGAAGCTGGGTGCGGAGGATGGTCAGGCTGCGCCGCCGAGGCCGGCTGTGATGGCGGTGCGGATCAAGGCGCTGAAGCAGATCGGGAAGCTCTATGGTGTCGGGCGGAAAAAGCGGGGCGGTGATGGGGTGCGGCCGGATTGTGCGACGCCGGAGGAGATTGTGGAGATGGTGAGGGAGAGGAGAAGAGGAGAGAGTTGACGGAGGTTTGCGATGGACAAGGCTCGTGGCAGAAAGTCTTGGAAGGAGCGTTGGTATGTGATCTGCCAGATACCCATCATGTATTCTTTCTTTCGCCATTTCGTTGTCACCTTGAGCGTGCTTGTGTTTCACGCGGCCGGTTTTGCTGCTGAGAGTGACGTGGACTGGCCGGGGTGGCGAGGGCCGCGGGCGGATGGGGTCGCGGACGGGCACAAGCTGCCGATGGAATGGTCGCTGACGAAGAATGTACGGTGGTCGGTCGAGCTGCCGGGCTGGGGCACGAGTTCTCCCGTGGTGCGTGGTGACAGGGTGTACGTGACTTCCGAGGTGACGACCGACGGAGGTAAATCTCTGCTGACGCTGTGCTATGAGCGGCAGGGCGGACGTGAACTCTGGCGGCATGACTTTGGCTTTGGCGTGAACCAGAGGGTGCATGCGAAATCGAACCTGGCCGCGAACACACCCGCAGTGACCGATGACGCACTGTATGTGGCGTTTGGGAATGCGGACATCGCGCGGTACACGCATGACGGAAAGGTGGTGTGGGTGACGCGTTACCTGCCGAAGTTTGGTGATCCGAAAATGGCGTGGGGCTATAACATCAGCCCGGTGGTGCTGGATGATTCGGTGCTGTTCTCGTGGGATCATCACACGGGGCCGTGTTATGTGATCGGCCTCGATTTGAAGACCGGGGAGATCGCGTGGAAAAAAGAGAGGGTGATCGGAACGGCGCACGCGACGCCGCTGCGGGTGAAACATCATGGCCAGGAGGACATCCTGGTGCCGGGCAAGAACCGCCTGACGGCGTTTGACGCGGTGACGCATGAAGAGCGCTGGCAGTACGGCGAGGGCAGCGGGCCGTTTAACGGGGAGATCATTTCCAGCCCGGTGTATGGCGACGGGCTGGTGTTCCTGCAGACGTGGCGGCAGAGCGCGATCCATGCGATCCGGCTGCGCGGGGACGGGAAGCCGCCGGAGACGGTGTGGGTGAATGACAAGCCCGGGCCGGTGGAGCCGTCTCTGCTGTATTACCAGGGGCTGCTGTACGTGCTGAAGGACAATGGGGTGCTGGTGTGTCTGGATGGCAGGACCGGCGAGGAGCAGTACCGCGAGCGGCTGGGTGAAGGCGGTGAGTGCAATTCGTCACCGGTGGCGAGTGATGGCAAGGTATACGTGAGCAACATCAAGGGCACGACGTTGGTCATTCGGGCCGGCACGAAGTTTGAGGTGCTGGCGATGAACAGTCTGGGCGAGCGCATCAGTGCCTCCCCGGCGATTTCAGGGGATGCGCTGATTTATCGGACGGATTCGCATTTGTTTTGTCTGGGGCAGGCGCGTTGAGGAGGGCATGGGTGGCGGCGGATCAGGAAAAATTTGTGGGACAAACGGTGTCCTCGCGGCGTAAATCAGCGCGTCTTGTCTGACTCTCAAAACATGCCTGTCTCGAATACGCGCTACGCACTTTACGTGCTGGTGCTGTTCGCGCTCGCCGCGGCGGTCTTTTACGCGGTGTTTTCGGCTGTGGCGTACCCGTGGAACTGGAGCGGGGTGTGGAAGTACCGCGAGCAGTTCTGCTATGGCTGGCTGGGGACGATGGGGCTTTCGCTGGTGGCGATGGTGGTCAGCGTTGCGTTTGGTTTCTTGCTCATGCTGGGACGGCGAGCGCCGTGGCTGCCGGTGAGGATGTTCTGCGGCAGTGTGGTGGAGCTGGTGCGGGGATCGCCGCTGCTGGTGCAGCTGCTCATTGGTCACTACATCATTGCGCAGGCGCTGCACATCGACCAGCCGCTGTTTACGGGCATCATTTTGCTGGGGTGCTTTGAGGGGGCGTACCTGGCGGAAATTTTTCGGGGTGCGGTGGAAAGCATCAGTGCCTCACAGCTTGAGGCGGCGCGTGCGGTGGGGTTTAGCAAGGCGCAGACCTATCGGTATGTGATCATCCCGCAGGCGCTGAGGCGGGCGCTGCCGGGCACGACGGGGCAGCTGGTTTCGCTGATCAAAGATTCCTCGCTGCTTTCGGTCATCGGCATTGAGGAGCTGGTGCAGAAGGTCAAAATCATGAACGCCGCGAACTTTGCGCCGCTGGAGGGCTACCTGCCGCTGGCGGCGGCCTATCTTGTCGTGACGCTGCCGCTGTCGCATCTGGCGCGTCGTCTTGAAGGGAGGTTTGCCTATGAAACTTGAAACGCATGCCGTGACCAAGCACTATGGGGCGCATGCGGCGCTGGACGGGGCTTCCTTTGCCACGGGTGACGAAGCGCGCGTCATCGCGCTGCTAGGACCTTCAGGAGGAGGCAAGTCCACGCTGCTGCGTGTGCTGGGCAGCCTGCTGGTGCCGGATGATGGATATGCGAGCATTGATGCCCGCACGCTGCCGCATGATGAAGAGGGTGCTTTGAATGAGCGGCGTGGCAATGGCTTCGTGTTTCAGGGGTACAACCTTTTCCCGCATCTCACGGCGCTGCAAAACATCACGCTGCCGCTGCGGGAGGTGCATGGCATGGCCGAAACGCAGGCCACGCAGCGTGCGCTGGAACTGCTGCACCGACTGGGGCTGGAAGGACATGAGTACAAACGGCCCAGCCAGCTTTCCGGGGGGCAGCAGCAGCGTGCGGCCATCGCGAGGGCGCTGGCGCCGAAACCACGGCTGCTGCTGCTGGATGAACCGACTTCTGCACTCGATCCGGTGATGACTGGCGAGGTGCTGGATGTGATTCGTGAGCTTGCCGAAGCGGGGCAGAGCATCATCCTGGCAACGCATGAGATCAGCTTTGCGCGGAAGGTGGCGGACTGGGTGGTCTTTCTTGTTGGCGGGAAGGTGCAGGAGTCATCATCTGCTGCGGATTTCTTCACGCGGCCGCAGACCGAACTGGCGCGGCAGTATTTGGAAGGATTGTCGAAGTATCGCTGAAACAGCGATTTACGAAGCTCATTTCAACGCCCTCGGGCAGCGGCCGTGCTTTGCACACATCCAAGGTGCGGACCTGGAACGAAAGGTAACGAGCTTCTCCGACATGTGGCGCGGCTGCCGAGGTAATGAAACCACGACCAGAAAAGCCTATGCCAGCCGCCACGACATCCCCAGCATCCAAAAAGTCAGCATCTATCGATTCAACGAAAGCCGCCAAAGAGGCAGTTGCCCATGCAGGAATGGGGGCCATCCCTTTCAAGGGCGGCACAGCTTTTCGTGTATGGGCTCCGCATGCTGAGAGTGTGTCAGTGATGGGAAGTTTCAACGACTTCAAAGAAGACGCCGATCCTTTGAAGTCCGAAGGGAACGGCTACTGGTACGGGGAGGTTGGCCTGGCGAAAGGCGGGGATGAATACAAATACTGCATCCGCAACGGTGACAAGGTGATGTCCCGAGTGGATCCCTATGCGAGGCAAGTCACCAATTCCGTTGGCAACGGGGTGATTTATGAGGATGTCTTTGACTGGGGAGATGACCATTTTCGCGCTCCAGCGTGGAATGAGACGGTGATCTACGAGCTCCACATTGGGACCTTCGCACGGAGTGAAGACGGAAAGCCGGGCACTTTTGACGACGCGATCAAGCGGCTGCGCTACCTGAAGGCCACGGGCATCAATGCCATCGAGGTCATGCCGGTGGCGGAGTTTGCCGGAGATTTGTCATGGGGCTACAATCCAGCGCACCCTTTCTCAGTGGAAAGTGCTTACGGCGGGCCGGACGCTTACAAGCGTTTCATCAAGGCCGCCCATGACCAAGGAATCGCAGTGATTCAGGATGTGGTGTACAATCACTTTGGGCCTTCGGATCTTGATCTCTGGCAGTTTGATGGCTGGAGCGAAAACGACAAAGGTGGCATCTACTTTTACAATGACTGGCGCTCCGCCACACCGTGGGGGGACACGAGGCCGGACTATGGTCGCGGCGAAGTGCGCAGCTACATCCATGACAATGCCATGATGTGGCTGGGGGAGTTCCGCGTGGATGGATTGCGCTACGACATGACCCTTTACATCCGTTCCGTGGCCGGCAACGGCGGTGATGACATTCCTGAAGGCTGGGGACTGGCCCAATGGATCAACCGCGATGTGGGCGTACGTTTCCCAGGGAAGATCACGATTGCCGAGGACCTGCGAGGCAATGAAAGCGTCACCAAAGGTGAGAATGAAGGCGGAGCCAATTTCTCCAGCCAGTGGGATGCCGAATTTGTTCATCCCATTCGTGCGGCCATCATCGCTGCAGAGGATGCGCACCGCGACATGAATGAGGTGCGGGATGCGCTGCTGCACCGCTATGAGGGTGATGCGTTCAAGCGGGTGATTTACACGGAGTCGCACGATGAAGTCGCCAATGGCAAGGCCCGAGTGACTTCAGAGATCAATGCAGCCGATCCTGAAGGGTGGCATGCGCTTAAACGTTCCACTTTGGGAGCGGGACTTGTGATGACGGCGCCAGGGATTCCCATGCTGTTCCAAGGCCAGACGATGCTGGAGGACGGCTGGTTTCAAGACACAGAAGCGATTGACTGGGCGAACACGCACAAGTTTTCTGGAGTGACCAAGCTGTACCGTGATCTGATACGTCTTCGACTGAACAACGACGGGGTCTCTCGTGGCCTTACTGGGCAGCACATCAATGTGCACCATGTGAACAATGAGGCCAAAATGATAGCCTTCCTCCGGCACAAAGAGGGCGGCCCGAACGATCATGTGCTCATTGTCGCCAACTTTTCCGCCACCAACCGGGAGGCGTATGAAGTGGGAGTTCCAGTGGCGGGACTTTGGACGGCAAGATTCAACAGCGACTGGGAAGGATACCGGGACGATCTGGTGAATTTTCCGGTGCAGGATGTGGTGGCGTCAGCGGAGGAGCGCGACGGTCAGCCAGCGAAGGCGGTGATTTCCGTGGCTACCTACTCACTCAGCATCTACAGCCTCAGTGAGGAATGCTGAGACTTGCATGGTCCGCGAGCCAACGTGAATGCGAATTTTAGCCCGGGTTTGCAAAAACTCAGGGTGCAGGCGCGGATTGTCTTCGCCTGATGCCCTGCCGGTATCATGGCAAAATGCTGCATGGCTGCGCAGAGAATCTCAGCGTTCGTCTCCGCCCGCTTACGCTCTCGGCGGTGTTTGAAAAGCCACTGTAGTGCTGGCGCAGTCATGTTTGGGAGTGGCAGCGTTTTGTGTCACCGCTACGCGGTTCCCCGGAATTGGGAGACATGGGTGATGCGGTTCCGTGGGTTGGCTCCCACGGCTATTGTTGTGCCAGCCCTACGGGCTTTCGGAGGGAGAGTGCGTGCGATTTAAGTCTGCCATAAGATGGCATGAACTTGCCAAGGCCATTCAGCACAGTTTTTCAAACACCGCCTAGTTATTGGCCGCAGAGGTCGGGCTAAGAGCCGAGGTGGGTTCGGGGGTGGTGGACGGGGGCTACGGGCTTTCGGAGGGAGAGTGCGTGCGATTTAAGTCTGCCATAAGATGGCATGAACTTGCCAGGGCCATTCAGCGCAGTTTTTCAAACACCGCCTAATTATTGGCCGCGGAGGTCGGGCTAAGAGCTGAGGTTGGTTCCGGGGTGGCCGGGGGCTGGTCGCCGTTTTTGACGACATCCACCAGGCGCTTGATGCCATCGCGTGCCATCTCGCTGAGGGGGTGCATGCTCTTGGCCTTCAAATACCAGGCGAGGGCGGAGCCGACCTGCTGCTTCTCCTCCTGCTGACGGGCGTTTTCGATGGCGGTGACAAATTCACTGGCCTTCACACCGAGATCTGCGCGCAGTTTGCTGAGCATGGGATCGTCGGGGTACAGTTTGGATTCCTTCTCCACTTTTTCCCATGCGGCAGCAGGGCTGCTGGCGGCCATTTCCTTGGCTCCGCCGAGGATGAGCTCCAAGCGGCCCATGTCCTTGAGGACTTTTTCAAGCTGCTGCTTGCGGGTGAGGTCATCGGCGACGGCGGCGATGAAGGGGGCCTGGTTTTCGAAGATCTGGCGGTAGTTGCGCTGGCTGAGGAGGCGGTCGAATTCCATGAGCGCCTGGGACTTCATGTCGGTGGACTGCATCATGTGCTCACTGAGCTGGGTGACGCGCGGATTGGTGGGCCAGATTTCTGCGGCCGCCTTCATCTCCGCTTCCACGGTCTTGGCATCCTTGTTGCCCATCGCCGCGTTGGCGTTGTTCACGTGGAGATTGCTCATGGTCTTGGCGGTTTGAATCGCGGCCAGCGGCTTGGCGTATTCAAAGTCGTCGGAGGAGGTGCGCAGTTCCGTGACGACCGTCTCGGCGCTGGAATAGTCCTTCATTTCCAGGAAGGAGAGCAGCTTGTTTTTCTTCCGCACGAAGTCCAGCACCTTGGTTTTTTCCGACATGGGGAGACGGCGGACGCGAGGCAGGTATTCGCCGATGGCGTAGGCTTCTAGGAGGCGGTTGCTGGCGCTGTCCACATCCCTGCGGACCACGAGATTTTCGAAGGAGACGAGGGATTCATCCACGCTGCGAATGGCTTCGAGAGAGAGGCCGTCGATCATGCTGACAGTGGGTGGGACGCCGAAGCTGCTGGAGAGGAGCTTTTGAACATCGCTGCCCTTGTCGAGTTGCAGAATGCTTTCACCATCGCGGAAGAGATTAGGGTAGAAGCGGCAGGCGATGACGGCGTGCTCAAAGCGGCGCTGCATGAACATCTGAATGATGAGGGCCTGGAACTGGATCTTGCTGGTGACTTCGGAGAGGCCCATGGCCGTCTCGTTCAATTTGGTGCGCGCTTCGATTTCAGCGATGCCTTTGATGTAGCCGGAGGTGCGGCCTACGGTGGCGCTGTTGGTCTGCTGCGTCTGGGCATTGGTTTGCTGTGAGCCGTTTTTGGAGGCGGGGCCGCTGCTTTTGGTCAGTGGCGTGCTGTTCAATCCCATCTCCGCATTCCATTCGAGCTGCTTGCGGCGGTCCATCATGGCATTGTTCGCGAGCTTGCGCTCGTTCACGCGCTTCTGAGAGGTCCACACATCCCAGATGGCATTGGCGACAGCATTGCAGAGGCCACCGTCGATTTTGGCGGCACCGGCCTCCGGCAACATGGCAAAAGCTTTCATGACTTCCGGCCCGCGGGCCTGCGCTTTGGTCACAGGATCAGGCGCCTGTTTGTGCGTGGGAGCGAGCAGTTCCATGATCTGCGCCATGAGATCACGGTAGGCCTGGTCTTCAGGGCCGTTGGCTTCGGGTGTGGTGAGATAGGTCTCAAACCGGGAGCGCATGAGGCGGTTGTTGGTCACATTCCAGAGCTTGCCGTTGAAGGCGACATTCTCTGAACCGGGATCAGCCATGGGCATGTTGCCGAGCCCGGTCTGCGTATCCGTCTGCCGGTCTGAGGCACTGCCGGGCACCATGTTGTAATTGTTATTGGAATTGGTGGTCGTGGGTGCCGGGGGCGCACCGACACCGGTGCTGCCTGGCAGAACCTGGGCGCCGGCTGGACACAGTCCGCCGAGGGCAAGAGCAAAAATAAGGCGCTTCATGACGGTGTGGGTTTACGCTTTGATGAGTTCGAGAACTTCGAGCACGCCGGTTTCCATGACGCGAACTTTGAAGATGTATCTTTGCCGGCGCTGAATGTTGGCACCTTTGTAGTCCGGTGGGACCCAAACTGGAACGAAATTATTGCCTGAGCTGTCGCTGATCTGCAGGCTGAAGAGGCGGCCATCGGAGCCGCGCCAGTTGTCGAGCCGGTCATCCACGATGCCTTCGACCTTGTATTCGTTGCCGCTGAGGGCGGTGGCATTTTCCATGAACTCACTGGCGCTGAGTTCGGTGATGCCGGTCATAGGATCGGTCGAGCGATTCATCAAAGCGAAACCACCTCCGCCAACGACGGCGAGAATGGCGATCAATCCCAGCCAGTGGGTGGGGCGGACTCCAGATTGGGCGCGGCGTGACATGGGAGGATCAGGAAGATTTGGTTGATGGAATCAGTCAAAGGCAGGGGGTAAAAATCGACGACAATCGCTGGCTGTCCAATCCAAGATGACGCAGGTTGCCATGCATGGGGGAGACATTCAGAACAAATATCCGCACTTATCGCGATTCGTTTCAAGGAATCGGATGCGGAACCGGATGCATGATGCATCTGGCATTGATAGTCTTTCTCGGTCTGGCGGTACTGGTCTGGTGCATCAAAAATCGTGCCTGGGAGCTGAGCGTGACGGTTGAAATGCCGGCGGCTAAAAAAGCCGAACCTGAAGAGGCTGAGCCGGCACCATAATTTTTTTGCTGGTGACAAGGTGGAGCTCATGGCGCGTCAGGATGACCGGCGCTGGTGCCGTGGATGTGCACCGGAGTGCCAACCTGGGCATGTTCCCAGATGATTCGCTGAGGCTCGGAAGGAGTGCGGATGCAGCCTTTGCTGGAAAGCTCCCCCGGCTTGAACTCGCCCTGATGAATACCCACGCCGGGCCAGGTAAGCCGGAGCCAGTGTGGCATTTCGTAGCCTTCGTAGCGGGTGCCCGGTGGCTGCGGGCCGTGATGCTCCCAGACACGCCACACGATCACCTCATGTGTATCTGACTTTACAAACTTGCCGTAGCGGTTGGAAAACTTCGTCGGCAGCTTTTCGAGCACTTTGAAATCACCGGTGGGTGTGGGTGTTGTGTTCCGGCCTGAGGAAATTTGCGTCACGACGACGGCTGCCTTGTCAGCATTGAGCAGACGCAGTTCCTGCCTTGTCAGGTCGATTTCGATGCTTGCTGCCGCCGGTTTCAAGGCCGCAGCCAGTGCCGTGTCGATATGATAGGCTGGCTTGGGCAGCACTGACGGCGATGCTTTGCGCTGCAGCAGCGTGCAAGCGGGGAGGAGACTCAGGACCAGAAGGGATGGCAGCCGCGTGGATGAAGGCAGCAGATGAAGCATTGCATTACTTTTCGCCGCCTTCTGAAATGTCAAAAAATTTTCCAGCCACCGCCCACGCCAAGTCCGTGCGTGGCAGAATGCCTTCACCACCGATGTAGTAGCGGCTGAAGATGACGTAGTTGTCGCGGGAGACTCCAGTGCTGGTGCCGGCGGAGAATATCGAGGCGACTTTCAAACTCAGTGAGCCTGCAATGCCGTGCTTTATCTGCATGTAGGAACGGAACTCGGTCTCGTTGGGATTTGTGAGGGCAAGAACAACGATCAACGAGATGAGCAGGAAGATAATGAGTCTCATGGTTTGGGCGTGGTTGGGATGGGTGGTGTGGCTGGGATAGCTGGCGTGGTGATGGTTGGCTGGCTGGCTGGGGGAGCAGAGTCGGCTTCCACGCGTTTCCACTGAAACGAACCTTGTGTCTTGCCTGGTATTTCGATCCAGTCGCCGACGTCAGCCTGCTCCGAGCGCAGGTGCCACTGCTCGTCTTCGATCTCATGCAGCGGGCGGTTGGCCTCCTTGGCCTTCTGGCGCATCAGCAGCATGCGGTCCTCATTTTCCGCCGCCACGGCTTTTTTCACCTGAGGTCCCCAGTCGCCGGAAGGCACCTCGCGTATCTGCAGCAGGCCGCGATGATCTTCGCTCACAAACTGGTTGTTCCTCAAGGTTTCGATTTCCGCCATGCGGTTGCGCATGCGGTCCGTGGCCTCACTGACGTTTTTGAGGGCCTCCTTGTCCTGGGGCTCATCGCCACGGTACTGATAAACATCGAGCCGCATGTTGAGATTTACCTCCAGCGGTTTCGGAGTGGTGATCGGTATTTGGGGGAGATGTTTGCACGCGGCCAGAGAGGCTGCGGCAGAGAACAGGATGAGACGTTTAGCGAGCCACTGCATCAGCGGTTTCGGGTTTGTGTGGTTCCTCTTTCCAGCGGTGATCATAGACATTCACATCAAACTTGCGCGAGCCCTGCGAGCCGGTGAACCGCAGGTGTCCGCGGCCTTCCCGTCCGTAGAAGCGTGCTTTGCCATCAATGCTTTCATAATCGAAGTCCCGCAGTGTTTCCAGTCCGATACGGGTTATTTGATCTCCGATGGTGCCTGTCAGCGCCTTAGGCAGGCTTTTGATCATGTCATTGAGCGCAGCGATTTTGAAGCGGCCATGTGAGCGGTTTTCGAATTCTGCATCGCCCTGGTACAGTTCATTCATGTTTCCCGTGGCTACCACCTTGCCCTGGACCTTGCCGTCGATTAGAAAGTATTCCGGGAACAAGGTCGTCGTCACCGGCCCTAAATCCACCCCGGCGCCTGCCAGCCAGCCGTCCCAGGTGTAGGTCTCGTCCAGGTAGATGTCGAATGCGCCGTTCACATAGCCGCCGTAGGCCGAACTGCCGAACACGCCGTAAACACCGTGCACGTCATAAGTGATGCTCAGGTGGGCTTTTTCGAAGTGGAGCTGCTTCCAGCGCAGCTGCTCGACTGTGAAAGTTTCGGTCAAATTGTTGTTCCGGTCCTTCATCGGCAAATTGAAATGGACCTGCCCTTTCATGCCGCGAAACTCGAGCTTCAGATCTTTCAGGGTGTAATTGTCCGTCGGCACGTTGAACTGTGCATCGAGCTGGCCGCTTTCCAGTTTCGAGGTGAAACTAAAGGGGAAGGGACGGCTGATGCCCGCCAGCGGCACCCCTTTCGGTGCGATGAGCAGCCTGCCGTCGCTCACGCCCAGGATGTCCACATGCCAGCCAGGAGCGGTGGGTTTAGGCGGTGCGGGTGGGCCAAAGGTGGCATCGGGGACTGGGGTCTCGCCCTTCATTGTTTTGCGAAAGTTTTCCACATACCAGAAGAGATCTTCGCCCACATAAAGGAGAGGCGAGACGATCTCCACGCGGTCGATGCGGCGGTGCAGGAGGCCATCGAGCGTGTAGTAAACATGAATGACATCCATTTCCGCCACGGTACGGAGTGGCTCGTGAGGGGAAGGGATGCGCAGCCGCGTCAGCTGGATGGTCTGTGGCTCCACATTCTCCGCGAGGCCGTCGAGATCGAGCGGGGTCTCGTTTGCAGAGAGGTTCACATCAAAGCGCACCGGGGGCAGGCCAGGCGCGATGCGCACGAGAGTGACGCCCATTTTGTCGACTTCGATTTTTCCTGCCGTCCAGCGAGCTGCGGCGGCATCGGCTTTGGTTTGAACCACGGCGGCATCGCCACTGAACAAAGTCATCAGCGCGTCTCCCACCGCGATATGACCATCCGCGATTTTCAAGGATTCCAGGCGCTGGGTGCGCCACATTTCAGGCAGCGTGGCCAGCACCTCGACATCGGCGAAATTCAACACCGGCAGGGTCGAACGCTTTGGAATGCTCATCTGTGCCGACTCAATGAGCAGATGCTGTTTTGACTGCTCGGTTGTGATCGCAAAGTGAACCGAAGATTCGAGGCGCTCTGCGAGCTGCATGGAGATGTCGAGCTCGCCTGCAGTGAGAGTCAGGGTGCCGAACTTCAACTGCTTCCACCAAGGGGCGGCGGGTTTGAGCGTCGTTTGGACCGGTGGGGTCTCGATCTTGTCAAACCAGGGTCCGTTTTCCGGGGTGAAAGCCAAATGTGGGGCTGTCAGCACCAGAGATCCCACCTGCCACAACTCGCGCAAGCTGTCGGGCACGAATTCGAGCGAGACAGACTTCACTTGTGCGAATGGATGAGGCTGCGCGTGGGTGGTCATGCGTCCCCAGCGCAGGGAGAGGTCTGCCAGTGTCAGTTTCTGATTTACCGCCGAGCGCATGCCATCAGAGGAAATGTCCAGTGCTTCCAAACTCGTGCTCCAGGCCAGCTCACCCGCGACGGGGCAGAGCTCGGTGGGCGTCAATTTAATGGACCCCCCTTTGACTTCCAACTCGTCGATCCTGGCCTGCCAGGAGGTTGTGTGCTTTGATTCACTTTTGGGCAGCAGGGCGGTTTCCAGTTCACGCGTCCACTCGATGAGTGGCTTGAGCAGCAGACCGCTTTCCACATGCCAGAGGCCGTTTAAATCCTGGGATGCCTTCAGATCCAGGGCTGCGGCTGTGATCTGGCCAGAGCCGGACAGGGGCAGAATCTGCAGATTTTTCAAATGCAGCTCCTGGATGCCGCCAGAGATCAGGCCGGCATTTGACAAGCTCATATCACGACCTTCCCATTCAAGCTGAACTCCACCGCGCAAGGGCGGCAGCTTCGACCTGAGCGCCGGACTGAGCTCCTGCAACCAGGCCAGATCAATGGTGCCGCCATGCAGCGAGGCTTTTTTTAGTTCAAAGTCATCCCCACGCATCTCGGATTCGAGATGCAGGCTGCCGAAAACGGGCCGCCCACGCCACTCCGCCTGCTGGAGATCCGTGATCACGGTTTTAAAGGAAGGCGATTTGCTGCCGCCGACTTGCAGGGAATGTACCTTTTGCGTCACGATGACGCTGCAAAGGGGCTGCCAGTTTTCATCGCGCACGACGAATTTCGTCGGTGTGAGATCAATCAAGTCCATGCTCCAGCGAAACGAAGATCCTGCTGCTGCAGGGGTGTTGGGCTGGGGTGCAGAGGGCATGAGCCATGCCAGGGGTATGTCCACGACGGCTTCCTCGACCTTGAGGCCGCCCAGATTTCCCAGATGCATTTCGCTCCAGTGTGGGTGCCACTCCACATGGCCTACGCTGGAGATGCGTTTTGAACTTGGCAGGTGCAGGGTGCTCACCTCCCCCACATGGAGGGCACCGTCATCCCATTCGAGAGAGACGATTTCGACCTGCATATCACCAAGATACCGGCGCATGAGCGCATTCGCGAGAGCTACACGCTGCTGCCAGGCCCAGAAGAGCAAAACTGCCAGCAGGATGCTGCCCGTGAGTCCGAGACGCCAGCTCCAGCGCCACAAGCGGCGGCGTTTGGACATGGGCGGGGAAGAATTCACGCGGCCAAAGTATCATGAAGTCGTTTTTGAGGCACGATTTGATTTGAGGTGATTTGCTTAAAATTGGCGGTGCCAGGCCGGAGGATTGCGCGGCTTGCCTGCGCTGGTGCGGCGGGCTAAGGTCCGTGCTCCATGCGCGTCTTGTCTGTCATCTTCTGTGCCCTGACGGCAACGTGTCTGCATGCTCATTCGGTGCATACTTCGACTGCGGAGGCTGAGTACAATGCGAAGACGAAAAAGCTGGAGGTGAGTCTCACGGTTTTTGTGAGCGATCTGGAGCTGGCGCTGGTGCGGCAGAGCGAGCGGGAGATGCGGATCGACAAGACGCCGGCGGCGGAATTTGATGCGCAGATTCAGGCGTATCTGGCCAAGACCTTTGTGGTGACGAATGCTGCGGGGAAGGTGGCGAAGATGGCGTGGGTGGGAAGGGAGATGGAGAAGGAGAGTGAGAAGAGCGGGGATCCGGCGGTGGTGTTGTTTTTTGAGGTGGAGGTGCCGGAGGGGGTGGGTGGGGCGATGGTGAGGGATGCGGTGTTTTTTGAGGTGTTTAAGGATCAGATGAATCTGATGCTTCTTCAAACAGGCTCACAAAAGGTCCAACTACGCTTTTCTCAACACAAGGCGAGCCAGAGGGTCCTGCAGTTCTGATTGATCTGGTGAGGCGCGAATTATTTGTGGTGAGCCTGGACCCAGAGAAGCAGGTTGGTAAACCCCATGCCAAACTCTTGCTCAACGAGGTAAGTGTCATAATCCAGGCTTTCGACGAAGCCTTGTGAAAATCGCTGCAGACTTGAAGATGCGCCTGCAAACTTTCCGATGGCGGAACGAGGTAAAACATGTCCCGCCTGAGGATGGCTCAGTGCGTCTGTGGATGCATCTATTGTCTCGGCACAGGTTAAGAGTGCCGCTTTGATTTTTGCAGGAACTACAAATCTCCCGCCATCTTTTGTCCCAGCGTCATTTCGAGCGAGGATGTAATCTGGAAGGATCGAGACTAGATCAGTCCAAGCCTTGGCCAGTGCGTTGACGGCAGGCTGATATTGGGGATCCAGGCCCGCGTCGCGCAAGGCGACCGGCAGGGAGGGAGTCTTCAGCGTTGCGCCTGCGAGAAGACGCTCAGGTTTTGAAATGCCATTTAACTGCCCGACGAAACCGCTGAAGCTTTCGTGATGGTAGGCTGCGGTGGCTATGGCGCGCAGGTTCGAGCCTTTTTCGACGATGATGGTCGGAGTTGCAGGGGCCGGAACATCAGCAATCTCCACCTTTGGCAATGGAGGCACGATGAGCTTTGCAGGCATTTTGCCGCATCCTGAAACTGCAAGGAGCAATGCAATGACTACGTTCGAGCGCATGGTGTCTGGATGCTTGTAATGAAGCGGAGCGGCTGGATCGAGGACGAGTTCGAGTAGGAGAACGAGGACGAATCAGATGGTCACCCAAAGTATGGAGCGAGTATATTTCGCGCGACTTTGATGGCCTGCATGCGGCCTTCGAGGGTTTTGCCGAAGGTGTCGTCTTCGACTTCGATGCAGAGGGGGCCGGTGTAGCCGATGCGCATGAGCTCGGCCATGAAGGCGGCCCAGTTGATGTCGCCGTAGCCGGGGATGCGGGGCTGGTGCCACTGGAGGGGGAAGTCGAAGCGGCCGACTTCGTTGAGGGCGGCACGGTTGATTTTGACGTCTTTGGCGTGGACGTGGAAGAGCTTGGATTTGAACTCGGCGAGGGGGCTGAGGGGATCCATGTCCTGGAGGATGAAGTGGGAGGGGTCGTAGTTGAGACCGAAGCTGGAGGAGTCGATGTCGTTGAAGGCGCGGCGCCAGATGGCGGGGGTGGTCATGAGGTTTTTGCCGGCGGGCCATTCGTCGCGGGTGAAGGACATGGGGCAGTTTTCGATGCCGATCTTCACGCCGTGATCTTCGGCGTACTTGATGATGGGCTGCCAGATTTTGAGGAAGCGGGGCCAGTTTTCATCGACGGTTTTGGTCCAGTCGCGACCGACGAAGCCGGTGACGAGGTTCACACCGAGCTTGGGGGCGGCGGCGATGACTTTTTTGAAATGGGAGACGCCTGCGCGTGAGACGGCGAAGTCTGGGTCGAGCATGTTGGGGTAGTAACCGAGGGCGCTGATGCTGACGCCCTGATCCTGACAGTGGCCGAGGATCTCCTGGGCTTTGATCTTGGTGAGGGAGGTGACGTCGATGTGGGTGACGCCGGCGTATTTGCGCTCTGCTTTGCCGACGGGCCAGCACATGACCTCAACGGTGGAGAAGCCTTCGTGGCGGGCGAAGTTGAGGACGTTGTCGAACGAGAGTTCGGGGAGGATGGCGGTGACGAAGCCTAATTTCATGGGGGGGGGAATAGCTTGGGGTGATTTGGAGGGGCTCTTTTTAGCAAAGGAATGCTGAGCAAGGGAATGGGGGGATTCTAATGAGGCACTGATTTAATGCCGCACGAGATTGGGGAACTGTAGAGACGGAGGAGGCAGCATTATAAGACGGATGTTTTCAACGCGAATGGGCACGAATATCCGCGAATTTTTAGGAATGGCGATGGGTGGGAAGGGGGCGATTTTTGGGCACAAAAAAAGGGCGGGAGTTTGAGTCCCGCCCTTTCGGAGTGAAGGTGTTATTTGGCTTCGGCTGAGATGTCTTTTTTGCCTTCGAGGACTTTGTCCACGAGGCCGTATTCGGCGGCCTGGGCGGCGGACAGGTAGTTGTCGCGGTCGGTGTCGCGTTCGATCTGTTCGACGGATTTGCCGGTGTGATGGGCGAGGATGCGGTTGAGGCGTTTCTTGAGGCCGAACATGTATTCGACGGTGCGCTCGACATCGCTGGCGGTGCCGCGTGCGCCACCTGAGACCTGATGGATCATGATGTCGGAGTTTGGCAGGGCGTAGCGCTTGCCTTTGGTGCCTGCGGCGAGAAGAACGGCGCCCATGCTGGCGACGAGGCCGATGCTGTAGGTGCAGACGTCGCAGGTGAGGAACTGCATGGTGTCGTAGATGGCGAGGCCGGCGGTGACGCTGCCGCCGGGGCTGTTGACGTAGATGTTGATGTCCTTCTTCGGGTCCTGCATCTGCAGGAAGAGGAGCTGGGCGATGATGATGGAGGCCATCGTGTCATTCACTTCGCCACCGAGGAAGATGATGCGGTCCTTCAGGAGGCGAGAGTAGATGTCATAGGCGCGCTCGCCACGGCCTTCGGACTCGATGACGGTGGGGACCATGTAACTGGACTGCGGAGCGATGGAGGTGGGAAAATCGGAGTATTGGCTGGGGGTCATGGGGGGAATGAAGAGGTGGGGGGGGTGGTTGTCAAAGGAGAGATGGAAGATGCGGAGTGGGAAATGACGAATGAGTAAATCCGAATGACGAATGCGGTGCTGGATCAGGTTTGGGTGGAGGAGGCGAGTTTGAGGCCGACGACGCCGGAGATGATGAGCAAGATGCATACGAGCCGCGCGGCGGTGCGGGGTTCATCAAAGATGTAGATGCCGATGAGGGCGGTGCCGATGGCACCGATGCCGGTCCAGATGGCGTAGGCGGTGCCGATGGGAAGTGTGCGCAGCGCGAGGGAGAGGAAGAAAAAGCTGGCGATCATGAGCGCCACGGTGATGAGGCTGGGCCACAGGCGCGTCCAGCCGGCGGTCTGTTTCAAACCGACCGCCCAGGCGACTTCGAGGAGTCCGGCGATGAGGAGGTGGAACCAAGGCATGAGGGGGAACGAGTGACGAAACCAGAATGGCGAATGACGAATGACGGAACTGGAGATTACGCGCCGGTGGAGATTTTGGCCGCGCGCTGTCTGCGGCGGGCGACGACATCGTCTCGCTTGGTGCGGACGGAGGCGGCTTCTGCAACGCGGCCTTGAGAGAGGACTTCCTTTTCCAAAGCATTCAGTACTTCGATGTAGCGGTCGTAAAGAGGCAGGGAGGAGGCGTCCTTTTGCTGTGCGTATTTTTTTTCCGCAGTGCGGTAGGCGTTGCGCAGATTCACCACCGACTTGTGCAGACTTGAGGGATCGATGGACGGCATGAACTTGTGCGTGGTGAAGCGCTGCTTTTCTTCACGCAGGGCGAGCGATTCATCAAGACGTGCGGCCTTGCTGGCGTCCAACATCGCGCGATCAAGAGCGGTGACATAGCCGGTGCCCAGCGTGTTGAGCTGATCTGTGTAGGTGGTGTTCACATCCCGCTCAAATGCGGTCTGAAACTGAGATTCCAGCTGAGCCATGCGGTAAACGATCGGCTCGTTGGCGGTGGAAGGGGTTGCGGGTGGATTTGGTGGAGCTGGGGTGACCGGTGCCATCGCGGGTGGTGCGCTGCTTACGGGAGCAGGTTTCAAGGGAGGCGCGCTTGGCCGGGGTGGTGTCGTAGCGATCTTTGGAGCGGGTGCCGAAGAAGGGGGGCTCGTTGTCTTTTCAGTATTCTCAGACGAATTGGATGGAATGGCGTGGGGCTGGCGATTGATGATGAACCAGCCGCCGAGACCGAGCATGAGCAGGACGGCGATGACATAGGGCATCGTCGAGGAGGGTTCCGCTTTGGGCGGGAGCGGCGGCTCATACGTCTCATGCTTCGGCGCGGTGCGCTGCTGGGCGGAGCCGGGATTGCGCGAAGAAGGCACCACCGTGCGGCCGGGGGTATGTGGGGGCTGTTTGGGCAGCGCGGCACTGGATTCCTGGCCTGAGACTGCGCGGGGCGTGGTCAAGATCACATCCAGAGCCTGACGCAATTCTTGGCTGCTCTGATAGCGCTCCTCGCGGTCGTGCTCCAAAGCGCGGCGGATGATGGCGTCAAAGCGGGGATCGATGCTTTGAAATTTCTGCGAAGGCATTTTAAACATGCCGCGCGGGATGTCGCCGGTGAGCATCTGATAGAGCATGACCCCGACGGCATAGATGTCTGCGCGGCCGTCCACATCCGAGCCGTACATGAGAGATTCCGGTGCCACGTAGTCCGGAGTGCCCATGGCCATGCCGGTTTGAGTGAGGCCGGAGTTTTTGGTTTTATCGGAAAGCTTGGCGAGACCGAAGTCGGCGACTTTGACACGGCCTTCGATGTCGATCAGCACATTGGAGGGCTTGATGTCACGATGGACGATGCCCTGCTTGTGAGCGTAGCCGAGGGCATCGCACAAATGGGCGGTGATGGCCAGGGCATGCTCCGGGGGGAGCTTGCCTTCGCGGGCGATCATGCGCTGCACGTCGGTGCCATCGACGTATTCCATGACAAAGTAGAGCTGGCCGTCCGAGGTGCGGCCGAAATCATACACGCTGACGATGGCGGGGTGATTCATGCGGCCCATCAGGCGGGCCTCGTTTTTGAAGCGCTCGGCAAAGGCAAGGTCCTGCTGCTCGATGGCCGGGGGGAGGAGCTTGATGGCCACGGCACGATCCAGACTGAGCTGAGTGCCTTTGTAAACCGCTCCCATGCCGCCACGTCCGACCAGCAAATGCACTTCATATTGAGGCATGATTTCCTGCAATTCCGCCGGGGTGGGCGGTTCCCAGCGCCAGCCGCCGCCGGTGGTCTTCGGCGGAGGATTGGGGCTGGAAGAATCACTCATGGGAGGGATAGGGAAGGAGAGGCAAGTTTATTAGCAGAACAACCGCCAGAGGTACGAGAAGTTGCCTGCAAGCACAAGCATTGAGAGGTGGAATGACGCGATGGGTTGATTTCTGTTACAGGCTCGCCTAACTCCGCGCCCCATGAATGAAAGTCTGAAGATTTTAAGCGGCTCAGCGCACCCGACGCTGGCGCAGTCGATTGCCAAAAACCTGAACATTGCACTGTGCGCCGCTGAGCTGACCACTTTCCCGGACGGTGAGACTTTCGTGCAAATCCACGAGAACATCCGTGGTGGTGACGTCTTCATTGTGCAGCCGACCTGTCCGCCGACGAATCAGAACCTGATGGAACTGCTCATCATGGTGGATGCCGTGCGCCGTGCCAGCGCCCACCGCATCACTGCGGTGCTGCCGTTCTTTGGCTATGCGCGCCAGGACCGTAAAGACCGCCCGCGGGTGCCGATCACGGCCAAGCTGGTGGCAAATCTTCTGGTAGCGGCCGGAGTGAACCGGGTGCTGACCGTGGATCTGCACGCCGGGCAGATCCAGGGTTTCTTCGACATTCCCGTGGATCATCTCTACGCAGCCCCGGTATTGATGAAGACGATCCGCGAGCGCGGGATCAGCGACCTCGTGGTGGTCTCGCCAGATGTGGGTGGCATCAAGATGACGCATGCCTTTGCCAAGGCGCTGGGCGCACCGATGGCGATCGTGGCAAAAAATCGTGTCAGCGCCGATGAAGTCGAGGCGCACAGTGTCATCGGCGATGTGGCGGGCAAAAATGTTCTGCTGGTGGATGACCTGACAGAAACCGCCGGGACGCTTACCGCAGCCGCCGATTTGCTGCTGAAACACGGGGCGAAAAAGATTTATGCCGGTGTTTCCCACGCTGTGCTGGGTGAAAAGGGGCGGGATCGCATCGCCAGATCGCCCATTGTTGAGCTGCTGGCGACGAATTCGACCCCGCAGGCAACTGGGGAAAAGGTCACTGCTTTGGACATTGCCCCCCTGCTGGCACAGGCCATTGCCCGCATCCACGGGAACGAGTCTGTCACATCCCTGTTTGACACGCGGGGGTAGGCGTGTATTCTCCGCGCCCTTTTTCCAAAACTTAATCTCCTCCTCTGAGGAATCCCGACCATGGCTAAAATTCTCGATCTCCAGGCAGAAGTCCGCACCCAGTCCGGTACCGGCGCCGTCAAACGCATGCGCAAAGCAGGCACCATTCCAGCTGCCCTCTATGGTCGCAAGGTGAAGGCCGCCAGCATCCAGGTGCACGGCAAAACCTTCTCGAAGCTTCTCGAAGGCAGCGCCTCGGACAACATTCTTGTTTCGCTGAAGATCGCCGGCTCCTCCGAAGACCAGCTCGCCCTCGTTCAGGAAGTGCAGCATGACTACCTGCGCGGTGGCATCCTCCACATCGATTTCCATGCGGTTGCTGCTGATGAAGAAATTCATGCCAACGTGCCTGTCACCATGATCGGTGAAGCCAAGGGCCTTAAGCAGGGTGGATTGGTGGAAGCCATCCATCACGAAATCGAAGTCCGCTGCCTGCCGAAGGATCTGCCTGAAAGCATTCAGATCGACGTGACCAACCTCGAAGTTGGCAAGGGCATTCATGTCAGCGAAATTACCTTCCCTGAAGGTGTCACCTGCCACCTGGGTGGTGATGTCGTCATCGTCATGTGTGAAGAGCCCAAGGTGGAGGTCGAACCCGAGCCTACCGCTGCTGCTGCCGCCCCTGCTGCCGGAGCCAAGCCAGCCGCTGGAGCCAAGCCTGCTGCTGCCGCTGCTGCCAAGCCAGCCGCCAAGAAGTAATCTCCGCACCTTTTCCAAGATGTGGCTTCCGGCGCGGAAACAACGAGCAGCGGCGTGAGTGCGCCGCGCCTCATTGTCGGCCTCGGCAATCCCGGCGAAACCTACCGCGACACACGCCACAACATTGGATTTATGGTGCTGGACGAAATCGCCAAACGCATGGGAGCCGCTTTCCACGAGGAAAAGCGCTGGTCAGGCATGGTGGCAAAATTCACCGGCGGATACCTGCTCAAGCCGCTCACGTTCATGAACGACAGCGGTCGTGCGGTGCAATCGGTGGGGCACTTCTACAAAGCTTCACCCGCGCAAACGCTCGTGGTTTACGACGATGTGGATCTGCCACTGGGCCGTCTGCGTTTTCGCACCAGCGGCTCAGCTGCCGGCCACAATGGCATTCGCTCCCTCATCTCGTCTCTCGGCTCGGATGAATTTCCGCGTTTGAAAGTGGGCATCGCTCCGACGGATGGCCGCCCTGCCGGTGAACGCATGGTAGGCCACGTGCTGGGCAAATTCCGAGCCGAAGAGCTGCCTGCGCTGCAAGCCGTCATCCAGCGTGCTGCTGACGCCGTGCTTTCTGCTGTTGATCGCGGCCTGGAAACCGCCATGAATGTCTTTAACCGACAACCCGAATCTTAACCCCCCGAAACCACACCACCTATGAACCGCAAATACGAGGCACTCATCGTGCTCGACACCAAAGGCAAAGAAGAAACCGTTGACTCCCTCGTCAGCACCATCAGCAAGGACATGGAAAAATCCGGTCTGAAGCTCGAGCAGATCGACAACATGGGCAAACGCAAGTTCCCCTTCAACCCACGCCACGTTGAAGGCGGCCACTTCATCAACATCCAGTTCTCCGGTGCCCCTGCCGCCGTGGACAGCCTCCGCTCCAAGCTGAAGCTGAACGAGAACGTGTATCAGCAGTATTACCTGAAGCGCAGCGCGTAGTCCGCCAGCGTCGGTGTTTTTTCATGACCCCGGTTTCGCGTTTAGGCGCGAGCCGGGGTTTTGTTTTTGGTGGGGGGTGGTGGGGATGGGAGGAAGAGGGGGCGCTGTTTTTTTGCAAAGGAATGGTCAGGCAAGGGAATGTCCGGAGGTCGAGCGCGGACCCCACTCAGAAGGACGGAAAGGACGGAAAGGACGGAAAACTGAGGATTGAAAATTGGCCGACGGGGAGAGGTCAGCACATGGGTAAGCTGCAAAGCCTTCGCACGCCGTCCTCACCAGCCAGTAGGGCGAGAGCCTAGGAGGGGCGTTCACCTTGGTCTTGATAATGCTTTCAGCTTTGCAGACAATGGGGGCATGAAGATATGCGTTTTCGCGCTGTTGGTGGCATGCTTGATCTTGGGCGGGTCATCCGTCCTCGCGCAAAGTCTGGATGAAACGCGGGCCAGGGCGGACCTGGGAAATGCCTATGCGCAGAGCCAGCTCGGCGAGATGTATGCCAAGGGCATCGGCGTGACGAAAGACGAGGCCGCAGCTGTGAAGTGGTGGCGCAAGGCTGCGGACCAGGGGGATGCCAGAGCGCAGAGAGGTCTCGGCTTGATGTATGCCGAAGGCCTGGGGGTGAAGCAGGATGAAGCCGAAGCGGCGCGGTGGTGGCGCAAGGCGGCAGACCTGGGCGATGCCAACTCGCAGAGAAATCTCGGCGCGATGTATTCCTATGGCACCGGTGTGGCCAAAGACACCGCCGAGGCCTTGAAGTGGTACCGCAAGGCGGCGGACCAGGGTCTGGCCAGTGCGCAGAGCAGTCTCGGCTGGATGTATGCCGAAGGCAAAGGTGTGGCCAAAGATGATGCCGAAGCGGTGAAGTGGTACCGCAAGGCAGCGGAGCAGGGCGATGTTCCGGCGCAGTACAATCTCAGCCTGATGTATGCCCAGGGCGCCGGTGTGTCGAAGGACGCCGAGGCAGCGGCGCAGTGGATGCGCAAAGCGGCGGACCAGGGCAATGCCATCGCGCAGCGAAGTCTCGGCTGGATGTATGCCGAAGGCACAGGCGTGGCGAAAGACGACGTCGCAGCGGCGCAGTGGTGGCGCAAGGCGGCGGATCAGGGCGAGGTTCCGGCGCAGTTCAATCTCGGCCTGGCCTATGCCAGGGGCAGAGGAGTGACGAAGGACGCAGCCGAAGCGGTGAAGTGGCTGCGCAAGGCGGCGGAGCAGGGCGATGTCACGGCGCAGAGCAATCTTGGCGTGATGTATCTCCATGGCACCGACGTAACGAAAGACGCAGCCGAAGCCCTGAAGTGGCTGCGCAAGGCGGCGGCCCAGAACGATGTCAGGGCGCAGAACAATCTCGGCTGGATGCATGCCAAGGGCACCGGTGTGGCCCAAGACGAGGCCGAGGCCGTGAAGTGGTACCTCAAGGCTGCGGATCAGGGCTATGCTCCGGCTCAGAGCAGTCTCGGCTGGATGTATGCCAATGGCAAGGGGGTGGCCAAAGACGACGCCGCAGCAGCGCAGTGGTGGCGCAAGGCTGCGGATCAGGGCGATGCCTTTGCGCAGAGAAATCTGGGCGAGATGCATGTCGCAGGCCTGGGTGTGGCGAAAGACGAGGCCGAAGCCATGAGGTGGCTGCGCAAGGCTGCAGAGCAGGGCGATGCCGAGGCGCAGTACAATCTCGGCGTGATGTATTTCAAGGGCACCGGTGTGGCGAAAGACGCCGCCGCAGCGGTGCAGTGGTTTCGCAAGGCGGCGGACCAGGGCGATGCCGGTGCGCAGAACGATCTCGGCTTTATGTATGCCGAAGGCTTAGGTGTGACGAAAGACGCCGACGCAGCCGCGCTGTGGATGCGCAAGGCAGCGGAGCAGGGCTTTGCCGAGGCACAGAACAATCTCGGCATTATGTACGCCAAAGGCAAAGGGGTGGCCAAAGACGACGCCGAGGCCGTGAAGTGGTACCGTAAGGCAGCGGAGCAGGGCTCTGCCAAGGCGCAGAACTATCTTGGCTTTAAGTACGCCAAAGGCTCCGGGGTGGCGAAAGACGAAGCCGAGGCCGTGAAGTGGTACCGCAAGGCTGCGGAGCAGAGCAATGCCGATGCGCAGACCAATCTCGGCGAGATGTATTTCAAAGGCAAAGGCGTGACGAAGGACGAAGCCGAAGCGATGAAGTGGTTCCGCAAGGCGGCGGAGCAGGGCGATGCCATTGGGCAGAGCAATCTAGGTCAGGCGTATGCCGCGGGCCTGGGTGTGGCCAAAGACGACACTGAAGCGTTGAAGTGGCTGCGCAAGGCTGCGGATCAGGACAATGCCATTGCGCAGAACAATCTTGGCGTGATGTATGCCGAAGGCACCGGTGTGGCCCAGGACGAAGCCGCAGCGGCGAAGTGGTGGCGCAAAGCTGCGGACCAGGGCCATGCTTCGGCGCAAAGAAATCTCGGCCAGGCGTATGCCGAAGGCATCGGTGTGGCGAAAGACGAAGACGAGGCTGTGCAGTGGTACCGCAGGGCTGCGGAGCAGGGCGATGCCAAAGCGCAGCACGCACTCGCCATCTGCTACGCCCAAGGCCGAGGCATTGTCCCGGACCCCGTGCAGGCCGGAAAATGGATCAGCCTCGCGGCAGCTCAGGGACTGGAGGAGGCGAAGAGCCGCCAGGAGGCGCTGGAACTTATCCTCACGTCTGAGCAGCTCGCTGAGGCGCAAAGATTAGCACGGGAATGGAAACCCACCATGGAGGTGGGGCCCAAGGGTGCCAAGTAAGAGCAGCAAAGGGCCTCACGCCGCCTTTTGCAGCCAGTAGGGCGGGGGCCTAGGAGGGTTGTTCACTTTGATCTTGTGAAAGCTTTTGGCTTTGCAGAGGATGGGCGCATGAAGAGATGCATGTTCGTGCTGGTGGCCTGCCTGATCTGGGGCGGATTATCCGTCATGGCTCAAAGTCTGGATGAAACGCGGGCCAAGGCTGAGAAGGGGGATGCTGCGGCGCAGTACGATCTCGGCGTGATGTATGCCAATGGCAAAGGGGTGGCGAAAGACGAGGCCGAAGCCATGAAGTGGTTGCGCAAGGCGGCGGAGCAGGGCGATGCCAAGGCGCAGAGGAAGCTCGGCGTGATGAATGCCGAGGGCAGAGGTGTGGCTAAAGACGAAGCCGCAGGTGCGAGGTGGTACCGCAAGGCTGCGGATCTTGGCGATGTCGATGCGCAGAGCAATCTCGGCAGGATCTATTTCGCAGGAACCGGTGTGGCGAAAGACTTGGCCGAAGCGGTGAAGTGGTGGCGCAAAGCTGCAGAGCAGGGAAATGCCGATGCACAGAGCAATCTCGGCGCGATTTATTTCTATGGCACTGGTGTGGCAAAAGACGAAGCCGAAGCCGTGAAGTGGCTGCGCAAGTCTGCCGACCAAGGCTTTCCCGCCGGGCAGAGAAATCTCGGCGTTGCGTATTTTGAGGGTAAAGGTGTGACAAAAGATGAAGCCGGAGCGGCGCAGTGGTTTCGCAAGGCCGCAGAGCAGGGCGATGCCGTGGCTCATCGAAATCTCGGCGTGATGTATGATGAAGGCAGAGGCATGACGAAAGACGCGGCCGAAGCGGTGAAGTGGTACCGCAAGGCTGCGGACCTGGGAGATGCCGGTGCGCAGTTCAATCTCGGCGTGATGTATGAAGAAGGCAGAGGAGTTACGAAAGACGCAGCCGAAGCCGTGAGGTGGTACCGTAAGGCTGCGGACCAGGGCTATGCCAAGGCGCAGTACAATCTCGGCCTGATGTATGCCAATGGCACCGGGGTGGCCAAAGACGCGGCCGCAGCGGTGAAGTGGTTCCGCCAGGCGGCGGATCAGGGCCTGGCCAGTGCGCAGTACGATTTAGGCCTGATGTATGCCAAAGGCACCGGTGTGGCGAAAGACGCCGCTGAAGCCGTGAAGTGGTATCGCAAGGCGGCGGAGCAGGGCTATGCCAGTGCGCAGAACAATCTCGGCTTTATGTATGCCAACGGCACTGGTGTGACGAAAGACGAAGCCGAAGCCGTGAATTGGTACCACAAGGCTGCGGAGCAGGGCAATTCCGATGCGCAGAGAAATCTCGGCCTGCTGTATTTCAATGGCAGAGGTGTCACGAAAGACGCAGCCGAAGCAGTGAAGTGGTGGCGCAAGGCTGCAGAGCAGGGCGAAGCTGCGGCTCAGAGCAATCTCGGCTTTATGTATGACAAGGGCACAGGTGTGGCGAAAGACGCAGCCGAAGCCGTGAAATGGTTCCGCAAGGCTGCGGCGTTGGGCAATGCCGATGCGCAGAACAATCTCGGTGTCATATATGCCAATGGCACTGCTGTGACGAAAGACGAGAGCGAAGCTGTGAAGTGGTACCGCCGGGCTGCGGATCAGGGTCATACCTGGGCGCAGTACACCCTTGCCATCTGCTACGCCCAAGGCCGGGGCACCCCCCAGGATCAGGTGCAGGCCTGCAAGTGGGTCAGCCTCGCCGCAGCTCAGGGACTGGCGGAGGCGAAGAGCAGCAAGGAGGCGCTGGAACTCGGCCTCACGCCCGAGCAGCTCGTTGAGGCTCAACGATTGTCACGGGAGTGGAAACCCAAAATGGAGGTGGGGCCCAAGCCTGAAAAGTAGGTGCATCAACTTACCACGTCCCCGCCAGAAGGTGGTCAAGGAGCCTTTCCAAGCGGTTTGTGGGGCCAGCCACGGAGTTGCCAACTGAAAACTGGGAACTGAAAACTGAGAATTGAAAATTGGCCGGAGGTCCGCGTCGGCGCGAGAAGTGGCTTGGGCGTTGCTGCTGGGAAGCGGTGCTTTGGGTGCAGGCAGGAGTGCCTGCATCACTGATCAGGCGTCGAGGCCGAAGGCGGTGTGGACGACGCGGGCGGCGTTTTCGACTTCGGCTTCGTCAACGATGACGGCGGTCTTGATTTCGCTGGTGGAGATCATCTGGATGTTGATCTTGGCGTCTGCGAGGGCCTTGAACATCTTGGCGGCGACGCCGCTGTGGCTGCGCATGCCGATGCCGACGACGCTGACCTTGGCGATGCTGCTCTGGGTGCGGAGTTGGGCTTTGTCGCCGAGACCGGTCAGGACGGCATTGAGTGCGGTTTCCGCCTTGGCGAGATCCGCGCCGCTGAGGGTGAAGGAGATGTCGGTGATGCCGTCGAAGCTGACGTTTTGCACGATCATGTCGATGGTGATGTTGGCGGAGGCGATGGCGCCAAAGATGGCGGCGCTGATGCCGGGGCGGTCGGCGACGTCGTCGATGGTGACCTTGGCCTGATTGCGCTCGAGGCTGACGCCGCGGACGACGACCGACTCCATGCCGGGGGATTCTTCTTTCACGATGGTTCCGGGGTTGTTGTTCATGCTGTTGCGCACTTCAAAGCGCACACCAAATTTGTTGGCAAACTCGACGCTGCGGCTCTGCATCACCTTGGAGCCGGAGGAGGCCATTTCGAGCATCTCTTCGTAGCTGATTTCGGCGATCTTCTGCGCGGTCTTCACGACGCGGGGGTCGCAGGTGTAAACGCCGTCCACGTCGGTGTAGATCTGGCAGAGGTCGGCCTTGATGGCTGCGGCCATGGCGATGGCGGTCAGATCGCTGCCGCCGCGGCCCAGCGTGGTGATTTCACCATTGTCGGTTTCGCCTTGGAAGCCGGCGAGCATGACGATGTTGCCTTCGTCGAGCATCTGTTTCACCGCGTCCGGGGTGATGTTGACGATGCGGGCCTTGGTGTGCACGCGGTCGGTGGAAATGCCTGCCTGCGCGCCAGTGAGGGAAACGGCCTTGCCGCCGAGGGCGTTGATGGCCATGGCGGTGAGGGCGATGGTAGTCTGCTCGCCGGTGGCGAGGAGGACGTCCATCTCACGCTCGATGGGTTCGCGCTCTGGGGAGACTTCTTTGGCCAGCCGAATCAGATTGTCCGTCACGCCGGACATGGCGGAGACAACGGCGACCACCTGATTGCCCGCGCGCTGGGTTTCCAGAATGCGACGTGCGCAATTGCGGATTCGCTCGGGGTTGCCGACGGAGGTGCCGCCGTATTTCTGGACGATGAGTGCCATGCTGGGGGTTGGGGAAAGGGCGCGGAAAATGGCATGGTGGGGCGGGTGCGCAAGGACGGAGTTTGGGAGAGGGAAGGGGAGTTTGCAGTAGTTGGCGGTTGTTTGCAATGGTTGGCGGTTGTTGCGGAGGGGGAGGCTATGGGTGAGATGGGGGCGCTGGGCGATGGGAAGGAGTGTTCATCGCACTTGCCGGAATGCGCTGCCGAAGGGGGCTACGCGAGGACTTGCTGCTGCTCGCTGGCGCTGAGGGGGCGCCATTTGCCGGGTTCGAGGCCTAGATCGGCCAGTTTGAGGCTGCCAATGCTGACGCGGATGAGGCGGAGGGTGGGGAAGCCGACAGCGGCGGTCATGCGGCGGACCTGGCGGTTTTTGCCTTCGGTGAGGGTTAGCGCGAGCCAGGAGGTGGGGATGTTTTTGCGGAAGCGGACGGGGGGATCTCGCGGCGGGTGAGCGGGGTCGGTGTCGAGGCGCTGGGCTTTGCAGGGGAGGGAGCGAAATTCCTTCAAATCGACGCCGGAGCGGAGTTTTCGCAGCGCTTCATCGCTGACAAGGCCGTCCACCTGGGCGTGATAGGTGCGCGGATGGGCGTGGCGGGGATTGAGGAGGCGGTCATTCCAGCGGGCTTCGTCGCTGAGCAGCAGAAGGCCTTCGGAATCGCGATCCAGACGGCCGATGGCATACACATCGGGTGGGAAGCCGAATTCGGCCAGGGTGCGGTGGGATGGGTGCTCCTGGGTGAACTGGGAGAGGACGTCGAAGGGCTTGTAGAAAGCGAGAAGCATGACTACCTGGATGCTGCGGCATCGCGCATCACCGTTTCGAGCGCGAGGCGTTTCAGCTCGAACTCTTGC